>DPDG01000071.1 GCA_003526375.1 Lentisphaeria bacterium
CCCGGCAAACAAGTTTGCCGTCTTATTCCATTGCACAAAAAGAAATTAGTGGACGCATATTTCGCATTTTCTTTTTTTATATCTTGAACTCCCCCTGTTTTCCTGTATGTTACCGGAAAACGGAATGCGTTATCATGCAAGAGGATATTATAAAACCGGTAATCGGCAACCATCTGGAGGAATGCAATGATTTTCCGGTTCTCGCAAAAGAATGCAGAGAGGAAGATGACATCATCGCTTACCGGCGTCTCAGCGGCATCTGCCTTCAGGAAGAAGATTTGAGCAGAATTTCGTTTGAACATGTAATTTTTGAAAACTGCCGCATGATACACAGTTCCTTTTCCGGAGGAAATTTTACAGATACGGTCTTCCGGTCCTGTGAACTGTCCAACTGTGATTTCAGCAGTTCCTGTTTCTGCCGCACAGAGATTCAGGCAGTCAAGGGCATCGGGGCGAACTTCAACGAAGCGCGTCTCTTTCATGTGAAGATTGCAGACAGCAACTTCAGCTATGCCAACTTCAATGAAGTCAAGGCGGATCATTTTACCGCATTGCAGAGTGATTTTTCGGAAGTTTTCCTGACCGCCTGCAGGCTGAAGAACACTTCGGTTCACGAAGTCCGCTTCGATAAGGCGAATTTCTATCGCACCTCATTGAAAGGAATTGATCTCACCACCTGCCGGATTTCCGGCATCATCACCTCCCTGGAAGCCGGTGAACTCAAAGGTGCCGTCGTGAATATGTTCCAGGCTGTCGAACTGGCAAAACGGTTTGGAGTCATTGTCCGGTAATTATTTCAGGTTCAAACGGCTTGCAGAGCGGATATGCTCTGCAAACCATTCACTTTTACCAGCCGGAAATTACGGTGAACGGGCGCTCCGCTCTGCCGGATGGCGTTTCCACGATCAATCTATAGTTTCCGGGGGACAGTTCGTCTGTCGGCAGAGTAAAAAATAAGCGTGCCCGCGGCGCCAGACGCTGTTTTCTGAGAACTTTTCCTGCCGCATCAAGAATCTTCCAATCGAGACAGCCGCCTGTTGATGCATCCCGAAACACAGCCGCGGCAACGGATTTTTCTCCGGCAGCGACGATTGACGGAGATTTTTCCATTTTGAAATTATCCAGCAGTTCCAATGTCCGGTGTTTGCGCCAGAAAGTCTTTTCATCTTTCCGGAACCCGATCAGAAACGCCGCCTTATCCACTTCCGGATTTCTGGCGAGAGGACACTTTGCGGTAACGTTCTCATTTTTTCCAAGAGAGATTTTCCGGTTGAAAAACTCTATCGGCGGAGTATCACCCACGGCATAGGCGGCAATCAGTTCCCCTGCCCATGCTTCAGGGGAATGCAACGAAACGACAGCTTCAGCCGACGGTCCCAATATTGAATCCGGCCATTTCACACTTGTAATCCCCGGCAGATCATCTGCCTCGGCTGTTTTATGCATTATGCCGAAACGCGAGGGAATGGCAAAGATTCGTTCATAAGTCCGGCTCCATGCCAGCATTTCACCGGGAGAATGATATTTTTCACGAAAAAAGTTGATCCGGAAGGATTTTGCGGAAGGCTTGATATCCGCATTATAAAAAGGGATGGCAAACTCAACGATCCACTCATTTTTATTGCGGGAGACCGCACTTTTCCACTGCAGATCATGGAACCGCATCGGCTTGCCGACTCTGCCCGGAAAAACAATGCCGTCATAGCGCCCTCCTGCCCAGTTCACGACATATTGAGAAAAGACTTCCGGATTCTCCGCGTTTCCCAGATAGACCTCCACGCAGTCATCCATCCACACGGGACCGTCATATTCCGCTGCCGCCTTTTTCCTTGCCAGATTCTCCAGATCGGGCTCGTTGCAGATGAATGCGACATACAGATTTTCCGCATCACATGCCGCCAGAATGCGGGTCGGGTGCATATTCGGAAATTTCGTGTTGTTCTGAACCAGCTCCGGAATTACGGCGGCTGTCTTCCACGCGGGATCATCCAGACGTCCGTCGATGACCGGAGCCACACGGCAAGTCGGCAGCTTCAGTTCAGGAACCGGCGGCAGTTCTTTTGCTCCGAGAAAACCGATTCCTGCTGCAAATATTATTGAAATAAAAGATTTCATCGGATCACCCTCTCAAGTTTCATGATTTCATTCGCCATCAGAAGACGCAGATTTTCCAGCATTTCATTATCGACTGTCCGGAAAGAGATTGCATCATATGCCAGTTTTCTCGTTCCGCTCCAGCCGGTCTGTTCCTCCAGAATCCAGTTCAGCACCCGTTCCGCCTCCTCTGCTTCTTTGAGTTTCCGCTTTTTCCCTTCGGCAATCAGCCCGCGCAGAGTCGCCGCGAATTTGTAGTCGAGAATTCCTTCGCGAAGTCCTTCCAGCTGCAAAGTGGACCATGTCGCTTTTTTATCCGCGGCGGGGCGCTTGTATGCCATGGCATAGACAAAGGCATTGGTCTGCCCGAATTCGTCCATTTCCCAGTTATAGGTCCATGAGACATGCACAGGGAAACCGGATTTGAAAAACAGCAGTCCCGCATAATGGCGGTTCGGCGCCACCGCCCCCTGCGTTCCCTCGTAGGCACCCGCTCCCAGAAGCCAGAACCCGACACGGAGCATACGCCCGATCGCAGTCAGTTCCCTGAAACGTTCAGGATTGTTCATTGATGTCCCGTTGATGGAGGTCAGGAGTCCGTAAGCGCCCATTTCCGTAATTCCCCGGGCATCATAAACGGTCGCCGTATTTCTGATCCCCGCCTTCCGGACCAGAGTCGTTTCCCAGAGAGCCTGTTTGACTTTGCTCGTCAGATAGGGTTCATCCCATCCCTGATAGTGCCATACGGAGGCCGGCTGGCCATACAGCTTCATCCAGCGGTCAAGATCGGACAGACGATTCATGAATCCCGCCATCACGCGCGGTTCCTCGCACTCCTCATAGCAGGCGGCGTTCGGATTGCGTGGCGGCCGTCCGGTCACCTCATGAATCGTGCGGTGAATCAGGACAGGTCCGTAATCAAGAACGTTGATCCTCGTTTTCATTCCCGCCTGATTGAGCGCATCCCAGAACTCCCTGACCTCACGTTCTCCGTTCAATCCCATGTGATGTACGATTCCCGTAATCCCGAGATCGGCGATTTCGCGCACAAACTGCACGCGTTTCTCTTTTTGGGCGATGATGTTCGCATACATCAGATAATCAATGTTCTCCGGCAGAGAAACTCGAATCGGCAATATCTTCAGTTCCAGAGGCAGACTGCGGACTCCATCCGGAAATGTCACGTCAATCTTTCCCCGGTAAGTCCCGGGGACGGCAGACTCCGGCTTCCCCTGAATCCACACGATCAGGTTGTCTCCGGCATTCAGTTCCGTCCCGTTGAACTCCTTGATCCGTTCAGGAATCACCTCATACGCTTTTGTTCCCGGTTTGCGGAGACGGATTCCCTGCTCCACAAAGAAAACCTCCCACATCTTTCCGTCAATCACGTCTCCCTTCTCATTTTTCAGATTGCCGAATGTAATCGTCTTCACTTCTGTTTTCCGTGGTGCATGAATCATGAAATAGAGATTACAGTTCTCGCCGGGGACAGTAAACTTCCTGAGTTCCGTGATTTCTTCATCCGCGCGCGGAATGCTGTTGATGGAACACTCCTCCGGGTTCCGCCGGTAGAATACGGGAAGTCCTCCGGCAAAGGACCGCGGCTCGTCCGCATACTGGTAACGCGGAGAATAAACAAATGTTTTTCCTGAGCGGACAATTGATTCGGCCGACCCGCCCGCGCAAACGGCAAATGAAATGCCAAGCAGGAAGACCGTCAGTTCTTTCGAGAAATTCATAAGATGCCTGTTTCCTTATTTTGCAAAACTTACATTTCCGGAAATATCTCCGGAAAAACGGACTGCCTGCGGCAGATCACCGTAAATCGCCCGCAGAAGACGCAGATCATTCACGCCGTCGATCAGCCGGAAATACGCAAGCTTCGTGACAGGATTGACCAGTTCCGCATAGATTTTTCCTCCGATTCCGAGTTTCAGCGCATCGTTCTTTCCGGTAAGACGGGCTGATGTGACTCTCAACGGAACAACGGAGGCAAGATGCGCATCTTTGAACTCAAATGTTCCGGTTTCACCGTAAGCGAGAATCATGACTCTGATTTTATCTGTTTTCGGTGTAAAAACCTTAGCCAGCTCTTTCCAGTCCGGAGAGCCGTCGCACCCCAGAAGACTCTGCGCGATGATCTTTTCCCCTTCCAGAATCCGGAATCCTGCAACCGGCAGGGAAAGCCCCGAAGCCTTCGCATTCATTGCCATTCTATATTTTCTGCCCGGTTCCACGGCTGCATTCCAGACCGCCTGATTCGAACCTTGCTTTCCCATATTGAAAATCACCCCGCCTCCGGGCGACGTCGCAATACCTTTGACATACCGGGGCTTTGCAGTAAGAAGATTCACGGGAACCTCGGCAGAGTCGCTGAATGTGATTCCGTCGGCGGTAATCTTGAAATCCGGTGAATCAAAGTCAGGGAACAGCGCGCAGGATGCGGGCGGAACCGAAGGCGCAGGATGTTTCTCAAGATAGGCATTCGCCTTTTTCATCGCCGCCAGGTAACGGTCCGCGGATTCCCGCAGTGCATATTCCGAAGGATTGATCCCGTCTGTTATGATACGCGGATTCTTCGAGAAGAACATCTCTCCGTAATAGAGCCAGTAGCCGTCGGACTGCTGCGCCGCCTCCACAGTTTTCGCCCCGAGCCCCTCCGCATTGTAGCTTGAAATCGTCAACCCGGGCAGATACAGAGCGGGCCAGCCCCATTTTCTGAGCTTCTCCTGATTCTCCCGGCTGTGCTGATTATAGCCGATAAAATATTCCCCCTCCCCTGTAATCAGAACCGGCATCCCGGGAGTCGCCATTCCGCGTGCGACTCCGTTTGTGTACCAGTTCCCCATTCCGGGCATCAGCCCGACCAGAAAATCCGGCTTCACGGAACGGACTTCCCGCATGATCTCACGCAGTTTGCGTGCCAGACGCACCTCCAGAACCCCTTGATAGTCCTCCAGCGTATAACCGCGCCTGACAATATATTCCAGACGTTTTCCCGCCTTGGAAAGATCAACCTCTTCGCCGACAGCCTGAAAGAACTGTTTCATGCAACTGTCGCAGTAACATCCGTCCTCCGCACCGCCATAGGTGAATCCCGGATAGCCGCCCGCGTAAAATTCCTGATCCAGCATCATTCCGCCGGAAGCGTCAAGTTCCTTGTAAACCCCGGCAACGATTTTCAGCGTCGGCTTGATCAGCCGGTCCCAGTAAACGGAATCCAGCGGGCACGGTGTCTTCTGGACTCCATATCCCACACTGCGGCACTTTTCATACGCAGTACGATCCATGAGCTGTTGTGTTTCCTTATGATACCACATCAGCGGAATCGGAATCAGTCCGTGAGCCTTTGCCACGGCAATTTCATTACGGAGAAAACGCAGGCGCGGCATATTGTTTTCCGACACCAGAGCCCCGTTCTTTCCGGTATCATCCGGCTTGACTCCGCTGTGAATGCCGCTCCATCCCATCACCATATTGAAGCCGGTCTCACGTAATTTCTCCGCGCGGGACACAGGCTGCGCGGCGGAGGAATTCATACGGATTTTCTCCCTGCGCAGTTTTGTCACGACGGCAGGCTCAGGAACAGTGTCTTCATAGGAAACGGAGGTCAAAACGGCTTCAGGACGGCATTCCACGGTATTTTCCGCAGCATACCAGACAGCAGGCGTAAAGTCCGCCTTTATGATTCCTCCGTCCGGCTTGAAATATCCGAGGATTTTTCCATTCAACCTGATACAGAGAGGTTTATCGCTTCTCAATTCCGCCGTGACCGTTCCTCCGGATGCGGCACCGGATGGCAGCCGGAAAGTCCTGCCGTCCTCTGGCTTCATGACTCCGCCGCAGACTGTCATTACGGCAAACAGAAATATTCCCGTCAATAATGTTCTCATATAAAATCTCCCTGATTAATTATAAGCTGTCGACATATTTGAAGAAAGCCGTTGCGGCGGCATCGTAATGAGTCGGGGCATTGCCGTGGTTGAACATGGCTCCGTCGAATTTTACGGATCTCACATGCCCGTCGAAGAAAAACGTGTTGTATTTGTCATGATGAAAAGCAGGATAGACATTCCCGCGGATTTTATAACGTCCCTGCATATCCAGCGACGGATTCGCAAAAAACATGGCGATGGAATCCGCTCCGAGCGCATTTTTACTGTTTCCGTTATGCAGACGCGGCCGCGCAACTCCGTCCATGGGACTGACACGCATCATGTAGTCGGATCGCTGATCACCGCTTTTGCCATACTTTTCCATCCACATCCTGTTGCGGGGATGTCCGTCCGGGCAAAGAAGCACCTTATAAGGGACCAGGTCCATTTCCCACAGATGCCCCAGCAGCCGGTAATTCGTTCCGACTCTGATATAAGTGGCAAAACCGTAGCTCATCCACGCAGGATTTGCATTCTGCGGCAGATAACCGTCATACGAATCCGAATAAATCGCAATCGCCGTGGTGAGCTGTTTCAGATTATTCCGGCAGTTGGACTCTTTTGCAAGATCGCGCGCCCGCCCCAGTGCGGGCAGGAGCATGGACGCCAGAATCGCGATAATTGCAATAACCACAAGCAATTCTATCAATGTAAAATTCCTCATATCCGTCCCTTTCTTTGTTTTCACCGGGTGATTCCCTGCCCTTTGAGTTAAACCGCCGGACTCCGGCAGAACGGTGTCTGAATGCATGTGCTTCATTGAACTGTAACCTCCATTTATATTATGTTCTGTTTCTGTATGGAATTCCGGGAAGATAATGTAATGCCGTCCATGAACTGCGGACGAATCTGCATGGTCACTCCGCTGTCCAGTTTTCCGCTGATCGTCTCCAGCAACAGCCAGACCGCCTTGCCGCAGATTTCCTCCAGACGGCAGTCCAGGCCGCTGACGCTGACGGGCGCCAGTGCAGAGGAACTGCCGTTGTTTCCGCCGGTAATGCCGACATCATCAGGGACTTTCAATCCCAGCCGCTCCAATGCCGTGATGGTGCAGTATGCACGCCAGTCATCCACGCATACGAACGCATCCGGACCTTCCGAACTGCGGAACATGGGTTCCAGATAGGGAAGATAATCTGCAACACTGATCTCCTTTTCCAGCATCCCATTGAAAGACGGACGCTGCCAGACTGCACAATATTTCCGTTCAAAAGGCAGTTCCAGTTCCTTGAGCGCTGTCCGGAACGCATAATAACGTTCCAGCGAAATCGGCATGTCGATTTCATTGGTTACGAAACCGATCCGGCGGTATCCCGCCCGTTTCAGGCGCTCCACAGCCTGATAACAGAAGCTGCCGTTATCACCTTTGACACAATGTCCGTCAAGGTCCGGATGTCGGTATTGAATCGCCACATTCGGAAGCGGCTCAATCCAGCGCCGGTAGAATTCCGGAGTCACCGGACCGTGAAAGACGATTCCCGCAACATCATTGTTTGAAAGGCATGGCGGCGGCATCCAATCCGGCCCGATATGGGAAATCAGCAGATTATAACCGTTCGGATTGCAAACCTTCGTGATTCCGTTGATCATCGGGGCATAAGTCCCCGGATCGAAGAAGACATCGCGCGGCAGCGCCGTTGCAAAAGAGAGAAATACGATCTGCCGTTTGGAGACCACCACCTCAGATCGCTCCTCAGGCATGGTGACAAATGTCCCGCTTCCTCTTACCTTCCGTAACAGCCCGGAACGGACAAGATTCTCCAATGCGACCCGTACTGAACCCCGGCTGATGGAATAACGTTCCGCAAGTACGGTTTCAGGGCAGATCTTGCTTCCCGGCGCCAGACGCCCGTTCGTAATATCCGCACGCAGTTCAGCTTCCAGCGGCTCATAAGCCGGACCAGAATGCAATGGTGTGAAATCTGCCATAATCTACCCTAAAAAAAGTTGTTCAAAACTTGTTCTATAATTGATTATACAACATTTTTATTTTTTGTCAAGACCCTTTCTGCAAAAAAAACTTATTTTTTAATGGAAATATGCCTTTAAGACACAAAATACACCAAAGGGGAAAGTCGATGAACTTGCCGTTTCCTAAAATATTATAGTGCAGGTGCGTCGCATCTGCCGCAATCCAACTGCGCAAGTTGGGCGTACGTAGCACGAAATCCCCCGCCGGA
>DPDG01000062.1:0-20367 GCA_003526375.1 Lentisphaeria bacterium
ACAGGAGGAGTTTGAGTTCAAAAACAAAACAGGAGTCCCGTTTTAACTCTTAACAGAAGGAGGTTTCCCATGACATAGCACAGCATCACAACCGCACAAAAGAGAGCGGGAGAAGCGACCGACTGCAATCGGCACACTCCCCACAAATCCCGGTGAGCATGATCACCTGAATCTGATTTTACCGCCCGTAGACTACACTTTTTACGGTAACATTTGTATTCAGTTTTAGCAAGCCGGGATTTTTTTATTTTAAAGATTTTTATGATTAAGGAAAGAAAAGGAATCATGTATGAGTTGGAATTATTTGCCGGAGCTGGAGGAGGCATTCTCGCGCAACAGCTACTCGGACATCTTACGGTTGGCGCGGTCGAGATCACGCCATATTGCCGCAATGTTTTACTTCAGAGACAAAGAGATCTCTGCCTGCCGGTCTTCCCGGTCTGGGACGACGTCACCACGTTCCGGGCTGACAATCCCGAGTGCGCCGCCTACATCGGCTGGCTGCGATCCATCCGGAGCGAACTCTGCATCAGCGGAGGCTTCCCTTGCCAGGATATCTCGTCTTGCGGCAAGGGCATCGGCATCGCCGGAGCACAATCCGGGCTCTGGCACGAGATGGCGCGCATTATCGGCGAGATTCAACCGGCGTTTGTTTTTGCCGAAAACAGCCCCATGCTCGCCACGCGAGGACTCGGAACAGTCCTTGAGTCGCTGGCCGCGATGGGGTATGATGCGCGATGGTGTGTGCTGGGAGCTGACGATCTCGGATATCCGATCATCCGCAAGCGCATGTGGATACTGGGGCGGCATCACAGTTACCATGGCAAAGGATATGATCCCCGGACGAAATCCGGAGTCCGTGACCCGCTCCACCTTTGGTGCGGCGCGGAATTCCCTCGTCTGCAAGATGCTGACGTCGACCGGCTGCTGGCCGACGGTCTTGCTCTGCGAGCGTCTGATGGGCTGGCCGGATCAGTGGAGCCGGTCCGAGCCGTTGGCAACGGTCAAGTTCCGGCAGTGGCTGCTCTCGCATGGCGGCTCCTCTCTGGCGGCCTGATCCGCGAGGACAATACTGCGGCGATGTCCATTCCGGACGCCGCATAATTTTTCAAAAATGGAGGTTTCTATGACAAACGCAATACGGGCGCCTTTTCCGTGGTTCGGAGGCAAGGCCGGGCACAAGATCAAGGACGCGATTTTGAGCGCCCTGCCGCCCCACAAACGCTATCTGGAGCCGTTCGGCGGCGGCGCTTCGATTCTGATCGCAAAGCAACCGGCGGAGGTCGAGGTCTACAACGACGTCAACCGGGGCGTGGTCAACTTCTTCCGCGTCATTTCGGACGTCGATTATTTCGGCAAGTTCATGGCGCGGGCCGCGCTCCTGCCGGTCAGCCGCGAGCTTTACGAGGAGTATTCACGCACATGGACCGGCATCCACGATCCCCTTGAGCAGGCGGTGCGCTGGTATTACATCGCGCGCCAGAGCTTCGGCGGGATGTTCGGCAGCAGTTGGGGGACGGCGGTCAATTCGTCGTGTGCCGGGATGTCGTCTCGGACGTCGCAGTGGATCAGCAGTTTCGACAACCTGCCGCGCGTTCATGAGCGGATGCAGCGCGTCCAGATCGAGTGCTGCGACTGGCGCGACGTTCTCAAGCGGTTCAGCGGCGACGGCTGGCTGGCATACTGCGATCCGCCCTACGTGACCGGCACGCGCAAAGCGGGTGGCTACGAGCATGAGCTCCACGATCGCGATCATGAGGAACTGATCCGGACTCTGATCGCCTACGACGGCGCGGTGGTCCTGAGCGGCTACGACAGTCCTCTCTATGCGCCCTTGCGTGATGCGGGCTGGGACATGCGGACGGTCGAGGTGACATGTTCCGCCGCCGATCGGACGCGGGCGAGCGGTCTTCAGGGATCGGGCCATGTCAAGGAGCGCCAGTCCCGGACCGAGTGCATCTGGCGCAATCCCGAGGCGCTTCGCCGGATCGCCGCATCAAACAAATAACCCTTAACCAATGCCCGGACATTGCGCCGGGCTTTTTCATGTACATCGGAGTTCCAGTGTTACATGTTACACTCCCAAATTGTAGTTACGCGCGCGTGCGAGTTACACTCTCTTGTTACACTCCCGATTTTGCGGATTGCGCCAGTTTGTTACACTCCGATTGGCGTGATTTGCGAAAACCTCCGGTCGAGCCAGATTGAGTTAAATCAACCTCCGAAGCCCTGCGAAAACCTTTTTTGATTATATAAGTGTACAGGAAAACTGTCAAAGCCGGCAGACTTGCTTTTGTCCTGTTTGCAGGGTATCTGCATCTGTCTGATTCCCTTTTCACATTTCATTAATGCAATACTTCTCATAATAAAAAAATCAGTATTTTTTTGCATTGCCCCTTGTTTTTTCTCAAAAATTGCATATAATTAATGAATAGAATGAATGATTTGTATGAATTATATTTTTTGAGGTCTGAGATATGGCGGCGCATCTTGCGGAAATTCTTTACAGAAAAATGCTGGCGGATATTGATCAGCGTCTGATCCTGACAGATGAAAGGCGCCTGATGACTGAACCGATGCTGAGCAGACATTACGGTGTCGCAGTCGGAACCATCCGGAAAGCCGTATCGCGTCTTGTCGAAGAAAATGTGCTGGAACGGATTCAGGGGTGTGGAACTTTCCTGAAAACATCCGGCGGTGAAGTGCCGTTTTCTGTTCCCGCCCTGCGTTATTCCGCAGTGTTCAAACTTCATTGCCAGACAGAAATTGATGATTGCATTCTGGATTCTTCCGTATCCTGTCGCAATCATTGTTTTTCCGGCGTTACCCGGGAAAGCCTGAAAAAAGAGATGCAGGAAAATGACCTGCTCTTTTTTTCTCCGCTTCAGGTCTTTCAGAGTAAACAGGATGACGCTTTCGTGCCGCTCCCGGATTCTCTCCGCAGAAAAGTTGAAGCGGATTTTGCGCCGAAAATTCTGGACTGTTTCCGTTCCACAGCCACCGGTGAACTTTTCGCGATCCCGGTGATCGCCAATCCTGAAGTAATTTATCTGAACACCGCGCTTCTGGCGGAACATCATATTGAACTGCCGCCGCATGACTGGACCTGGAATGATTTTCTGGAGATTTCACGTCAGTTGAAAGCCGCCGGAATCCTTCCGTTTCTGGCTTTGCCGATTACGCCTGCATTTCTGGAACCTTTCCTGAAACAGGCGGGCGGAACTCTTTTTAACCGTTACGGGAAGATCGGTTTCGAAAAGGCGCCCTTCCACGACTTTTATCAGTTTTTCCGCTGTTTCTTCAAGGAGGAGATGATCGCGAATGGCTACCTGCTTCCGCGAAGTTATCCATTGGAACTTGGAGACCGTGTTGCGGCAATGACGGTCTGTCATCCTTATCTCGGGACACATCTGCCTCCGGAACGGATTTCCGAGTGGAGTTACTGGGAGTTGCCGCAGTATAAGGATGCGGGCGGCGCCATGCCTTGCTTCGGGCTTGGAGTTCCCTGCGGAGCGAAAGACCCGGAGGCAGTATGGCGCTATGCAGAGACCGTTGTCTATGAGAGGATGTCGGGTCTGGCGGGTGTAAACGGTGTTTTCCCGGCACGCCTCCGCGAGCAGAAGTTGTGGAAGGGAGCAGGGCTCGGCAATGCCGGGGCTGTATTGAAAGAGGTTCAGCGCGCTTCGATCCTGCCTTATAAATATGGAGAATATTATAAAGCCTCCTTGCATGAACGGCTTTTCAGCCGTTTTGAAACAGATGCGGAAGCCGAGGAGGTCAGGCAGGAATTGATTCAACTGCTTCAAACCACGGCGTTTTTGAAATAATATTGTTAATGACAAAAGAGAAAGGATGATGTTATGTTGAAGGAGCAACAAAAAAATGTGTTCATGCGGAAGCGTATGCTTTCTGCTTCCCGCTTGACAGGCGATTTCACTTTGATAGAGCTGCTGATCGTAATTGCAATCATCGCGATTCTGGCAGGAATGCTGCTGCCTGCATTGAATAAAGCGCGTGAAACCGCCCGTTCGATTTCATGCGTCAACAACCTGAAACAGATGGGTCTGGCACACCAGTACTATCAGGATGAGAACAAGGAATATATCCGTGCAATCGAATGCGATAAGGCAGGAGGGCGTTGGTATAAGCTGGAGTTGAACGGAAAAGTCATTCAGACGCAGAAAGTCGTCCGGTGCCCAAGTGACAGGGAAATCGTAACCGGAACAAGAGAAATTTCCTACGGCAGAAATTATTGTTCCGGCGCGTCCCATACCGTCTGCGACGGGACATGGCACTTCAAAAGCGCGGAGATCAAATATCCGTCAAGATTTTTCTTCATGACGGATTCCGGCGGCGGAACCAAAACCATATTGCGCATCGTCCTGAACCAGACTGCCGGCGGTTTTTATCCCACGATGACAAATTCATACGCGGACCCGAGACCGGTGCGGCGGCATGGCAGCAATCTGAATGTTCTCTATTTTGACGGTCATGTGAATGCCCATTACTGGCGTTTCCCCATATCCAATGGAGAAAATTACGGCATGATGTGGTTCCGTAACGGCAGGTCGGAAAGTGGAAATTGAAGAAAAATAAGAATCAAAAGGATATGAAAATGAAAACATTTTTACTTGTTTGCGGTATCTTTGTCCTTCTGTCGTGTCAGGCAAAAGAATCAATCCGGATTTACGCTTATCCCGCTTCCATTTACGATGATGCAAGATGTTCCGTCTATCAGGATTTCCAGACGGATCTGACATTCACGTTTCATTACGTGGGGGGAAAAATTACGGATCTGAGGTCCGGCGGAACAAAGTTCTTTGTGGAACTGCCTGAAGAACTGAAACTTCTGGAAGCGAGCCTGATGGACGGCTGGAAGAAACCGAATGAACATTATACCTCATTTCCGGTGTCTCCGGCGGAACGCGACGGCAGAAAATATCTCCGCTATGAACTGCCGGTTCCGAAATCGGTTCTTCAGCCGGCGCTGACAAAGCCGCTTCCGGGAGGAATGTTCGGCGGCACGACAAACAATCTGGTGGTTCTCATGGTCAAACCGGATAAGCCTATGCCTGAAAACTCAAAGGTCTATTGGGAAACGGTCGGACAGTATCCTTATCAAGGCGAGTTCAGCATTTATCCCGTGAAGCTGCCGGAGGGAAAGCTGCCGAAAACGCGTATTGCATTGCAGTCTCAGACTCATCTGCCGAATCTCGGCTACAGCGATTCCGCGATAAAAGAGCAGATCCGCCTGTTTCGGAAGTTGAACATTTCCGCAGTCAATGCCCAGATGCCTTCCGGTCCGAATCAGGGCAGGAAAGAACTTTGGAAATCCGCCGGATTCTCTTTTTACGGAGGAGGTTCCCTGATGCATGTTTTCTGGTCGGATGGAAAAGACGAGGATTCAACGGGAAAGGCGGAGGAGCGCGATTATCTTGCAGGCCTTGACGGTCTCCGTTCAAAAGGGGTGGACCGCCGCGCTTATCATATGCGCACATTCTGTCCGCAGGCAATGATTACGCCGGGGCGCTATCCTTACCGGAAACTGATCCGGCTCGGACGGGAAGCCGCAGAGGCGGGATCAATGTTCCTGGATATTGATATTGAGGCGGACCTCTGTATCATGTGTTATTGCCCGGAGTGTCTGAACGCATTCTTCCGCTTCAGCAAGCTGCCGCCTGAGAAACTGGAACCGGAACAGCTTGTCAGGAAGTATCCGGAACAATGGTACCGTTTCCGCTCCGAACAGACCCGGCTGCTTTATCAGGCGCTGCGCAATGAACTGAAGGGCGATTATCCCGGCATCCAGATCGGCGCGAATACGGTTCTGCACCGTTTTGGAGAGGATTTCGGCAATTTGAAATATGGAATCTGCGAGTTTGCGGAGGATCCGCGCCTGATGAAAGAATCGCTGGATTTCATTATGGCGGATACATTGGTCGGCGGGTTGTATGACGCCGTTTCGGTGGATGCGCTTGCATTATCCAGCTCACTGCCTGTGATTGCAATTCCGGGGTCCTCGTATTGCGTCGGATATTCCCATGCCAACTTTGCCGGGCGCCGCCAGACAGCGGAGATGACCGGCGACACTTACGGGTATGGACAGCGGTATGAATATCATAAACTGGGAATGCTGCATCTGGCGGCAAACGGCGCATCGGCTTTGCGTTACAATATTGACGAGGCATGTGTGGCGAAAGCGACCGCCGAAGCATTGCTGATTCTGTCGAACGTGGAAGATTTTTACCTGGACGGGAAACGTGCCGATGACCAGATCGGCGTTACGGACCTGACGCGTGGAGCCAGCCGCTGGCAGTTGGATTCTTCCCGTGTGCGCGGCGGTATCTGGAAGCATTACTATGACTCCTATTGCGGCAAGGTTCAGAGCAGGACACATCAACTGAACGGGGAGTATCTGACGGGGCTTTACAACTGGGACCCGTTCCAGACTAAAAAGTGGCATCTGAGCATGAAGAAACTTCCACAGGGGAAATGGTATCTGACGGATACTGTTTCCAATACCCGGTTTACTGTCGGCGGCAGGGAACAGTGGAGTTCGGAGGAGTTGGAAAAAGGATTTGCCGTCTCCATTCCGAAAGCCTCGTGCCGACTGCTGCGTCTTTCCCGGAAACCGCTTCCCTGTCATGGAACGGAAGACCTGAAGTGCGAGGCAGCGGACAAACCTGTCTATAATCAATATGCATGGCGGCAGAATAAACAGTTGGATATCGGGAAGTTCATGGCGGAGAAGCTGAAACGTCCTCTTGACCTGATCCGGCGTTACGGCGGCGGAAAAAATAAAGATCAAAACAGAAAGGTTGAAAAATGAAAACTGCACTTGTCTTGACGGGGGCATTGATGATGCTCGGTGTTTCGGCGCTTGAACTGCCTTATGTTTCCGATTTCGGAAAAACGGACAGGGATGTTTCCGCCATCGTGGAGAATGGATGTATCGTAAGCGGCGGAAAATACAATTTTGCTGTGTTGAATCTGCCTGTATCAGACAGCAATCTGGAAGTGGCAATTTCCGTTTCAGGCAGAGACGGCGCGCAGTTCGGAGCCGGTTTGTATGACGCGGCGGTGAAAAAGCGCCTTCTTCTGCCCGTATGGGCGAAAAAGACCGGCGCGGCGGAAAAACTGCTTTTCATCATTCCGGCGGAAAAGCTGAAGGAACCGGCAAAACTTCTGCTGTATAATACTGCAAGAAAAGGAACACTTGCAATATCTTCCATCAGGATCGCGAAAACGGAAAGAAGTGCATCGGCGGAAAATGCTTCCAGAAAGGGGGCTGCCTGCGTAACAATACCATTCAAATCCGATTTTTCCGGGAAGCAGGAGGGGTTTTCCGCATGGAACAATATTGTGAACGGCAAACTGAATTCCGGCGCGAAATATGCGTTTGCCGCTTTGAATGTTCCTGCATCGGGAGAACCTCTTTCCTGTTCCCTGACTGTAACTGCGGAGGGAGGAGCTGCGCTCGGAGCGATCGTCTATGAACTTCAGGCAAACGGATTGCCGGGGAAACGGATTCGGATTCTCGGGCAGAATATGATTCCGGGACATCCCCGGCAGAATGTCGATCTGGCAATTCCGGCATCTGATAAACCGCAGATCATCATGTTCTACAACAATGCAAAGAAAGGAAGTTTGATCGTTGATGATATTCTGCTGGAGAAGATGCAATGAAAGAGCGTCTTGGGAAACTGCTTGAGTTCTGTCTGGACGAAGGACGGAGACACTATGATCCCGAAGCGGGGCTGATCGGCGATTTCGATCCCCGTTTTTATACGGAAAAGATGCTTGCGGAACATTTCAATGCGCTTTCCCTCCGGTCCCTTCATCCCTATCGTGACTCTCTGACCTTTGCCCTGCTTCTGCTGATTGCCGGCGGAAAGGACGAGAAAATTTCCGCCGTGCTGGAAAGTTTCTGCCGCCATGCGCCGGAACCGGACGGCAGATTGAAGTGGTTTCTTGAGGAAAAGCATATTCGAGACGGCAATGGAACATTTTTCAGCGTGGAACCGCTTCTGCTGATGGAACATTGTTTCGGCGGAGAACTGCCGGAGTTTCAGCGGAAGCAGGTCATTTCCATTCTGAAGAATACGTATCATGTCTTTGTGCGGGAGCGTTCGGTTTCCTCCTGGAGTTATGTCAATCCGACCCTTGCCGCATATACGTTCAGCGGACTGCTCAGCGAGAAATTTTTCCCGGAAAATTTTGAACCGGATCTTGCGGAATTCAAACGGTATATCGCTTATCTGACGGAAAACGGCGTCGCCGAGAATTATACGACGACATATCTGACGGTTGACACGCTGATTCTGCTGTGTGTGCTGATTGTATCCGGCAGCCGGGATTTCAGGGAAACGGCACGCAGGTTTCTTTTCGATGTGATTTTCCGGGAAACCATGTTTTTCGGAGCTCGTTTTCCGGCTCCTTTCCGGCGCGGCTACAATGGATACTATGAGACAGAGCGCAAAGATGTCCTTGCCTGCATTTTCGGCTGGACTTCATCGTTTGACACGGGGCGTGATCCGGCTTTGTTCATGATCGCGACGGCGGTGTTCCTGCTGTATACGGAAAAAGAGACGCTGGTCCTGCCGGAGAATTCTGCGCTGCCGCGTGAACTGACCATGAAAATTCACGAGGATTGCCGCGGCAGGAGTTTTCTGGATGAAAAATTCCTGATCGGTGCATTTGACTCTTATCCCTCCCGTGAAAATATCGTGTGGCAATGTGTCACGGCTGGGGGAAGCGGCTGGCAGGACGGACCAGTCTATGCCACTTTTGAGAACCGCAGCAAAAGCAGTATGATCCTGAGACTTGAGGCTGTTGATGGGAAAAATCAATTCAACTGCCATCCTTATGAAGGAAACTTCTGCATGGAAAAAGTCCATCGGCTTTATGAATGGCGAAGTTTCCCCCCGGAACCGAAAATCAGGACTCTGCTGAGACGGAACAGTTTACTGTGTCTGTTCAAAATAGATCGTATTGACGGAATTTTGAAACGTCTGGGATTCAATCTCCGTTTTTCCCGTTTTGAGGGGGATGTTCTTGACTTGAACGGGACTCCTTTGCCGGACGGAATTCATCAAGGTCCGCTGATTGTTGCGCTGGATGATATTCTGGTTTACCTGCATCCGTTGAAACGGGTCAGGATGAAAGGAGCTTCCCTTGCCGTCTGCAACGGTTTTCACGACCCGGAATTTTGCATCGGACGGAAAGATGAAATTCTTGAATTGGCGATGTTCAATCTGGATGAACCTGAAGCTGCGCTTTATACTCAGAATCATGTTTCCGGAGGGTTCCTGCTGCATGTCGAAAGCGGTGTCGGCAGGGAATGTTTTCTTGAAAGGATGCGTCTGGTGAAAGTATCCGATGTTTTCGTGCGCAACCGGATAAATGCCTGTATTGATGAGCGGGATGCAGTCCGTACGGTCGAGGTCGAGGTCGCGGATGAAAAAATGAGCCTGAGCTGGGATCATTATTCCGCGTGACGCAAGGAAGATCACTTTTACGGCGCTCCGGCGGAACAGGCAGGAGCGCCGCATTTTACAGGCAATGTGGATTTTTATTCCATCAGTTTCCATACCCCCGGCTCAAGGGCTTTGTCCTTGCCGCGGGACAGTTCATTTCCCCGTCAATTCCAGAATGACCGGAGATTGAGGCGGAACCTTCAACTGTATCCGGCAGCCGTTGGCATCCGGAATTGCCGTGAATGACTGTCCGGCGGGATACAGGGCGCGGAATGTTCCATTTCCCAACTGATAGGTTTTCCTGTCAAGTGTGACGGAAACCGGCTGTTCCTGTTCCGTAATGTTGTAAAGCACAAGGGCAAAGGAACCGTCCGGAGCGCGCCAGGTGTTTCCGGGAACCGGAGACATCAGCGTGCTGAAATAATTCTGACGGTAGGAAATGCACCACTTGACCGGAACGGCTGGAACTGCTGTCCGGATCACCGGCGGGCGCAGCATCTGCCCGTAGACAAGGAATTTCCTGGCAGTCCGGTAGGCGGCATAACGGCGCAGGGAGGAACTCAACGCCACCGGATGGTTGTCATACCGGTAGAGCAGGTTCAGGATGTTCCAGCCGGGCTTGACTCCCCAGCAGAAGGCAAGTGCATGTTTGGCAACGTAGGCAAGCCCGTTGTCCCGCTCCAGATCCCAGCGGCTGGTCCATGCGCTGTACATGATCGTGTAGTCGTGATAAACCGCCTGAACCATGGGAACCGGCGTCACCCGGTCGCCCTCCAGATAGGCGTTGGTTGTATTGCATACCAGATAACCGTCGAGATGGGCGATGTTGCCTTCCCAGAAGCTCTCCGAGGTGAAGCAGAATTCCGGATTGACCTGACGCGCCCGCCGCCGCAGTTCCGCAAGCAGAGCCTGATTGCCCTTCACATACCCCGAACCGCCTCCGGATTCCCCGGAACATGCCGGAGTGAAATTCAGATAGGTTCCGCCGTGATTGCCGGAATCCAGATATACCGCGCTGAAACCGGATTTCGCCATCTGCACCACCACGTCGCCCAGCGCCTGACGCCAGAGCTTGCCCGGATAGGCGATTCTGTCTTCCGACTTCTGTCCGGCGGGTGTGGGCCACTTGATCATCTGTCCGTAATAGTTGCGGACCAGATTCTGTTCCGCGTCAGGGGCTCTCCGGTAACTGGGGCTGGCGTTGCTCCAGCCGATGCATTGCAGGTAGCCCATGGGTCTGATCCGGTTCTCCTTCAGGAACTTCATCACGGCTTCATCCGCAGGGGTGAAAGGAAAACGGTCGGGATTCAGCGCATGGAATGTCTTATTGTCGAGCCCCCAGTAAGTGACCCATGCGCCGAGGTCATATCCGGCGAGATCCTGACGCAACTGTTCCAGTTCCTTCCGCTGGCCTTTCGCCTGCGCGACACTGAGCTGAAACCATTCATCGATCTCCTTGAACCAGCGGGGAGTGCTTCTGCGGGTGATTTCGGGACCCTCGGCACACCAGTACTGCCGCAGCGCCCAGTCGCGGTAAATCATGCAGGAGTCATACCAGTCTCCCTGAAAAGTGCAAAATCCGGAACGGTAGGGGACAGTCCACTGCTGCGGCACCTTCCGCATGTTGTCCGGAATATTGAAAACAGCCCATCCGACTCCGTTTTCCTTTGACGCAGTCAGCTGATACCGCTTTGCGCACTGGTTCGGGTCGAAACTGGCAAGGTGCAGGCCGCTTCCCGCATTGTAAAGCGCGTCAAACTGCATACTGTGCCCGGAACGGTTCGGCTGGAAAATCCGGTCTTTGCCGAGCAATCCCTTTTCCACCGGATTTGCGATCAGGCGCCCGTTGAAAAACGGGGTTGCCAGACGGTCGTTTGCCGGAGCTCCGTGGAGTGCTCCCAGTCCGTCCAGTTGCGGCAGGGCGAAGTAGAATACAGTATAATCAGTGGAACGGTTGGTGAAACCTCCGTCAATCATGCAGAAGGTGCCGTCTGCGGAAAATTCCGCCTTTGCCCAGACATCCAGCGCACCGGATTCGCCGCCGATCCGTATGCCTTCCCAGAAAAAATGGATCTGCCCGTCTTTGACGGACATCCGGGGGCGGGCTCCGAGTTTGACCGCGTCCAAAGCGGAAAAATCCAGATCGTCAATGTGTGAATCAATGTTTTTCCCGCCGGTCCCGTCGTCCTGTTCCGGGTCGATGGAGAGCGGGACGACCGGGGGAAGCCCTTTGGTGTCCGGGTGGATCTTCTTCAGCTTCATTGACCATAAGGCGCCGCCGGGACGGCGGTTGACGAATTCTGTTCCTTCCGCATTGCGGATGCTGCGGATGCCACCGCCCTGTGCCGGAGCGAAAAATTCAATGCTCATGCGGTTGTTTTTCAGAACCGTTGCAGCCGGAGGGAGAGCCACTTTTCCGGCAGCCGTGGAATCCGGCATGATTTTCATCTGCCTGAAATCGCCTTTGCCGTTGCTCTGGCGGATGATCAGGCTGATCTGCCGGGTCTTCGGCGGCAGGGAGAACGGCAGGCGGCAGGACTGCCAGTCGGAATTCTGTTTGCTCCAGTTTTCTGTAATTACGTGATAAACCGGAGTTTTCTCTCCTGTGACATAGGCTGTGAGAGCCACCTGGAATTCCCCGGCGCCGCGTGTCTGCAATGTCAGTATCCATTTTCCCGGACTTCCGGGGAAAAGATCGGTACGGAGAAAGAGGACCTTGGACGCGGCGGGAGTAAGACGCAGGTAACGGTTTTTTCCTGCATCATCCGCACATACTTCGACGGAACCGGTGTTCCGCGCCGGAACCCAGCGTTGCGGTACTGACCGGAGAGAATCATTTTGAAAGTCCGCATTGGGGATCTGCATGGAGACAGGAGCGCGATAAGGATCGGGAACGGTTTTTGTGCTCAGTCCCAGATCATGGTTCAAGCGCGTCTGGAGCCATGCCGGGTAGGTTTCCCCGGTAACGGTTCCCGCGCCCCGCAGCCCGGCGCCCCATGTGTTGCTGTCGCCGAGGCAGAGCACTTTGTCGCCGGCTTTGACATGACCGCGCAGACAGTCGGCAGCCAGTTCCCCCAGAAGCCGTGCTCCGGCGGGAGTCAGGTGCAGACCGTCCAGAGTGCGGCTGTTGGCGGAATTGCGGATCAGGCTGCCGGCGGCTTCGGTTGCACCGCCGCGCTGTTCCACAGCCTGATAAAAATCATTGAGAAGAACCTGATGCTGTGCCGCCAGTTTGCGGAGAATGTCATTGTAAGGCAGGATTCTCTGCTCCACCGGAGCGGCGTCGGGATAACGGTGACGACGGCTCACATAGGAAGCAATGGCGGGACTTGCGGTATTGAGCATGATGACCCGGACGCCATGCTGCCGGGCAACGGCGATCATGTTCTCAAAATTACGCCGGAAATTTTCAGGGGAAACCAGCGCTTTGGAGTTCCATGCGTCGTTCCCGCCGTAGCCGATCACCAGCACCTGCGGACGGATCTGCTGAAGCAGGGGAACCAGACGCTGATTCCCCTGTCTGGAGTTATGCCCTCCGATTCCGCAGTTGAATACCGTGACCGGTGCCGCGGAGACCGTTAAAAGCGATAGCGTGAACAGCAATACAGTGAACAGTGTTTTCATGGCAGCTCCTAGAATTGACGGTTGCAGACCGCTGTTTCATCGACTTCATAGTCGGATGTCAGCCCCCCGTTGCTGACTGCTCTGGCGCTTCCGTCGGCACACCAGACATTGGCTTGTTTGCTGTGGCGCAGATGGAGCTTATAGTTTGCACTATTGTTCGAGAACAGTGTGGCATAGCTGACCTGGATACCGTCATTGGTCGTGCCCGGTCTATCCAATACACTGTCCATCAGCATGATGAAGCGCGAAGGGGAGATTTTGCAGTTTTCACTATCATTGGGATTGATATCGGTAAACAGGGCGCTGATGCGGAAAGCATGATTTCCAACGGCAGCCCCTCCTTTTGTCGTTTGCTGGGCACGAATGCCATAGGTGAAGGATGGCTTGTCATAATGAAAAGGCTTTTGTGTGGGGCAGACCAGAATGTTCATTGGCTTGCCGCTTCCCTTTTTCTCGGTGATTTTCAGCGCTCCGGAAGAAGACAAAGTGGTGGGCCAGGGAATGATAGCCGGGTCTCCCTGCATTGCCGGCGGAAAATAGCTGTTGTAATCATTGGAATACGAGGCAAGTATGCCTCCCGTGGATTTCAGATTGCTGAGGCAGTTGACAGCCATAGCCTTTTTGCGTGCGCTGTTCAGAGCCGGAAGCAACATTCCGGCGAGAATGGCGATGATCGCAATTACAACCAGGAGCTCGATAAGGGTGAAAGCATGTTTCTTCATGATTTTTTTCCGTTGGTTCTGTATTGATTAATGTAATTGAGAGCCTCCTGCAGTTTGACTGTGGCAAGACAGCAGTAGAGATCGGCGGCGCCGTAATAAATGAAAATTTCATCGCCGACAACGACATTGGCGCAGGGGAACACGCAGTTCGGGTAAGCCCCGCTCTGTTCGAACGTGCCTTCCGGCTGCATGACGGGCAGCGGAGAACGAGCCAGCACTTTCAGCGGATTCTGCCGGTCCAGCAGCATCAGCCCGACGCGGTAAACGCCTTTCCTGTCAACGGCATGGTAGAACATGAGCCAGCCGTCATCCGTCGGAATGGGAATTCCAGAGGCGCCGATCTTCATGCTTTCCCATTCATATTCCGGCTTGATGAGCAGATGTTCATCGGGAATGTCTTCCCCGTCAATCATATTCCACGGCATCTCCCTGCGGTTGCTGCCCCAGCGTTCCAGAGAATCGGAAAAAACCAGCCAGATGGATGCGGGGCTGTAAAAACATGGCAGTGTCCACGGCACGGCTGTGGTGGGACGATGTAGAATCAGGTATTTTCCGTTGATCTTTTCCGGAAAAAGAGCAACATTGGCATCACAGATATGTTCGCTTGTAATCGGACCGAGCTTCCGGCAATGCTGCCAGTCGGCCGTGACTGCAAAACCGACCCGCCGGAAATTTTCGGTCCATGTGGGATTCCGGTTGCCGTCCGGCCCGACTCTGCGTTCGCCCGCTGCGAATTTCAGCATGTTGAAAGAACGGGCTGCATAAGCAATGTAAAACTTGCCGTCCAGTTCGGTGATCCGCGCATCTTCCACGCTGGCGTGGTCGAAATCATCCGGGTCCGGGGATGGGCGCAGCAGCGGTTCCGGAGCGCATTCGAAATGAATCCCGTCACTGCCGGAGGCATAGCCGAGATAGATTTCTCCGTTGCGCGGCTCCGGAGTGGCGGTAAAGAGCAGATGGAACTTCTTACCGTCGAAGACCACTCCCGGATTGCGGGCTTCGTGCTGTCCCCACGGCAAATCCGGATTGGGACCCAGAATCGGGTTGCCGGGATAGCGTTTGATTGCGAGCATGAACAAAACTCCTTCTTATTGATTGATAATATTGAGCTGCGGTTCAATTTGGGTCAACCGCGGGAAATCCGTCTGCGGAGAACTGAGAATGTCAAGCGCTGTCCGCCCCATGGCGGCATATCCCACCTGAATGGAAGAAAATCCGTTCTGCATGGCGAGTTCCGGGTTCAGGCAGTCATAACCGGCAGCCTGGACCTTCCCCGTCAGCTTTTCATCTTCAATACAGCGTTTGACTCCGTCGGCAATAAAGTCATTGGTGGAGAAAATCATGTCGGGGACGGGTTTGGAACGCAGATATTTCTTTGCTGCCAGATAACTGATGATGTTCTGCCGGTTTGACTTGAGATCGGAGCATTCCACAATGTCGGTCTCCGGATCGAATCCGAGTCCGTAATCGGCAGCCGCCTGGCGGAAGCCGCGCAGACGCTCCTGATAAGTCAGGTCGTCCTGATCCGGCAGTTTCCAGGAGAATACCGCCATGCTCCGGCAGCCGTTTGCAATGAAATGTTCCGCCAGACGGTATGCGCCGGCAAAATCATTGTTGACAACGGCATAGACATTGTCCGGAGAAGTTTCAAATCCCCGCATCCGGTAATTCAGAAAGACGAATTTTTTGTCCGGGAACAGGCGCGCCAGTTCCAGCATACGCCGGAATTTACCGGATTCCAGCACCAGAACTCCCCGGAAATCGAAAGAGTCGATCCGTTTATAAAGGCGAATGGTCTGTTCCGGGTCATCGAACAGCAGAGACGCTTCAAACTGTCTTTCGACAGCGGCGGCGGAAATTCCCTGATAAAGCTGGGAAATCAATAAATCCTGATGCATGCTGTTCCGGTTGTGGGTACACCAGATGCCGCAGAGCGGTTTGACCGCCGCCAGCCCGTGCCCGCTGACGAAAGTGCCTTTTTTAGGCCTGCGGAAACAAATCCCCTCGTCCACAAGTGCCTGCATTGCCTGATCCGCGGTACGCAGACTGACTCCTGAAGCGGCGGCAACCAGTTTGACGCTGGGCATCAAAGTGCCGGGGGGAAGATTATCCTGCCGGATCAGCTTCAGCAACTGTTCTTTGATCTGCTGGTAGACCGGCTCCGGTTTATTCTTATCAATAACTGGATTGAATTCCATGGGACATACCATCTCGTTTTAATTTGATTCTACTTCCATATACTTGATTATATATCATAAATGACATTTTGTCAAGATGGCCTTGAAAAAAAATCCGGAAAAATCCTAAATTTCCGACAACATGTCAAACCTCTCAGCCCCGGACAGGGCTGAACGGAAAAAAGAATGCAGGACTCCGAAGATAAAAAGGGCTGCGTGCTTTCACACTCTGCGGCAGACAAGAGTCACCAGCAACGAAGCAGACATCATTTCACACATCACCGCAGACGCAATATCTCCGCATGATTTTTTTCGTTTTTTTTCAGAAAAAGACTTGAAGAAAGGAGTTTGTGAGGTAATTTAGGGGTAGATAGGGGTAATTAGGGGCAATTAGGCATCCACAAGGGGTAAAAATGGCGATTTCCGGAGAAGATTTCTGCTTTTTGGAAAATTTTACGCATACGATTGATTCGCAGCGTAGATTCGCCATACCCGCAGACTGGAGGCAGAAGGACGGAGACACGCAGTTCGTGCTCCTGCCGGCAAAAAATCGCGTAATCCAGGCGATTCCCATGAAAACCTTTCAGGATGAGATACTTGTAAAAGCAAGAAAAATGTCGCTGGCAGACTCAAAAGCGATGAGGGACCTGATGATTCTCGCCTCGCGCGCGATGAAATGCACCTGCGACAAACAGGGCAGAATCCAGATCAACGCCAAGCTGATGGAACATGCGGGATTGACCGACAAAGCGGTTCTGGTAGGTTCGCTCTGGCTCATTCAGATCGTTTCGCCGGAAACATGGGATCTCATCGAAGCCGGCGGCAACGACGGTTTCTTTGACGTAATGCAGAGAATCAATGACACGCCGGACGGTCTCGCCGGGGTTTTGAAAGGATTTGCACAGCAATGAGCGAACAGAAAAACATCATGGACTTCGGGCACATCCCCGTCCTGCCGCGGCAGACCGTCGGACTGCTGACGGGAGAACGGCAGGGGAGATGCCGCGTGATTGACTGTACGCTCGGATGCGGCGGTCACAGCGCCCTGATTCTCAAGAAGCTTCCGGAGGCGCTGCTGCTCGGGATCGACCGTGACGCCGATGCTCTTGCGAGAGCGGAAAAGGCTCTGGCGTTTGCAGACGGCAGAGTGCGGTTTGCGCAATCCGATTTCGCTTCGGTCAAAACGGTTGCACAGGCGGCGGGATGGGATGACGGAGTGGATATGATCCTGCTGGACCTCGGAGTGTCTTCTCCACAGATAGACGATCCGCAGAGAGGCTTTTCATTCCGCTATGAGGGTCCGCTGGATATGCGCATGGACAAGCGTTCGGAACTCACGGCAAGCCGTGTGCTGAATACTTATTCCGAACGGGAGCTCGACCGGATCTTCCGTGAATACGGCGAACTCCGCGAATCCAGGCGCCTCGCAAGGGCGATTGTGGAGGAACGGGCAAAAGCGCCGTTTGAAAGGACAAGCGAGTTTGCACGGCTCTGCGACAGTGTCCTGAAGCGGTATCTGCGGAAAAATGCGCCCCCTGCCCCGACGCTCTGTTTTCAGGCGCTCAGGATCGAAGTCAACGACGAACTGGGACAACTGGAACGCGCGCTGGAGGATGCGGTCGGGCTGTTGAATCCCAAAGGGCGCATCGCGGTCATCAGTTTTCATTCGCTTGAAGACAGGATCGTGAAGCATTTCTTCCAAAGCATGGCGGAAACCTGCAAATGTCCGCCGGGGTGTCCGGTCTGCATCTGCGGATGGAAGCGGAAACTGGAAATACTGACAAGAAAGCCGGTCACGGCGGAAGAAGACGAACTCCGGTCCAATCCGAGGTCGGCATGTGCGAAACTGAGAGTTGCGGAAAAGATTTAACGATATACAGATATAAGGAGAGGGATGATGAACACCTATACAAGATCACTGAAAGACGGTTCGGAAACGATCGTCACATCAAGACAGCGCCAGCCGGACAGAAAACCGTGGTTTTTTGCCTTTGCGGTAAAAGTCATATTGATGTGTTCCTTCATTTTCGCAGCCGTGACCTGCCGTGTCATGTACAATGCAAGGATTGAGGCGCTGAACAAGGAGGCGACGAAAATCCAGATGCGTATCAGGAAGATCAATCTCATCTCCGCAAACCTGCGCAACAAACGCGAGGAACTTACGGCATATCCTTACATCAGCGCAAAGATCAAACAGTACAATCTCGGACTGCGCGCTGCGGATTACCGTCAGGTCTCTTATCTGAGAATCATCGACCTGCCCGAAAGGAGAGCGGCAAAACGCCACCTTGTCTCATCGGACAGGAAATACAGGGAAAACACATCGGCGGTCGCCTCGGTCCGCTGACAAGGAATAAAAGGAAACGGGGGATGTCATGACACAACTCAGTTACATCGGAATCAGGATGAAGGCGGCGTGGGTCGTCCTCGTCCTCATTTTCGCATATCTGGCATATCATATGTACACGGTCCAGATTCTCCGTCATGACGAACTCTACGCCAAGGCGAAAAGTAAATATACGGCGGTCAAAACCAGCCAGGGACATCGCGGCGAAATCTACGACTACAAGGGAAACCTTCTTGTCGGCAATATCCCCTGCGGCAATATTTTCGTCGATCCGACGGAAACCGGATCAGAGGAAAAGTGTCGCATGATGGCGGATTTCCTCGCAAAAGAACTGTCCCTGGATGCGAAAGAAGTTTACAAGGACCTGACCACACGGACTATTACGATCCGCGGCAAGGACGGCAATCTCAAGACCATTCCGAAGCGTTATGCGGTCATCAAGAGTGTCATCGACTTCGATGAGTTCGAGCGTCTCAAGCTGAAAATTTCCAAATCCGGTTTCAAGGGGATCTATTTCCGCAACTCCTTCAAGCGCAACTATCCGAAAAACGAGCTTCTTGCAAATATCCTCGGATTCACGAATCTCGACCGCGACAGAGTCGTTGCCGTGATCGGACTTGAAAAGTTCTATGACCGCAATATGACATCCGGCAAAGGAGAGACCAGATTCGAGCGCAGCCGTGACGGTCTGCCGCTCGCATTCGGCAATATCTCCAGAGAGGAGGCGCATGACGGACTGAATCTTTACCTGACAATCCGCGAGCCGCTTCAGGCGATTCTTGAGGAGGAACTGGACAAACTGATGGAGGTCAACAAGCCGACCGCCGCGTATGCAATCATGGCGGACCCCTATACCGGCGATATTCTCGCCGTGGCGCAGCGTCCGACGTTCAACCCGAATATCCGGGAAAACATGAATCCGCAGGCATGGAGAAACCGGATCGCGGAAGATATCTTCGAGCCCGGTTCCATCATGAAGCCGATCGCCGTCGCCGGAGCCATCGATCTCGGCGTCGTAACGCCGGAAACACGTTTCGACTGTGAGAGAGGCAGATGGTTCTATGGGGGAAAACTGCTCCGCGACTCACATCCGATGGGACTCCTCACGGTCTCTGAAATCATTCAGCATTCCAGCAATATCGGAACCGCCAAAATCGCACTGATGATGGGGGAACGTCAACTGGACAGCACTCTGCGCGCATTCGGATACGGCAAAAAGACAGGTGTGCCGCTGAAACCGGAAACCGCCGGAATTGTCCGGCCGCTCCACCGTTGGGACAAGCTCTCCATCACCCGTTTCCCCATCGGACAGGGTATTGCGGCGTCACCGCTCCAGATTGTCCGCAGTTACTGTATCCTGGCAAACGGCGGGCATCCCGTAAACCTGCGGCTTGTGGACCGGATCGAAAACCCCGCAACAGGCAAGGTCGAGAAGATCCCCGTGGTGCGTCAGCCTTCCATCTACCGGAATAAAAATACGCACCGCGCCATCATCGAAATGATGAAAAGTGTCACGGAACCCGGAGGCACAGCGACCATTGCGGCGATCCGCGGTTATCATGTGGCGGGCAAAACCGGAACGGCGCAGAAATTCATCAACGGCGAATATTCCCATAAAAAATATACGGCGTCTTTCGTTGGATTCGTTCCGGCGGAAAAGCCGCGCTTCGTTCTGCTCGTGACAGCAGACGAACCTCACGGAGCCTATTACGGCGGTGCAGTTTCGGGTCCCTACTTCAAAAGCATCGCGGAACGCACTTTAAAGTACATGCACACCCCGCCGGATATGGATCTTGCGGTCTATGACGCCAAATTCAAAGCGGCAAAAGCGAAAGTCATGGAGGAGAAACGCCGTCTCTGGGCACAGGAAGCCAAAGAACGCGCAGAACGTGCGCGCCGAAGGCAGTTGCAGAAGTCGCAGACCAGTTCCTCAAGGAACACGGTCCGCGGCTATGCACAACGGTAAAAGAGTTAAGAGTTAAGAGTTAAGAGTTAAGAATCACTGACCACTGACCACTAAT
>DPDG01000062.1:20638-93684 GCA_003526375.1 Lentisphaeria bacterium
ACCACTGACCACTAATCACTGACCTTAACGGGCAAAAATGGCATAAACGCCTTGAAGCCCGTCTGCGTAATCCTTGAGAATGGAGGCGGCAAACGGATTGGACGGGTCACAAGCAGCCAATGCTTTTGCCAGATAAAGCTCTTTCAACTGGGAATTGCGCACCGTCGTGTCATCCACCTCTGCACGGTTCGCCCTGACCGTATCGGCAAGATTTTTCTGCGCCCATCCTGCCATTCCCGGAGTCCCGAGCAGAGTCTCAAGCATTCCGGCGCATTCTTTATGCGGATGACGCATCAGGGCACGGCAGACCGCCCGGAAATGGGAAAACGCATGATCCGGCTTCAAGTCACGGAGCTTCTTCTCATAAACCGGACTGTCCGCTACCGCGGAAAGTGCAAACAGAAGCGTATCCAAAGGACTCATCGAGGCACCGAACTGCCCCATACCCTTATAGTTCCATCCTTCATCCCACGGAGTCTTTTCGATCTCGCGTTCCAGCCGGGACACTCCATCCGTCTCTCCGAGAAACGCCAGCAGGGCTGCATCTTCCAGAGCCTGTTTCTCCGCATAACGTTTTTTCAGAACGGGAATCCATTGTTCCGGGTTCAGAAAAACCGCCGCCAGTTCATGGTGCGGGTCGGAAACATCGGGTCCCGGAAGACAATCGGTCTCCGTAAGAACTCCCGGCGGCAGAATCTCTTTTTCCGCCAGTTTCTTCTGAAGCTCGCGCATCGGGATTCCACGCAGCGGGACATTTCCCTGAACCGCCATCGCTGCGGCAAGCCCGGCGGCATATCCCTGGTTCTGGACATCCGGCTGCATCCGCACCAGCGGCATACAGTCACGATGAGCACTGATTCCGAGTCCGGTCACAAGAATCCCCTCCAACCCTTTCGGCAGAAGCGCACGGAACGGGACTTTGGCAAAATGCGGGTCGTGCGCCGTCGGTTTCAGCATGAACATCGGATGCACGATAAAGCCGTGAGTATCGAAATTGCTCCGGGCGATCGTCACAGTGTCGGAATAACAGCGGTTCCCATAAAAATCCTGCGGCTGGAGAGTCAGGTCTCCGACGATCCGGCGGCGTTCGCGCGTATCCGCGATCTGGACAAGGTCAAAATCGGATTCAAATTTGGAACGCCCCATGACAAAAGCGCGGGTCAGGTCCAGCACATCATGCTCGCAGATGAACTGATAATCCGTATTGGTCGTATGCCCGCCGGGTCTCACAGGCGGAAGCCCTGCGCCTTGAATCGACGCCTCCTCCGGCGCCATGTGCCTCGTTTCGGCTCCGGCAGCCGCCGCCACATCCGCATTGCCGGTCGAATCGATCACGGCTCCGGCTTTTACGAGTCCGACACCACTGGGACCTGCGCAAACCACTCCGCAGACAACATTGTCTTTCATTGCGGCGGCAACGGCGAGGGTACCGAACTGAATTTCCGCGCCGGCATCGTCGGCTTCACGCAACAGCCACTCTTTCTTCCATTCGATCTCCGCCTTGCCGGAATCCGCAGCAAAACGCGGATTCCCGCCCATTGCCGCGATCCCGCAGTCAAGTTCATGAGTGAAGCCGACGGGATTGCCGTACCAGTAAGTGCAGATTCTCCCCGCGGTGCAGATGCCGCCGAGCTCCCACAAGGATTCAAGGCAGAGTGTCTTTGCTCCGGAACGGGCGGCGGCAATCACGGCGGAAGCTCCGCCTGTCCCGCCGCCGACAACAACGACCTCCGTATGCTGCGTCACAGGAATCCGGTTCAGGTCATAAGAAACCGTCCGGCAATCACTGAAACGGAAATACGAATCTTTGCGTACAATGTCGCATTCCCGACATTCCTCCTTCCCGGAGAAACAGCAGGGTTCGCCGGAAACGGACTCTTTCAGCAGACGGTTGATTTCCTCTCCGCAGTTCCTCCCGGCAATCACAACTGGAACGGATGGTGCCGGGCAATAATCGTCCGCAACGCCGTCATTCAAATCGACACGGCAGAGATCGGAAGCGGCAACCAGTTCCGGTGTCCATGTCAGACGCCGCATCCCGACTTCCGCCCGCGCAAAATCCGAAGCGCTGTTTCCGGCGAAAAAGAACTCTTTGGAAACTTTGAACACATCATACTTCCGGTCCTCGACCTCGAACTGTGCAGGCAGTTTTTCGATTGTCGCTTCGGAATCATGCCCCGCCTTCCCCATGACAAAACGCTCCACACGGAATTTCCCCGGCACAAATGTTTTGCAGGGAACTCCGCAGGCGCGGGCGGCAAGGGAGCGTTCCGTCGCATCAAGAATCACTTTGGCGGCAATGATCTGGAATCCGCTCCGGTTCGCGACAAGAAGCCCGGCGACATTGCCATTGGAATCGTAAACGGGTTCCACCGGATGAGTCTGATAGAAAAAACCGATCCCGCTCTCCATGAATCTCCGCTCCAATGCCGATTTGATCCGCATCGGCGCCATACACTCTGCATCGCCGAAAAAATAACGGAATGCTTCGGACTTCGGGCTCTGAAAATCGAAATGAGCACAGAGGTCATCCCCAAGATAAGTATACGGCGTCACGCAGAAAACGGAACGGTTTTCCGCTTTCGCTTCCAAGGCGTTCTTTACCCCTTCCAGGCTTCCACCGACCAGCAGGACATCAACACTTTTTACGACCGGAACATCTATTTTCATCATCAGGCTCCTGATTTAATTTTTCCTGTCATTCATTATACGCCATAAAAGAAGAAAAAAACATGAAAAATACAGACAAGAACATGGATTTTTCCGCCATATATGCTATCATTTCAGAAAAAAAAGGAATTTTTCATGAATCATTTCTCCTTTCGGCTGGATTCGGAAAAACGTCTTGCGCAACTGGTGCCGCCGCTGCTGTCGATCGGATACAGCACTCAGGACCCGCCGGCATTCCGGGCATTGAAGCGCGATACCGTCAATATCGGAGTCATTCTGTCCGCAAACTTCAGGCTGGCGTCCTATGAGATGGACGGTCGGCGTTACTCCGCGCCGATCCCCGCAGTGGCGTGCATCACACCGGGACCGCTTTTCCGTCAGTGCAATCCGGGGCCGTGTGAAAAACTGTTTTTCAGTTACAGCCGGACGGCACTCCGTCATTTCGCATTTTTTCAGTCAAGGCCGGAACATTTCATTACGCATCTGGAACCGTCGGCGCGCGTCAAAGAGATTCTGGATGCGATCTTCCGCCTCTGCCGGGAAATCCGCCTTCCGGGAAATGCGGACCGCCTGGATTTCCGGTGTGCGGAACTGCTTCATGAAACGATTCTGAACGCCTCGCTCCCGCAGAGTGAAGCGGATTCTCCGCAGAAACAGGCGATCTGCCGCATCGCGTCCCATCTTGATCTCCATTTCACGGAAAAGATTGATTTTAATGAACTTGCCCGCCGTCACGGGATGTCTCCCCGCACCTTCCTGCGCGTCTGGCAGAAACAGTTCCACATCTCTCCCGGAGCCTATCTTCTGCGGAAACAACTGGAGGAAGCGCGGCGTCTCCTCGTGGAAACGGAACTGAAAGTCTACGAGATTGCGGAATTGACCGGCTTTTCCGATCCCTTTTACTTTTCCCGTTTTTTCAAAGCCAGAACAGGTCTCTCCCCCAAAGAATACCGGCTCAGGAAATGGAAATAAAAGAACGCATTCTCCATATTCAGTTACGGTATCATCGTCATCTTCAAGTCCGGCAATCTTATAAAATGGCATGATTCCCTGTTTACCGAATGCAGGCGAAGCCTGTCATCTGCCTCATTCTGGCACATGTGCAGCCTGTTACCACACAAAATGAACCGTTTTCGTATTATAAACAGATTAAAATATATTGAAATCATGTCCTTTTTTTGAGAAATTCCCCTTGACAAAATCCTGAAAACAGATATAATTAAACAGAACAGCAAAAAGGTCATCCATGAAACAAGATGTTCAAACAATCAGAACAGGGATCAGGACAGCAGGAGCCTGCGGCAGTCTGCTGGAGGATCTCCGGCAAGATATCCTCAGCAACCGCCTGTCGGTCGGAAAGCCGATTCTTCCTGAAACGGAGCTGGCGGCCCATTACAAGATCAGCAGGAACACTGTTCGCCGCGCCCTGGATCATTTGGTGAAGGAAGGACTTCTGCGCAAGATCAAAGGTGTCGGCTCTTTCGTCGTCCCTCCCGAAGAACGGAGTGCGCATCCGGACAGGAAGCTTGCGCAGAGGCAGATTCTTTTTCTCTCCTTTGCCACGGCGTCCTCCGAAGACGTTTTCCGGAGCGACAATAGTTTTCTGCCGAAATTCAACGGCATCAACAGGGTTCTTCTGCCGCACGGATACAATCTGCTCTTCGCCTATGTAGGGTTGGACTGGACTCCGCCTCCCTGCCTCATCAACAACGACATCGGCGGAATCATCTTCTACGGTCCGCTTGTTCCTGAATTCTGGAAGCGGTATATCGCTCCCCGTCCGCATGTCGGAATCCAGTTCATTGATCCGTTGCTTCCCGGAAACTGGGTCAAACCGGATTATGAAAGTCTGGGGGTGCTTGCGGTCGAACATCTGCACTCCCTCGGACACCGCAGGATTGCATTCGTCACCAATGAGATGGAGATGCAGTATTCGGAGGACCGGATGACAGGTTATCTCCAGGGGCTGAAGCGTTTCGGCCTGCCGGTGCGGGAGGAATATCTGATCGCATGGCAGCGGGAAAAGGTCAATGGAATTCTGCAAGGGGAGGATATTTCTTCAACGCAGGATTACATACCTTACCTTGAAAGAGCCTTTCAGGGTAAGGCGGAACCGCCGAGCGCATTCATCTGCATGGACGACTGGCGCGCCGTCTGTACCATAAGGGCGCTGGAAAAACTGGGATTGCGCGTTCCATCGGACGTCAGCGTGATCGGGACATTCAATGATTATCAGTCGCCGTATGCCGATCTGGATTGCCATATTACAAGTTTTTCCTGCCGGATGTCCGATGTCTGCTCCGAAGCGGCGCAGTGCCTTCTGGAACAGATTGCCGGTTCCTCCCGAAACTGTTTCCGGACAATTTCGGTGAGACCGGAGTTTTTTCCGGGAAAAACAACTGCGCCGCCGAATCGGATATGGAACAAAACGGAAACATCAAAACAATGACAGGAGGGAAAAATGCCGGAAAACAAAACAGGGGGGAAAAAAACATTGTTCACACTGATAGAGCTTCTCATCGTCATCTCAATCATCGCCGTCCTGGCGGCAATGATCTTGCCGGCACTGAATCTGGTCAGGGAAAAATCAAGATCAATTTCGTGTCTGAGCAGCTTGAAACAACTCGGAACATCATCTTTCATCTATTCAGAAGACTTCAAGGGCTGGATGCCGCGTGCTTATGAATCTTCATCCAATCTTTTTTACGCCCAGCGCCTGATTCAGGAAAAGTACCTGCCGAACACGAAAGTAATGGTTTGCCCCAGTTTCATGCCATACAGGTTCAATGGCAATTACGGCATGACTTACGGCGCCCGCTCCCGTTATGACACCAATATCTTCCGCAATCCGGTCATCTTATATGCCGGAGGAATAGAATATGCACAGGTAAGTCCTGCCCTTTATCCGATTTATCTTGATTCCGTCCGCCAGACGGGTTCTTCTTTAGCTCAGCATTATCATCTGACCGGAGGAACCAGTTACGTTTCAACAGACGGCGGGGTTGCAAATGCAGCTCATGCAGCCAAACGCGTCAACATGACTTTCGCAGACGGACATGCGGCTGCACTTGATGAAGGCGGAATGAAGGCAAGCAAAGTCCGTTATTATTTCAATCGCAAAAATATGAAAATGGTCACAACCTATTAAGGAGCCGTCAAAATCATGAAAAAGTTTCTGTTTTCAGCCGCAATTTCGACTGTATTTGCATTTTCCGCCGCATCCGCAGAAATATTTCATTTCAATTTTTCTGAAGCATCAGGCAAACAACAGTATCCGGCTGCCCGGGGCAGCTTCCGCTGTGTCGCAGACAACGGAACGACCTTGAAAGTTCAGAACGGGGCATTACGCATCGCGCCGGCTGCCAATATTTATATTGAAGGCAATTTCCCTGAACTTAAGCGGGAATTGACGATTTCCCTCTGGTTTCTGAGACGCGGCAAGGCATGGGACAATCCTCTGCTGATGCGCGGCTATCATAACGGGAAGATAGATTTCCTTCTCCAATGCCGCTGGATCTTTCCGTCTTTCAGCTACAAGGATCCTGCGAACCCCGGACATTGGGAAGGCTTGTATGTAACAGGTCCGATTCCACGCGACATGAGCTACGGACGCAAAGAATGGCGCCTGACTGCTGACCACGCCCGCCCGGATCAATGGAATCTGCTCCAGGTGACGTTCAAAGACGGGGAAACCAAAATCTACCTGAACGGGATTCTGAACTGCCGCAATGTCAGCTCGTGCAAAACGTTGACCAGCAGTTCGCCGCGGTTGTACATCGGTTCGGAACGCCTTTCACCGCACAGCAAACTCGGCTACCTGACAGGCGATATGCTGATCAATGACATCCATTTATTCGACCGGGCGCTTGAAGCGGGGGAACTGGAAGAGCTCCGACGCCGGGAACAGGCAAAGTACAGCTCCGGAAAAATCATGCTGGCAGACTGCAATGCCTATCCTCCGGCCCCCGGCTATGATCCGGAATTTAAACGGAAACTCAAACTCACGGCAGAATATGAGAAAAAGATCCTGCCGGATCTTTCCGGCGCCGTCCGCAAAGGCGGTGCCGATGCAAAAATCCACATGCATAACGGCGCTCCGGTTCTTGAAATCGGCGGCAGGCTTTACTTTCCGCTCCAGCTTTCCCCCGCATCGAAACGCGGAATGGAGAAACTGACATGCAATATCCGTGATTTTGCAGCGGCGGGAGTCGATTTGGTCAATCTTGCCGTGAATCCTGAAAAATGCTGGAAAGGCGCGGGAAAGTATGATTTCTCCGCGATTGACGCATCCATGCAGGCGACTGTCGCCGGAAATCCCGAGGCGCGGGTTATGGTATGGGCGCTTCTCCGTCCGCCCTCATGGTTCAATCAGGCGTATCCGGATGAAATAGAAAAGAGTGTCATAGGTTCCAGGATCAGCAATAACATCGGCGGAGGCCCGCTGGGTTCCGATGTCTGGGAACGCCATGCGTCTGAATATCTTGCGGCGCTGGTCCGACATGTGGAAGCGTCCCCTTACGCAGACAGGGTGTTCGGGTATCTTCCCGGCGGCGGGGAATCAGGCGAATGGTACTGGCCCGGAGGAGTTTACGGCATGGTTGTCGGTTTTTCAAAAGCAACGGCAAAGAGTTTCCGCGAATGGCTGAGACAGAAGTACCGGAATGACGTCAGCCTGTTGAGGAAAGCCTGGAACCGGAACGGCATTGACTTCGACAACGCCCGGGTTCCTTCACCTGAGTTACGGGACAAACTGGATGAACCCGATTTTTTCATCGACAGGAAGCTGCGGCATGATATTTATGATTTCCGCCGTTATATGTGCACAAGAACCATTGATGCGATTCGCCGCGCGGCAAAGACGATCAAACAAAACTGCAACGGCAGAAAACTGGTCTTTCTCTATAATGGATACAGCTTTTCAGCAACCCCCAAAAAACTTTACAACAGCGGACTCCTGATTACGGAACAGGTTCTGAACACGCCGGAGATTGATGTTATCGTCACCCCGATCACCTACAACGAACGCAGAGGCGGTCAATATGGCGGCTGCGTTAATCCCTGGGCGGCATCTGCAATACTTCATGGAAAAATGCCATGGCAGGAAGACGACCTGCGCACTCACTTCTGTTTCACCGCAACGGACGGACGCAGTGAAAGCGCAGCGGAAACAGCGGAAATCTTCAAACGCGATACCGGGCTTGCCCTGACAAAAAATCTTGGAAACTGGTGGCTGCTTTTTGAACCGGACTGGTGCCATGACGAACTGACGATGAACACTGTTGCACGCTCCCGGAAGGCTGTCAATGAGGCTCTGAACCATAACCGGAAGACAGTTGCGCAGGTTGCCTTCATTTGGGACGAGGAAAGCCTTCTTGAGCTGAACCGTGTCAAAGGCAGCTTCATCTCCGATCATGCGCAGCAGGCATATCGCGGCTCCTTCCAGATGGGAGCTCCGGCAGACTTTTATCTGTCCGGCGATCTTAGCCATCCGCAAATGCCCGATTACCGGCTCTACATCTTCCTGAACTGTTACAGAACCGATAAAACACTGAGAAAAAATATTGAAGCGAAAGTAAAACGGAACAATGCAGTTGCAGTCTGGTGTTATGCACCGGGATACATCACGGAAACAGGGCGTAATGTCAATGCGATGAAGACGCTGACCGGAATTGAACTCAGGGAACTTCCCGGAAAACATCAGGCGAAACTGAAAATCACGGACCGGAACCATCCAATCACAAGATATGCGTCCAACGCCGGGACGACCTATCTTGCGGCGCCCGCATTTGCCGTCAATGATCCCGGAGCACGGATACTGGGCGAGGTCAACGGCATGCCTGCTCTGGCGGTAAAAGAACATTCCGACTGGCGTTCCGTTTATTCCCTGATGCCGTTGAGCAAGGAACTCCTGACCGGGTTATGCGATTATGCGGGAGTCCATGTTTATGCACGGGATTTCGATATACTCAGCGTCAATGCGGGATATCTTATGCTCCATGCAGTCTCCACCGGACGCACCCGGATCACATTGCCGGGACATTATGACGTGACAGAAATCTATTCCGGAATGCGGCATGCAGAGAATGCCCGCAGTTTTTCCTGCCGCATGGATGCCGGAACCACTAAAATATTCAAACTGGAGAAAAAATGAAAATCCACTCATCAATTCTGTTGTCGCTTCTGACAATCGCTCTTGCCGCATCGGAAGCAAAATTAACAGTGAAAGCGTTATCTCCTGGCTGTTTCGACCTTGAGATGCCGTTTAACGGAGAATATAAACTGGTACAGGAACTGCGTCCCGGCAGAAATGGACAGTTGAATTTTCGCAGAACGACTCTGATGTCCCCAAAACGCTCCTACCGTATCTTCTACCACAGTGACGATGTCGCCCCTTGGAAACTCAATGATGTCTATCTGGGAGGCAATCACGGCGAACCGCGTTGCAAACTGCTCACGTTCAAACAGCCGCATGGACTTGCAGCCGTCGATCGGGGAACGGAGTTTACCGATGAAGACGGAAAGAAATTTTACCTGTACCAGATACGCAGCGCAAAACAGGCGGTATTCATTCCCGAGAATCTCGGAAAAAAGGATCGCTGGTATTTCAGTTTCAGCAATCCCAAAGGCAGACTGCGCGGTAAAACACATACGCTTCATGATTATTCCGTCTCTCTGCATCAGCTTTTTCCTGCGCTCCGTTTTGCGGAACGCCAATATCTTGCAGATGGAAAAAGCGTCTCGCCCGGCGAAAACATTCAGGCAAAAGTGTTTACCGTCAGAGAAGTCTCCGACATCATTGCGCCCGATGCGGTGCTGAATGAACTCCTGGATCATCCCGGCAGTGAAATAAGAGCAGATGCTCCCGGCCTGGATTCGGTTCTCACGCAGACAATTACTTACACATTCACACCCGATGGACGCTGTGTCATCGACCATCAGGCGGAAATGAAGCGTGAAGCATATATCAGTGCAACCGGCTTTGTACAGGCCGCCAGACTGGACAGTTCCGGATACGCAACCCATCGTTTGATTATTGAAGGAGTCCTTCCTGTTGACGGCATTGACTTTGCCGCCGGAATCGATTACAGCAGGAAACTCTCAAAAACCATTTACATCAAGAGGGAACACTGCAAAGTCCCAGGGCATTTCCCCGTTCGATTCTTGCAGATTCTTGAAGGAAACGGAGCTCCGTCTCTCGGTTTCGCCATCGGATACATGACGGATGCGGGGCTTGGAATTCCGGCAGAACGTGCAAAGCATACGGATACCGGGCTTTTTCTTTACCATCGCACCGGAAAAATCTATCCATGGGCAATTAACAGTAAACTCTTCAAACCAGGCGAGAAAATTCACTGCCGTACCTACCGTCATTACTTTGTCCCGGAAAAATGACAGCAGGAGAGAATAATAAAAGACTTGAAGAACACGGAAGGCGGACTGCCTTGCGGTTCTTCAAGTCATGAGACGATCGCCGGTCAATTCTTTTTGGCTTCGATCTTCGCCCAGGAATCCTTCAGTTGGACAGTGCGGTTGAACACCGGTTTTTCTTCAAACTCATCCTTGCTGTCCACACAGAAATAACCGATCCGCTCAAACTGAAAACGATCCCCTTTCTTCGCTTCTTTCAGGGACGGCTCCATCATGGCGCCACGGACAATTTTCAGGGAATCGGGATTCAGGTAACTGCGGTAGTCCTCGCCCTCGGGAATATCTCCGACATTCTCAACCGTAAACAGACGGTCATACAATCTGACTTCCGTATTGAAGGCGTGTTTCGCGGAAACCCAGTGAATCGTTCCCTTGACCTTGCGTCCGTCGGGAGCATTGCCGCCCCTGGTCTCGGGATCGTAGGTGCAGTGAACCGCCGTGATCTCTCCGTTCCCGTCCCTGTCCACAGAGACGCATTTCACGAAATACGCATAACGGAGGCGCACTTCGGCTCCGGGAGCAAGACGGTAGAACTTCTTCGGCGCCTCCTCGCGGAAATCGTCGCGTTCAATATAAAGAACTTTCGAGAACGGGACTTTTCTGGTGCCGTCTTCCGGATTCTCCGGATTGTTGACCGCGTCCATCTCCTCGACCAGATCATCGGGATAATTGTCAAGAATCACCTTCAGCGGATTCATGACAACCATGACGCGCTTCGCGGTCTTGTTCAGATTCTCGCGGATATAATATTCCAGCAGGGAGAGATCCGTGAGGCTGTTGTATTTCGTCACTCCGATTCCCTCGCAGAAAGCACGGATTGCCTCCGGCGGGACACCGCGGCGGCGGAGACCGGAAATCGTCGGCATACGCGGATCATCCCAGCCGGACACATTGTGTTCCTTCACGAGTTCCAGCAGCTTGCGCTTGCTCATGACCGTATTCGTCAGGTTCAGGCGAGCAAACTCAATCTGCTGCGGACGCGGCGCGGGAACCAGGCTCTCCAGAAGCCAGTCGTAGAACGGACGGTGAATCTCGAACTCCAAAGTGCAGATCGAGTGGGTGATGTGTTCGATCGCATCCTCCAGCGGATGTGCGAAATCATACATCGGATAGATGCACCATTGATCGCCGCTTCTGTGATGGGACGTATGCCGGATACGGTAAATGACCGGATCGCGCATGTGAATGTTCGGAGACGCCATATCGATCTTGGCACGCAGAACTTTGGAACCGTCTTCAAATTCCCCGGCGCGCATACGGGCAAACAGATCAAGGTTTTCTTCAACGGAACGGTTGCGGTAGGGACTCTCTTTTCCGGGAGCCGTCAATGTGCCGCGGTATTCGCGCATCTCGGTATCGGAAAGTTCGCAGACATACGCCTTGCCGAGCTTGATCAACTGAACGGCATACTCATAAAACTTCTCGAAATAATCCGAAGCGAAGAACAGTTTGTCCTTCCAGTCCGCGCCGAGCCAGCGGACATCCTCCATGATGGACTCCACGTATTCGGTGTCCTCTTTGGTCGGATTCGTATCGTCGAAGCGGAGGTGGAACGTGCCGTTGTATTTCTGCGCGGTGCCGTAGTTCAGGCAGATCGACTTTGCATGGCCGATATGAAGGTATCCGTTCGGTTCCGGGGGGAAACGGGTTACGATCCTGCCGTCGGATTTGCCAGTCTTGATCTCCCCGTCGATCATCTCATGAATGAAATTGGATGCGGGAGCAGTTTCATTGTCGCTCATATCTAAAAAACTCCTGTCGTTTATTTCGCCGCCGATTTTTCAATTTTGACGCTGATGGACTCCGGATAAATACTCCGGATGTTCACGCCGTCACGGTCGGACCAGCATTTCACTGAAACATTATAAAGTCCCGGCTTGTCGAACCGGGAAATATCGACATACGGCTTCAAATCATCTTTGCGCATCGTTTCGATCAGGTTTTTCAAACCGCTGACCGTGATCTCGACATTCGGCGATGAGACAATCTCATATTCAAGATTCGTCCTGTCCGTCGAGGAAGCCAGCACACGGACCGGCACCGCCGAAAAGCGCCTCTGCTCGTGGGAACGTATCACTTCGACCTGCGCCATCACGGTCAGCGGACTGACCGTCAACGCCTGACTCTTGTCCAGAGCCAGATCCACCATGTAATCGAAGTTCTGCGTAATGCCTCCCAGGGGAATCGGTTTGGTCTTGATGTCAGTGATCCCCCGCAGGATCGACGACGCCCCTTCGATCCTGACCATTTTCGGGTTCAGCGAAACTTTGCCGATGGCATAGCCGGACGGCAGTCCGGGCTTGGATTCAAAATCCGGAGTCACCTCTACCATTTTGCTCACCAGCGGGTTGACGGCAAGATTGAACTTGCTCGGCGATACGGAAACGGGACTCGTGCCGAACGGAGTCTTGATGTCCCGCAGGGAAATCGTAAGCGGATAAATATTCGAGCCGCTTTTATAGAGAGAGGGGACCACCCTCACATCAATGGAAATGTCATTCTCCGTCACCCCCTGCGTCACCATCTTGCTGCCGTTCAGCTTGACCGTCACAAAACGCGGCGCGTCATCCATCAGCACCAGATTGTCCGGCATCGTGATCCGCACCGGCACATCTTTGATATAGACATGGGAATCGACCTTGTTCCTGACCGATCCGTAAATCAGCGTGGAAAGAAACAGTGCGGCAAGTTTCCGCCCGATGTTCTCTTTGAAAAACATCGGAACCCTGTCCCATACCCGCCTCCAGAAATTTCTACTTGATGACATCATGATCCTCCTCGTCATCCACGGAACTCAACGCAAGAGTCTTCTGATCGTCCAGATCGCTGAATTTCTCGTAAATCGAACTGACCTGCTTCGGATCGATCAGCATCTTCTTCAGGAAAGCCAGCAGATCCGTCTCGGACAGATTGCGGATCAGGCGTCCGCGGTAAGCCACGCTGATGGTTCCCGTTTCCTCGGAGACAACCACGGCGACCGCGTCCGTCTCCTCCGTCACGCCGATTGCGGCGCGGTGACGTGTCCCGAAGTCACGGGTCCCGGTCTCATCCTGCGAAAGCGGCAGAATCGCGTGTGCGGCGGCGATAATGCCCTGCCGCACAATCACAGCACCGTCATGGAGCGGTGAATTCGGGTAGAAGATGGACTGCACCAGCAGGGAATTGATTTTGGTTTCCAGCGCAACGGCGCTGTTGATGATCGCCGCCATACCGATCTGGCGCTCGAAAATGATCAGTGCGCCGCAGCGGCGGAACGACATCTGCATCACGGCGCTCACGATCTCCTCGATCGCCTCTTTCTGTTCAATCTTCTTATGCCGTCCGATATGACTGCCGAGCTGTGCGAATGCGCGCCGGAGTTCCGGCTGGAAAATCACGATCATAGCCGTGGAGAAAACGGTCCACAGGTTTTCCAGAAGCCAGCCGAAGACTTCCAGATTCAGCGTAAGGCTCAGGAAAGTCGTAAACAGCAGGATCATGATAATGCCGGCAAGCACGCTCACGGCACGGGTCCCGCGCAGGAAGTAAAGGACAAAATAGATCATCACGGTGATGATCGCGAATTCCACTGCATTTTTCGCGTATCCCCATCCCTGAATAATCAGATTTGAAATATCGTTGATACTTTCCATTCCCATTTGCAAAACCGCCTTTATTGATGATACGTGAAGTAATATAAACGCGAAAATCAAAAATGCAGTTCAGATTCAGACTTTTTTACAAATATTTTAGCCGCAGGGCGCCACCGCTTTTTCCCCGGAATAAGAGAAACGAAGCCTTCTTCAATCGGGCAGAGCGACATCCACCAGTTCATCGGTAATGTCTTCCAAAGTCAGCAGCCCGGCGATTTTGCCGTCGCCGCCTTTGACGAAGATCATATGCGACTTCGCCCGGATCATCGTCTGCAACGCCTGAAGAAGCGTCACATCCGGGTTAATCAGAATCAGTTCACGCGCCATCGAGGTAAAGTCGGAAGATTTCTCGCCATGCGCCAGAGCGAATTTCTTATGATTGATCGTCCCGATGATCGAATCGATGGAGTCCTCCGAACAGAGCGGATAACGGGTATTCGTCAGCACGCCGCCGAGACGCTTCTCGTTCTCCTCAAGGGATATGCCGTTGATGATGTAACGAATTTTATCACGCGGAATCATGGCGGTCGTCGCGGGAGAGTGGCTCAGCCGGATCGCATTCACGATGATGTTCTCCTGCTCCATGCCGATCGCTTTTCCGGCGCGCGCCATGGATGCAAGCGTCAGGATATCGGCGCTTGTCACCTGCGATCCTTCGGATTTCGCTTTGAAAGGTTTCGTGAACCACTCCGTCAGCAGAATAACGGGATGCAGGATTTTCGTGGCATACTCCAGCGGAGCGGTCAGCAGCGGGGCGATGAAGCGGCAGTAACCGACACCTATGATCTTCGGGAGGATTTCGGTCCCGAAAAGAATCGCAACCGTCATGCCGAGAGAAAAAGTCCAAAGCCATTTTTCGCCGAACACTTTGATGAACGCAGCACTCGCCACCACGGAACCGCCCGTATTGGCTACCGTATTCAGAATCAGGATCGCCGCGATGGGGCGCCCGATATTGCTTTTCATGCGTTTCCATGCGGCGATCACAGCCGGTGAAGTCCGATTCCGCCCCGATGCCAGCGAATTGACGTTGATGCTCAGCAGGACAGCCTCCGCCATGGAACAGAGGAAAGAAACGGACAGGACGATCACAACACTTAAAATAAGAAACAACATAATAAGAAAGCTCCCAGATTCTCTTTTTCTCAAGGAATCCGCACAGAAGGATATTCCCCAACGGCTCCATGCCCCCCTTTTTCAGTGTTTGTAATTTACTTCTCTTTTACGGCTCTTCAAGTTTTTTAAAAATATTTTTTGAGTTCAAAATCACCTTTTTATCTTCTTCCGGAAGGGAAAATACAGCGATTTTCCCATCATTTTGTTTGACGCTTGCAGAATAGTAAACACAGGAGATTTTCTCATGACAACAAAAAAAGAAACAGCAGCACTGACGCCGGTTATGAAATACCGGGCACCGTCCGGACTTTCCCACGAGGAGAGGGTCCGCAAAAACATCAGGTCCGTCCCCCGGAACACAAGCGCGGAATTCGACGAATTCACCTGCTCCTGGGATGCCCTGGCCAACCCGAAACTGACTGCGGGGCTGATCCGGCGCCTGCTCTCCGCGGCAAACGAAGGCGCACCGTCCGAACTGGCGGCGCTCTACCGGAACCTGCTAGAAAAGGAGCCGACGGTCACTGCCCACATGCAGACCCGCATCCTTGCGGTTCTGGCGTGCGACTGGACGATTCAGGGAACCGATGCAAGACGCACAGCCGAAGTCCGGGCGATTCTTGAAAAAGCCGGACTCCATGCACTGATGCGGCACCTGCTGGATGCTCTGGCGCTCGGCTACTCCGGCGCGGCAATCATCTGGGGCGAAGGCGGCGCGGACATCTCCGCATTCAGGAAAGTCGATCCCTCCAACTGGCAGTTCGACCTGTCCGGCAATCCGGCGCTCATGACGGTATCCGGGAAAATCCGTTCTCTCGCGGAGTACCATCCCAACCAGTTCGTCCTGCACTCGCACAAGCTCCAGTCGGGAATCAGTTCACGCGGGGGGCTGCTCCGTCCGCTGGTCTGGCTCTACTTCTTCAAGCATTATGCGATGAGGGACCGGGCACGCTATCTCGAAAAATTCGGCATTCCGTTCATCATCGCAAAAATCCGCGACGACGATTTCGAGAATGAAAGTGTCCGTTCCGCCATCCTCCAGTCGCTTGCCAAGATCGGCTCCGACGGAACGGGCGTCGTGACGGAAGGCTCCGAACTCCAGATACTGAACCCCTCCGGCGGGACCTCCTCCGATTATCAGTCCTGGATGGACTACATCGACAAACTGTTCGCCCTGCTCATCCTCGGTCAGACGGCATCCAGCGACAGCGCATCCGGATTCAGCAAGGGGCAGATTCAGGAGAACGTCCGCCGCGACATCCTCGAAGCCGACTGCCGGAATCTCATGGAAACGGTCAACGCGCAGATTCTTGCGCCGCTCGAACGTTTCCGTTACGGCACGGCGGGAACACTCGCATTCACGCTGGACTACTCCTCGCCGGAGAATCTGACGGAAAAAGCGCAGATCGTGAAAACACTCACGGACAGCGGATTTGCGCTCTCACCGGAATGGATCGAAAAAACATTCAAAATCGAACTCAGAAAACAATCAGACACAGAACAGAAAGGCAATATGAAATGAAACTCAGCAGACTGGCATTTTTCGACGGAACATCTCCGGTCGCGGACACCAATCTCCGCACACTGCCGGAGTCGATGCTCCTGATCCGCTACGGGAAAACGGCATTCACGAAAGGCGGCATACGCGGGGAATTCGATTTCAGGGAAGAGGACGCCGACGGCGTGATCCGCGAATTCGCCTCGCGCGGACGGGATCTGGTCATCGACTTCGAACATCAGTCGCTCAGCGGCGGCAAAGCTCCGGCGGCAGGCTGGATCGGAGAACTTTACAAAAACGCCGAAGGACTCTGCGCAAAAGTCAAATACTGGACCAGAGAAGCCGAAAAGTTCCTCCTCAACGGCGAATACAGATATTTTTCACCGACACTTTATTTCTCCCGAAGCGGGAAAAATGTGTCGGCGATTCACTCGGTGGCACTGACGAACCATCCTGCGATGCACATGATTCCGGCTCTCGCAGCCGACGACCTTGATTCCGCAGCAGATGACGCAAATCGGGAGCCGCAGCACACACACAACAACCTCATGAAAGGAAAAAACATGAACGGGATTCTGCAAAAACTCGGTCTCCTTTCTCTCGCAGACGCGGATCAGGAAGAACAGCAGGAAGCTGTCCTTCGCAAAATTGACGAACTGAACGCGGCGGCGGAGAAGGTCTCCACATTTCTCAAACTCTATGACCTCAAATCTCTCGAAGAGGCCGAAAGCAAACTCAACGAACTCATCGCGTCCGATGCAAAGGAAGCGGTGCGGGCGGCGTTCAGCGACGGCAAGCTCACGGAAAGCATGCGCCAGTGGGCGCAGGACTTCGCAATGAACGACCTGAATGCGTTTCAGGCATGGAGCGACGCCGCGCCGCGGATCGTTCCCGACAACAAGGACACCGAAGAAGCCCCCGCCAGAGAAAAGGAAGACGCGGAGGAACTCACACCGGAAGAAAATAAGATTGTCCGTCTGCTCGGACTCACGGAAAAACAGCTCAAAGCAATGAAAAAGAAGAAAGGAACATGCAAATGACTGCTCTCTCCAACGCAAGAAACACCACGGAAATCCTCTGCCACACGCAGAAACTTCATCGCACCAGAACCGTCAAGGACAATACAAAAATCTACACCGGCTCCATGGTTGCGATCAACGGTTCGACCAACAAGGCGGAACCCGCCGCGGATGCCGCCGGGCTCATCGTCATCGGGCGCGCCGAAGGTTTTACCGCCGACGGCAGAGTAATCGCCAAAAGCGGCGTATTCAAATTCGACAATGCCTCCGCCGAAGCGGAAAAACTGACCCATGCGGACATCAATAAAACCGTCTACGCCATCGACGACCACACGGTCGGCAAAGCGGGCGGCACAAACAAGATCAAGGCGGGAATCCTCCGTGAAATCGATGCGGATTCCCAGGTCATCGTCGAAATCGGCAATCAGGTCATCGCATAACAGAAAGGTTTTCACAATATGGATATCAACAGAAAAAATATGGACTTCCTCTTCAAGAGCTTCAGCATGAACTTCGCCTCCGGCATTGAAACCGTGCCTGATACCTGGCAGAAATTCTGCGGCACAATCCAGTCCGGCGCAGCCGCGAACGTTTATCCTTTCCTCGAACAGTTCGGAGGAATGCGCGAATGGATCGGCGACCGTCAGCTCAAAAATGTCTCATCCAGGAAAATCGAAGTCGTCAACCGCGATTTCGAGGACACCGTCTCCATTCCGCGCAATGACATCGAAGACGATCAGTATGGAATCTACTCCACGCTCATCGCCCAGATGGGTTACAACGCAGGCAAGCTCTGGCAGGATCTTGCGGTGGAAGCGCTCGTCTCCAATCCGAAATGGATCGACGACACAGACTTTTTCTCCACCACCAGAACCTACGGTGAATTCACGATCGCCAACAAAACCACCGATGGACTCTCCGCGGAAAATTACGCCGCGGTACGCAAGAGCATGATGGAATTCAGAGGGCACAACGGCAGAAATCTCGGAGTCATCCCGAACCTGCTGATCGTCGGCCCGAAAAACGAAGCCACCGCATTCGGTATCCTGAAAGACCGTCTTCAGTTGAAAGAACTCACCGCCGGAGTAGGCGCAACGGACAACCCGTGGAACGGCAGCGCGGAACTGCTGGTTCTGCCGGAACTCTCCGGCGACTATGAGGATCTCTGGTTCCTTGCCGCCACAAACGGTATCCTGAAACCGCTCTTCGTCCAGCAGAGAAAACAGCCGAACCTGGTCTCTCTCGACAGTGAAACCGACGAAAATGTATTCTGCCGCAAGGAGTATATCTACGGTACGGATGCGCGCGGCGAAGCGTTCCTCGCCTTCCCGCATCTGATCTGCAAAGGCGGAGCCGCCGCATAAGACAATGCGACTTCACGGGGGAAGGAGAAAGTTTTTCCTTCCTCCGGATTTCCGCTCATTTCAAAAAAGGAAACTGACATGGGAAAATATGTTTCATTCGAGACCTTCAGGGAAAGAGTCACTCCGACAAAACTGATGAATCTCGCCAATGTCCCGGAAGCCGAACTGGAAAGTCTCGCGGAAACGATTCTTTCCCGTGCGGAAGCCGTGGTCGAAAGCTTTGCAAGCGTCCGCTATGCAGTTCCGCTGCCCGCCGACGGCCTGGTTGCGGAATGGACTCTCCGCATCGCGGAATACGAGCTTTACAAACGCGGCCCCGGCACCAATGTGCCCGAAAAAATCCGCGACTCCTATAAAGACACGATGGAGCGTCTTTCCGATCTTTCCGCCGGCCGTCTCCAGTTGGCAACAGATCCGCCTCTCTCCTCCGATCACGGAAAGTCCATCGATATTCCGCGGCACGAAACTTATTTCGACGCCGACAGTATGCGCTCATACTGAAAACAAGGGACCTGAAAGTCCGGTATGCGGAAGTGAAACAGCTTCCGCCCCTTCTTTCAGGTCCCTTCTCGTATCCGCCTGACGGATATTCCTTTACCGGCGTTTGCACTTTCCGCCGGCGGTGTTCAAGCCGAAATTTTATCCGACCATATCCCTGATGTCGGCATCCGGTTCCGTCGTTCCCTTGATTCCGAAATTCCTGACAAGAACTCCGGCAACTCCGGGAGACAGGAATCCGGGAAGCGTCGGGCCGAGACGGATATTCTTAAAGCCGAGCGCAAGCAACGCGAGCAACACGGCAACCGCTTTCTGTTCATACCATGCAATGTCGAATGACAACGGCAGATCGTTCACATCGGCAAGCCCGAAAACTTCTTTCAGTTTGAGCGCGATCACTGCCAGCGAATAAGAATCGTTGCACTGTCCGGCGTCCAGCACACGCGGAATGCCGCCGATGTCTCCGAGGTTCAGTTTGTTGTAACGGTATTTCGCACAACCGGCAGTCAGGATCACAGTATCCTTCGGCAGCTTTTCGGCAACCTGCGTAAAATACTCGCGTTTCTTATAGCGTCCGTCACAGCCCGCCATGACGATGAACCGTTTGATCGCGCCGGACTTGACGGCGTCCACGATCTTATCGGCAAGCGCAAGCACCTGATCGTGCGCAAATCCGCCGACGATCGTCAGGTCATCCAACTGTTCCGGCGCCTTGCAGGTCTTTGCCAGTGCAATGATCTCCGAAAAATCCTTGTGCCCGCCCTTCTTCCGCGCGGGGATGTGTTTCACGCCCGGATAACCGACTACGCCCGTTGTAAAAATACGGTTTTTATAGGCGTCCTGAACGGGTACGATGCAGTTCGTAGTCATGAGGATCGGGCCGTTGAACGGGCCGAATTCCTTGTTCTGCATATACCAGGAACCGCCATAATTTCCAACAAGATTCGGATATTTCCTGAAGAAAGGATAATAGTGCGCAGGCAGCATCTCCCCATGCGTATAGACATCAACTCCCGTTCCGGCTGTCTGTTCCAGAAGTTCTTTCAGATCCAGCAGATCATGACCGGAAATCAGGATGCCGGGATTCTTTCCGACTCCCGTTTTCACTTTCGTGATCTCCGGCCTGCCGAATGTTGTGGTGTTTGCCTTGTCCAGGAGCGCCATCGCGGCGACTGCGGTATTGCCGCATTCCAGAACCAGCGCGGTAAGTTCTTCCGCAGAAAGTTCTCTGGTCAGGGCGGCAAGCGCACGGACAAGAAACGCATCAACGGTTTCATCCTTGAAGTCAAGCACGGCGGCATGATCGGCGTAGGCGCAGATTCCTTTCAAGCCATAGGTCAGAAGCTCTTTCAGGGACCGGATGTCCTCGTTTTTCTCCGCGAGCACGCCGACTGGCGGCAGCGGGACGGACGGATCGATTTTCGCGGTCCGCTCCTGCGTCTCCCGGATGAATTCCTCAATCCGCGGAGTGTCGAAGTTGGCATTGGTGATCGTGGCAAACATCGCCTGCATCATAAAGGTTCCTGTTCCGGCGTCCGGTTTCATCCCCTTGTTTTCCAGAGCAACAGCCAGCCGCTTCAATTCAGCAATCAGACGGTCCATCGAATTGGCTGTTTCCGGCTCCTTGCCGCACATTCCCCGGATCGTGCATCCCTTGTTCGCACAGGTTTCCTCGCACTGAAAACAGAACATTTTCGCTTCCATAATCGTTTTCTCCCCTCGTTGTTTGTTTTTATGCCGCCCCGCTCCCCATGAACGGAAACGGCTTATTTTTATCAGTTAATATTCACTAACATTCAAAAAAACAAAAAAATTATTTTCTCAGCATTTTTCTGAGATCCTGCCAGAGCTCCAGACCTTCCGCAGGAAGATCAAAACGGTAGCCGCTCATTCCCCATTGGTAGATCAGAAGACGCAATGAACCGAAAACCATGCGGCACAGGGAACGTGGAGAAACGTCATTGCGTATTTCCCCCCTCGCCTGCCCGTCCTCGATCAATGCGGAAATCCGGGTCTTATGACGGTGCATCATGGCAAGCATCTTTCCGGATAGACGTTCATCGAACAGGAAAAGTTCCCCGGAAAACATCACTTTCGACAAATAAGGACGCTCTTTCACTCGCCGGTAACGGTCCAGCACGAAAGCCTCGATACGCTCCAGCGGAGAACGCTGATTCGCCGCGGAATCCGCCAGAACGGAAACAGAACCATGATCGAAGCTGTCCAGCAGGGCATCCAGAATCGCGAACTTGCTGTCGAAATGGCGATAGATCGCCGGTTCCGTGATTTTCAATGCCGCGGCGATATTCTTAATCGTCAGGTTCTGTATTCCCTGTTCCGCAATCAGTGCAAGAGCGGCATCAATGATTTCCTGCTGTCTGACGGTCAACTGCATGAACTCCTCCATGTTAGTATTCATTAACATAGCCGCATTTCATGGAATTGCAAGCAGGATTTCGAAAAAATTACCGCCGGAAAAATTCCGGCGGCGCAACAGCTTAAAAACGGAAATCACGCTTGCCGTCATGGAGCTCTTTCAGATGCTCGACGGCAATCGCGCGCACCTTGTCATTGGCAATGCGCGGAATTTCATCCCGAATCACTTTCTCGCCTTTTTTCTGAGTATCGGGCGAAGCGTAATCCTCCAGATATTCCTTGAGGGTCATCAGGGCATTCGGCTGACAGCAGTTCGCGATCTGCCCGGATTTCACCAGCTTCATGAAACGGTCGCCCGTGCGCCCTTCCCGGTAACAGGCGGTGCAGAAACTCGGAATATAGCCGAGAGAAAGAAGCCAGTTCACGACCTGATCCAGCGTACGGGTATCGCTGACGTCGAACTGAGCGGAATTTTCCTCTTCCTTTTCCTCCTCCACATAACCGCCGACACTCGTGCGGGAACCTCCGCTGATCTGGGACACACCGAGCCGGAGCACCCGCTCGCGCGCTTTCTGCGATTCGCGGGTGGAAATGATGATTCCGGTATAGGGAACGGCAATCCGCAGAACCGCCACGATCTTCTCGAAAATTTCATCGGAAATCGCATTGGAGAATGTCCCGGGATCAATGTCGTCCGCCGCGCGGATTCTGGGAACGCTGATCGTATGCGGTCCCACTCCCTTTGCCGCTTCAAGATGCTCCGCGTGCATCAGAAGCCCGACGAAATCATAGCGGTACAGGTTCAACCCAAACAATACACCGCATCCGACGTCATCGATTCCGCCGTCCATGGCACGATCCATCGCTTCGGTATGATATGCGTAATCGTGCTTCGGCCCGGTCGGATGGAGTTCTTCGTAAGCCTTCTTGTTATAGGTTTCCTGAAACAGGATATAGGTTCCGATTCCCGCTTCTTTGAGTTTGCGGTAGTTCTCGACCGTGGTCGCCGCAATATTCACATTGACGCGGCGGATCGCACCGTTTTTATGTTTGATTCCGTAGATCGTCCTGATGCTTTCCAAAACGTATTCGATCGGGTTGTGCACCGGATCCTCGCCCGTTTCAAGAGCCAGGCGCTTATGCCCCATGTCCTGCAGCGCAATCACCTCCCGCACAATCTCCTCCTGCGTGAGCTTCTTGCGGCGGATATGCTTGTTTTTCAGATGATAAGGACAGTAGGTACATCCGTTGACACAGTAATTTGAAAGATACAGCGGGGCAAACATCACGATGCGGTTGCCGTAAAACTTCTGCTTGATTTCGCGTGCAAGCGCAAAAATCTTCTCTTTTTCATCTTCCAGTTCGCAGTCCAGCAGAACCAGTGCCTCGCGATGGCTCAATCCCTTGCAGTCGCGCGCCTTTTCCAGAATCCGGTCGATCAGCTCCCGATTATTTTTGTTTGCCTCCGCATACGCAAGAGTCTCGCGGATCTCCTGATCATTGATGAACTCCTCGGCTTTTGAAGATTTCGGATCATACTTCATTTTCACACCCCGTCTCTCTGGTTATTTTTTAGAATATACAGTCTTCACACTGATGCCGTCCAGCATTCCGAGTTTCCCGGAAAGCGAACTGATGACGTTGTTCGGCGCATCCACGATCACACTGATGATGCAGACCTTCTGTTTTTTGTAGGGAATCCCCATGCGTCCGACGATATATTCGCCGAATTCATGCAGAATCCGGTTCAGTTCATCGGTAATCTCCTGATTCTCCACGATGATCCCGATCAGTGCGATTCTGGTTTCCGTTTCCATTTCAGCTCCTTTCGCCGCATAAAAAAATCCCTGTGCTCCGGATACAGGCGCACAGGGATGGTAAATACGATCCGTCTTTATCACCGCCTTGCACCCGGGACGAACCCTGAATGTTCAGAACGATTTCAATTGCATGATCTTCCGCCGCAGGACCTCCACGCCCTTTGGTTTCAGAACTTTCATTAATATAGACAGACAATTCTTTTTTGCAAATGTTTTTCAGGAATCCTTCGTAATTTCTTATTTCAGGCTTGAAATAGTCTGCTCAAAAGCCGGGAAAATAAGACAAGCAGAAGTTTTCTGAAAACAGAACGGTCAGGACTGCATTCAAGGCTCCTGCCGCCAAAATTGCAATATTCACATCATACGATACTTCCAACTACAAAAACAATGAAATCAATGAGCCAATCAGAAACAGAGAAAGTAAAGTCAATAAAATATAAATCAATATTTCAGGGAAAACCCGTTGTTTGACAGCCGGTACATGACGCAACAGTAAAAAACATCCGCCGATCATATATACTGCCGCCAGAAATAAAAAAATTCGGCTCATCAAAAGACTTGTCGATTCAAAAAATCCTACACCGCCACATAAAAGTCCCCATCCAGCAAACCATAGCAGACAATACAATATATTCCTGTTCATATTACAATAGATCTTTCTCTTTTAACAGATTCCGCCAGAGCATCATAACAGCCTTTTTCCGGCAGTATGTACTTTCACGCCAAGATATCCGGCAAGAGTCTCCGCAATTCCATAAAGGCTGCCCATCGCAACCAGAACCAGCCGTTCCCGTTCCTTACCATCCACATCGGAAACAAGATATAAGCCGCTCCACCAGACCGTGTTACGCCCGTGTACATACAGTTCAGAAAGCCCGTTGATGACTTTGGGAACATAACGGACCTCGATTGACTTGATGTATCTCGTCTCAATATGAAATTCTCTGCCTATGATCTGAACAAAAGAAAAATCATATGGATTGCGGATCATCAGCCTGCGCCTCACCGGATCAAAAATCATGACCGGTTTCAGCCGCGGAGCGGAAACTTTCGCCGGCAGAAGATTCAGCCCCCTTAAAATGGCAGTGACGGGCATTCCGCAGAAAAACTTCTTCCCGGAATACAAGATACAGCGCCTGCTTCCCCGGCATTTATGCCATTTGAGCTCCTGTGCTCCATACTTCAGGCTGTGAATCCGATCCGGATCATCGAATACGGGACAGACCAGGCGTATTTCCTTCCGTATCATTTTCCTCCGCTCAACTTCCTGCTGTTTCCTTATATTATAACTGCAACAAATCAGGAATTCTGTGAAATTCCTCCTGCCAGTCGCCCATAGCGGCGATTTCAAAAAGATTCCGTTGTTCAAGATAGCATACCCGATGATAAATTTCCACCCCTTTTTCATCCAGAGAACGAAGCCAGCTCCGCCAGACTTCCGGCTCCGGACGATGAAACGCGGTAACAATCGGGCTGTCGCTCCCCGCCAACGCCTTCACGCCGAAGTCAGCCAGACAAAGCCGGACCGCGTCTTTCAGCGCAAGGAGCCGCCTCCGGTAGTGATCCTGTCCCAGTTCAAGAATCGAACGGCAGGAGGCTTCCAGCGCCGCAAGCAGAAGCGAACTCATGGTATTGCGTACCATCCCCGGCATTTCACGGGCGGAAAGCAGCGGCTCCAACTGCAGGATTTTCGGCTGGACCTCAGAAACAGAACGCGGAAAACGCGGATTCAAAAGCAGGATTGCGATACCGGGCACTCCCGCCAATGCCTTTCCGCTGCTCCCTGTCGCCATTGCCAAAGCAGGACAGGAGCAGAATCCGCTCTCCACCCCCAAAGCGCTGACGGCATCCAGAGCGAACCAGATTCCGCGTGCCTCGCAGATCCGGTTCAGCATGGCAATATCGTTCACCATGCCGGAACTTGTCTCACAGCATACGCCGATGATACGGTCAATTTCAGGTTTTGAGTCCAGCAGTTCCAAAATCCGTTCCTCCTCCCAATGCCGCGCAAAACCGAAATCCAGCGCAATGCACTCCGGACACGCAGAGGCAAGGCGGTATCCGAATTCACCGTTGCAGAGGACAAGGGAGCGATGCCCGGAGCAGAAATTCCGGATCATCAGCTCATTTGCAAAGGTCCCCGGACCAGAAACCAGAATCACCAGGAAAGACTCATCGCCGCAAAGCACGCGCAGATGATTCTCCGTCCGCCGGACCAGAGTCTCGAACTCAACGCTCCGGTGTGAAACCATCGCGGCGCGAATCGCATCCTCCGCCGAGGGAAAGAGACGGGGCAGAGTCGGTACGAAAGAGTAACGGTTCATTGATATCTCCTGAGGACACATTGGCAATGGCGGCAGAGAGATTCCAGTTCAGCCGCCATCGGGTAAAACCGGGACGCTCCATCCATCACGCTTTCCCCGAGCGTAACAAAGCCGAGGCGGCAGTATAATCTTCGGCGGGACTCCACTGCGGAAATAATGATATTTTCAATTCCCTGTGATTTCAGTTCCAGCAGAAGCGGAACGGCAAGTCTTGCCGGCAGAGTGGTAAAACGGTATTCCTTCCTGACTGTAAACAGGCGGATCTCCGCCGTTCTTCCCTTTCTGATCCGGGAAGCGATCACCTGCCCGAAGCGCATTTCCGCTGAAAACGGAGGTTCGGAATGCGCACAGATCATTCCGGCGGCGACACTGCCGTCCCATGCGATCCGGTAGCGGTTTTTATGATGGAACTTATCAACAAGCCGGCAGTCCGGATGCCGCGGGTGCTGTCCAAGCTCTCCGGCAAAAACTTCATGGTTCAGTTGCCACATCGCCTGAAATTCCTCATCAGACTCAGGCTCTTTGACCAAAAGTTCACCCATGATCTTCCTCTCTTTCCTCCAATGATTTCTGCAAACGCCGCATCAGACGGTTCAGTGTCCGCATTTCCCCGCAGGAAAAGACCTGCATGATTGCGGCAATTTCTTCACGGTAAGGCTGCTCCACCTGATTCAGCAGTTTCAGTCCGGCGGAAGTCAGCTTCAGATGATACGCCCGACGGTCATCCGGAACCTGCACACGGCGCAGCAGTCCCGCCGCCGCCATCCGGTTCACCAGTCCGGTGACGTTGGATTTATCGACCAGCAGCCTGCTGCTGAGTTCATTCTGCGTCAAAGGCGTTTCCGCATATTTTAGAAGCAGCATAATGTTGAACTGCGCTTCAGAAGCAAGCGTGTCACGGAAAAACCGCCTCGCCTGCTTTTTTAAAAGCACTCCGGTCCACCAGACCCCCATCAGAGCTTCATGATTCAGATCATCAAACTCAAGATCACGGTTAAAATGTGAAACAGCCATGATAAAAATCCTCCTTCTTATTTAGTTTACACCTAAACAGTTGATATATCAACCATATTTCATATTTTTTCTGAAAAAACTTGAAATGACACCGGAAGGCATTCCCTGAAAGCGCTGACGGAAAAGCCGGGATGCAGGGTGCAACCTCCGATTTCGCAATCCTGTGACACTATCATAACCGGACACGGGTTGTCCTGCCCATACTTTTTCTGTTTCGTATCTTCGCATTCCGGAGTTTTATCGGAAACGCTGCAGAATCAGGAAAAATCCCGATTTTTTCCATTTCCCCCCTTGACACCAGAGGATACAAGTTTGTATAATATATTTCAAAATGAGCGAGGAGTGCGCAGACGATGCAGAAAAAGACTGTCAGATCAGCCCCGACACGCGATCTGGTCGTGGAAAAACTGGAACACTACCTGAACAGCCCGGAGTGTCCGCAGAACGGCTGTCTTCCGGGCGAAGACAGTCTTGCGGAGATGTGCGGCGTATCACGCAAAACTCTACGGAGCGCCCTCGACATCCTTGCGGAACGCGGCGTCGTAGACCGCATCCGAGGCAAAGGCACCTTCAAAGTCCTGACTTATGAACGGCAGAAAAAAGTCATTTACTATTTTCTCCCCTGTGCCAATTACGAAAAATATGCCGGAATCACTTCGGCGACTCACATCATGGAAACTCTGAACGGACTGATGCTCGCCACGCGCGGAACGGGAACCTATATCGTGCCCCTTCATTATTCACAAAGCAACCGTCCCGATGATCCCGACTGGGAAGTCCTGAACATGATTGAACCCGGCGCCATGGTTTTCATCGGCGGCATGTGGTACCGCCGGTGTTTCTCCTTTCTCCGGCGGCGCTCCTGCAAAGTGCTGTTCCTGAACATGCTCGACCTCTCCATTTTCCATCCTGACAATGCACCTTATATGGATGATATCAATTCGTTCCACCAGTTGCGCATCGACAATTTTACCGGAGTGCGGAATTGCGCGGACACACTTATGAAACACGGATGCAGGAAACTCTTCCTTGCGGCGGCATCACTGGGCGATATCACCAATCCGCTCCTGCCGGGCTATCTGAAAAGTGGCGGCAAAGCCTATTGGAGCTGCGATCAGGAACTTTCGCTTGATATCCTGCGGGATGAACTGGCACGGCAATATAGGAAATTTCAATTTGACGGGCTCATTCTCGGCTGCGGCGTAGAATTCCCTTCCGATTCCCGTTTCACGCTCCGCAGGTATCTGGGGCTGCCGGAAGAGGTCAGGCTCATCTTCTATTACAAAAATCCGACCGTTCTCGCCCTTGACAGAAAGCAACCTTATGTCTGTTGCGACTACCGGAGAATCTGCCGGGAAGGGGTGGAAATCCTGCTGGACGGATATCACCCTGAAATTCAACGCCGCCAGTTCAAGCCCCATATTGAAAATCTGGAGTATTTATGAATTACAATCAACATAGCAAAAGGGAAAAAACGATGAAATCAAGACAACATCACCAGAAAAATTTCACATTGATAGAGCTGCTCATGAGGAAAAGTTGTAAGAGTGGTATTTCATTCCGGGAGCAGCAAGGCAGTGCAGGATGTTGCCAGTCCCCTGATCTTACTTCTCCATTTCTCGTTCCATTGTTGAATTGTTCTAATGTTCGATTGTTCGATTGTTTTCCGGTTCCTTCTTCCTTCCGTGTTCCCTGTTCGATATTCTTACTTCACAGGGTGAAAATACGGATTTTCACTCTGATAGAGCTTCTTATCGTGATTGCGATCATCGCCATTCTTGCGGGAATGCTCCTGCCTGCGCTGAACAAGGCGAAGAGGCAGGCTCAGGCTGTCTCCTGCGCCTCCAATCTCAAGCAGCTGGGGCAATGTTTCACCGGGTATGCGGGAGACAATCAGGATCATTTTCCTCCGGGCAGGCAGGAACGTTCGTCTGCGGATGAACTCTGGAATACAACAAACGGTCCGATCACATGGATGGTCGCGCTTCACTCTTACGCAGGAATCAAAAACAATCAATACGGACTGTGCCTCTACCCCGTCAACTCAATCTATATCTGTCCGGGAATGATCATCCGTGACAATCAGGGATACCAGGCGTATGGTTACAATCAGTTCCTTTTCGGCATGAAAACGGATATCAGCGGCGCAACCACAACCTCCATAGGAAATTACCAGATACCGAAATCAAGCAGAATAAAATCCCCGTCGCAAAGTCTTGTCCTGACGGACAGCCGATACAGCCACGACGTTGAAGCCGACAGAAAAAAAGGGTGGTATCTCATAACGAATCCGACAATACAGGTCTGTTACCGTCATTCAAGGCAGACACGCTCCTTATATACGGACGGGCATGTTCAGGCGGACACCCCGCAAACACTGAATCTGGAATATTACTGGCTATCTTATTTTCCATGGAACTACAAAAATACCGCAACATCCAAAGCCACAGGAGCCGCTCTGGGGATATACCAGCACGGTTATGCGCCCTATTAAGTTTCTCACAATAACAAATAAAATATAATCAAGGAACTCCATAATGAAAACACAAATCCATCTGCTGCTGGCTCTCCTGCTCGCCGGAGCAGGAACACAACTGTCCGCCTATGACCTCGACAACAGGGCGCTGACGCCTGTCACGCATGAAGAAACACCACGCCACGCTCCGTTGAAGCTGGTTGAGAACGGAGAACTCAAGTTCGCAATCATCACAGATAAAAAAGCAGAAAAAAACGGCAGAACCGGAAAAAGCATCGCCCCGGCGGTCAAAATCCTGACGGAGGCATTCAAAAAAACAACAGGCAAAACGCCGGAAGTCTTCGACATAACAGAAACGGGGAAAGCCGGGAGATACCCGTTCCTGCTGGTTGTCGGTGACAATCAGATCGTCCGCAGAAACGGAATTGATTTCATGAAACTCCCGGACCAGGGATTCGCAGTCAAAAGCTTCCCGCAGGGCGTCATCATCGCAGGGTATGATTCTTCGCTGATCGAAGACTATAACCGGGATCCTCTCGACAGGCGCGGAACCAGTCCCGGCACATTGTACGGTGCAGTGGACTTCACGGAACGCATCCTCGGCATACGCTACTTTTACCCCGGAGAATACGGAACTTATTACCCGCAGATAAAAGACCTGGCTGTCAAACCGCTCCATTATACGGATTATCCCCGTTTCAACACGCACGGAGCCAGATGGTATTTCTGGGTCGCCGTCAGCACGGATCAAATGCTGAAACAATGGGAACCGACCATGGGGAAACTGAAAAAATACGACACCAGCTTTCTTGACCGCTGGCGGGCGGGAGGAACGGCGCCAGCACGGGGAGGACATTGTCCGCGTCCGGAAAAAATGGCAAAATCCTATCCGGACAAGCTCAAAACGATTTTCTACACCTCACCGAACGGGAAGTTCTGGTACAATCCCAAACAGCATATCGGGAACTATTACAATGTGCTCGATCTCGGTTTCGCGGACCTGCTGATGGACGCTTACAAGACATATTACGACTCCAGAGGCAAAACAGATCGGGGCGGATTCGCTTCGGATCTGAACAATGAGTCGCTCTCCTTCGGAATATGCGACACCTATATGCCGCTCTCCGAAGTCATCCATGATCCGGTTGTCAGGAAACTGAGCCTGATTACGGAAAACGATATCCGGCGCGGAAAAGATGCGGAAATGGCAAATGTCTACGGCCGTTTCTATCAGTATCTTGCAAACAGGGTTAAAAAAGAACTGCCCGGCAAGAAGCTCTGGATTCTCGCTTACTACAATACAAAATTCGCTTCGCTTGATCCGCAGTGGAAGCTGCCGGACAACGTCGAAGTCAATCTCTGCATTGGTGGTCTTCCTCTGAAAACCCGCAACAGGGCGGCAATGGAAAAAGCGCGCGGAATCTTCAAAGAATGGTATGAAGCTCTCGGCAGCCGTCCGGTTCAGAAAGTCTGGCTCTACAACTCGCGGAACAATCCGTTTGCACGTGCGGTCGCCGGAGAATTCACAGGGGATGTCCCGAAACTTTTCGGCAAATATCTCGGGCGAGACGGAAATCTGTTCTTCGATTATGACGGAGCGCATGACATCTGGTATTATTACTGGTCCGCCTACGCCGACGCCCGCAGCCAGTGGAATCCCGACTGGGATGTAGATGCAGGGATTGATGAGCACTGGAACCTTTTCTACGGTCCCGAAGCCGGTCCTTTCCTGAAAGAGTTTCACCGTCTGCTCAAGAAAAACTTCATCGAATACTGCGTCCCCTCGGATGAAGCGGTGCCATCCTATCCCCCGGCGGAAATCGACAAAATGGAGAAAATGCTCAAGGAGGCGGAAAAAGTTCTGGAACCGGATTCCATCGAAATGCGCCGCTTCCGCCATCTTGCCGCGCCATGGGCGAAAAACTTTGAGTCGCAGCGTGTCCGCTTCGCCTACGAACGTCCCGTCTATAACGTGCACCGCCTGCTCTCAGGTGAAAAGGTCACGCTGGATGGAAATCCGGACGAAGCATTCTGGCAGAAGATCAAACCGCTTCCCCTCATCAACCCGAAAGGATCCTCAAAAGCGCCGGCTTATCCGGCGGTCGTCAAACTCGCGTGGGACAACAGCGGAATCTATGGAATGTTCCAGGCGGATTATCCGCCGAAAGCCAATTCAAAATGTGACGTATGGAACAATGACAGCATTGAAATGTTTCTTGCGCCCGGACTGAAAAAAGAGGTAAAGTATCAAATCGCCTTTGATACGGTCGGGCAGCGCTTCTCCGCGATGGAGCGTCTGCTCCCCATTCCCCAACCGACCGATCTCTCATGGAAAGCGGAAGGTTTCGTGTTCAAAAATCAGGTTTCGCGGGAAGGCTGGACGGCGGAGTTCCATATTCCGTTCCACCTCTTTGAAGGCAAAGCCCCCGCGGTCTATGACTCCTGGAATTTCAATCTTGTTCGAAACAAACTTTCCGCGCCGAAGGAATGCTCGGGAAGCTCGCTCACACTGGGTGACAATCATAACATCAACATGTTCGGCTTAATCAGATTTGCCGGAAAAGGAGAATGAAAATGAATCTGAAGCACACGATCATCGCAGTCCTCGCCGCCGCAGCATTTATCCCCGTGACGGCACAGGAACAAGTCAAGGCGGAAATCAGAAAAGGCAACGCATATCAGCCTGAGACCTACTCCATGATGCTCAGCCTGCCGGTCTCAAACAGGCACAACACTTATAAACTCTTCCTCGGCAGCAAAAAGCCGATTGGAGAAAAACCGCCGCGGACTGTTTTCAGTGTCGACAATGAAAAGCGCGCCAGTTTCACCTCGCTTGTCACCTGGCTGAAAATCAAAGTCAACGGAATTGATTTCAGCAGGCTTCCCATACAGAAGGAGAATGTGAATCTCTGGCAGGACGGGGAGAAGAAAGGATTTGAGTTCGCGCTGAATTTCGATGGTGCCAAAATGCTTCTCCGTCTCTATATGCGGCCGGATTCCGGTGTTCTGTGGGGGGAACTTCAGCCTGCACAGGATACGCTCGAACCTGTAAAAACAGCCTCAATTTCATTTGCCTGTCTGCCATCCCTGCTCGCTATGAAAGATAAAAAAGTGCTGTTCCACAATGTCTACAACCATGAGGCGAAATCCCCGGCAAAAATCTACAAACAGCATCCGCAGGGACAGACGATTACGGCAGCCGACAAGTATTTTATATTTTATGACACTCAATTTGACGGCAGCAGCGACGATAAAGGAATCGGTCCCTGCATGGTCATCGCAGACACGGACATCATGCAGAGCGGGAAACTTCACCAGCCCAATGCATGGGTCGTTACAGTGGACTACACTCTGAAACCGGATTTCAAGACATTCAGATTTGGAATCTGGCAGAAAAACAGCAGGATTTCCAATGCTGATTTTTTCAAAATGCTGGAAACGGAGAAAACGGCATTTTCACTCTGAAAAACCGAAAACGAACCACATGCCGGATATGGTATGGAAAACATATCCGGCTTTTTCATTTTCACCCCCGCAGAAAAACATCTTACAGCCGGAAAATGGCGCCGATCTTGCGTCCGAGCAGGATTCCCGCCGCGCCAAGCGTCGCCGCCATGAATGCCATCGTCCAGACGCCGAACGCACACGCCGTAACCGGGCCCGCCCCGAGAATCATCGAGAGTTCGAAAATCGCACGTGTGATCGGGAAGAACTCCGCTTTCTGCGCAAGAATCAGGGAGTCGGAAACCTCCAGCATCGAGAAGCTGAACGCAAACAGCCCTCCGACCACGATGTTGGCGGTAATCAGGGGAAGCGTCACCCGCCGCAAGGTCTGGAACGCATTCGCGCCAAGATTGCGCGAGGCGAATTCCAGTTCTTCGGGAGTCTGTTCCAGCCCCGCCGTCACGGAACGCACCACATACGGCAGACGCCGGATCGCATAAGCCGCCGCCAGCAGAAGCAGGGGATTGTCAACAGGATTGAACAATTCATGCGCCCAGGAATATTTCACGGACATGCCGAGGTATCCGAACGCAATTACGATTCCCGGCACCGCAAGCGGCGTCATGGCAAGAATATCCAGAATGAAAGCGCCGCGGAAACGCCAGCGGACCACGATCAGGGAAAGCAGGATTCCCACCGCCAGGGCGAAAAGCATCGCAAGCGAGGAATACTTGAGGCTGTTCACAATACTCGGCAGGACAATCTTATGCGACAGCGCATTGTCGAAATGCAGAAAAGTCAGATGCTCCGGCAGAACCGTCCCATACCAGTTGCGGGAAACCGCAGTCAGAATCAGCGCGATATGAGGGGAAACGGCGGCAAGCGTCATCGCAAGGAACGCCAGCGGGGCAAGAATCTTCCTGAATCCGCGCGCGGAAACGGCGGACGAGGAGGCGTGTCCCTTGACTGCGGAAGCGGCTCCGCCCGAAGCCAGGGCAAGGCGGGACAGCAGGTACATGATCAGCGCCAGCCCCAGCATCACGACAACCAGCGTGTAAGGCAGAGGATTCGTCTCCAGCTCCGTAATCCCGTTGAACACCTGCACTGCCGTTGTACGCGTGTAGCCGAACATCAGCGGCGTCCCGAGTTCCGTGAAACTCCAGATCAGGACAATACTCCCTCCGGCGAGAATCCCCGGTTTCAGAAGCGGAACCGTAATCCGGCGCAGCCGGTACCAGCGTCCGGCGCCCAGATTCTTCGCCGCCTCGTTCATCGCCGGGTCAATATTTCCGAGCGACGTCACCAGATTCAGGTAAAGGATCGGGTACAGATGCAGGGCCTCAATGAAACAGATCGACCAGAAACGGCCGTTCCCGCCGAGAAAGTCGATCCGCTCCAGCCCGAAATTCACGAGAATCGTATTGATTACGCCATAGTGTCCGAGAATCTGCATGAACCCGAGCGCACCGACGAACGGCGGCAGGATCATCGGAAGCATCATTGCAAGATTGCAGACGCCCTTCCCCGGAAAGTCCAGCTTGTCATAAATCAAGGCAAGCGGCAGAGAGATCAGAAACACAAGAAAGGTCGTTACGACTGCCAGCAGAAACGAATTCAACAGTCCTTCCATGTAAAGGGGATTGCGGAAGACTTCGCAGATCAGGTTCCAGCGGAGCCCCTCCTCCACCACAGTGTAAATCGGCAGAAGCAGGAAAACGGCGAAGAAGGCGACGATCAACGCAACGGTCAACAGTTTCAGAAATTTCGTGTTCATCTCATTTCCCCACCTTCGCAAGAGACGCCGCTTTCAAATACTGCTTCCGCGCCTCCCCGCTCCACTTCCGGCAGACTTCCGCGACATCCACGGCGGAACGTGTGCCGGAAGTCTGAAGCGACGCCGCGGCGGCCGCCGCCTCACGGTAGGCAAACGGCAGCCGGTTGAACTCCGCCATCGCCTGCGGAACAGCCTTCGGGCCGCCGGCTTTGATGATCTCGCGCCACGCATAACGCAGTTCGTCCTGCACATCCAGCGTCAGACAGCGGATCAGAATGCGGATCATGCTGAAATAACGTCCGGTCCATTCGGGATGATAGGTAAAGGAAAGACCGGACCTGTAGGGATAATAATCGGGATCGGCGCGCAAATCCCTGTATCTGTCTTCGTAAAGATCCATGCGGACGGGAGACCGGCGCAGAGCGTATTTCCGCGGACCTCCCGGAGTTCCGAGCTTGAAATCCAGCAGCTTCTGTCCTTCGAGTCCGATCATGAAATCAAGAAACGCATGTGCGACCTTCCTGTTCGGCGCCCCGCGCAGAAGCTGAATCGGGTCTGCGGAAACCGCCGTTCCCCCTTCGGGAGCGACATAGAAGATCACAGGCTTCCCGCCCATTTGAAATGCGTTCCATTCCTGTTCCGTCAGTCCGTAGAAGTCAATCGCCATGCCGACCGCCGCCGCACCGGAGGCAACGTCGCGCGTGACTTTGCCCGCGCTGTCCGTGATCGTGCGGGTATTCCCCATGATGCGTTTGATCAGATTCATGCCGTCCGCCCATCCTCTGTCAAGGTGTTCAGGCTGCGGCTTCATTCCGGCAGGAACCGCCTCATGCATCGCCTGCTGGAGAATCGTCTCGTAACACTTGTTCGCGGAACCTGATTTCGTCGGGTCGGCAGTGACCACTGTATTGAAAAATTCCGGTCTGCCCAGATCGCTCCAGCGCTTCGGGGGAACCGCGCCAAGCCCGGCAAGTTCCTTCAGACGGTCCGCATTGTAACAGATGCCGAAGCTTGCAAGACACACGCCGTAATAGCGCCCTCCGGCGTCATAGATCACATCGCCTCCGAATTTCTGCGGTATCACATCCGGCTTGAAATATTCGGGATGACGCGCCTGAAGCCCGCCGTCCACGGCAAAACCGCGCGAAGCCTGTTTCCCCTGATCGTAGGTGCCGCCTCCCGCAAACAGGTCGATCCCGATTCCGACTTCGGACTCCAGGAACTTCCTGCGTGCAAGTTTCGCTTCGGCATCCGCGTGAATGTCGGAATCGACTTTCGGATTGCTGTAGGAGGAAGCAATGTGCGCATTCCATTCGGGATTGGACTTATCGCTGTTCCAGTAATGCCGGAACTCCGCTTCAAAGCGGTCGGCGATATAGCGGACAATGTCCGAGGTGCCGCCGGGAGCGCGCCAGTCCACCACGACATCGCGTCCGTATTTTTCCCTGTAATACTTCCGGAACCCCTGTTCCAGTTCATGCTTCATCGGTCCGCTGTGGGCGCTGATGATGACCACGGTATCGGCTTCATCGGTATTCGTTTTAACGCCGCCCGCATCCTTGCGCAGCAGAAACGGCAGAGCCAGCACAGCCAGCAGAAGCAGAATCGCAAAAATAATCCGGTATTTCATCGTGTCCGTCAATCCTCAAGAAGAATGATGTTCTGCGGCAGAACCGACAATGTATACCGTTTCCCCGCCTCGCGCAATTCGGAGGAATCCTCGTTCACATCCAGAATCCTGCCGTTCTCCGTACGGAACTTGAGCTCACAGCGTTCGCCGAGAAACGTCCCGGACAGGTATTCCGCCTCGAAACGGTTTGCGGAAGGAGCCGTCGAGTTCACGCTGATGTTTTCTGGGCGGATCAGGACCGTCCGTCCTTTTTTCAGCTCAACATGCGAAGAATAAAGCACGCCGATCTCCGATCTGATCCGCAGCATTGCATTCTCCTCGCCGTCCACCACCCCTTCCAGCAGGTTGACATCCCCCAGAAACGAGGCTGCAAAACGGGAACGGGGCTTTTTATAAAGCTCCACCGGCGAACCGGTCTGTTGAATCGCTCCCCGGTCAAGCAGGGCAATCCGGTCGCCCATGCTCAAAGCCTCGCGGCGGTCGTGCGTCACATAAATCGCGGTCAGCGAGCGCTCCCGGCAGATACGTGCAATCTCGCTGCGCATTTCGTCACGCAGTTTCGCGTCCAGATTCGAAAGCGGCTCGTCCAGCAGAAGCACCTGCGGATCAACGGCTATCGCACGCGCCAGCGCAATTCTCTGCTGCTGTCCGCCGGAGAGCGACGGGACTCTGCGGTCCGCAAAATCCGACATGCGGACCAGCGCCAGCGACTCCGCGACTTTCTCATCAATCACTTTTTTCGGCACTCCGGCGGCGCGCAGTCCGAATGCCACATTTTCAAACACAGACAGGTGCGGCCACAATGCATAATTCTGGAAAACCATCGCCGCCTGCCGTTTTTCCGGCGGCAGAGAGGTGATGTCGCGATCATCGAAAAAGATCGAACCGGAGTCCGGTTCCACGATACCGGCAAGAATCCGGAGCAGAGTGGATTTCCCGCATCCGGAGGGTCCGAGCAGGAAAAAGAGCTCCCCTTTTCCGATTTCAAGGTCAAGCGGCAGAAGAACGGGCGTCCCCTTCTGGTAGGATTTGGAAATTCCCGATATTTTTACTGAAGCAGGCATAGGCAGAGTTTCAAGTTATAAGTTATAAGTTATAAGGGTGATATAATGTAGTGCAAAAGCGGTTCTTTTAAAGAGCTGAAAATAAAATCTTGCAAGATAAAAAAACAGGCAGTTCCTACGGGACGGCAGATCAAAAGCGGACCCCCGAAACAAAAAAAGCATCCGCTCCTGTGGAGGGATGCCTTTTTTCCAGATTCAAAGGGAGAGACTACTGTTTTTTTTCTGCTTCGGCGGGAGGCGGAAGATACCGGTAGACACGAAGCTGCTTTTTTTTCCTGCGGTTGTGATACTGCCATGACAACAGTCTGCATTCACCATCCGCAAAAGCAAAAACAGTGGATGTCAGCGGCAAATCGCCGCTCCGTTCATCCACGAACACATACACTGCATCAAACTTCTTTCCGTGATACGGCAATAACATACGCATCCGCGTCTCATCGACAGCCCCGGATTCCAGTTCTTCCAGCGGAATGACTTTCAAACCGGAATAATACTGATAACGTCTTTTATTGTCCGGTTCCGCGAGAATTACAGGGTTGGCAAACTTCACGGCATCCTGTTTCACAACCGCACAATTGTAAGGGATATAATCCGCATACGGATTTACATGAAGAATTTTCACAATGCAGGCTATGGACAATCCAATGATAAACAGCCACGGAACAATACGCCTCACCTTTTCCGGAACTTTCGGCACCAGTTTCAGGATATCTTCCAATTGAAAGCAAAAATAAACGCCGAAAATGATCGCCGGATAAATCAGGATCGATGCATAGCGGGATGAGATGATATGGATGACAAGCCGCCAGCCAATCATGAAAACAACAGAACAAGCCACGAACCAGAAAAGATTATTGCGCTTTTTCCAGAAGTAAATGAGCGCAGTGATGATTCCCAGAACAGCCGCAACCGCAACCGGCTCAAATAAAATACGGGGAATCAGCCTGAAAAATACAGCAGTCATTTAAGAATGTTTTCCTTACAGAACTTTTTCTCTATATTTTTCCACTTTACCAGATAATACTTTCCATAGCTTTTATATAAATGATCCTCCGCCCCCATTGCCGATATCAGCAGGCATACGGTGACAACAAAAGCGGCGGACAGGGAAAAACAGCAAATCAACAGCTTCTTCCAGTCCATTGTCTTCCGGCATATGGCAATTCCCCAGCAGATGCCTGCCAGCGGGAAAAATTCCAAAGTCTCATACCGGGTGAGAAATGCCATGCCAAGAAATACGCCGGTGATCCCCCATAAATACCACTTCTGTCTCCGAATGCAGAAGATCAGAAGGCAGATCACCAATCCGGCAAAAAACAGATAAACCGTGTCGCGCAGCGGTTCGACCGCCAACTCTATCATAGGCGGATTCAGAGCAATCAGCAAAGCAGACGCCAACGCGATACGCCTGCTGCGGCAGACTTCATTTGCAATCAGATAGATGATACCCGGCAGAAGGCTCCCCAGAAAAATGTTGACGCCCACACCCGAAAGATAAGCGGAAAAACCGCACTTCATCACCAGCAGCATCAAGTACAGGGGAAAAGGCGGAATCCAAAATTCAGGCCAATGCTTCAAGACCCCGTCCAGTGATCCGGTGTCATGCCATACCTGAATCAGCTCAAGATACAGGCAGCCGTCACGGGAAAGCGCCGGTTCCAGCCGCAAGCTCAACAGACGGACGGCAAGCGCCAGAAGCCCAATCAGCGCCAGCAGAAAGGATGTTTGAAAAGAAGTCAATTCCTTTTCCGGGTGGAACAGCAGGCATACCCGTTTCAGAAACGTTCCTCCTCTTTCGTTATGTTTTGACGGCAGAGTATCCATATTCATAACCGGTTTATATGCGTCCGCCGCAGATGACACCCAGAAGACGCGGAAAAAGTTTTCTGAATATTTCGAAGATCAGCAGAGAAATCCCGATACACAGCAGCGGACAGAGCAAAGTTCCGATGACAATCCCGCAAGCCGAAGCAGGAATGAAAAGAAAAAACATCTTGACAATCAGGACAATCAGAACAGCATGAATGCCGAAAATAAAGAATACGCCTGTTTTCAAATACCGGAAAAATCTTGACATCCAGGGAATGCGATATAAAAAAGCCGACAGGCAATAGACGCTCGGAATTCCCGACAGAATAACGGCAAGTCGCATCCCCCCTGTCCGGTTCAAAGCCAGAATGGACAAGAAGAGGAACAGCACGGAAAGAAATCGGCAATAATGATTTTTCCACGAAATGCGGCGCACGATGTCAAGCCGGGCAAGAATGCCTCCGGCAAGCAGGAAAAACAATCCGCCCCCGATATGCCGGGAACAGATGAAAAAGATACTGATCAAGCACAGAAACACACCCAGCGGCAGACGGAAAAGCAGATACAGCAGAGGAGTCAGTGCCGCATAGAGAAATAAATTACGTATGAACCAGAATTGATAAGCAATCGGCTTCTCTGTCACGCCGAACAGAAGATCCAACACCATCAGCGGGCTTCGCCCTGCGAATTTGTCATTTGTGAAAAAAGCTGATATTCCGGGTATTTTCGGGGCAAGCCAATACAGCAGAAAAACCGCAAGATTCCAAAACAGATAAGGAATCACTAAAGAGAACACCCGTTTTTTCAGGAGCCCGGCATATTGCCCCGGAGAGCCGTCATAACTCCGGAACAGCCAGCAGCCGGAGATCACAAAAAAGCCGGGGACACAGACGGAGGGCAGAATGACCTGGAAAAAGTAACGGAAATCATGGAGCCAGGCAGGCGCATCCGGCGGCACCTCAATCTGGCAGTGGATGCAGACAATCCCCAAAATCAGCAGACAGCGGCAGATGTCCACAGTCTGCGAAGTGGCTTCATCGACGCTCCCCGTAACGGGAGTATCGACTTTCATGCACAGATAACGCCTAAAACAATTCCGCATAACATTGCCCGATCCGTTTCCATGTATAACGCCGCCCGGCAATTTCACGCATCGCATCTCCTATCTTCCGCCACTCCGTAACCCGCTTCTCCCCGATGATCCTGAGCAGTTCTTCACTTGAAGCGAAATACAATGCCTTGTATTCTGTCGTTTCCTGATTGAAATTAACATCAAAGGCGGCAACGGGCAGTCCGAGATGCATCGCTTCAATCAGCGAGGGATTCGTCCCGCCGCAGGAATGCCCGTGGATATAGAGAATACAGTTGGAACGCAGTTCATTGAGTTTTTTCTGGTCATAAACAGGATCCAGCAGATGGATATTGCCATGTCCCCTGTATGTTTCATACAACTTCTGCCCGTATGCCCCTTTCGACCAGTTCCCCACCATCACAAGAGGCAGGGAACATGAGGGGTCCGCAAAAGCCCGGAGCACCAGATGCACATTGTTTTCCGGTTCGATTCTGCAAACGCCGAAGGCGTAAGCATGACTCAGAAAGGGATATGCGGCAAGCGACGCAGCCGAAATCTTCTGCGGTTCCTGATGATCCGCGCCATATTCAATCAAGCTGCACGAATGGTGATATTCCTGTTCGACATAATCCGAAATGACCTTATTGTCTCCGATGACATGATCGCAGAAACGGACAGCCGTTCTCTCGGAAAACTTCAGGAAGCTTTTGACCGGCGGATTCCATTTGGACCTGCGCCATTCAAGTCCGTCAATATTGACAATCAGCTTCTTTCTGCATCCGAACAGTTTCAGGAACGGCAGGACGATACAGCCACCGACGCCCAGAATCAAAAGAACATCCGCAGATTTTAATGCCGACAGAATACTCCAGATGTCATAAGGAATGCTTTGAATCCCATTTGCACGGAGAGGAATATATTTCAACTTCGCGCCATAAATCTCCGGCAGTTTCCGGGAATACGCTTTTGACGAACAATATACCGTAAATTCAAACTCCGAAGACAATGTCCTGACCAGATTTTCAGCCAGGGTCTCAAAACCGCCATAACCGGCGGGAATTCCAACGGTACCGATAATCGCTACTTTTTTCATTGATATTCCGGGGGAAAAATTTATGATTTGGCAGACAATACTTTTTCATATGCGGAAAGAGTCTGTTCCGCCGCCTTGCTCCAAGAGTAATCCGAAACGATCTTCCTGCGTAATTCCTGAGACGGCGGCGGCGCCTTCATCGCCATTCCGACAGCATTCCGGATACTCTCAAGATCATCCGGTTCACAATAATACGCATGATCTCCGAAATACTCCCTTACCGACCCCTTGTCCGTCACAACAATATTGCAGCCGGCATAAAGCGCTTCCAGGCTGACTAATCCGGGGGTCTCGATCCAACTGGTTAAAACATTGACGCGCGCAGTCAGCATCAACTCAAAAACAGTCCGCTGAGGCACCTGAGAGACAAATTCGGTATTGCCGCGTTTTTCAGCCAGTTCCCGCAATTTTCTGTAATATTTCCTGCTGTTGGGACCCGCCTGCCCGATAAAGACAATGCGGTAAGGCGTATGATAAACAGCTTTCAAAAAGTTAAGCTGATTTTTTCTCGCATCAATCCGCCCGACAAATGTAATGGTATCAGAGGCTTTATCAAAAGAAGACCCGCTCATGATCTGATCAAACAGCGTTACGTCAATGGCATTGTTGACGACCGTATAGTTTTCCTGCCGGAGCCCCAGGCGCGAATTCAAGGCAGCCAGTTCCATCTCGGAATTCGGCAGCAGCCAGTCGACACTGCCCACAATCTCCTTCTGGCTGGCGATATAAGATTTTTTCAATCCCCGCAAATAAATGAGATTCCGCCTGAAAAGCAGTTTGAATGCAGCTTTCATATATTCAAATCCGTTAATCCCGAAGAAACGGAAAATCAACCGCTGCATCCACGGCGCTCCATGGGCGGCATAATCATCAAAAGGCCAATAGATCGTGGAAAGAACCTTCGGAATCCTGACATTTCTCAACACGCTCAAATACTCCAGCAGGTCATAAGTCCACGTCAGATCCGTCAGATGAATCAGATCATACCGGGAAAAATCAATCTTCTCAAGACTTGAGACCAAATCACAGGCAACGCCCAGCTTTTCCAGACCTTCAACCGTTTTCAAGATCTGAATCTGCGCTCCGCCGGGCGAGGAATAGAAATTATGCCTGACACAAAACAAGACTTTCATTGATTGATCCATTCTTTTTTATCATATTTGAAAAACAATTTTATTTTCTATTTCGGAGCCGTTCAAAAGCGGTGACGATTATCGCTTTCAAATCACAGGCTTCATAGAACTCCGCAGCACATGCCGCATATCCGGAATAGGCAGTGTCAATCTCCTCCAGACAGTGTTTGATTTCAGCCGTATCCGCAGTTGCAAAATTGATGCAGATTCCTGCGCGGTAACGCCCGATGGTGTCCTGAAGTCCCGCGACGTCATTTGCAATGACCGGCAAGCCGAATCCCGTATATTCATAAATCTTATTCGGGGCGCAGAATTCCGTATTCAATGAATCATGAACATAGGCGGCAATGCCGATGTAGGCATGGGCAGCGGTTTCAAGATGTTTCGGCGCAGGAACCGGAGGCACAAGAGTATACTCATAGTTCGCCAGAAAATCTTTCGTATATTCATCGTTCCCCATCAGGATTCCCTGAATGACCAGTTTCCATGGACTTCCCAGTTCACTTACCGCTCTGGCAACAGGGCGCAGGTCACGTTCTTTTCCGATTCCGCCCTGATACAATACAATTTTCGCATCCCTGCCCAAACCTTCAATCACAGATTTGACCTTCTCATTTGTAAGAGGAATATTTCTCTTTCTCGGATGACGGTAAGGCTTATTCGGCAAGATGACAGGAAACTCCGGCAGATCAAACCATGCCCGGAAAATTCTCCCCCGGTTCAGTTCCGGAACAAAAACCAGACATGCCTTTTGCGCCAGCGGTTTCAGCTTCCTGATACGGACCGGATAGGTGTCATACAATTCATGCAGCTGCAGGACGTAACGCTCTTTCAACAGGCGTTTTCCCATCAGAAGCGCAGTCTCCGCACTTGCGATCCAGAGAAAATCATATTGTTCCTTCCGCAGGAGGTTCCAGATTTGCCACCGGAACGAGAGCCAACGGCAGGCACGGACCGGCAAAGAGGTATTCCTGATGTCGGGGTGTTTCCTGAACGTCGTGATCTTCACCCCTTTTTCACGCAGTTCACCGGCATTTTCCGGTTCAATAAGGTTCGTAATCAAATGAACATGATGCCCTGTTTCAGCCAGAGCATGGCATACGGATAAAACAGGCGGCAGACTTTCCAGGCGCCCGTTCAAGACAATTGTAACTCTCATTGCCGGAATCTTTCCATGATTATTGTTCTTTTACGATACGGTCAAATAATTCAGATAGAAATCTCTCAGATTGACCAATACAGCAACAGCCAGCAGGCCAAAGCGGAAGCATCTTTCCTGAGTGAGATATTTCCGCCGGTAAAGCTGTTCATACAAAAACAGGAAAGCCGGAAGAAACAGTATCAGAAAAACCTTGTGTCTGACCTGCATGGAAACAAAAGCGATTAAGAAACAATAGCAGAGAAAAGAAAAAGCCAGAATAAACAGCTTCATATTATGCCCTTTCAAAGAGGCATACAGGAAAAGACATATTTTCGGCACAATGAAAATCTGGAAAACCATACCGATGCACGCGACGAAATAATCAATCCGGAACATCCGGAAAGCAGGATAGACCAGAGCGTCATGACCCACGTAAATCAGTCCCTCATGGATTTCACGCACCCAGGAAGTCACCCGGACAGGCGAAAAGAGAAAAGAAAACAAATACAGAACGGAATTGCTTTGCAGACGGGCTGCCGGAATCCCCGCATTTTCGTAATAATAAGTAAAACTTTCCGCCCGGTTCCGGAGAGTTTCCAGAATCGAGGTCTTCACCTCCGACGCCTGCAGGAATGAACTCATATTTAATGAAACATGACTGAGAATGAAAAGGAGAACCGCACTGACGAAAAGGATTATAAGAAAAAAAGTCAATTTCCTCATACCGGCGTATTTCTGCCGGACCTTCAATAAAAACAGCAGGAGAAACAGCAGCAGTCCGTTGGCAGCACGGAATATTCCGGAAAAAACAGCAAAAACGACTGATGATTTCCAGCGGTTGCGAAAAACGGAATGAAGAGACAGCACAGCAAACAGAGACATGAAGACATCACGGTAAAGATGAACAACAGCATCACAGAAAATACTGTTCAGGACAATACAGGCAAAGGCAAGAAACGGAACGGGAGAACATTCTCTGCCCGGCAGCAGATCATAACCGAGACGCAGAGAAAAACCGACAACGAAAGATGCCGCCGCCCAATTCAGAGGCAGCAGGGCATAATGCTGGAATTTATCTGTAAACAGCTGAATCAGCCTCAGCGGAATACTGATCAAAACACCATAAACCTCAAACTTCTCATTTTCAATGCCGGATATGATATTCTGTGCATTACAGAAAAAGTAGGAATCGTCGCCATACGGCGCGAAAGTATATCCATAAGTAAAATAATACGTAAAGAGCGCCATCATTCCCAGTATGGAAAAAATGCTGTAACTCAGTAAGACATACTTCCGAATCTCTTTCTCAAAGATTCTGCCGGACAAGGCGGACACAACGCAAAACCAGAAGAGCCATGCGCCAAAAGGCGCCGCGGAACGGCAGATGAATATACCGGCAACAGCGCAGAAAAAAGCGATCAGAGAGAAAACAAGATAGGATAAAAACAATATCTTGCCGTGCGGATGCCGTTCTTGTAAAATACCAGCGTCAGTCATAAAATAAATCTGCAAAAACAAAAAAGAGAGCTGTGTCCGGAGAAAGAGTCAGTCTTATACATCTCAACAGCCTGAAAATTCTTTCCCGCCGTGAGCCTTGAATATTTTCATCGCGGAGTAGGCGGCGCGGGTTACAGCAGGAATCCGCGCCTTCAACAGGCAGTGCTGTTCGGACAGGTTGATATTCCCGGAAAAGTCATAATTCAAAACATTCTCAAGCGCACAGACATATTTCCGGCTGCCGTAAACATACTCTGCCATGCCGGAGGCTTTGGAACTGTATGACAGCAAAACGGTCGGGACATATGCCGTCATGGCATTAATCGCGCAGTGCATTCTGGCGGCAATACACAAATCACATTTGATCAGTTCTGTTTTGGTCGCAATGAAGCCAAGCCCGCGGGGCAGCAGGCGCACTCTTGACCGCAACGTCTCAGGCAGACTGCGATAAAGTTCATTCAGATAAGAATAATCATCGTCTATGCCCTCATCCGGCGGGCAGACATGGGGAACCAGGATAATCTCACAGGGAAACATCTCCAGCAGTTTCCCGACGAGCAACCGATGCTCAGCAATACCGTTCTTGCGTCCCTGTCCTGTATAGCAGAGCGACAACGGGCTCAGATTCAAAGCAATTTTTTCCGGTATCGCCCCGGAAAAAGATCCGGTCTCTTTTGTAATCTCCGCAGCGACAGTAAAAGCCGGGTCGGCACATTCCAGAAGCCGCCCGCCAAGACCGATTGAATTCAAATACTCTGTTGACTTTTTCTCGCGGGAGGTAATTCCGGAAATGCGGAGCAGGTGTTCCTTCACCTTCTTCTCCACCCCCGGATTGGCGGAAAACGGACCGACAGAAGCTCCCCACAGAATATAGTGTCTTCCGTTTTTTTCACAATAATCACCGAAAAGCATCAAGGCAGACGGATATTCTTTATTGTCGGGAGACAGCGTATAGATATCGCCGCCGATGGAGAGCACATAATCGTATTTTTTTTCAGTTGCCGTCTCTTTGAGATCAAACATCACAGGAATCTCAATCCCCAGGCAGGCAGCCAGACGCCTTGCCAACCGGGGAAAGGAAAAACGGCTGATGAAACGTCTCGTGATAATCTCCAGCCCGCAGTCAGCCAGCATCTTCCGGTCATAATCAGGAGAAAGAGTGGCATAGGTAATCTCAGCCTGCGGGTCAAATGCCCGGAGGATATTGACACTCCCTCTCACAATAGCCTCACAGCCGTAGTTATATACTCCATTAATTCCAATCAGCAGATATTTCATTGTCTCCTCATTTTCTTATCAGGAACCGTCCCGCTTTACGGCATGCCCGCCTGCTCACATCAACGGTTTTCTGAACAAAAGACGGCATATACCGATAGACGAAATATAAAAAGCGGTCTCTCCATGTCGCGTTGCCAAGATAATCAAAAAAGACCAGTCTGGAAAGCAGCGGAGTTCCAGGATTCTTTTTCCGCAGGTATCCGGCAATCAGCCTGTCCATCATGGCATCCCACTGATAATCTATCCCTTTCAGGAAATGATGTTCCCTGTAGTATTTCACAGTTCTCTCCAGTCCTTCCGAAATGGAGACCGAAGCGGAAAAATCAGGACATGCCTCCTTCAGCTTGTGATTATCATAACAGGCATCCAGAGCCCGATCCCCCAGTAAAATACCCCGGATAGCGGGCAAAGTGCCGGCGGCATATTCCGACGGGATATCCACAGTAAGAGGTTCGCAATTCAAGACCTTTCCGACAATGGAAAGTATTTCACGCCATGACAGAGGTTCATCCCCGCAAAGGTTGAAAATCTCATTCTTTGCTTTCGGGTTTCCGAATAAATCAACCAACGCATATGCAAAATCTTCCGTATGCATCACTGTCGCAAGCGCTTTTCCCTGATCCCAAAGAAAAACCGGCTTGCCTGCCAGTATCCGCCCTGCAAAAGTCCAGTGATAACCATAGACAGGCATGATTCCATAGGGAATTCTTGTATTTCCATATGTAATTGCAGGCCTGACGACGGTATAAGAAACATCATCGGAAAATTGATATGTTTTCAGAAAATGCTCACATGCAGCCTTATTCACACTATATTCCCAGACGGGATTTCCCGTTGCCGGCATATCTTCCCTGAGTTTCCCCTGTGCATTTCTGCGGTCATATGCACCTACGGAGGAAATGAAGATCAACTGGCGGCACCGTCTCTCAAAGATGCGCAGAGTCCTGGCCAGATCACTGACGGAATAAGAAAGAAAATCGACGACGACATCAAACTGCAAATCACCGAGGACGGAATGCACCCTGTCTTCCAGTGTGCTGATATCGCCCTGGAGAAAAAAAGCGCCTTCCGGAAGTTCTTTCTTCGTGCGTCCCCGGTTAAGCACATAGGTTCTGTGCCCTTTCTCTATTGAACGCATCAGAACGTCACTGCCGATTGTACCGGTCCCTCCAATCAGCAAAACACGGAAAGCCGCAGATTTCTCCTCTTTCGGCAGGCTCATTTATGGCTCCAGTCAATATTTTCTTCAATTTTTACTGCGGGATTGCCTGAAAACAAAGTTCGCGGAGGAATTTTGGAAAACACAAAAGAACGTGCTCCGGCAATGGCTCCATTCCCCATCGTGACTCCTTTGGCAATCATTGCACCGTCACCGATCCAGCAATAATCGCCAATCTTTACGGAAGATGCAATTTTATAACCTTTCAGATGAATTGTATGGGCGTCATAATCACGAATCACGACATTACGCCCGATCAGACAGCGTCTTCCGATCGTAATCCTTTTCGCACAGACAATCTGGCAGTTGATGTTGCATCCGGCGCCTTCCCCTCCGGCAAGCTGCAGAACCCCACCTGAAAAAATCTGAATATCCGCACCGGCCCAGATGGAAAAATCATCGAAAGTGCTGAGCACGGCATCTTTTTCAATATAAATTCTTGTTTCCTGTCTGGAGCCTCTGATTTTCTTCAAACCGACAATCAACATTCCTTTGACATTAACCTCCGCTCCCCCGGCGATCTCCCAGACACAGTGGGAACAGGGCAGAATAAAATCTCCATGAAAAACGGAAGCATGAACAGCCCTTGTAAAAAAATTAAGCCTGATGAACTGCATCCAAATCAACGGATTGTATCCCATGCAGTAACGCATATGAAGAAGGGGACGCAAAATGGAACGGACTTTATTTTTGAAACGGAGCGGTATCTTATCCTTCCAAGTCATCGGGAAATACTTCGCCGCAACCTGATCAAAAGGCAGATCGTCAACGTCGTTGAAAAAAGTATCCCGCGAAACTGCCGGATGTTTCAGGGAATGCAGCAAATGATGATTTTTCTCCAGCACTTCCGCAAATAAAACTTTTTTCCAGAGACACTGTTCCCGTACCGCGTTAAAGAATTCCATCCCTTTTTCCGTATTGCAGATCAGCAATGAGGCGCCTTTGTCGTCATCCAGCTCCGGAGCGACCGACTCGATTCCCCAGAAATCTCCCAGCGTAATATCGGAATTATGCTGTGCGCTCTTGTAATTGCATTCATAACAGGATGGACGGCAGAAAATCCCTGACCTCAGATATCCCCGTGTGAAGTTGTCGACGGTTCCCGTTCCGTAATAGGATTTCCCGTTTTCAAATTCCGCCTTGAAAGTGAGCTCCCGCCAGCCCAATTCCTTGTTTTTCGCCTTGACATATGTAATCTTCGAGCCATATTTCTTTTCCAGAGAATCCAGATGTTTCCTGAAAACCTTCGGAGAATTGATCCCCCTGCACACATAGTCGCAAACAATCAAATCAACGGTATCAACGCCGTCCAGATACAGCCGGAGCGCCGCCATCTGGCAGGGACTGCCGCAGACAAGAACCTTTTTCCCGTCCAACAGCAATTTCTTCACCTGACGGAAAAATCCCGCAGTATCGCTCTGAAGATACTTGGAACTCCGCAGACGTTCCAGGTCCGCCGGATGGTCCGTCAGAAAATGGTGAACATGAAAATCCCCGGAATAAACGGCGCCGCCGACATATCCTCCCGCTTGAAAAACCTGATTCGCCAGCAAGGAAAAGGCGCCGCCGCTGGTACTGTCCAGACGTACCGGCAAGTCCTTATTCACCACAGCATAATATTCCGGTTTGAACGTTCTGGCTTTCTTCTGAATTTTCAAATTCAATTCGGGGCAGACCTTCTCGCAGAGATGGCAATCAACGCATTTCGACGGATCAACCTCCGGATACCAGAATCCTTCCTTATCTGTCTGGAAAGAGATCGCCCCTTTCGGGCAGATATCACCGCAAGCCTTGCAGCCGGTACAGTTTTCTTTTCTTTTCAAATCAATCATAACCGATGAAACTACCCTTAAAAATACAACATTGTTCCAGACCAGGAGTAACCGACCCCGAATCCTGCAATCATAACTTTGAAATCGGGAAGGATATGTTTCCCGTTCATCGCATCGGCGATTGCTATCGGCAAGGTCGAAGAAACAGTGTTGCCCGTGTTCTCCAGATTCATATAATATTTTGACTTATCAATCTTACAGATCTTCCGGATGGTGTCCAGCATGAATTTATTTGCCTGGTGAAAGAGAAAATAATCTACTTCGTCTTTCCGCATCGAGTTCTTTGCCAGAATATCATTCACAAGTTCAGGAACGACAGAAAGAGTGAAATTAAAAATCTTCGAACCATCCATAAACAGATGGTCCGAAGAATGAATCAATCCGTATTCGTCAACCATATCATCGCCGGCAGGGCATTTCTGCCGGGCACCACCATTTTTCACAATCAGATTCTCTGCCCCGCGGCCGTCCGTTCCGAAAACAAAATTTCCGATCCGGGCAAAACCGGAAGCGGAAACCAGCGTTGCGGCAGCGCCATCTCCGAAAAGAGAACGATTCCCCTTGTCCTTCTGATGAATATACTTGCTGTATGTCTCCGCTGTCAGAAGCAGGATATGATTTGCCGACTGGGATTTCAGCAGCCCTGCCGCAAGGGAAAGTCCATAGGCGTAACCGGAACAGCCGAGATTGAAATCCAAAGCTCCCGACTTTACAGGAATGCCAAGCCTGTCCTGGATGATGCAGGCGCTTGTAGGCAGAAAATAATCCGGGCTCTGGGTGCAAAATAAAATAAAGTCGATGTCCGCCGGCTGAATCCCGTGTTCGGAGAACAGTTTTTCCGCAGCTTTGACAGCCATATCCGCCGCAGTTTCAGACTCTCCTGCAATATGCCGCTTGAGGATTCCCGTCTTTGCAGAAACTTTTTCCACATTCCATTCGGGAAATTCCGCAATGAGTTCCTCGTTTGTAAATTCCCTTTCAGGCAAATAATAAGATATCGCTTTAATATATGCGTCCATAGTCACCCCTGTGTTGATCAGTTCAGTGTTCTGCCGCCGTCAATGACAATTTTCTGACCGGTCATCCATCTGGACGCCGGACTCAACAGAAAAACAATGAAATCCGCAATATCTTCCGGAGTCCCGTATCCAAAAGGATACAACTTTTCATTTTCATTGAATTCATCCTCTGTAAAAGTCATCTTTTGCAGCAATCCGGTTCTAACGATACCAGGCATCAGTGTATTGACCCGAATCTTTCTGTGAGCAACTTCTTTCGCCAGCACTCGGGCATAAGCAGCCATTGCCGCTTTAGCAGAAGCATATGCCGCAGATCCGGTCTCTGCAACGCTGTCGGCAAGAAAGGAAGATATGAACACAATGGAAGCTCCTTTTGAAATCTTCTTCCCCTGCATCAATGCCGTCATCAGATTTACTGTTCCGAAGAAATTGGTTTCAAACAAAGCCAGAAGCCTTTCATATGCCATATGCCGACATGGAATCGTATCCGTTGTGCCTGCACAATGTACGATCCCGTCAAGTTTCGGCAGCATCTCCGCCAGAACTCCGATTTCAGCCGGATTTCTCTGATCGGCGGAATGAACGGCATGTCCTTCGCCGGAAAGCAGGCTCAATGTCTCCTCGAGCCGCCCCCTGTCCCGGGCAGTCCCGATAATTTTCGCTCCCATTCGGGAACATGCCACCGCCGCGGCGCGCCCGATACCGGAGGAGGCTCCGGTTATCAGAATATACTTTCCGGCAAGAGAAAAATCAGGCATTTTTCTTTTCCTGTATAAAATCGAACAGCTCCTTGACGGTGTCACATGCTCTGATCTCATCCGCCGTAATATCAAGATTGAATTCCATTTTGACCATGGCAATAACCCCCAGAGTGCTTAAAGAATTCCAGTCTTCAAGCTCAGTAAACACGGTGTCAGCGCCGATTGCCCCATCTTCCATATCCTCAAATTCATCGGCAAATCTTTTGATGAAATCACCCAGACTCATATCAATATCTCCTTATCGTTTGTTGAACAGCTTCGATATGGCGCAAACGGAGTTCACGCCGGCATGAATTATCATATAGAAAAACGGCTTCTCAAATGAGCCATTATCAAGACTCTGGTTCTCCGGTCGATGCCGAAAACATAGACCGAGAATGCCACGCTCAAAACAGAAAAGAAAGCCACCGTGCCCAATCTCGCAATCCCCGCCCCCATATAAAAACGAATCAGGAGGGGAAGTATCACTGCAATACAGGCAACAGTAACTGTCGGAAACAAAAGCTGCCTGCAATAATAACCCGGGGAAATATTCTGTAATTTCCAAAGCAGAAATATTTTAACGAAAAATGCAGCAGCAAATCCGGCAGCAATCTGGACAATGAATAACGTCTCCGGCGGAAATCCCCATTTGAATAATAGATAAGATACAGGCAGAACAAGCAGAAATGCACTTCCTGCCATCAACTGATTCTCCTTAATCCGCCCGGCTGCGCGGAAAACAGAACCGAAGGAAAGATCAAAAGACTGTACAAGAGTATAAATTAAAATCAGGCGTGTAAACAGAGTCGCATAATCCGGAACTTTTGAAAGCCATAATTTTAAAATAATCTCCATTTCCAGCAACAGGGGAAGCGTTAAAAGAAGCAGAAGATAAAAAGTGAAACGGGCACTCCCGAAAACAAGATGATTCATATACGTAATATTGTCCGCTGCACATGACTTGATAATCTGCGGATCGACTGCCATTCGGAAATTATTGACAAACCCCGTGACAGCGGTATTGACCTGAAAAGCGATAGCGGCGGCGGCATTGACCAACGCGCCGAAAAAAATGTTCAATAAAACATTCCCCCCCTGAATCATCGCCATCAAAGCCAGACTTCCGAACAGATACCAGGAGGAAAAGGATATCATCTGAGGCAGAAAAGCCCTGTCGTAAACCAGCCGGAAGCGATAAGCGGGAAAATGCAGACGGCAGAATACGAAATAAACGGTAAATATGCCGGCACTGACCAAAAACAGCAGGAATGCATACCCTTCCAATTTATCTATTGCCACAATCTGCAGCAAAAATACAACCCCCAGTCTCAGCACCGCTTCCAATATGCCGAGATAAGAAAAGAAAACCATCCGTTCATGGGCGATGATCGCCGCATAATAAGGCACCTGAAGAACCTGCAGAATACAGGACAATGTGCAGAACTGATAGACAAAATTCATTGCCCCGATCCGGTCCGCCGGAATGTTCAGCCTGGTATTGACGAACCACAGACCAAACGTTTCGGCAATCAATAAGATCAGAATGGCAAAATAAACATGGATTGTGACGCTTGAGGCAAACGCTGTCGCGGCGTTCCCCTGCTGCTCCTTTCCCAATTCAAAAGCGATATAACGGTTCGTGGTACTGCTCAGAGCCCCGTTAAAGAAAGCCATCATGATGACAATGCCGCCAATCAGATTATAAATACCGAAATCCGCCTCGCCCAGGACCCGCAGGACAATCCGGGTCGTATATAGCGTAATCAGCATAAGCAGAAGCATGCGGATATACAGAAAAACAGTATTTTTAACGATTCGTCTGCTGTTGCCCGACTGTTTCATAGAGTTCCCAACAATCACCCCTGCAATGCACTCAGTATCCGTTCGCATCCCATTCCGTCGCCGTAGGGATTGACGGCGCGGCTCATGGATTGGTAATAATCCGGGTCGTCCGCAAGACGGGAGACTTCATCAATGATCTTATCGTAATCCGTGCCGACAAGCTTCACTGTTCCCGCCTCCAGGGCTTCGGGACGCTCCGTCGTGTCGCGCATCACAAGGACAGGTTTGCCGAGTCCCGGCGCCTCCTCCTGGATGCCGCCGCTGTCCGTCAGTACAAGATAACTCTTTTCCATCAGATACACAAACGGAAGATAATCAAGAGGTTCGATGAAAAACATGTTGCCCGGAGGAGTCTCCCCGAACACTTCCCCGATAGGACGCCGGACGTTCGGGTTCAGATGCATCGGATATACAAAATCCATTTCAGGGTATTTCTCATTCAACGCCTTGATCGCGGAACACATCGAAAGAAAGCCGTCACCGAAGTTCTCGCGGCGATGCCCGGTGATCAGGACCAGGCGCTTCCCGTTCGCCAGGCGCTTTGTGTCGTATCCGGCAGACAGAAGCGCCTGATCCAGCTCCGCGCACATCGCATCGCTGGACGAGATTTTGGCAACCACCTGATGCAGAGCGTCAATCACAGTATTTCCCGTGACGAAAATCCTGTCATCGGCAATGCCCTCCGCCAGCAGATTTTTCCGGCTCAGCTCCGTCGGGGCGAAATGATAACCGGCAATCCGACCGGTGATCTGGCGGTTCATCTCCTCCGGCCACGGACTGTAAATATTATGAGTCCTCAGCCCCGCTTCGACATGCCCGACGGGAATCTGACGGTAAAATGCGGCAAGCGCCGCCGCGGTCGAGGTGGTGGTGTCCCCGTGAACAAGAACGATATCAGGATTCGATTCCTGCAGGACGTCGCGCATCCCCAGCAGGACACGGCTCGTCACGTCATAAAGATCCTGCCCCTGCTTCATGATGTTCAGGTCATAATCCGGCGCAATCTCAAAGAGATGCAGCACCTGATCCAGCATCTGGCGGTGCTGACCGGTTACGCACACAACTGTCTGAAATGCATCGGGATGTTTCCGGAATTCTTTGACCAGAGGCGCCATCTTGATCGCCTCAGGACGCGTGCCGAATACAAGCATTACTTTTTTCATAGATAATATACTTTGATTTTGAAGATAAATTGCCGAAATATCAACTGCGATAATTCAAAAAAAGCTTCTGATCAGAAAAGTTGAAGACGGAAAATATGAGAGAAAAAATTCTGCGGCGACAGCCGTCCCTGCTCAGACAAACGGAAAAATTTTATGCCAGTTCAAGGTCCAGAGCATCCAGTTCTGCGCTGATGGAATGTCCGAGCATATCCAGATTCACGGTCACTTTCATTGCGTTGTTACGACGCTTGACAACGGCATAAATCCCCTGAAAAGGCCCGTTGATGATCTGAACCGGACATCCGGGCACAAGCTCCGGCTTTACCTCGATCGCCCGGGTGGCGGAAAGCAGTTCAAACTGACGGATCACATTCAATTCGCAGATCAGTTCCTTTTCGGAAGACTCATCCATGAAAATGGTATTCAGGACATGATGGGAGAGCTTGAGATGTTTGCGCTCCTCCGTATTCACACAGCAGAAAACATAGCCGCGGAACATCGGATGCTGAACGATTTTCCTGCATCCCCGTGACAGTCCCATTTTCCGGATCAGCGGCAGATAACTGCGGATACCGGAATTCTGCGTGAAATCAAACAGCCTGTGCTCCTGATTCGGTTTCGTATAAACCGGAGTCCAAAGCCGCCCTTCCATCTTGGCTATGGCAGACTGAGACGGTTCATTCCTGTCCCGGCAAGGTTCTCCAAATGACTCCATTGCTGCATCCTGAAAAAATAAAACTCAACTGAAATAAGGAAACACTTGCGCCGGACGTCTTTCAAAATACGCCCCGCTCCAGAAGTATTCCATATCTGTTGAGCTCATCATATCAATCCATACGCAGGTTCAAATCTGCGCACGGTCTTCCGTTTTCCGCCATAAAAATCAAACAAATACAAGGAGGTATTCATGTATGAAACAAAGCAAAATATAATACTCTCCAATGCCGTAGCTCTGTATCTGCTGTTCTCTCCTTTACGGCGGAACATCAGTACAGAATCTCAAGATATCATCCTACTGCGGGGAATATAACATGGAAAAATAAAATTACAAGCTGTACAGGGATTTTTTCTCCCAAACCTGCATCAGTTTTTTTGAGTCGGAAATCCGGGCTCCGGTTCAGAAAAAAGGGAACAGCCGGATTTCATTGGCAAACCGGAAAAACATCGGCGATACAAACCCTGAACAAAATGCTCTGCCGATACGATCCCGCCGTCCCGGCATCGAATGCACTTGATTTTTCGGAAAAAGAATCTATCTTCTCCTGTATGGAAAAATTACGCAAGATCATACACGTCGATATGGACGCATTCTATGCGTCCGTGGAAATACGGGACAATCCCTCCTTACGCGGAAAGCCGGTGGTTGTAGGCGGAATGCCGAACAGCCGCGGGGTGGTCTGTACCTGCTCCTATGCGGCGCGGAAATTCGGGGTTCATTCGGCAATGCCGGCAAGCAGGGCGCACCAGCTCTGCCCGCAGGCGGTTTTCCTGCATCCGCGTTTCGAAGTCTACCGGGAGATTTCCCGGCAGATACGGAAAATATTTTTCGACTATACGGACCTTGTCGAGCCGCTCTCGCTGGATGAGGCGTATCTGGATGTCACATGCAACAAACGCGGCATTCCCTATGCCACGCGGACGGCGCGCGAAATCAAGGCGCGCATTTTCAAAGAGACGGGCGGGCTTACGGCTTCGGCAGGGGTTTCGTTCAACAAATTTTTCGCGAAAGTCGCTTCCGACCTCCAGAAACCCGACGGTCTCACCGTGATTCCTCCGGACAAGGCGGAGGAACTGCTGGAAACTCTGCCGATCGGAAAATTTTACGGAGTCGGCAAAGTCACGGAAAAACATTTCCTGAAAATCGGAATAAAAACAGGCGGCGATCTCAAGAAGCTTTCCAGACTTGAACTGATGCGGATGTTCGGCAAGACCGGCGAGTTTTATTATGAAATCGCGCGCGGAATCGACACGCGGGAGGTCGAGCCAAACCGGGAACGGAAATCACTGGGAACCGAAATCACATTCCAGAGCGATGTCACCGACCTGACTGAAATGATTCCGGTCATTCAGCAGCAGTCGCAGGAGGTTTCGGACGACCTGAAGAAAAAAGCGCTTGCGGGCAGGACGATCACCCTCAAGGTCAAATTTTTCGATTTCAAAACCATCACACGCAGCCGCACGCTGGACTCTTATACGGACAATGCGGATGTCATCGCATCCGTCGCACGTGAACTGCTCCTCGCCAGCGATGCGGGGAAAATCGCCGTAAGACTGCTGGGCGTCACGGTATCCAATTTCCCGGAGCTGGAGAAAATCGAAAGCCCGACCGGAGTCTGGCTCCAGCCGGAATTCGATTTCGGCGAAGAACTGTGACGGACTTCACTGCGGAATGTCGTTGATATTCCAGCGGATCTGATCCAGAACCGCTTTCATCGCCCGGATTGTCGGCTGTGCAAATCCGTAACGAGGGTCGTAGCGATGAACCGCAAACAGAATCGCCGTTCCGAGAAGCGGGCAGAGAAAACGGTGCGGACGGCTGAACTTGCCGTTGCAGAGGTGGATAAACGGAACTTTCAGTTCATGCCGCAGCAGCATCGTCGTGCGGACAGCCTCCGCCAACTCCGCCTCCGTATTGACGCAGGTCACGATCTTCACGACATCCGCGCCGCGCTTCTCCACTTCCAGCAGGTGCTCCACAACCTCCTCCGCAGTCCGGGCACATGCCATGTGGGAAGAAATCACGACATCACTGCCTTTCTCATGAATCCTGCCGATCAGCCGTTTCTGTTTTTCCACCGCCACCGGATTGCACGTGATTTCCATGGGCGACGGGTCATACAGATCCCCCATCACATCAATCATGGAAGCGCCGGCATCGGCGGCGGCAAGCAGCAGTTCCTGCCGTTCCTCATCGCCGGAATCCTTCCACATGTCGTTGCGGTAGAAGCAGAACATGAACGGCAGGCTGACGGAATCAATGACACCTTTCAATGAATCGCAATTCCGGAATTCCGGTTTCAAATCCTTGAGTTCCACCGTGATGCCCTGCGCGCCGTCCGCCTCCGCTCCTCTCGCTTCCGCGATCAGCTCGCCGGGAGTCTGCCCCGCCATGATGCCGCTGATCACCGGATACGGTTTGTGCAGAAAAGAAAGTCTCATCGCCGCCTCCTTTGTCAGAATGTCAGTACGACCTTGCCGATATTTTCCGCACGCCGGAGCACACCGTGCGCCTGTTCGACCTCCCGGATCGGAAACACAGCATGAATATTCGTGATGAGTTTACGCGCGGTGAACAGCGGCCACAACTCCTTCTGCAAAGCCCGGAGAATCCGGCTCTTTTCCTCGGAGGTGCGGCTGCGCAGCGTACTTCCGATCAGGAGGATCCGCTTGCGCCAGACCGTTTCCAGATTAATCACGGTCTCCGCCCCGCCCATCGTCGCAATCATGATCCAGCGTCCGCCGAACACCATGTGGCGGAAGCACTCTCCCATCTGTTTTCCGCCGATGCAGTCCAGGGCGACCGTCGGCGGATGCGCCTCTATGACCGGACGCACGTCCTCCGTGCGGTAATCCAGCACATAATCGGCGCCGAGCTTCCGGACGAACTCCGCTTTCGCCGGAGAATCAATCGTCGTGATCACCTCCGCACCCATCTGTTTGGCGAACTGAATCGCGGCAAGCCCCACGCCGCTCGCGCCCGCCTGCATGTAGAAGACATCTCCCGGTTTCATACCCCCCGCCTCCTGCTGCAGATTCAGATAAACCGTGCTCCAGACCTCCGGCAGGGATGCGGCTTCGACCATCGACAGCCCCTCCGGGACCGGAATCACCATTCCGGCAGGAGCCGTCACCAGTTCCGAATAGCCGCCTCCGCCGAGGAGCGCGCAGACTTTATCCCCCGTCCTGACTGCGGCATCCGCCGGAGCCTCAAGCACCTCGCCGGAAACCTCCAGCCCGCACCACTGCGGCCACTCCGGCGGCGAGGCATAACAGCCGTCCTTCTGCATCAGATCCGCGCGATTGACCGCCGCGGCATGGACTTTAATGAGCACTTCGCTCTCTCTGCGCACAGGATCGGGAACCTCAGTCCAGAGAAAATTTCTGTTTCCGTCAAGAATCATTGCATACATCGCATTACCTCCATTGGGTATATCCGGAAGCCGCCAGAAGGACTTTTTCAACCAGATAGTCGTGTTCATAAGTATAAGGATTCTGAATCTCGCCGCGGATCATCCCCGCCAGCTCCGCCAGCTGTTCCACATAACGGTCCCTGCGGATACCGAAATCCAGCACATGGTTTCCGGCGGCATACGGCCCCCTGTCTTCCGTAAGCGACATTTTCAGCAGCAGCGCCTCATCGTCGAACCGTTCCAGCGGACAAAGTTCGACCCAGCCTTTCGTCCCGGAGATTTTCAGCCTGCGCCGCGGCAGGACACCTCTGCTGCAACACCGCAGAATCACGGTCGCATAAGGATATTCCAGAACCGTCATGCAGTTGTTTTTGATCGCCGGGGAAACATCGGGAGTCGATTTCAGGAACGGCATGATATGTTCCGGCGCACCCATCATGGCGACAACGAAATCGATCAGATGGCACCCGAGGTTGAACATGATACCGCCCCTGAAGCGCCCGAGATACTCCTGATAAGGCTCCCCGCCGTAACTGTGGTTCATGTCCGCCTCGACCTCGAAAATATCCCCGAGCCAGTTCTCCTTCACGATTTTCAGGCAGAACTGAAACGCCGGGTTGCCGCGGAACATATACCCCATCTGGAGCGGCAGGTTCTTCGCCCGGCATCCGTCGAGCAGTTTTCCGAACAGCGTCAGATCCTCGCCGGCGGGTTTGTCCAGATGCATCGGCAGATTGTGCTCCATGCAGCGGATCGCAGTCGGAACCAGCTCCGTATTCGGGACTTCCACAACAACGCCCTGCAGTCCGGGGTATCGGAACACCTCCTCCTCGGTCATTCTTCTCAACCCCTCGAAATGCTCCATTCCGTTCGGAAATTTCGGCGCCGCCGTCGCGCTGTCATCGACCACTCCGACGATTTCATAGACGTCGGACATCTGCCGCAGGGTGATGATCTTTCCCGCCGCATGTTCATGCGAAACACCGATCTGTGCAATTTTGATCCTCTCCATTTCCATCTTCTCCCTGTCAGTCAGAATATTGTTTCCAGTCAAACACGATTCCGAGCGGCGGATTCTTCGCCGTGATCAGGCGTTCATAGACATCCCGCGCCTTTTCCGGCGAGACGATTTCAGAGATCAGCGGGCGAACCTGCATTTTGCCGACCGCCAGAAGTTGCAGGAACGTGCGGTAATCATCATGCTCGGTCCATTGCCCGGGACGCGATTCAAAACGCGGGCGGTTCCATGTATTCGCCCCGATCAACGTCACGCCGGGACAATGCACGTCCTGATAAAAGTCGATGGCGGCGTCAGGCACTCTGGTGCATCCGAGAAGCGAAATCCGCCCTTCCCGCGCCACATATTTCAACGCCTGTTTCAGAGCCGCTGCAACGCCGGTCACTTCAACTACCGCGTTGACGCCTCTGCCGCCGGTCGCCTCCCTGACCTGCTCCGCAAAGTCCGCATCCGCCGGATTCAGCGCCAGATCCGCGCCGAGCTTCAAAGCAAGAGCACGCCGTGCCGGATCATAGTCCGACACCAGAAGCGGAACCGCGCCGGAAAGGGCGGCAATCTGAAGTGCAATCACCCCAAGAATCCCCTGCCCCGCGATCATGACCGATTCCCCGATCTCAAGCCGCAGACGGCGGATGCCCAGCAGTGGAAAAGAGACGATATGGGCGAATGCCGCATCCAGCAGGTCGATGGAGTCATCCGTGATTTTGAAAACCGTATCCGCCTTTCTGACGGTATGGGAACGGTGCCCGCCCCACGTAATCAGAACGCGGTCCCCGGCTTTCAGATTCGTAACCTCGCTTCCCGCCGCGGCGACATATCCTGATGCACTGTATCCGGGATAAAAAGGAAAATGCTGTCCCGGATTGTTGGACTGCCCGATGATCCACGCACGTTCCGTTCCCGCGCTGATCACGCTGTATTCATTTTTCAGCAGAACCTCGTCCGGCTTCAGTGTCTGCGGATCATACTCCGCAGTTTTCAGCGCAACGTTTCCGGGAGATTCCGCGACGACATAGGAAATTTTCATCCCGACCTCCTTTACCTCGTTCAGAAACGCCCGGCGGCACAGCTCCGGCCGCCGTCAATCAGGTAATTGCATCCGGTAATAAACGAACCTTTGTCCGAACAGACGTACAGGATCAGGTTCACAATCTCCTCCGGTTCCGCCGCCCGTCCGAGAAGCGTCCGCATGTTCGCCATCGCCGCGCGTGTCAGAACGGGACCGGGAGAAATACAGACGGAACGCACGCCGTGTTCCGCGCCATAGTTCGCAATTCCCTGGCTCAATCCGATCATACCGCATTTCGAGGCAGTGTAATCAAGGCACGCACCGCCGCTGACACCGTCGATCGAGCCCATGTTGATGATGACGCCGTAATTCTGTTCGAACATCCGCCCCAGCACCGCACGGACAAAAAGGACGGCGCCCTTCAGGTTCACATCCACCCCCCATTCGATGCTCTCCGGCGAGGCATTCACAAAACCGCCGCTCTGTTTGCAGACTCGCTGGGAACATCCTCCGGCGGAATTCATCAGATAATCAATCCTGCCGAACTTCTCCATTGCAATATCCGCGGCATTCTGAATCTCCTCATACTTCCGCACATCGACCTTGACGCCGACCGCGCTCCCCCCTTTCCGGCGGATTTCCCCGGCGGCTGCCTGAACCGCATCTTCATTCACATCGGTCAATACGACATTCGCCCCCTGCTCCGCCATTTTCTGCAAAAAAAGCAGAGCCATCCCCGAAGCGGCTCCCGTCGCAATCGCTGTTTTTCCTTTGAATTCCGGATACTCCATTGCGTTCCTCCTTGTCTTTCATTCATTCCAACTGGCATTCTTCGGGCCGATCACGCGCCCGCCGTCCACCATGTAATTGCTTCCCGTAATGAAATCCGCTTCCGGCGAAGCAAGATACACAACCATATTCGAGATATCCGACGCAGTTCCCGTTCTGCCGAGCCATGTGCCCTCACACGGCTTCGCCTCTCCCCCGATCATTCCCGGAGAGATGCAGTTGACTGTAATCCCGTATTTCCCCACTTCCATGGCGACGGTTTCACTGAACATGATCACTCCGCCTTTGGAAGCCGCATAATCCGCCCACCCGGGAAGCCCGGACACTCCGGCAATCGAGGCAATATTGATGATTCTGCCGTATCTGCGCGCAATCATTCCGCCGAGTGCCTGCCGGGTGCAGATCATGGTGCCGAACAGATTCACTTCGATCAGTCTTTTCCAGTATTCTTCCGCCGTCCGGTGGAACGCCTCGCTTTTCCCGCGGACGACTCCCGCGTTATTCACCAGAATATCCACCGGCCCCAGCCGCCGTTCCACATCCTGAAACACGGATGCCGCTTCCCGGCTGTCCGTAATGTCAAGTTTTTCCACAACGGCTTTTCCGCCGCCGGCGGCAATCTCCCTTACAAGCCCGTTGAGCTCATCCGATATGACAATATCGGCGGCGGCGACGCCTGCACCGGCTTCGGCAAGGCGCCGCACCGTATCGCGCCCGATCAGTCCGCCCGCCCCCGTAACCAGTGCTACTTTTCCATGCAACTTTTTTTCCATCATGATTCTCCCTGCTCCAATGATTTCAGATGACATGATTCCCTTCCTGCAAAGTCATCCATGCAATTCTTCAATAATGCGAATCCTTCCGGCATACGCTTTCTCCCAGTCGCCGGTTCTGGAGGTCAGCACCACGGCGGCAAATCCCTGCACAGGATCAATGCAGACGGACTGTCCCGTCCAGCCGGAATGATAGATCGTCCTGTCCGAAAGATTCCGGGGGCGATGTTCCGCCGACATATCCCAGCCGAAACTGCGCCTCGCACCGTTCTTTTCAAAACCGCACGTCGTCATGAGCTCATAATATTCCCCGGGGAAACACCTGCGATCAAGAATGTCGCAGGCAAACCGGAGCATGTCGCCCGCCGTCGAAAAACAGCTTCCGCTCCCGATCGGAAACGGCACGTTGCGGCAGACCGAATCATTATGCTGTCCGGGGGGACGATTCGGAAACCAGTGTTCCACTTCATCCGGTCCCTTCCCCGGCGGAATCCACTGCGTCCGGCTCATCCCCAGCGGTCCCCAGACAAGTTTCCCCGCCAGTGCATCCAGATTCATACCGGAGATCCGTTCCGCAATTTTCCCGAGCAGAATGAAATTCGAGCAGGCATATTCAAACGCTTCAAGACGGGGACGGACGGGAAGTTTATTGAAAAGTTCCCTGTGGAAGACATCGACGTCTTCCGAATCATACGGTTTGCTGTTGTCAAACCCGCCCGTATGCATGGCAAGGTCGCGAACAGTAATATCACATTGCCTTCCAAGCGCATGTTCCGGCAGGTATTCCGTGAACGGCGCATCCGGGTCAAGTTTTCCGTCCGCCGCCAGCAAAGCGCAGCACGCCGCCGTAAAAACCTTGCCGACCGATGCAATATCGAAACGGGAGTTCTCCGTCATTGCCCGCTCCACAGGCTTCACGCACTGTTTCCCCAACGGGATCACGGGACCGCCGTTTACAGTGAAAACCGCCCCCTGAATCAGACCGTTTTCAATCTGTTTCAATGCCTCGCACTTCGCATTCTCAAACCGCCGTTCCATCGAAGTATCTTCATTCCATCTCATCTTGAACTCTCCTCCCCCGGTTCGCTTTCCAGCGGATGCTCCCGGTTCCGCAGCGGAAATTCGACCCGCGCCCCCGCTTTCAGATGGGATGCGTAAATACCGTAAATCATTTCCAGCGTTTTCCTCGCGTTATAGATATTGGAAACGGGAAGACGGTCTTCTTCGATCGCACGGATCAGATCCCATGCCGCGAAATGGTTCGCGCCGATAAAGAACTGCGTATGTGGAATTCCCGGCACGGTGCGCACGAAATCATCCATCGGAACCGCCCCCGGGACCGTCCGCGTCTCCTGTACTGGGAAAAGTTCAAAGGGAACTCCGTATTCCGCAGGATACGGCGTACGGCAGATTCGCACCGGATCATCCGGCAGTCCGTCGGTGAAACGTTCACTTAAAATGCCTTTGGTTCCGGTGACGGAAAGCCCCATATTGGTCTGCATTCCGCCATCATAATGGAAAAGCCCTCTGCGACTCTCGAACGTCCCCCGGACACCGTTCGCAAACCGGAATTCAGCGAAGAGCTCCTCCCCCGCGCAGGGACCGATCTCCTCCACGGTTTTCGTCCGTTCGGATTTCAGTGCCGGAGCCCCGCCCGTATAAAGTTCCGCGCGGACACCGACCGGGTCTCCGAAGAAAAAAATCATCAGGTCAAGCAGGTGCGTTCCGAGCGTCATCAGATCCTCCCCGCCCCCGCGATGATCGCACTTTCCGTAAGTGGAAACACGCAGGGGCGTGCCGATCTCCCCGCGCTCTACAGCCTCCTTCATTGCCCGGTATGGTGTCCCGTAACGCCCGGGATGCGCCATGCAGAGTTTGACGCCGCTTTTCTCAATGATCCGGACAATCTCATCCGCCTCCTCCAGACTTGCGGACACCGGTTTCTCGCAGTAGATATGGCACCCTCGCTCCGCCGCCATGCGGATCTGCGGCAGATGGTCAGACGGACGGCGGGAGGTGATGATCACGATATCCGGCTTCTCGCGTTCGATCATTTCAGCCGGATCGTAATAGCGTCTCTCCGCCTGCGTAAACTTCATGATATCCTCACACATCCGCGGATTGGAATCCGCCAGTGCGGCGATCTCGACGCCCGGCAGACCGAGAAATGCCGTATGGAGTCCGTGTAGCCCGAGGTCCGGCTTTGAAGTATCTTTGATGATTCCGACTTTCCAATGTTTCATTTCCGCTGGTTCCCTTTTCAGAATGACAGACTGTATTGTTCTCTGCTTTCAAGATACCATCCCGCAAAGCGTTCCACAAACAGAATCTTCCCATCTTTCTGAAAAGGATCATGCAAACCGGTGCTTGATTTCAAAAAATATCCATGATATATTGCAAATGAAGCATAACAACAGGAAAATTATCATGAAAATTCAGGAAATCGCCAGACTTGCGGGAGTTTCGCCGTCCACGGTGTCGCGCGTATTCAGCCACCATCCGAATATCAGCGAGGAAATACGGGAACGTGTTTTCGCCATTTCAAAGGAACATTCCTATCATCCGCGGCTCTCCACGAAACAGCGCAACGTGGTCATCATCACGCCGTATCAGTCGGTCTACCCCGTTCAATGCTGTGTCGAAATGATCCTGATGGCGCTCACACGGGAACTGCCCCGGCGCGGTTTCCGGCTCGAAATACTGCCGCAGGACAATCTGGAACGGCTCGACGGAATTCAGTTCTGCGCCGCCGCGGCGATCGGCGCGGAGCCCGGAGATTTCAAGCACTGGGCGGATCGTTTCAGCGTGCCTCTGGTCATTATCGACCGTGAGGCAAAACTCAATTCGCCGGAAGTTTATCTGGTCCGCTCGGACGAAGCGCAGGGCATGGAGCTTGCCATCGATCATCTTTACAGCAGAGGCTGCCGCAAGACCGGCTGCATCATTCATGGCAAACCGGGCACGGGAAACGCGGATATCCGCCATGAAGCGATCTGCCGGATTCTCAAGAAAAAGGGACTCCCCGCAAATGATACGCTCATTCATTTCGGCAGCGACGAGGAATATCTGGAAATCATCGGAAAACTTCTGCGCCACAGAATCGACTCACTGTTCTGCCCCGGCGGAAGCGGCGGCATCCTTGCGGCATACGCTCTTTCACTTTTCGGCAGGCAGATTCCCGAAGACATCTCCCTGATCGCCTCGGAACAGACTTTCTTCTCCCGGTACGGCACTCCGCCTCAGACCACGATCACGCCGGATTATAAAGCGATGGCGTCCTCCGTCGCAGACGTCATTGAATCGCGCATCGGCGGGCAGAAGTTCCCCCCGCGCACCGTTCTGCCCTACCTCCTGATCCAACGGGAAAGCGTCAGGTAAGATTGCGAGATTGCAAAGTTGCGAGATAGTAAAGTGGAAAGATAAAGCAAGACTTTCAGGTTATGGACATTAAGCGATTAATGAATCAAATGATTTTCACTCTTTCAACAGACAGTTCACAATAGCAGAATTTACACACAAGTAACTTCACCATCTCGCCTTTTTTTCAGAGATCAGTGGCTAGGGATCAGTGATTAGTGGCTAGTGGTCAGTTAGTAGGGGAAAGGATAATAGTCATTTTAACTGATTTTACTGAACAATAATCAATAACCACTATCTCGCAATCTCGCTATCTCGCAACTTCGCAATCTCGCTATCTCGCTATCTCGCAATCTCGCTATCTCGCTATCTCGCAACCTCGCAACCTCGCAACCTCGCAACCTCGCAACCTCGCAACCTCGCAATCTCGCAATCTCGCAATCTCGCAATCTCGCAACCTCGCAATCTCGCAACCTCGCAATCTCGCAACCTCGCTATCTCGCTATCTCGCTATCTCGCTATCTCGCATCCCGGTTGATGCGGGATAATCTTTTTTCCGGCATAGAGAGAACGGAGATTTTTGACAAGGATTTCCGCCATTTCCGCAATACTGCTCTCCACGAAAATACACGGGAACGGACAGATTTCACGGCTTTCGACGGTCCGGTGAATCACCAGACGGACATCTTCGGGAACTTGAATCCGGTTCTGATACAGAGACAACGTAATGCCGCTGGAGAGATCGTCGGAATAAACAAGCAGCCCCTCCGGACGCTTCTTCATTTTCCAGAATGTCTCCATTGCGGTATATCCGAACTCTTTCATATCCACCACCGGACGATTTCCATGAATCCGGTCTTTCGTATATTTCCACTCGTCCCGGATGCGAAGCCCGTATTCGGCGGCATGATGAAGCAATAATTCAGTAAAGCGACTGTTCTTCTCATCAAAGGAAAATGCCCCGATCACACCGAACGTCCGGCAGCCGGACATCTGAAGCGCCTCGAAAGACCGACGGACCAGATTCTCATTGAAAAAGTATGCCGCGCCGGGAATCCTCATGCTGGACATCCCGCAGCAGACAATCGGCAATTTGCAGATGTTCTCATAATCCGCGGCGCCGATACTGCGGAAGATGCACCCCTGAATCACCTGCTGTTCCGCCAGCCGTTTCAGGTCGCGCATTCCCTGCTCCGGATCAAAGGCGTAGACAACATGCGGCGTGATGCCATGCTTTGCAAAAGACTTTTTCAGCGCATCAATAAAAGGATAGGTGAACGACTCGCCCCGCCTCAGATGCAGATGATCGAGATAGATCGCGGCGCCTGTTATCCTTTCAGGCTGTTCGATTACAACCGAACCGGTGCGCGGACGCCGCGAAATCAATCCCTCCCGCACAAGCGTCGTCATGGCATGGTGAATATTCGTTTCAGCGGTGCCGAGTTCCTCCGCCAGCTGCTGTGCGGACGGCAGGACACTTCCCGCCGGCAGTTCTCCGGATTTGATCTTCCTCCGGTAATATTCCACCACCTGGGAGCGAATGCTTTTTTTCGTGCTGGTCAGAATCATGTGTTTCATCATGTATTTTACTATATCTGTCATTTCTTTCTTTTCAACTCCGAAAAGTTAATTTTTAACATGAATAATTGCTATCCTCTCTTTTAAGGTATTGACAAAAACGAAATAAGCTGTAATAATAACAGCAAGAGACGGATGTGCCCGGAAATCTGATGAAGGAGCTTCTTAAGATGAAACTGAAATGGATTCAGCAATTTATCATGTGTATCGGTTTTCTGCCGCTGGCAGGGTTGACGGAGGAAAACCGTTTGGCGGGAATCTTCCCGGAACGGATCAGGACCATCGCACTGGTTGCCCCCGCCAGTCCTGGGTCCTCGACTCAAAAGGTGGACCGGGGAATCGCACTGTTGGAAAAATCCGGCATCAGGGTAAAGACCATGCCGAATGCGCGCATCGGAGAACCTGCGGGGTATACTTCGATCCCGGTGGGAAAGCGGGTTGCGGATCTGGAGCAGGCATGGCTTGATCCGGAAGTCGATCTGATCCTGTGCATTCGCGGCGGCGCCGGCACTTCCGATATTCTGGAAAGGCTGGACTGGGACAAACTGCGCACACGCCCCGATCTTCCGGTTCTCGGGTTCAGCGACATTACGGCTCTGCACATGGCGATGCTGAAGGAAAAAGCAGGGCACCCTTATGCATCGCCCTCGCTGCTGGCGCTGCTGAGCGCGGACAATGACAGCTTGAAAAGCATTCATGCCATTCTGAACGGGAAACCGGTCTCTCCAGTTCCGCTCATCCCACTGCGCGCAGGGAAAGCGTCCGGCGTGGCGCTGGCGGGGCATTTGCGGCTGCTGGATACGTTGAACCGTTCCCGTTTTCGTCCGGAAACACAAGGCAGAGTGATCTTCATCGAGTGTCCCGATCTTACGCCCCCAGAGCGCAGCAGGCATTGGAAAGACTCCGTAAATCGGGATTTTTCGACTCCTGCGCGGCAGTGGTTTTCGGGCGCCTGAGCAACTGCGGAGATCAGGAGGAAACGGTCATGCGCAGTTTTGCCGACCGTGTAAACTGTCCGGTCTACATGGGATTTCCTTACAGCCACACGCCGCGCAACCAGATGATTGACCTGCGAGGCAAAGTCGTAATCGGCGCAGACGGAATGCTGTACCGCTGACGGGACGCTTGCGGCATACGGCCTTCTCTTTCAACTCTGAAAAGTTAATTTTTAACATAAATCATTACTATCCTCTCTTTCAGGTATTGACAAAACAGAAAAAATCGTTATAATTAAAAGAGAGGAAAGAAATGATTGTTGCAAACAAAAATTCAGGAGACCATCAATGCATTGCAGGCTGGGAGAAAAGAAAAAGCAAGGAACAGGGAAAAAGCATCTTCGCCCTCATTCACCCACTTACGAATTCACGGAATTCACCTTGATAGAATTTCTTATAAGAAAATTTTATAAAAGAGGTGCTTCATCCCCGCAACAGCAAGACAAGAAGCGAATTTCGTTTCGCACCGCGGACTGTGAATCTGCGAACGTTCATAATATGACGGGAGACTCGCCTGACGAGCACGAGCAGCGCGGGACACAAAGAATAAGTCTGAACCTGAATTCGGAATTATGTCATGATGAAAATGTTTTTCAGGACCTCGCGGAGCGAGTCCCCCGCCATGATTTTGTTTCCAATACCAAAATCTGTCGTAATTCGCGGCAGGGAACGGTTTCCAAAAGAGGATGGAATCAATCCCTTTGCCTTTCTTCTTTCTTCTTCCTTCCATTGTTCAAATGTTTTCCTGTTCGATTGTTTGATTGTTTCCCCGTTCCTTCTTCCTTCCGTGTTCCCTGTTCGAGATTCTTACTTCGCAGGGTGAAAATACGAATTTTCACCTTGATCGAGCTCCTCATCGTGATTGCGATCATCGCGATTCTTGCTGCAATGCTTTTACCGGCACTGGGAGCGGCAAGGGAAAAGGCTAAAAACATCGCCTGTGTCAGCAATATGAAACAGATGGGAAATATCTTCTCTTTTTATGAAAATGATTATAACGGCTGCCTGCTTTACGATACAAAAAGTACGGATTGGTGGCTGGATAATTACATCAAACAGGGATATCTGCCGAAAAAAAATCCGAAAATCGCATATTGCCCAGCAGTGTTGAAAGGAACCGTTCCCGCAAATGGAACCAGCTACACCTCTACAGAGTATTACAGCACCTATGGACGTTTCTCTCTGGGTGACACGCTTCATTCCGGGCGCAGCTTCAAATTCAACAACAACGGCGGCGCAACAAATGGAATGCGAGGGTGGTTTATGAAACGCATCAAATATCCCAGTGCATTTATCAATATGGGGGACAGCCAGATAAAAGGAGGTTCCAGGCAGAGTTCCTTTGTCAAACCAAGAGCAACCGATACCGGCAATTTTTCTTTCAGCACTCATAAGAGCAATGGCAATTTTCTGTTTGCGATGGGAAATGTCGAATCTGTCACGCATCCTCTCAATCTACGTGCAGCGATACTGAAAAATCCTGTTGCAGACGGGCTGGGCATTCCGAAACTTTATGCCTATAAGAATAATGTGCAGATTGAGTTTTGAACTTAACTTGAAATATAAAAAATAAGGATACGCTATGAATCCCATTCACAAAAGAAGGTGTCAGATGTCATTTTTCACACAATATGCAAAAATCACCGGATTGCTTCTGATGCTGGAGCTGACAACATCAGCCCAGACAGTGACAGTATTCCAGGAGAATTTCGAGCAGCCGCAAAACATTCAGTTCAATAATTTGAAAATCACATCCGATTCTCCGGGAGAAGGCAGATACTCTGCACATCTGAGTTATCCGGTAAAACCAAAATCTGAAGTTGCACTAGCGGCCGGCAGGAAAATCATTGAGGTCAAACCTGATACATGGTACAAAATGAAAGTCCGCCATAAAAACAATATCAAGATCGGGGAAGTGAAATTCGGGCTGATCGAAAGCCGCAGCGCCAAAGAACGCAAGGTTGCTTATCATGACTGGCGCTGGAAAGCCATTCCTCTCAATATCACGGAATGGAAAACTTATGAGATGGAATTCAAAACCGCCTCGAATACTCATGGAGTCCAGTTATATCTTCGCACGGAAAACGGCAATTCCGGTTCCTCATGGTGGGATGACATTTCAATCGTTGAATTCAATAAGGTTTTCGATCCGATTGAGATAAAATCTTTTCCGGCGGCAGGAAGTTTCACAGACATCCCGACCAGACGTGCTTATATGATTACAAAAGGAGATCCACTGCAACGCGCTGTCCGGCAGAGAAATACCACTTATCACTGGGAAACTCTTGATCTCGGAAAAGAAAAGCTCTGCCTGGAATACAGAGACTTGCCGAAAGGTTCTTCAATTGAATCAAAACTCGTCCGAGGCAGAAAAAATTATTTTTCTGAAATAAAAAACGCGGAGGGAAGCGGGAAACTGGATTATTCGCTGAAACTTGATGCCCTGCCAGAAGGAATCTATCTATTTCAGACGACCCTTACAGTCGGCGGGAAAAAAGTTTGTACCAAAGAAAAAGAAATCTGGCGCATCAACTCAGGAAAAAGTGCCACGCCGAAACATGAACCAATCATAAAATCTTCCACCGGGCAGGAAAGACAGCGTCAGATCAATGGTAAGAATTATGCTTTGATCTATGCTTCGGCGGCTCCGACATGGGGACTTCTGAGCCATCACCGGCAATATTGCAAGCCGGATTTGACGACCTATATAAAAACGATGCAGGAACAATTCGGTCAGGATGTATTCTCTGTATGGTACTGGCGCGGTCCGCAATGGGACGACAAGCGCGGAGAATTTCTGAAAGAGGGGATAAAAAAATACCGGGAACATTTGGATTTTCTTGCGGCGAACAACTGTTACGGACGAGTCAGATTGGAATTTGCCGCACATAAAAAGGAACCGCTGAACTTCGATGAAATACGGCAGCTTGTCCGGGGGGTAAAAGACCACCCTGCACTGCTGGAATGGCATCTGGATGAACCGGAAATACAGAAATACACTCCGGAAGATATGATCAGGGTTTACAGGATCATCAAGGAGGAAGACCCGAATCACATTGTCAGCATCAATCTCTGCGATCCGGCAAAATTTCACCTCTATGCCCCATCTTCGGATATCGCCTCTTATGACATCTATCCCTTCCCCGGAACCTCTCTGCTGGAAAACCGGAAACGCACAACCGCCCTGCTGAAAGCATTTCCAAATGCGCCATTCGATTCCTATCTTCAGATGTTCAATTTCAATACACTTGAAATGCCGACCTTCGATCAGATCCGCGCAACTTTCATTCTCGACAGGATCAACGGCTCCCACTCGCTTATCGCTTATGCATGGGGCGAATTCCGCAAGAGCTTTCTGACTGACCCGGAACTGCAAAGCTACTATCGCGCGATCGTATCCATGTTCCGAAGACTGGAACCCGTTCTGAGCAATGGCATTCCCCGGAGGCTGGAACTCAATTCGACAACAGGTCATGTTCCATTCCGGGCACTGGATTATCAAGGAGAAACCATAATTCTCATGGTCAATATCTCTCCCGACACTCCAGCGGATGTCACATTCAGCCACCCGGTATGCGAAGCGGAAGATTTTTTCGATTCCGCATGGAAATACAAGGGCAGCAATGGTAAATTCACATTCCGCCTGAAACCCGTTGAAACAAAAGTAATCCGGTTGAGTAATCATTGAAGACGCCTTGCAAACAAATTGAGGGGAACAGACGACATGCAGAAAAAAGCTGATAAACTTGCTCTTGACATCAATCGCTACAGCGGCAGAATCAAGCCGCTGCACGGGGTCAACAACTGTCCGATCAGATTCGGGGAGGAAAAGATACCGGAATTCGAGTCTGCCGGAATTCCATTCGTCAGGACTCACGATTCCGGTGGTCCCTACGGACGCGGCACCCTGATCGACATCCCCAATATATTCCGCGATTTTGACGCGGACCCGGATGATCCCGCTTCTTACGACTTCGCATTTACAGACATCTATCTGCGGAACCTCGTCAACTCCGGCTGTAAAATTTTCTACCGATTGGGAATCACGATTGAAAATTTCTACGCAATCAAAGCATACCGGACCGCACCGCCGAAAGATTTCAAAAAATGGGCGCGCATCTGCGAAGGCGTCATCCGTCACTACAACCACGGCTGGGCGGAGGGATTTCACTACGGGATCGAATACTGGGAAATCTGGAACGAACCAGAAAACCCGCCGATGTGGTCAGGCTCGATGGAAGAATATTTCAAACTCTATTCCACTACCGCGAAACATCTGAAAAAACAATTCCCGGAAATCAAAGTCGGCGGTTACGCTTCCTGCGGGTTCTATGCCGTGACACGGGACGGGATGAACGATTTCTACAGGAGCTTCATCACATGGTTCGATGAATTCCTGATTTATGCCAAAAAGGAAAGAGCACCGCTTGACTTCTACTCATGGCATCTGTATACATCCGATCTGGACGAACTCATCACGCATGCGGAATACGTCACAAAGAAGCTCAGGAAAGCAGGATTCGACCGGACGGAAAATATCTTCAACGAGTGGAACTACATCGATAAAACAGCAAAAGGATATGCGAAGTTCGATTTCATGAAAGAAATCCCCGCGGCTCTCTTCATCGCAGGGGCATTCTGCCGGATGCAGGACTCCCCCGTCGACAAGGCAATGTATTACGATGCGGAACCGTCGCGCACCTACTGCGGGCTCTTCTATTTCCCCAGCCAGAGAGTCACTCCGGCGTATTATGCGTTCAAAACGTTCAATGAACTCTACAAGCTCGGAAACCGGATTGAATGTTCCGGAATCCGCACCCGAAATATCTTCACACTTGCCGCCGCCGATGAACATGCGGCAGCCGCAATGCTCGTAAACAGCGGGAAAGCAGAGCGGAAAATAGAATTGGAAACATCCGCCAGCCTGAAAAAAGCGGAAATCACGCTGCTTGACAAAGAACATAGTTTCAGTCTGGTCAAATCTCTTTTACGCGGTCATATCCTGACGCTTCCCCAAGAAAGCATTCTGCTGTTGAGAATTCCGCTGAAAGAAAAAACTTCCGGCACCGGCACACACAGCAACTGTTGCGAACCCGAAAAAGAAAACAGGCAGAATTTCGCGGGTCTGGCGGGATGAACATGCGGCACTCCGACTCCTGATACGGCACAGGAGATAACCGGAGGACATCGGAATTTCAAGAGCATATTGTAATGCCTCCATTTTACAGGCAGCATTACAATACTCCAATTCTGATTTCCGTTTTTTCAGACAGGAGGATTTGATAGGATAAATGCAATTTATATTTCCGAACAGGCTATCCCTGATGCTTTGCACCGGGGTATCAGCCCCGCGAAAAAATAAATTCCCTACCCATTTTCCAACTTCGCAATCTCGCAATCTCGCTATCTCGC
>DPDG01000062.1:93999-117294 GCA_003526375.1 Lentisphaeria bacterium
TATCTCGCTATCTCGCTATCTCGCGCTCTCGAAGCGGCCGAGTTTTCCGCAGAGAGCCCCGGCACAGTTGCTGGTGATGGAATCCACCCCCATCTTTGCAAACTTTTCCGCCAGCTCAGGAGTATCAATCGTCCAGACGGCAAAGTAGAAACCCGCCTCCTTAACTTTTTGGATATACTCCGGATTCAGGACACTGTCATTGCAATGGGCATCCACTCCGTCTGCGTTCAATTCCCGCAGCGCGGCAATCATCTCATCGGCATCGGGGTGAAAACCGTCCGGCTTCTCCTCGAATGCGGTCAGCCAGAGAGTCCTGATGTCGGGCATATACTTTTTGCTCAGTTTCACCATGTTGCGGAAGAATGAAATCATGACGATCTGCTCATGGGGAATTCCGGCTTCATCGATCTCGCGCGCCATCGCCTCAAGAAGCGCGGGATCATCCTGTTTGACCTCCACATAAAAAGTCCGGTCCGCACCGAGGGTCTTCAACGCCTCGGCAAATTTCGGGATACGCTCCACAGGATAATCCTTCTTTCCGTTCCAGACATTGATCTTTTCCAGTTCTGCAAAAGGAGTTCCGGGTATTTCCGCCTTCACAACTCCCTGCGAAGTACGTTCCGTATGGCTGTCATGCGCGCAGACAACCACTTTGTCGGAAGTGAAATAGATATCACACTCCATACCATCCACATCCCTTGCAGAAGAAAGTTTGAATGCACTCAATGTATTTTCCGGCGCATCAATCGACTCACCACGATGGGAAATCCATGCAATACTCATAGCAACAACCCCGTTGTTTAGTTAACAGTTTACTATAAATTATCATTCAAGATTACAAAGTCAATACAAAGAACCGGAAAAAACAAAAAAAGTGTGAAGCTTGCCCTGCCCCACACTTTATGAAAGATGCAACCAAATCAGAAAATTTATCTGGCTTGCGCGTCTTTTTTCGCCAGTCCGGTCACATAATCAGGCACGGACTTGTTCACCTTGAACGCCTTTTCGGAAAGGGTCTTGTATTCTTTGACCGTCAGGCGCATGAACCCCTGCGGAAATGTCTTTTTATCCCAGACGGCCTCCGCTTTTGCAATCTGTTCCCCGTTCAGCCCGAATGCGCGGAGAATCCCCTCCGCCATCATGATATTTCCGAGCACATTCATATGAACGCCGTCCACCGTCAGCAGATTGCCCTTGATCTTCGGATGTTTCGCCTTGATTTCGGCAATCTGCTTCTGCATATCGGCGTTCAGATCAACAAGAACACAGTTTTTCTCTTTGGCGAGTGAACGCAGAAAATCATTATAGGCGGCAAGCTTTCTGTTGTTGGCATGGTCCGGATTTTCATAAATCATCGTCGAGGTGAGAATGTAAACTTTAATGCCCGCCGCCTGCGCCTTGTCCACGATCTCCGTGATGTTCTTCCTGTAATCTTCCAGAGAAACGCCGCGCCTGCCGTGCCACACATCGTTCACGCCGCAGCTCAAAGTCATGATCTGCGGTTTCTTTTTGAGAACGTCCCTCTCCAGACGCGCCAGCATCTGATTGGACTTATGCCCGCTGATTCCTGCCGGAATCTTGACTGCTTTGATTCCATTGGCTTCCAGCGCCGACATGACCAGATTGATGTAACCGGACTCCCAGTTGCCCTGCTGGGTGATCGAATCCCCGAGGAACGCAATTTTTTCACCGCTCTTAACCGTGATCTGCGCCGACAGCGCGGACGCCGACAGCAGGAGAGCTCCGCAGAGCACCACATGCAACGATTTCATCTTGAACATTTCGTACACTCCTTATGTTATGGGTTGACAAGTTATATCAGTTCCGGCGATCCAACGCACGGTATCCGATCGCTTCAAAAATATGTTCGCGTTTCAGATCCTCGCTTCCGGCAAGGTCGGCAATCGTGCGCGAAACGCGCAGAATACGGTCATAGGCACGCGCGCTCAAGCCGAATTCATGAATCGCATGGCGCAGAATCGTCTCCGTCGTGACATCCAGCCGGCAGAATTTCAGGATATGCGCGGATTCCATCTGCGCATTGCAGGTCAACTTCGGAGAACGCCCGAAGCGCGCAGTCTGAATTTTCCGGGCGGCAATCACCCGCTCGCGGATCGTTCTGCTGCTCTCGGAACAGTTCTTGCTCAGAAGTTCGTCGTCGGTCAATGCGGCAAGTTCCACGTGCAGATCAATGCGGTCCAGAAGCGGACCGGAAATCTTCGCACGGTAATTCTGAATCTGCATCTGACGGCAGCGGCAGACATGCAGGCGGTCGCCGAGGTGTCCGCACGGACACGGATTCATCGCGGCGATCAACATGAAGCGCGAGGGAAACGTATAACTCCCGGATGCACGCGAAATGGTCACGGTTCCGCTTTCGATCGGCTGCCGGAGCACCTCAAGGACACTGCGCTTGAACTCCGGAAGCTCATCCAGAAACAGGACTCCGTTATGCGCGAGGCTGATTTCGCCGGGTCCGGGATTTGTGCCTCCGCCGATGAGTCCGGCGTCACTGACCGTATGATGAGGCGAACGGAAGGGGCGTGTCTTCAGGAGCGGGGAATCGGAAGGCAGAAGCCCGAGAATACTGTGAATCCGGCTCGTCTCAAGCGTCTCATTCTCGGTCATCGGCGGGAGAATCCCCGGCAGACGCTTTGCAAGCATCGACTTGCCGCTTCCGGGAGGCCCGACGAACAGGACATGATGCCCGCCCGCCGCGGCAATCTCCAGCGCACGCTTTGCGGCGGTCTGTCCTTTGACATCGGAAAAATCCGGGATATTGTCCCAGTCCGGCTCTGCAAAAAGCTGTTCCGTCGCGGAGGCATCCAGAGGAAGCGCCTCGCCTTTCAGAGCGGCGACAGCCTCCGGCAGAGAACCGACCGGATATACTTTCAATCTGGAAGCGGCGACGACCGCCTCGGAAACATTCTGTGCGGGGACAATCAGTTTCGCAACCCGTTTGAATTCACGCGCCATCAATGCGGCGGAAAGAACACCGCGCACAGGACGCACCATGCCATCCAATGCAAGCTCGCCGAGAACCATGGCATCGCCCAGAGCCGCCGGCTCAAGCTGTCCCGTTGCGGCAATCAGCCCGAGCGCAATCGGCAGATCGAATCCCGCGCCCTCTTTCTTGATGTCGGCGGGAGCAAGATTTACAAGCGTCGCGCCGGAAGGATGATTGTAACCGCAGGAATAGAGCGCGGAACGGATGCGCTCACGGCTTTCGCGGACCGCCGCATCGGGCAGTCCGACAATCGAAACAAAATCCTGCTCACCGCGTCCGGAGGCGTTGACCTCCACTTCAAGCGGCAGCGCCTCAATTCCGGTCAGCGCCGCGGAATAGGTCTTGGTGAGCATCGGGCGGCCTCCGCTTATGCGCGTTTGCCGAGCAGGAAATACATCGCGGCGGCAGCTCCGGCATAATATCCCATATCGCGGCGGAGCTCGCTCGAAACAATCTCGCACTGCGCCAGAGTCTCCGCCCATGCGAAGCGCGGCAGATACTTTCTGATCGGCTCGGTATAAAGTTCACCGATCGCCCAGCCGAATGTGCCGAGAATCAGGCGTTTCGGGTTGAAAGTGTTCATGAGCATCCCGAAGGCCTGGGCATTGCGCAGGGCAATTTCCTCCCAGATTTCCAAAGCCAGCGCATCGTTTGCGCGCACTGCTTTTTCCAGCGCGATCATGTCAATATTCTCAACCTTGCCGCCGGCGAACTGCACAATCGGATGATCCGGCTGATCCTTCAAAAGCCTTTGAATGTAAAGCGCAACGGAGCGCCCGCCGCAATAAGCTTCATAACAGCCGTGATGACCACAGCCGCAGAGGCGCCCGTCATTCGCCTCAATGACAACATGTCCGACCTCTCCGCCGTAGAAACCGGTTCCGCGGACCAGAGTATCATTGGTCACGATACCGCCGCCGATACCGGTGCTCATCGTCAGATAGATAAAATCATGGCATCCCCTGCCCGCGCCGAAAAACCATTCGGCAAGTGCGGCGCAATTCGCATCATTCTCGAAACACCCTTTGATCTGAAGCTCATTTTCAAGATAGGATTGAATCGGCACATTGCGCCAGTGCACATTGTTGGTCGGGGCGGTCAGGACTCCATTGGCGATGTCCGCCGGTCCCGGCGCGGAAATGCCGAACCCCTTGACGTCACTCATTTTCAGCCCGGCATCGGCAACAAGCCTGCGCCCTTTTTCAGCCATCTGCGGAAGAATATCTTCCGGATAAGTATCCTTGTTTTCGATTCTGTCCTTGCCCAGAATTTTTCCGTCCGAGGAAGCCAGACCGATTCCAAGTTTGGTTCCGCCGACGTCATATCCCAATATGATTTCATTTTCAGCCATGATAGCCTCATACTCCGAAAGTTAAAAATATTTATAAACTATGAAATATAGATTGAAAAACAGTTTAGTCAAGAATGACAGACCGATTTCACGGTCTTTTTCGCCTGATTTTTGAGAAAAGCCAAAATTGGCAAATCTTTCTGATCTGAAAGGATCAACCTCATCTCGCAACTTCGCAATCTCGCAATCTCGCAATCTCGCAATCTCGCAATCTCGCAATCTCGCAATCTCGCAACTTCGCAATCTCGCAATCTCGCAATCTCGCAATCTCGCAATCTCGCAATCTCGCAATCTCGCAATCTCACCACTGTGTATAGCGGGAGGTTTCCAGCATCCGCGCGGCGATGACATCTCCGTTCTGCGCCGCTTTCATGAGCCATTCCTGCGCTTTCACGAGATTCTTGTCAACCCCTGTCCCCTCGGCATAACAGACCGCCACCCGGCGCTGAGCCGCGGGATCCTGCCTCTGCGCCGCCTGCATGAACCAGTAAAACGCCGCATATAAGTCCTTGTTCAGTCCGTTTCCCTCGGCAAACATTGTCGCAAGGTTGTACTGCGCACGCGGATATCCCAATCGCGCCGCCTCAAAGAAATATTGCGCGGCAAGCGGTTTGTCCGCTTTCTGCCCGATACCTTCAAAATAGATCAGTCCAAGCTTGAAAAGAGCCTGCACACAATGCTGATCCGCCGATTTCTGATACCACTGCATCGCCTCTTTCATGGTCTCCGCAGACGGTTTGCCGCCGGAAAGCGATTCCGCGTATTTGAACTGTCCCATCGGGTGCCCCAGCAGAGCCGCCTCTTTGTAAAGCTGCGCAGCCTTCTTTTTATCGCCTTTGACGATTCGCCCGTATTCATAGAGGAACCCAAGTTTTGCTTTCGCCTCGGCATCTCCGAGCTGCGAGGCACGGGAAAGCAGCTGAATCATCCGGTCGGGATCGCTGGCGCAGCCGAAGCCGCCGTAATAACAGTCCGCAAGCATACGCAGTGCGGAGGGATCATATTTCCCGCGGGCAGTCACTTTCGTAAGGATTGAAAATGCGCGCGCTTTTTCGGCAAGCGGGGAATCACGGCGCAGGAGATAAGCGGCAAGATCCAGTTCTGCCGCCTCGAATTCCTGTGCGGTCAACTGTTCCAGAATCTCAAGCGCACCCGCCTGGGACGGCCGCAGGAGAACCTTGCCGTCCTTGCTGAAAATACCCGTCGCCAACAGACGCGAACAGCTGTAAAGGGCGGGTTTGAACTTCCGGTCCGCCGCTTTGCGGTACCACTGATAGGCGGAAAAAAGATCCTTTTCCGTCCCGCGCCCCGTCTCCAGACAATGCGCGTAATTGAACTGCGCTTCCGGAATGCCTCCTTCGGCGGCTTTGCGGAACCAATGCGCCGCAAGCGTGAAATTCTGTTTGCGGTTCTCGCCGTAGAAATACTCATTGCCGAGAAAAAAACACGACTCCAGATTCCCGTTCTGCGCTTCGGCCCGCAATTTGTCCTCCGGCTCCTCCTGACCGCAAAGCGGCGCAAGAAAAAGAGCCGTCAAGAAAATAAAAGCATATTTGAATTTCATAGATGTTCCTTATGATGGATGCCCCGCACACTCCGGCAATAAAACAGATGCTGTCTGCCGTCTTCGGCGGGAAAATTCACATTCGGCCATGATTCTCCTGATAATATAACCTCCAAACATCACGAATGCCAGCCAGGACGGGATTTTCCGTTGAATCCTACATTTTTTTCATGCTTTTTTCTTAAAAGTTACAAAAATGTATCGATTTCGTTTTACTGCATATCCGTCTGTTTCATGCAATAACATATTTATTTTCAAGACATTGCAACTCCGTCAAAAAAGTTGGCACGTCTTTTGCTTTAAGAGGATGCATAAAATTCAGGACCTGATAAAAATGTTACAAGGAGGAGGTATTAATGAAACTGATTATCGCCTACATCAAACCGGAAAGGCTGAATGCCGTGAAGCAGGAACTTTATGCAAGGGAAATCTTCAAGATTTCCGTTACCAATGCGCTCGGGTGCGGACAGCAGAAAGGATACGTCTCCACTTACCGCGGTTCGGAAGTGGAAGTGAATCTTCATAAGAAAGTGCGTCTGGCAATCGGCGTAAACGACGAATTTGTGGAGAAGACCGTGGAAGGCATCATCGCCGGAGCGCGAACCGGATACATCGGAGACGGCAAGATCTTCGTTCTCCCGATGGAGGAATGTATCCGGATCAGAACCGGAGAACGGGGCAGAGACGCCATCGGATGAAACTCAAAGGAGAGCGGAAAGTGAAGAAGTGAAAACTCAACCGCACCTCCCGTCTCCGGCAACTCATAACTCATAACTCTTAACTCATAACTCTTAACTCATAACTCTTAACTCTTAACTCATAACTCTTAACTCTTAACTGAATTTGAGGTTTGCATGAATATGAAGAAGATCCTGTCGTGCGCCATTCTGCTATGCGCACTGATTTCCGTGGAAGGAGCAGAGGAAACAGCGGTAAAGACGGCGGAAAACGCCCTGTTCACAGTAAACAATCTCTGGATCATGATCGCGGCAATGCTGGTGTTCATCATGAATCTGGGATTCGCCACGGTGGAGTCCGGGCTGGCGCGGGCGAAAAACTGCACGAACATCCTGTTCAAGAATCTGATGGTTCCCGCAATCGGAATCCTGACATTCGCAGTCTGCGGATTCGGGCTGATGTATCCGGAAGGGCACTGGGCCGTTACAGGACTGTTCGGGTTCAAGGCGTTCGGACTGTCGGCACCGGGCGGCTCCCCGGAGACATTCAACGGCGCATTCACCTACTGGACCATGTTCTTCTTTCAGAGCATGTTCGCCGCGACAGCCGCGACAATCGTTTCCGGCGCCGTTGCGGAACGGGTCAAATTGAACTCATTTCTGATCTTCACCCTGATCTATGTGGCGGTGGTCTACCCTGTGATCGGGTCCTGGGGATGGGGAGGCGGATTCCTCGACAAGATGAAATTTCATGACTTCGCCGGATCGACCTTTGTCCACAGTGTCGGCGGCTGGGGAGCCCTCGCCGGAGTGATTCTGCTCGGACCGCGCATCGGCAAATTCGTGAACGGGCACAGCATGCCCATCATGGGACACAGCATGCCGCTGGCGACGATCGGGGTGTTCATGCTCTGGTTCGGCTGGTTCGGATTCAACGGCGGCTCCGTCCTGAACGCCGATCCGACTATGGTCTCCTATGTGCTGGTCACAACGACGCTCGGCGCCGCCGCAGGAATCATGACGGCAATGCTTACGAGCATGTTCGTCCTGAAAAAGCCCGACCTTTCCATGACATTGAACGGGTGTCTCGCCGGGCTCGTCGGAATCACGGCAGGAGCGGATTGCGTCAGCATCTCCTCCTCCGTCATCATCGGAGCCGTCGCCGGAATCATCGTGGTACTGGCGGTGCTCTTTTTCGACAGGCTCAAGCTTGACGATCCGGTGGGAGCGCTTTCGGTCCATCTCTGCGGAGGAATCTGGGGAACCCTGGCGGTCGGCATCTTCTCGACCAATCCGGCTTATACTTTTCTGACGCAGTTCACCGGCGTCGCCTGCGCCGCGGTTTCGTTTCCCTGCGCACTGGCAATCTTCTACGTTCTGAAAAAGACAATCGGCATCCGGGTCTCCGAAGACGAAGAACTGCGCGGGCTTGACCTCGGAGAGCACGGCATGGAGGCTTACGCCGGGTTCCAGATTTTCAGCAACCAATAAAATAATTGAGGCAAAAAACCTCACTCCTCTCTCCCGCCGCTTCGCATGGTGCGGCCCGGCGGGGGAGCCTTTCAAAAAGCTCTCTCTCCCGCTCCTCCGGGTTTCTCTCTCTCAGGCCCGGGGGAGCCCTTTCTTCAAAAAACGACCGGAGTATTTCCCGGATTCAATTCCGGCAAAGAGCACGCGCCAGAGGGCAGCGCAGAGTATCGGGCTCACCGCCGGAACGATATTGCGCGAGAAGCTGACGCGAACGTTCCGCCAGCCGGCGGCGCACCTCCCGGCGTTCCCCTTTGATCCGCGCAATCGACATCCGGTCATAGGCGGTCGTCTGATGCCGCATCCACGCAATGACCGCCGCCTCGGCACGCTGTTCCAGAGGAATCAGCTGCGTCCGCGCGACAGTGCCGCTTCCGACCGGAACCGCATGAGCCGTCACGGCATCGGCAAGCTTCTCCGCAAAAGCGGACCATTTTTCATCAAACGCCAGAAACTTCAAAACAGCTTCCCGGAATTCTTTTTCATACTCCGCCTGTTTCCGTTCCCGCATCCGTCTTGACGCATTCAGTTTTTTCTGCCAGGCGGGATCGGAACGCTCTTTCTCCAGTTCCGCCCGGACTTGATCCGCAATTTTTTCGGGCACCCACAACCCGATGGCTTCCATACGGTTCCGCCGCATGTGAACCAGAACCCGGTATTCCCCCGCGGCTTTGAGGCGGCGCGTCAATCCGGCGTCCCCGCTGGGTATCTGAACCCATCCTTCCGGCAGAGAGACGTGTTGTCCGTCATGAATAAATACGCCTTTTTCCGGGGACTTCCAGACTAAAAATTCCTCTTTCTTCATTTCCGAGCTCCCATCATAAAACATCAGACTGAGTTGGATCTTTATGAAAGTAATATATCCCGCCGTCGGCAAAAATCCATATTCCGAAAACAGAAATGCCTGCCGGGATTTCTTTCTTCATTCCCGGCAGGCATCACAAATTCAGAATTCGAGAAAACTACTGCTTCAACAGAAATTCGGGAGCGAATGACACCAGCGGCAGAAGCGGAGCGCCGACCCGGAATTTGAAATCTTCTCTGCCGTAAGGAAATTTCAGGCACCAGATCTCGGAAGCATCCGCTTTTTCACGGTTGTGGTGCAAACGTCTCATTCCTTCAAGCATCTTCACCTCCGTCATAACTTTCCCATCGGGGGAAATCAGTTGCGCACTGACCGGTTCCCTCAACGTTCCGGCGACATCAATGTTGATCTCTTTCACACCCGTGGGGACAGCAAAGTAAAACTGATGGTTGCGCCCGCCGAACATCCCGACCCAGTCATCCGCCCGGACAGCCTGTCCCGGATACGGAGAATTCACCGTCACGGCATGTCCCTTCGTATTGATCTCAAAGGAAAACAGATTGCGCCCGTTCGCTTTCAGCAGGTAGGTTTTCTCCGGTTCGGTAATGGAAAAACGTCCCAGGTCGGTACCGGCGGCGTCCCGGAGACGGACCTCAAGATTCAATGGAAATTTCGTAACTTTCACCGCATTGAAACGAATCGGGTAGACTCCGGCGGCGGGGCAATACTGAAGAAACCGGAAACGTCCGCGGAAGCGGCTTTTGTTATTCTTTTCCTGTCTGGCTGCCGAAACGTCAACAGGGCGCAGTTTTTTGAGATCGACCGGCATAACGGAGAAGTTGCGTAATTCCGGTCTGGGCGGATGGGCGGCGGAAAATTTCGTAAGATCGAAATCCGTAATCTTGCCATTGTCATTCTGCAAAGACAGACTGCCGGTGAAATCCCTGATCCCCACGCCGGTCATTCCATGAAAAACCACAGGAGTGTTTCTGCCCGGTAAAAGGCGCACGTTTTCAAATCGGATTCCGCCAATATCCCTCTGAATGCCGGAGTTGTTCAGTGAGACGGCGGACTGTCTGCCGTTCCGGTTGTCAAGAACAGTATTGCGGATCGCAAGCTGTATTCCGGCATCCTGCTGGTTCGAAATGACAAGAGCTCCGCCCTGATTACTCCTGACCTCGCAATTTTCGATGAGAACACTTCCCTTTGCCGATGCAGTGGAACTCATGTAAAGTGCAATTCCATCCGAAGCGTTGCCGAAGCTGCGGCAGTTCCGGAACGTAATCGAAACCGGCTTGGAATCCGCATTCAGCGCCGCAAGGTGAAGAAGAATTCCCGCGGCGGCATTGCCGCTGAATTCACAATTCTCAAATACATTATTGATTACATGATCACGATTCGTATTAGGCTCAATGTCGACCCCGCACTGCGGAGGAGTGCCGCAGGTATTTCTGAATCTGGAATTCCTGACCAGCAGATTTTCCGCACTGATGATGCTGATCCCCTGCCTGTGATGATCATCGCAGGTCACATTGTCAATGAGCACATCGCGGCACCCTCCCAGTCTGGAACCGGTGCTGACGTAAATACCGTCGCCGCCGCTCGCTTTCAGAGTGAGCCCGGAAATGACGACGTCACTTGCCCCGCGGAGGCTGATCAGATGCCGCCACTCTGACCATTGATAGCGGGCAGTATCCTGATAATCCTTTTTGTTCATCATCAGGACAGCATTTTTTCCGCCGCGCAAAGTCACCCCGCTTACATCCTTTGCGGTAAACAGGCTTTCCCCCTGTTTTTTAAACGCGCCGGGCAATGCCCTTACAACAACCCCGTCCGCAAAAACGATCTCCTGACCGGAACGCAGTCGAATGGGTCCGACCAGCCATTCCCTGCCGGTATTGTCCACAATCAGTTTTTTGACGCCGGAATCTATCGCTTTCTGAAGACATTCTGTAGCATCGCCGGAATTGAATCCCCACCACGACGCCACGGCTTCCCGAAGTTCACCGCTTTTCACTCCGGCAATTTCCGTATTCTGCATCCCTTGAGAATCGGCATACATAAACGGCAGACAACTGAACCATAAAATGACAGTAAGAAACTTTTTCATATATCAATCTCCTTTTTTATCCTGCACTTATTTCCATTCAGGCGCAGAACCAAACCAACGCCTGAAAATCACACAAAGCAAATTAGGTGTATTATACCCCTTGTAAGCCATGTTTGGATTATATTTTGCATTGTGAACCGAACCATCCACATATAAGAGGTTAACAGATTTTCGATGGAATACATCTCTCCAGCGGCCATTGGCACAACCATCCAAAGCAATAACGGCATTTACTTTGGCGGCATCTCCCACCTTGCCTGAGTTAGTAATTTTTTCACGGACAGGACCACTGCGCAATGCATAAAAATTACAGTTGCTCACATATGTATAAGGATCAATATAAAGGTAAGTAGAAAGAAGATTGTCCGTATTTGCACCCCAGGTATAATCTACGGAACTATTTTTAATATCTTTCCATGCACTGCCCTGTTCAACATCGGGACAGTAATACACCTTCGGTTTATTTTTGGGCCACTTTGCCATGGCAATACCATTTTCAAAAGTATATTGCCCGAAACCTTGAAGATCAAGTTTCCCCAACCCCACCAGATAATCTTTACGGATTATATATGAATACGCTCCACTGCAGTTTGTCTGTCCCTCCCCGTTCGGCATCATCTCCTTGTAGTTCATCGTATACTCTGCAAAAGCAATCCCGATTTGCCTCAAGTTTCCCTGGCAGAAAACCATATAAGCACGGGCGCGCGCACTGCCGAGGGCAGGCAGCAGCATGGCGGCCAGAATCGCGATGATCGCAATTACAACCAAGAGCTCGATCAGTGTAAAGTTTGTTTTTCTCATCCTTTCATTTCTCCTCCATTTACTTTGATGATTCATATTCTTCCTCCGATGAAACAAAATCAATTTCATGAATCCGGTTCGTGCCGGGAATATATTCCCGGATATGCGCGGTCGTATCCAGTACCGTCTGACACGGCTCATTCTTCAAAGCCTTCTCAACAAAAAGAGGCGCATGATGCTCCCAGTCATGATCCACAGACGATACCGGATAAGGAGCATTGCGGATCGCGGAATCATTGTTATAACCCGCCACCCAGACATCCCGTCCGATCTGCCTGCCGCTTTGCACCAGATATGCGATCCCGCCCAATGCAAAACCGTCGTTCTCATAAAAAAATCCACGCAGACGCGGATTCATGCCACACGCTTTCTCCGTCGCGGCATACCCCTCCCGGAAAGCGAAGTCCGGGTAATTGCCCCTGCACTCTTTATAACTGATGCAGCGACAAGTATGACGGCGCAGGAGTTCTTCCTGCGATAAATGTTTGAAGACCTCTTTCAATGCCGCAAAACGTCCCGGCAGAGGATTGGAACAGGGGAAGAAGCAGAAATTTTCCCCCGCCCGCTCATAAAGATAGCAGACAATGCGCCGCGAGGCGGAAAGATCGCTCATGAAAATATGATTGCGGAATTCACGGCTCGTGCTGATCAGATAACCGCCCTGCTCCTCAATTTCCCGCTCCAGTTCCTTATGCCCGACCGGAGCTCCCACGGCGACAAAGCATTCGACTCCGCGCGCCAGCAGGTCCCGCACCTTGTTCAGGTTCTCCTGCGCATCATATACAAAAGTATTGAAGTAAGAGGCATAGCCGTGATGATCGAAGCAGGACATCAGTTCAATCACAAGTTTCGACACATGTTCCTCCGAACGCATGTGCTCCATCGACGCCATGATCGCCACCGTCATGGTCTTCTGCCCGCGCATCAGACGATAGCCGTAATTTCTCCGGTACCCCAGCTTCCGCGCTGTCTCCCGCACTTTCGCACGGGTCTGCTCCGAACTGTAATCCCTGGGGCTGTTCTTCAAGATCTGCGACACTGTAGACACGGAAACTCCGCACTCCTGCGCAATATCTTTCAGCGAACATGGACGGCTCATCTTCTGATTCCCCTGATTTCATTTATTTTACGATACGTAATCATTCCGTATATCTAAATTATAAATGATTTTGAGAAAAAACAAGGGGGAAAGAGAAAAAAATCTGAAAATTTATTCTTTGGGGTTCCTTCGGATCGGCTTTGAGACGGAAGAATACATGATCATTCCTCTTGAGTCAAGGACCTGCACCATACGATTTGGGATTTCGTCATCGGCTTGGCTTTCCGGTCCTTTCCCGGAGTCCGGACAAGTTTTTCGGGTCCAATTTCAGTTTCCGCTCTTGCCTGTTGCCCGGATTCAATGTATAATATGCATTTACAGAAAGTGAAAAAGTTTATGGAAGAAAATCTGAATCAGCGCCGTATCCGCACAGCATTCCTCTGCTCGATGGGCGTCATCGCGTTTTTCCTGGGATTCATACCGGTGATTCTGGGATATGCGGCGAAATCGCTCTACCAGTTGCCCATGTGGCTCCAGCTTCTCATCCTGACGTTTCCGCTTCAGATCGCCTATCTCTGCGCGGTCATCATCCCGGCGAAGAAAATTCAGCCGGAGGTTCCTCTCCGGGAACAACTGGACCTTGCCCTGCCCCGGAACAGGCTCAAGACTTTCCGGCTGGTCACAGGAGGCGTCGTGATTCTGTATCCCTGCCTCTCCGTGGTGACTCTGTTCAACAGAAAACTTCTGGCGCTTCTTCATATCAAAGCCGCGACGCAGGAGCTGGTCACGCTCATAGGGAGTGCGGACCTGCCCTCGGTCCTCGTCATTCTGTCCGCAGCGGTCCTGCTGGCGCCGCCCGGCGAGGAGCTCGTGTTCCGCCATGCGATCTATCAGCAGTTCGTGCGCATCTCCCGTCCTGCGGGCGCCGCCTGTGTCAGCGCACTTCTGTTCGCACTGAGCCATTTCAATGCTCTGACGTTTCCCGCGCTCTTTCTTCTGGCGCTTTTCCTCCAGTTCGTCTATGTCAGGACAAAATCCCTGACCTGCGCCATTTACGCACATATACTGTATAACGCAATCTCGGTGATTCTTCTGCTGCTCCTGCGGTTCGGCGTATTGTGACGCTCATTCGGGACGCGCATCCTGGAAAAAGAGTTCCACGCGACGTGTCCGCGGACCGTCGAACTCGCAGAAATACACCCCCTGCCAGACTCCGAGGCGAAGCCGTCCGTTCACGACCGGCAGAGTCAGGCTCACGCCCATCAGGGAAGATTTCAGATGCGCCGCACTGTTGCCCTCGCCATGCCGATAATAATTCTCATGATACGGAATCAAGGTGTCCAGTTTGGCAAGAAGATCATGTTTCACGTCAGGATCGGCATTTTCATTCACCGTCAACCCCGCCGTCGTATGCGGACAATGGATCAGGCAGATTCCACACTTCAGATTCTGCGGAATCGCGCGGTTGATCTGCGATGTAATGTCGATCAGTTCATTCTGTTTTCCGGTGGCAATGGTCAACTCCATAAACAATCCTTTCCTCAATATTCAATCCTTCAACCTTATGGCAACAGGCAAGCCTGCCGGTTCGTGTCCTGGCAGAATATATAACGTATAAAGCACATCATCACATATATCAATAGGGTAACGATAAAAATCAGGCTCAATAAAATAAGCTCTCTGTATATTTTCAGGATTTACCTGTTGAAAAGGCGATGAATCACCCAAATTTGTTTTAAAAGATTCAAAGACACGTTTTGCAGCCTCGGAATAACTTTCCCGGAACTGTTCATTATGAAACACGTCCCAGTTGAACTGAGTATCCAATTTTGCAACAATGAATATTCTATAACCGCCATGAGACGGATGAGCACGCTTCACAAGAAGATAAAGATCTGAATTCATATTCAGTCTTCTGAATATCTTCTTCAATGCCGGATCGGTAATCTTTGTCTGCGGGACCATTCCTTCAAAAAGAACCTCATTCACCAGCCAATAATTACAGAGAAAGAAAAATAAAAACGAAAATCCCGCACATAACAAAAGGACGAAATATAAAGTTATGTTCTTTCTCTTTTCCACCCTCTGCCTCCTTATGGCAAATTACAAAAGTGCAACAGTCCATACAAGCCGGATCACCCCCAAAAAAATACCCTCACGGCATGATGTCGATGAGGGTATTTCCAGTATTATTTCCGTCTGTTATTTCTTCCTGTCCGCAATCGCTGCCTGCGCGGCGGCAAGACGTGCGATCGGAACACGGAACGGACTGCATGAAACATAATTCAGTCCGACGGCATGGCAGAACGCCACGGATTTCGGTTCGCCGCCCTGTTCACCGCAGATGCCCGCTTTCAGGTTCTTACGGGTGGAGCGTCCGCCATTTACGGCACACTTGATCAGGGAACCGACGCCGTCCACGTCAATGGTCTGGAAAGGATCGCTTGCAAGAATCTTCCTGTCCAGATAATCGCCGAGGAAAGAGCCGATATCGTCGCGACTGAAACCGAACGTCATCTGGGTCAGGTCGTTGGTTCCGAAAGAGAAGAACTCCGCCTCCTCCGCCATTCTGTCGGCAAGCAGGGCGGCGCGCGGGATCTCGATCATGGTTCCGACCATGTATTCGAGCTCTTTCATTTTGAATTTCTTTCTGACTTCCTCGGCGACTCTCTCCACAATCGCTTTCTGATTCCTGAGTTCGTTCGGATCGCAGGTCACGGGGATCATGATCTCCGGCTTGCATTTTTTCTTCGCCTTGATGAGCTCCGCGGCGCTTTCGAGAATCGCGCGAACCTGCATCTCGGTCACTTCCGGATAGGTTACGCCGAGACGGACGCCGCGATGCCCCATCATCGGATTGCTCTCTTTGAGGGAGTCGGCGCGCTTTCTGAATTCGTCATGAGAAATCTTCAGCGCTTTGGAAATCTCAAGCTGCTGGTCACGGCTGTGCGGAATGAACTCATGCAGCGGCGGGTCCAGCAGACGGACCGTCACAGGAAGCCCGTTCATGGATTCCAGAGTCGCCTTGATGTCCTTCTTGACAAACGGGAACAGCTCGTCCACGGCTTTCCGGCGTTCCGCCTGACTGCCGCTGAGAATCATTTTGCGCAGGGCGAACAACGGTTTTTCCGCGCCTTTTCCATAGAACATGTGTTCGGTGCGGAAAAGCCCGATGCCCTCGGCTCCGAATTCGCGGGCGCGCTGTGCATCCGCCGGAGTGTCGGCATTCGCGCGGACGCCGAGCTTGCGGAAAGAGTCCGCGATCTTCATGAACTTCTGGAAACGGGGATTTTCGCTGGAATCCATCGTCCCGACTTCGCCCGCATAGGCATAGCCTCTGGTTCCGTTGAGACTGATGACGTCGCCTTCCTTGAAGGTGTATTTCCCGGCTTTGAAGGTGCCTTTGGCTTCATCAATCTTCATGTCGCCGGCGCCGACAATACAGCATTTGCCCCATCCGCGGCAGACAAGTGCCGCATGGCTGGTCATGCCGCCGCGCGCGGTCAGAATGCCGTCCGCGGCACGCATGCCTTCGACATCCTCCGGATTCGTCTCCTCGCGGACAAGGATCGATTTGATTCCCTTTGCCGCAAGCTCAACCGCTTTTTCGGAAGTGAACACGATCCTGCCGACCGCGCCGCCGGGACCTGCGGGAAGCCCTTTGGTAATGATCTCGGCTTTCTTCTCCGCCTTGGGGTCAAGAATCGGATGCAGAAGCTCGTCAAGCTGGTTCGGGGAGATTCTGGTTACGGCAGTCGCCTTGTCGATCAGCTTTTCGTCCAGCATGTCCATCGCCATATTGAGCGCAGCGGTTCCGGTTCTCTTGCCGACGCGGCACTGGAGCATGTAAAGCACGCCCTCCTGAATTGTGAATTCGATATCCAGCATGTCTTTGTAATGCTTTTCGAGTTTCGCGCGGATTCCGGCAAGTTCCCTGTAGGTTTTCGGAAGGAGTTCCTGCATGGATTTGAGCTTCTTGTTCTGCTCGTTCCTGGTGTCGTTGTTCAGCGGATTCGGTGTACGGGTTCCGGCAACGACGTCTTCTCCCTGCGCATTCACAAGCCATTCGCCGTAAAACTTGTTGTCTCCGGTGGCGGGATCGCGGGTGAATGCAACGCCTGTCGCCGAATTGTCGCCCATGTTTCCGAACACCATGCTCTGCACATTGACGGCGGTTCCCCACTCGTCCGGAATACCCTCGATGCGGCGGTAGGAAACGGCTTTCTTTCCGTTCCAGCTCTTGAACACGGCGCCGATTCCGCCCCAGAGCTGTTTCTCCGCGTCATCCGGAAACTCCGCCTTGAGCACTTTCCTGATCGTCTTCTTGAAATCTTCGCAAAGCTTCTTGAGATCGGCGACGGTCAGATCCGTATCGGAAGCGTATTTCTTCGCCTTCTTAAGTTTTTCGAGCTGATCGTCAAGCTGTTTGCGGATTCCCTTGCCTTCGGCTGGTTCAATGCCTTCGGCTTTCTCCATCACGACATCGGAATACATCATGATCAGGCGGCGGTAAGCGTCATAGACGAAACGCTCGTTCTTCGTCTTTTTGACCAGTCCCGGAATCGTTTTGGAGGAGAGCCCGACGTTGAGAACGGTCTCCATCATTCCCGGCATGGAGCTGCGTGCGCCGGAACGGCAGGAAACCAGAAGCGGATTCGCGGGATCGCCGAACTTCATCCCCATGGCTTTCTCCACTTTCGCGAGAGCCTCTTTCACCTGTTTCTCCAGGCAGGAAGGATACTGCATACCGGATTTGAAAAAGTCAACACAGCACTCCGTCGTAATCGTGAACCCTGCGGGAACAGGGAGATTCAGTTTTGCCATTTCCGCAAGATTCGCACCTTTGCCTCCGAGAAGTTCCTTCATGGACGCATTGCCGTCCGACATTCCCTTGCCGAAGAGATACACATACTTTTTTACTGCCGCGGCTGCTGATGTTTTCCGCTTGATCGGGGCTTTTCTAGCCATCTTGTTTCCTTTCCTTTGAGGTTGATACACGAACTGATAATAACAATATATAAATAAAACTTAAAAACTCCGGAACGCTTTGACCAGCTCTTTCTTCTTGACATTCGTAGCGTGGTCGATCATGACGAAAGAACCGTTCACTTCCGCCTCGAACGGAATCCCGCTGATATAGAGAATGCCGGTATTCCTGATATGCTCAAGCTTACGGCGCTGTTTGGAAAAATTCAGGTCGTATCTGTAGAACGCGACTTCGCGCCCCGCAATCAGCATGGATACCCCCTCGCTCGCCTTGACGGGATCGGGCAGCATCAGCGCGTTGACGTTTCCGCCGACCTGTTTTGCCATATGCATGACCAGATCGGAAAGCGGACGTTCATTATTGTCGGTGGCGCAGGAAGAAAAAAACAGGACGGAAAGAAGACAAAACAGAGCGGAAAGAAATGATTTCATAGCCACAAAATTTTCTGGTTTAAGATTCATGTACCGGCACGCGCCGGAAACATCTGCCGGGTCGCCCCGACCGGACCGAACCATAATCTAAATCGTCCGGAGATAAAATTCAAGTTGAATATTAGGCATTTGTGAAATATATTGACATTATTGCAGTGAGACGGGAAATCAGGGATTTCCGCAACATTGTTACATCTGTATAAAATCAAGGTTTCAAGAAATGAAAAACGAGGTCATTCACGCCGGATATCCCGGCGATAATACGCGCGCAATGCTCAGGCGCATGAGAAAGGATGTGCTTTCGCACGAACCGAGCTGCGTGACAATTCTCTGCGGCACCAACGACGCAGTCAATCCGAGGGCGCTTGTGCCGCTGGAGGAGTTCACGGAAAATCTGAATTCGATGGTCTCGGCAGTCCGGGAGACGGATACGGATCTTCTGCTGATCTCGCCGCTTCCCGTCTTTTCGCCGGAGGTGATCGAACGCTACGGATTCAACCTGCCGCCGGATACGGATCTCAACCCGGAAATCATGAAATACGCACGTGCAATGCGCCTGCTGGCGGAGCGGCTCGGCGTGCCTTATCTGAACCTGTTCCATATTTTCGCGGAAACGGGAATGGTCGGCGCGGACAGGCGCAGTCTCATCCGCAACGAGGCCAATTCCGGAACGAAGGACGGCGCGCATCCCACCGAAGACGGCTACCGTTTCATCGCCGCACTGGTCTATCTGGCGCTGCGGGACAACCGCTGCGACTGTTCGCGCCTCGTCTGTTTCGGGGACAGCATCACTTACGGCTATCCCTACTCCGGCATGGGGACGCTCGAAGGCGGCAACTTCCCCGCACTGCTCGGCAAACTTCTCAACACAGGATATGAATCTGAAAAATGAAAGAACTGTTTTTTCACGTCGTTCTCGTCGCACCCGAAATCCCGCAGAATACCGGCAACATCGGTCGTATCTGTTCCTGTTCACGCTGTCACCTTCATCTCGTCAAGCCGATCTCGTTTTCTCTCGACGACAAACATGTGAAACGCTCCGGCATGGATTACTGGCGGCACATTGAATATACGGTCCATGAATCCTGGGAGGATTTCGTGAAAACCACAGGCGGCGCGCCGATGTATTTCTACTCCACCAAAGGGGAAAAAACTTACTGGGACTGTCCGATGGAAGACGGCGCCTATCTGATTTTCGGCAGTGAAGGCTCCGGACTCCCGCAACATATCCATGACTCCTATCCGGAACAGTTTTACACGATTCCGATGCCGGGGAACTTCACGCGCAGCCTCAATCTGGCAAATTCCGTCGCAATCGCCGTCTACGAGGGACTCCGCAGGCGCAGGAAAGAGTTTGAATCCCTGTGACATTTTTCTTGCATATTGAAACGGAAAGACGTATATTATCCGCCTGAAACAACAGGAATCCATCTTGGAAAACGACGCTGAAAAAAAACAGGGCTGGAAAAAGTGGAGCATCCAGGCTTTCAAGCTCATTCTCGCCGGTGCCCTGATCTGCTGGGTCGTCCGCGGGATTGATTTCACGCAACTGAATCAGATCGCATCCGGGCGCATCCTGGTCTTCACCGCACTGGCAGGAGCCGTAATCGGGGCACAGCTGATTCTGTGCGCAGTCCGCTGGCGGATACTGCTCCGTATCCAGCAGATCGAAATACCGTTTTCACGCGCCCTTTCATTAAGCATGCAGGGGACCTTTTTCTCCCTCTGCATGCCCGGCGGCGCCGTCGGAGGCGATGTCGTCAAAGCGGCATTCCTGGTCAAAGAGACTCAGAAAGGGAAAAGGCTTCACGGAGTGACCTCCATCTTCATCGACCGTGTCATCGGTATGCTGGCGCTCTTTTTCCTTGTGGCGGCGGCGGTCACTTTCGCCATGAAAGAGGTGCTGACATTCCAGCCGGAGGTGAAATATCCGGTTCTCATTCTCTATCTGCTCTGCCTCGCCGGACTCGCCGCGGGACTTGCTCTTTTCCTTCAGGATGTGATTTTCCGAATCCCTTTTGCGCGGACATGCCTTGACTTCATTGACAGAATGGCAAAAGGCAGAATCACCCCGGTGCTGGATTCCGTAAAAGCCTGCCGCAAAGACCCCGGACGGCTTTTTGCGGCGTTCCTGCTGAGTGTTCTGGCCATGCACCCGCTTCTGGTCGCGGGACTCGTTCTGATCGTCACGGGAATCACGGGGACAACGGCTCATACCGGCGGAACGGTTCTGGCGTCTCTGCTCGGCGGGACTGCGGCGGCGATACCGGTTACGCCGGGAGGACTCGGAACACGGGACAAAATCACGCAGTTGGTGCTGGAAGCGCAGGGAATCGATTCGACCGGCGCAGGTTTCGCCGCCCTGCTCTACACGCTCGCACTGGTTCTGGTTTCAATGACAGGCGTATTCTTTTTCCTGTTCGACTCATGGATCAGGAAAAGCGGAAATATTCCGGAAAACAAATAACTCCGACGCAGGGCGTAAATCCATTTTTTACGTAAAAATGCCCGTATCTCCCGTTTACAGGCGGCAGCCGTTCCGCAAAAGATGGTTCTTCATGAGATTGAAGGCAAGTAAACAACTCAATATTTGCGCATCTCTTCATAGTGATTTTTTTCATGTAACGGCAAAAGAAAAATCTTCCATGCCGGTCCGTCAGGCTCCCTCTCCCTTTTTTCCTGATTCCGCCTGCTCTCATATTTCATTGTCATGCTCTCATATTTCTTTTTATTTTTTCATCATCGGATTTGAAAAAGAAAGATTTGAATATGAAATTAAGAACAGACAGAAAACAACAAACTTGCTCCCGATGCTCTTATCATGAAAAAATACATAAAAATAGCCGATACCATCGCAATGCGGATCAAAGACGGGCTCTATACGCCGCAGACAGGGCTTCCGACACATCGGGAGCTGTGTTCGGAGTTCATGACCTCACGCTCCAATCTGCATAAAGTCATGAATCTGCTGGAGGAACGCAGGCTGATCGAACGCTGCCGGGGACAGCGAACAAAAATCAAGGCAAGGGAAAAACGGACACTCCTCTTTCTTTTTTTCTCCAGTATCAAAGGACATCTCATCGACCGTTCCGGGATTTCAGCAAGGCTTTATCACGGTATCCACCGTTTCGCGGAAGAATATAATCTGACGCTGCTGGTCCAATCCGGAGAGAACTTCATACGCAGCGGATGTTCTTTCGGGGCGCAGATTGACGGCATCATCGCGGGAGGCGTCAATGTGGACAAATATCTCCCACTCCTGCAAGAAACCGGCGCCCAAATCGTGGCGCTCGGTTCCTATCACCAGCTCGACCTAGATGTATTCTGCGCCGATTACGATGAAGCGGGCTACCGTGCGGCAGACTCTATCCTCCGCCGCAACCTGAAGCGTCCCCTGTTCCTGATGCTTCAATTCGAGGATGAGGATTTTCTGATGACATCATTTGCAAAAAGCCGGAATGCATTTCAGGAAAAGCTTCTGCTTCACCGAAAAATCACGGTATTTCACCATACGGTCCATTACAAAGATCTGGCGGCTCCGGGAAAAACGGTGCTGGAACTCTTCCGAAAGATCAGAGAAAACAATGTGGACAGCATAGTTTACTGTGTCAATATTCCGTATCAGCCTCTGCGCCGGTTCACTACGGTACGCACCCTGCCTTCTGTAGTCATTGACAGGCAAATGGAGATGGACGACAGTGATCCATCCATGGAGCTCATTGATTTTGCCTCGGAACGAATCGGCTATCTTGCCGCGCGCCGTCTTTACAAGCGAATGCAGAATCCGGCTCTGGAGCCTCTGCGCATTCTGATTCCATGCAGCAGAACACCGGAACAGGAACCTCAATATTCAAACAATGGAGATATAGAACAATGAACCGGAAAAAATTTCTCGTCTTCGGTGCACATCCGGATGACTGCGACCTGCTGTTCGGCGGCACCGCGGTCAAACTGGCACGTGCAGGGCACCTTGTCAAATTTGTATCCGCCTGCAACGGCGACTGCGGGCATCAGTCCATGGACCGCAAAGCTCTCGCGGAACGCCGTTACGCAGAAACGCAGGCTTCCGCAAAAATCGCGGGGCTCGCGGAATATCAGGTGTTGAATCATCATGACTGCGAAATAGAAAACACGCTCGCAGCCAGAGAAGAGGTCATCCGCATCATCCGCAACTTCCAGCCTGACGTGGTTCTTTCCCACCGCAACTGCGACTATCATGCGGATCACCGTGCCATTGCGCAGCTCGTCATGGACGCCGCTTATCTGGTCAAAGTCCCGCTCTATTGTGCGGATACTCCGATCCCTGCGAAAAATCCGGTTTTCGCCTACTTGTATGACCGTTTCCGCGATCCGCGCCCGATCCGCGCCGATGCCGCCGTGGAAATTGATTCCGTCCTTGAAACGAAACTGCGTATGATGGACTGCCATGCGTCACAGTTTTATGAATGGCTGCCCTGGGATAAAGGGTTCCGGGACTTCGATGCCTCCGGCATGAGCTGGGAACAGAAAAAAACATGGCTTTATGAAAAATGGGCATGTCGTTTTGAAGCGGCGGCGGACCTTGCGCGCCATACTCTCTGCGAGATTTACGGTGATGCGGGAAAAACGGTAAAATGCGCCGAAATCTTCGAGTTTTCAGAATACGGGGAACCCGTCTCCGAAGAGGAATTCAGAAATCTGTTTCTCTGCTGAACAGGTTCCGGTTTCCGCAACAGAAGAGTCACCTGCCCCCCGGCAAACCAAGTTTGCCGTCCCCTAAAATATCATGGTGCAGGTGCTTCGCATCTGCCGCGATCCAACTGCGCAAGTTGGTCGCCGTAGGCGAAATCTCCCCGACGGAGCGGTCCAATCCGCTCAATGGTGAGAACTTGAAGTATCAAGTTCGAGAGCTGCGGCGGAATCCCCAATGGTCATGCGCGCGCTCCCGGCGGCTCTCGCACCTTTGGTGCTCGTCCGTCAGCGGGGGAACCGCCGGGGGGAAAGAACATGAGGGCTC
>DPDG01000062.1:117494-123433 GCA_003526375.1 Lentisphaeria bacterium
AGAATCACCTGCACCTCGGCAAACAAGCTTGCCATCCCCTAAAATATCATGGTGCAGGTGCTTCGTATCTGTCATTTAAATTTACTTACAACTCGACAGCTTTCAGGATTTCGTCTTCCAGCATTTTGACGGCCTCCTCCTCCGGGAGGATTGCAAATTTTACACCGGACTTGAACAGGACAAGCTCACCGCCGGCGGCACCGCCGGCAATGCCGATATCGGCATCGGACGCCTCCCCGGGGCCATTGACGGCACACCCCATCACCGCCACTTTGCGCAGATTGATTCTCCTGCCGTCCGCTTTGATCGAATCAATGAAATTCTCCACGCGGGAAACAAGGGAAATCAAATCGTAAGAGGTTCGCCCGCAGGTCGGGCAGGATACGATTTCAGGCGATGAAGCACGCAGCCCGGCTGCTTCCAGAATCGCTTTCGCCGCACGGATTTCCTCCACGGGGGGGGCGCTCAAACTCACACGGATCGTATCTCCGATGCCGTCCAGAAGAAGCGAACCGATTCCGACGGCGGACTTGATCGCCCCGCGGAATGCGGTTCCGGCTTCCGTCACGCCGAGATGCAGCGGCAGATCCGAACGGGAGGAGAACATACGGTATGCGGCAACCGTTACGGGAACGGAGCTGGCTTTCAAGGAAACTTTGATCCGGTCGAAACCGAACTTCTCCAGAATCTTCACCTGCTCGAAAGCGGCTTCGACAAGCGACTCCGCCATAGCGTCGTCACGCGTCATGCCGCTGCGCATTTTCGACTCCAGCAACCCTTTCGGCAGACTGCCGGAATTGGCTCCGACACGAATCGGAACGCCCGCTTCCCCAGCCGCCTCCGCGACTCTTTCCGCACGGTCGGAACCGCCGATATTGCCGGGGTTGATTCTGACGGCATGGACGCCGGCTTTGATCGAAGCAATCGCCAGGCGGTAGTCGAAATGAATATCCGCAATCACCGGTATGGGAGTTTTTGCGAGGATCTCATGAAGCGCCTCCACGGCTTTCATGTCGGGAACCGTCACACGGATGATCTGGCATCCCGCGCGATACACCTCGTGAATCTGCGCCAGCGTCGCCGCGGCATCCCGCGTGTCGGTATTCGTCATGGACTGAATCGAAACCGGAGCTCCGCCCCCGACAGCAACGGAACCGACCTTAATTTGCTTTGACGGGTTCCGCCTTGACATTGACATTCTGAGACTCCTGTTCCACGTTTTCCGTTTTCTGCTCCCCGTCCTTTTCCATGGACCTGATCAGCGGCGTCGCCAGCTTTTTCACGTCATAGAACGAGACGAACAGCATGAAACTGACCAGCAGCACCACGAAACCGATCGTAATGGGCTCCAGAATCTTCTGCGGCATCGGACGCCGGAAAATGATCTCAAGGAGAGCCAGCACGATATGACCGCCGTCCAGCACCGGAATCGGCAGGAGATTCAGCAGTCCGAGATTGAATGTAATCAGAACCACCAGCATCAATCCCTGAATCACGGAACCGTAATACACGGACGTGTAAAGATACCTGCCGATGCCGATCGGACCGCTCATGTGTTTAGGTTCGATCGTGGTGTATTTCTCCGTCAGGTTCAGCTTCTTCCCGATGCTGACGCCGATACCGCGCAGAGACTTCCACGTCATGACGATCACATTCTCGAACTGCGCCCACGGCGTAGGATGGGTCAGCATCGCAAAATTCACTCCCGTCAAGGCGTAATATCTGACATAAACCGGAGTGATATCCGTCTCCAGTCTCCTGCCGTCACGCTCATAAACGGCTTTGAGCGTCTTTCCCTGCGTCTTGTCTATGACGGAACGGACATCGGATATCTCATTGATCTTTGTTCCGTCCAGCGAAACAATCCGGTCGCCCTTTTTCAGTCCCGCCTTTTCGAGCGGAGACCCTTTCGGCACCCGCAGCAAAGGATTTTCACTCATACGCAGATAGTAACCTCCCTCACTGCCGTCGGACTCCTTGAGGAGAGTCGGTTTGACGTCCTTGAACACCAGTTCCCTGCCGTCACGCAGAACGGTAAGCGTCATCGGCTTTCCATTGCTCTCGAACAACAGGATCGAAGAGAGGTCTCCGAGTTCATTGATCTTCCTGCCGTCCACCAGAATCAGGCGGTCACCGCTTTTAATGCCGAGTTCCGCGAGCTGAGAATTTTTCTCCGGATAGAGGTAAACCGGAATCTTCGGGAAAAAGAACGGGTAAGCGATCCCCTCCTCCGGGCTGATTTTCTTATTGACGGCGGGGAAGTAGGAAACTTCAAACTCTTTGCCGTCGCGCTTCACGCCCAGCTTCACTTCACCGATCGTGAAAAGAATCTTGCTGACAAAACCGTTCCATGTGGTATCGAAAGTCTCGCCGTTCAATTTATAAATCACGTCGCCTGTCCGCAAACCGGCATTGTATTCGGGACTCTTTTCTTCAATGCTCTCCACCTCGATCTCTTTCAAGGTGGGCGTATCCTGCGGCACGCCGCAAATCCAGATCACAGTCCCCAGCGCAAAACCGAACAGAATATTGAACAGAGGTCCCGCGACCACCGCGATCATACGGTCCAGAGGTTTCGCTTTCGGCAAAGGTTTGCCGTCCTCATCCAGTGCCTCGCCGCTGGCGTCAACCTGCGGAATCTCCACATATCCGCCGAACGGAATCCAGCCGATCCGGTATTCGACCCCGCCGATCTTCTTACTCCATATCTTGCGGAATCCGATGGAAAACGCAATCACATGCAGCCCGCGCCATTTTGCTGCCAGAAAATGCCCCAGCTCATGAATAAAAATGCAAAAGCCGAAAAAGAACACCATAAAGGCGACTGCGCCGATTTTCAATAAAATATCACCTAACATCCATTATCTCCTTTCACACAGTTTACTCTAATTCACTTTTGACCGCTTGCAACCAAAGATTGCAAAAAACGAAAATAATTCATCAGGTGAGTCCTGTCCCAGCCTGTTTTTTCATAGAATTTCCGGGCAGGCAGATTCGTCTCATCGCAAAGAAGCTGCATCCGGGTGATGCCGCGCCCGCGCGCCCACCGCTCCGCCTCCTCAAGAAAACGGCGCCCGATTCCGCATTTGCGGAACTCACGGCTTACGACGATATCTTCGATCATTGCCGAAAGACCGCCCTCCGCCGTGGAAATCAGCGTTTGGACACTGCACGTGCCCACAATGTTCCCTTCATGCTCGGCGGCAAGCAGCAGACACCCCGGATTTTCCAGAATCATCCGGAGAGCACGCATCTGTTTCCCGCGATCCGGCTCGAAGTCCACTTCAAGCGACAAAAGTTCATGAAGCATCTCCACCATCGGCGGCAAGTCGCTTTCCACGGCTCTGCGGATCACGATATTCATCCATTCACCTCAATCGATGCCGCTTTCACACGCGCCCAGCGGTCCGCCTCCAGAATATCGTCCAACCCGGCGTTTTCCACGGTCCGGTGCGCCTGCATCGTCTTTTCAATCACGTTCCAGATTCCGGTAAAACCGATTCCGCCTTTCCTGAACCGCTCGAAAGCAACCTCATTCGCCGCATTCATGACACAGGGCATCGTTCCTCCCGCCCTCAACGCCTCTCGCGCAAAGCCCAAAGACGGAAAACGTTCCGTATCCGGCGCCTCGAACTCCAGCGTGCCGACTTTCGACAGGTTCAGTTTCTCCAGTCCTCCGGGGCAGCGCTCCGGACAGGTAAACGCATACTGGATCGGGAAACGCATGTCCGGCACGCTCATCTGCGCCATAATCACGCCGTCCGTGAACTCAACCATGGAATGGACAATCGACTGCGGATGAATCACCACGTCAATCCGATGCTCCGGACAGTCAAACAGAAAAGAAGCCTCAACCATTTCCAGCGCCTTGTTCATCAGGGTCGCGGAGTCAATCGTGACCTTCTGCCCCATCGACCACGTCGGATGCGCCAGAGCGCGTTCCCATGTCGCGTTCTTCATCTCCTCCGGCGACGCCTTGCGGAACGGACCGCCGCTCGCAGTAAGGATCAGACGCTCCACATTCGCAGGCGCACGGCTTCCGAGACACTGAAAAATGGCGCTGTGTTCACTGTCCACCGGAATCAGGCGCGTATGATATCGCTTCACCATCGGCATGACCACCGATCCCGCCATGACCAGCACCTCTTTACTGGCAAGCGCAATCTCCCTGCCCGCCTTGAGAGCCTCCATGACGGGAATCAGCCCGCCGGTTCCGACGATCGAACAGAGCACCATATCGACGTTGTCCGCACGCACAATCTCAAGAATCCCCTCAAGCCCGGCAAGCGCCCGGCAATGTCCCGGCAAAGCGGCGGAAAGCTGATCCCGCATCTTCGGCTCCGCAATGCAGGCATAGGAACAGCCGAGCTTTTCCGCCTGCTCCGCCAACGCCGCCGCATTGGTTTTCGCGGCAACGCCGACCACCTGCACACGATCGCGCAAGGCTTCCGCCACCCGGCAGGCATTCCGCCCGACCGAACCCGTCGAACCGAGGATCACAACCCGTTTCATACGCCGACTCCCCCCCTGCTTTCCAGCAGGAACGTCACGGGGCCGTCATTGAAAATCTTCACCTTCATGTCCGCGCCGAAACGTCCGGTCTGAACCTTCGCAACATTCTGCTGTTTCATGAGTTCCACAAAACGCTCATATAATTTCTCCGCGACTGCGGGGTCTGCGGCGTCACTGAATCCGGGGCGCCGCCCCTTGCGGCAGTCGCCGTAAAGCGTGAACTGCGAAATGACCAGCGCCCCGCCGCCGATATCCAGCAGAGAGAGATTCATCTTGTCGTTTTCATCGCAGAAGATACGCAGATTCGCGCATTTCTCGGCAAGATAGACCGCATCCCTCTCCGTATCGCCATGCGTGACACCAAACAGGATCACAAGCCCCCTGCCGATACTTCCGATGACTTCGCCGTCAACGGAGACGGAACCTTCGGTCACTCTTTGAACCAACGCCTTCATGAGAATTATTTCTTGGCCTGCGGAAAAGTGTCAAGCGCTTCCTGAGCACACTGCTGAAGGAATTCCGCGTCGCTCTTTCCGATCATGTTCGGGATAAACTTGACGTCAGAAGTCTTCCTCCCGTACAATGCGGCAAACCAGAGACACGCCTGCAAATAATCGCCGCGGGCATTCAGGTGCGGCGCATCGCATGCGATATACATTTCACCGGTCTTTCTGTTCTTATACCAGTAAAACTTGCCGACGACATCCCCAGCCTGCGGCGGCAGATCGGGCCATCTCAAAGTTTTCAGGATTGCGGGGTCATAGCTCTTGAATTTTTCGCTGTCGGGTGTCTTTGCACGGGTCAACTGAACGGCGGCGCCGGTCGGAATCACGCGAAGCTGATATTTCTTCGCAAGGTCTCTGTAACATTTTGTCAGGCGGTCATACATTTCCGTCTGTCCGATTTTCCAGTTTTTGAAACGGCCGTCGTCAATACGGTATGACCACGTCTGCTGAATCACGATTTCCGCCTGCGGGGCGAGTTCGCGGATCAATTTAATCAGGTTCTCAGCATAAGGCTCATAGGATTCCGGCTTCCAGCTTTGGTAACTCCCCTGCTGAATCGTCACGACATCCCATTTTTTCGAGGTCAGGATTTCCCGCAGGGTGCGTTTCTTCCTGCTCCAGCCGTAAGGCTTGTAATTCGGGTCCTTTTCCGCTTTCTGATGTTCATTCCAGTGGCGTTCCAGCGTACAGCCGCCGATATTCGCGCGGTCCATTTCGATTTTACAGCCGGGGACGGATTTCACAACGGACGGAAGGTAATGAAACGCACTGTCGGCAAAACTGTTGCCGATCGTCAAAACCTTCAGTTCTTTCGCGGAACAGACCATCGCCGCCGCAAGAACGGCAGCCAAAGCAATTTTCTTCAAACACTGCATATTACTTACTCCTTCTTATTTTAACTAAAGTTTTCCTGAAACTGGT
>DPDG01000015.1:0-22314 GCA_003526375.1 Lentisphaeria bacterium
GGCTTTTTCCTCGATCTCCGGAGCATCGGAGACGAAAGTTCCGCCGCGCTGCGCCGCCTTGAGGAGCCCTTCGCGGAGGAGTTCGCCCACCGCCCTGTTGACTGTCGCGCGCGTGACGCCGTAACGTTCGACGAGTTCTTCACGCGACGGGAGTTTGTCGCCGGGTTTCAGGACGCCCTGCCGGAGCATCGCATGAAGCTCGTTGATGATCTTCTGATATTTTGGTACAAACCCGGTTTCCGCAGTCATGATCCACCTTTCGTTCTTGTATTAATTATAATCAAAAATGAAAGATTGTCAAGACTATAAAAGAATATTTTTTAATAAAAAGATAGTTTTTTTTTATTGAACCGCAGGAAAAGAGGAAAGAATTGAAAGACGGAAAAGGCAAAACGCACATGGCGGCGAAAGACACAGGATCAGAAAGTTCCCATGTGCGCATTACTCATTGCTCTATCGTTTCTGCATTACGCCGTTCTGGTATCTTTCCTGTCAATGTCAAAGATAACCGTTTTTCGGTGCGAAATATTTGAAATAATCGGTATTCCAATCGAATTTCGTGGAAGGAAGATATGTTTCACTGACGTTCATCAACCCCGCATGTCCATCCAGAAAAGTAAATGATGCCCGCGCAGCTGTTCCTTGTAAAAATATATGGTTGGAATTGTAATTCGAGAATGCTTTCTTGTTTCCATGGCGGAATCTGGGATAATGGGCATTTGCTTGAATCATGTATCCTCGCAGATTCGAAACTGCTGCCATGTTTGTGCCGCTCCAATTGTTGAAATCTTTTTGATTTGAGCTGTCTCCGAAGATTATCTTTTCGGAAAGTTTGGAGTTTTTGAATGCATTGAAAGAGATTGACTGATTTTGTGCAATTCCCCAGTAATAAGAAGCCATTCCATAAGAAACATATCCATATTCGGTTCCTCCGGAAGGTACTTCCGACCGTCTTCTGACTTCGGCTTCGGGGCAGCCGAATCGCAGTTTTTGTGAGATATCCAGTTTTGTCTTGGAATACCATATTTCAGTTTCAGTTCCTTGGGGCGGATTATTATCGCATTGTGGTGGGAAATATTGTTTCCACGTATCCGTGTAAAGCATGAACGATATGCCGTATTGCCGCAGATTGCCGACACATTGAATCTCTCTTGCCTTTCCTCTTGCCTTGCCCAGTGCAGGCAGCAGCATCGCAGCTAAAATCGCGATGATCGCAATCACGATGAGGAGCTCTATGAGGGTGAAAATTCTTGTTTTCCCCCTGGAAGCAGGAACAGGAGAACATTTGAACAATTGAACAGGAGAACAATTGAACAATTGAACAGGAGAACAATTGAACAATTGAACAGGAAAACAATTGAACAATTGAACAAGGAAGTCTGAAGTAAGGAGGGAGAAACATTTGAACAATTGAATGGGGGGCACATGGAGTAATTGAACAGGAAAATAATGTATTGGAGAACGTTTATTCAGATGTTCCGTTGTTGGATTGTTCGACTGTTGGATTGTTCGATGGTTCTTGCTTCTCATGATCCTGATCTCCTGTTTTGACATATCGTTGTTTCTGATTAATCCGAGTTGATTTCCTTGCTGCGCTCTTTGCGGAAAACGCCGGGAGAAAATCCGGTTTTCGCCTTGAACTGCCGTGCGAAAAAATAGTGATCGGAATATCCCAGGCGCGCAGCAATTTCTCCGATGGTCTGCGCCGTATTCACCAGCAGGTTCTTCGCATGGCTGATCCTGTAGTTGATCAGATATTCCTGCGGGGAAATCTGCCAGTAGTCCGTAAAGACTTTCGTAAAACGGTTCCTGCTCAAGCCGAATTTTTTTGCCAGTTTCCCGACCTCCAGAAAATGGCTGGACGCCTCCTCGATGTACATGGCGGCATGAAGTGCGGTTGCCGCGCTGTGATCGACGATTTTCTCCTCTTTCATGTTGAGGATATTGTAAAAATCAAGCGACATCAGAAGCGCCTTGAGCATGGCGGAGGCTACGGCAAATTTGTCTTCGTTCCTGCATCCGTGCGGGAAACACTGCGGATTGCGTTCGATGGAGTTTCCGAGATTCATGATGCGGACGATATTCTGCCCCATCTGCCGCCATTGCGGGATGTTGAAACTGTGGAGCGTTTCCGGCATCTGCTCCGGCGTCGGGAAGAAATGCCTGCCGAGAGAGTCGATCAGGTCAAAGTGAATGTAGGTATGCCCGATCGGATCATCCGGGTCCTGCGTGACGTCGTAAATATGCCCGGGGCGCATCCAGATAATGGAGTCTCTGTTCAGTTTCGTTTTTCCTCCGACCATCTGCATGGAGCATTTTCCGGTGTCGAAAATCCAGAGATCATTATCGGGAATGACGCGCCTGATCCATGTTTTGGAACACGGTACGCCGCTTTCCCACAGGGAATAGCCTGCGGACACGATTCTGACTTCCAGATGATTCCAATCAAGGTTCATGTTTACCGCCCTGCGTGATTTATCTTGTGAGATGAATGCATTCTTCTATGATGCGCATCTGTTCCAATGTTTCATGGAACGGAACCAGCGGCTCCGCTTTGCCTTCGATCCAGTCATGAAGATTGAGCAGATGCCCGTCGATCGGGCAGAGCGCCGGCGCTTCCGGACGGAATGTTTCCGTTCTGAAAGGCATATCCGAACTCGGATACTCCCGCCCCTGCGCCGCCATCCGTTCATCCGCAGAGACCGGTTTGAGTTCCGCGGGGTCGTATCTGCGGATTTCCCAGTCGTTTGCCGTGCCCCGGACCATCGCCGTTCCATACTTGCCGTAGATGCACCAGCGGTAGGGCTGGAGCGCGGATGCCTGATTGATGTCCAGATCAAGCAGAATTCCGCTTTCGGAGCACAGGAGCATCTTCACCACATCGTCGGCGTCGCCGAGAGACGCGATACGATCCGTCGCACAGGTGAGGAGCCGGAGTTTTTCATGCAGCAGGCAGAGGAACTGGTCCACATAATGCGCTCCGTAGTTGCGGAGCATTCCTCCCCCGTTTTTCCGGAATGCCTGCCAGTCGTTTCTCCGCGAGTAGTTGCCGACGTAAAGCTTGAGCTGATAGATTTTTCCGAGGATTCCCGATTCCATCAGGCTGCGGACTGCCATCGTGTCGGAGTTCAGGCGGCGCGGCTGGAAGATCATCAGCTTCCGCCCTTGCTTCCGTGCCGTTTCATCCATCTGACGTGCCTCCTGAAGACTCATCGCCACGGGTTTGTCGCAGAAAACATGACAGCCGTGTTCCAGGGCTTCGATTGTGTGCTGCGCATGGTAGACTGTCGGGGAAGCCATAATGACAAGGTCCGGCGTCTGATGTGCCAGCAGTTCTTCGAGGGAGGTATAGCCGGCGGGGACATGAAATTTCGCACAAGTGTCTCTGCATCGGTCACTGATCGGGTCAACGACCGCGGTGACTTGAAATTTTTCAGGATGTCTGAGCAGTGCGGGGAGATGGTCGCTCCATGCGATCCTTCCGAGTCCGATTACGGCTGTCTTCAGTATGTTCTGTGTCATTTTTATTGATTTGTCCTTTGATTGGAAAGAATTCCGTTTCTGTTATTATTATATTGCAAAAGTGTGCTTTCACAAATGGATTCGAGTAATATTTTATTGTGTTTCTGCACTCTTTTGGGCAAATTCTGAAATAATTCCGGCAGAAGCCACGGGGGCGCATGATGGGAGAAGCCATATTGCTGCATTGATTCAAATCTGATTTGTCCTGAATAACGCCCGGAATTATGATTATGACCGGATTCTTCTGTTTTTTCCGGATATTTTCCTTATTGATTCTTGAATTCAGAGGTATCTCATGTATTATTATAACTAACAAATTTTCATACATATTATTGTTTTCCCGCTGATTTGGGCAGCAGCGGGATGTTTTTTATGCAGTAATAATAACAAACACAAAAAACAGGATTCAAAGGAATGAGTTGGTTGGACTGGCTGATCGTGCTGGTTCCCGTGGCATTTGTCATGTACATGGGGTATCGTTCACGGTCGTATGTGAGAGGAGTGGCGGACTTTCTGTCCGCAGGTCGTATTTGCGGACGTTATGTGATCAGCGTCGCGGATGTTGCGAACGGACTTTCGATCATTACGCTTGTGGCGTTCGTCGAGGTGCATTACAAGACCGGATTCGCAATGACATTCTGGAATAATGTCATCCTGCCGCTTTCCCTTGTCCTGTCCCTGACCGGATACTGCGTCTACCGTTTCCGTGAAACCAAGGCGATGTCGCTGGGGCAGTTTCTGGAGATGCGCTATAACCGCCCTCTCCGTATTTTCGCAGCGGCTCTGCGCTCTCTTTCCGAGATGCTCGCCAATATGATCTGCCCGGCCGTCGCCGCCCGTTTCTTCATCTATTTCCTTGACCTGCCGCATTCTTTTACTTTTCTCGGCTTGGAGATCCCGACATTCATGGTCGTGGTGTTTATCGTGCTGACGCTCGCTATTACGATCATCTGCATGGGCGGAACGCTGGCGCTGGTCATTACGGATACGATCCAGGGACTTCTGTGCTATCCGATGCTGGTGGTGTTTACGGTTTTTGTCCTGGTCACGTTCTCCTGGACCGATGAGATCATCCCCGTGATGGCGGACCGGGCCGCCGGCGAAAGTTTCCTGAGCCCTTATGACATTTCCAACCTCCGTGACTTCAATCTTTTTGCCCTGATCGTAACGATCATTGCAACGATTCTGCACCGTGCCAGTTGGATCGGCGCGGGCAACTCCTCCGCCGCAAAGACTCCGCATGAGCAGAAGATGGCGAGTGTTCTGGGAACCTGGCGTACGGGCTTCAGTGCAATTTTCTACATTCTTCTCGCAGTGACGATTCTTACTCTGCTGAATCACAAAGATTTTTCACAGAAAGCGCGGGATGTCAGAACGACAATTTCGACTCGCGTGGCGGAAGAGCTTGTGCCTGAGCAGGAGTTGCGCAAAGAGCTGATTGCGAAAGTTGCCGCAATACCGAAACATAATCATACCATCGGCGTGGATGCTCCGCTGTCTCAGGAGAAAAATCTGGATTCCCCCTATTTCGATACCGCGCTTGAAACTCTCCGAAAAGGTGATAACGGCAACGCCAGATTCCAAGAGTTCAGGACACTGTACAATCAGATGATGCTGCCGATGACAATGCGCAACATCCTGCCTGTGGGAATGATGGGGCTTTTCTGTCTGCTGATGGTGCTGATGATGATTTCAACGGACGATTCCCGTATTTACAGTGCGGCGCTGACGATTTCCCAAGACGTGATTGTGCCGTTCCGCAAGAAAGGATTCACGCCGGAACAGCATATCTGGGTGATCCGCATTGTCTCAATCGGAGTGGGCGTCTTTTTCTTCTTCGGATCGTTTTTCATGGCGCAGCTGGACTATATCAACCTGTTTGTCACGATCATGTGTTCCATGTGGCTGGGCGGTTGCGGTCCGGTCATGATCTTCGGGCTTTACAGTCGTTTCGGGACCTCCGCGGGAGCGTTTGCCTCTCTTTTGAGCGGCATGTTCCTTTCGCTCGGAGGCATTTTCGTCCAGCGCAACTGGGCGGATGTGGTATATCCGTGGCTGGATGAGCTGGGCTGGGTGGATGCCGTCGGCAGATTCCTTGCCGCCGTATCTTCCCCGTTCGAGCCTTACATTCTCTGGCGCATGGACCCGATCAAGTTCCCGATCAACTCCATGGAAATTTATTTCATCACAATGATGTTCTGCATCCTGATCTACTGTCTTGTATCATGGATCACCTACCGCGGGCCGTTCAATCTGGACCGTATGCTTCACCGCGGTATTTACAGCATCGACGGAGAGAAGAACATCAAGACCGCATGGACTTTCCGGAATGTATTTTCCAAACTGATCGGCATCACCCCGGAATATACGCGTGGCGATAAGATCATCGCCTGGTCGGTATTTCTCTACTCTTTCGTGTATAAGTTCATCATTACTTTCCTTTTGGTCGTTTTATACAATGCGGTTTCACCATGGCCGATGAAATGGTGGGGATACTACTTCCTCGTTGTCTCCCTGATTGTCCCCGGCATTGTCGCCGCGATTTCCACGGTCTGGTTCTCCATCGGCGGTGCGATTGACTTGCGCCGGCTGTTCATCGACCTGAAAAACCGCAAGGACAATCCTCTTGACGACGGGCGTGTGGAAGGCAATATGTCTCTGGCGGACAAGGCGATTCTGGAAGAGATCGACAAGGAACAGGAAGAGAAAGAGGATCATAAGGCATAACTTTCTTTCCCGTCGCAGGATGCGGAAAAATGATTCCGCTCCGGTCCCTGCCGTTCTTTTTCCGGCATCCTGCATTCTACCGTGAAAAAGCGTAAAAACCTGTTCTTTTCGGCTTGAATTTTCAGTGAAATGCCGCTATTATGCTTTTAGAGAAAGCATGCGGGGAACTTTTCAGGAAAGGGGAGTTTTTTATGGCAATCGGGACACTTCCGAAAGAGTTGAAGGGTGAGTGGATTTGGCTTCCGGAAAAATCCGGCAGGGGCGCGCGGGATGTCAGAGTATTTGCCAGGAAGGAGTTTGTCCTGGAGTCCTCCGTCCCTTTTTCCGAACTCTGGATTTCCGCCATTCCCTCGTATCACGTATACGTGAACGGTGAGCACGTCGGTTACGGTCCCGCGGCTCCTACGCGCACGAAATGCTACGGCGATTTTTACGATATTGCGCCTTATCTTGAGGTCGGCTCCAATGTGATTTCCATCATCACTTGCGATATGGCGATTCCGACTTATTCCAGATATCCGCATCCACCGAAAATCTGGTGCCAGGTGAATATCGGGGACCGTCCGGTTCTCTGGACCGATTCTACATGGCGCATGATTGAACCGCAGTGTTATTCCGGCGGACAGCCGCGCTGTCATGCAGGGCTGGAATATACGGAAAGCGTGAATCTGAAAGAGTTTCCCGCCGGCTGGCAGTTGCCGGGATTTCAGGATAAAAACTGGCTGGAGCCCCGTGTGATCGGACCCGTAACCGACAGCGAGCCGCCTTTGGGGATCTCCCACATCCGCCCGTTCATGTGGTTCGAGACGGATACTCTCGAACCGTGGGTTTCCGGAAAATTCCGCGAGGGGAGGGAGTTTACTTTCCTTTCCTACCGCAATTTGGACGGTTTCAAGGCGGGCACCTATGCATCGCAGACTTATGTGCACGTCAGTAAGGATTGTGAGACGGAGATTCAGATTTCATCCGATGATCCTTTTGTGCTGTTCTGCAACAACGATGTTGTCTGCAGGCGGGAACAGAGTGTGACGGACCCCCCGCTTTTTGAGATGCATGGGGCGTTCAGCGTCGGCGGAGAACTTCTGATTCATTGCAGATTATGCCTGAAGAAAGGCTGGAACCGTCTGCTCTGCATTCAGAAATGCAGTGAGAATCCGATGGGATTCATGATCGTGTTTCCCTCTCTCCCGAAAGGCAGGCTGATGTTCCTGCGCGAACCTTCTCAGTCTTCCATGCCGGGCTGGCTTTCGGACGGACCTCTGCGGATGCCGCTTGAATTTGCCGCTCCATCGCTGGTGTTGAAAAACTCGGAGCAGAACGGTTTCCTGCCTCTTTACGAGCATTTGAATGACATTTCCGGCTATCTGAATTACTGTGACTATACTCCGGACGCCGAACCGGTATCTTCCGCGGACAGTCTGATGACCGGAGATTATGTGATCTACAATCTGGATGAGATCCAGTATGGTTTTCCCCTGCTGGACATTTCCGGTTCCGACGGGGATGTCGTCGATATCACTTCGGGAATCCATCTGATCGACGATCATGTGAAATCGATCGGACCGCTGGGGCGCAAGACGGACACAATCCGCCTCACCGCCGGTTCCAATTCGTGGATGCGCCTCGAACCGCGCGGCGTGAAGTACATCATGCTGAGTGTGCGCAGAGCCGCGGAAACGGTCCAGCCGATCCTGCGTTTCGTCTCGTATGCCTCGGATTCCGCCGCGGATACGGATTTCATCTGTTCCGACGGGGAGTTCAACGCGATCTGGAACACTGCGGTATCCTCCATTCACCAGTGCGCATGCCAGAACATCATCGACAATCCATGCGGGCGCCGCTGCCAGTCTCTTGCGGAGTCCTACATTTATTCCATGACGCTTTATGCCTTGTTCGGCGGATACAATCTTTCCGCGAAGGCGCTTGCCGAATTTGCCGAGGGACAGCTTGAAAACGGCATGATGCAGCAGATTGCGCTGTCGGGCATCTTCTCCTATGCGCCGGATGTTTCGCTGCTGTGGATTCTCTGGCTGAACGAGCACTGGATCGCCAGCGGGGATGCCGCGTTCCGCGACAGTATGCTTCCCGCGCTGGATCTCCTGCTTGAGTTCTTCCGTTTCTCTGCCGCGAAACACGATTCTCTGCTGGTTGTGGAGGCGCTTGGGAAATCCGTTTTCCTGAATGAAACGGAAACGCTGGACGAGTGCGGGATGTTTACCCCGCTGAATGCTCTTTACTGCCGCGCCCTGCTGTCCGCATCGAAGCTGTATGGCGATGCCGGCATGGAGGAGAAAAGCAACGCCTGCATCGCGCAGGCGACGAAGCTTGCCGAGCGGATACGGAAGCTGGCGTATGATCCCGAGTCCGGCTTTTTCGCAGATTCGTATTACAACGGGAAACGTTCCGGGCGCTGTTCGTTCCAGACCAATCTGATCGCGCTGTATTCCGGTGTGGCGAAACCGTCCTCCTTTGAGGCATTCTCTTTCAAGTTCCTGGGTGACAAACAAGAGCTTCTCCCGCTTTCCAATACGAAGTTCTTCGCGTTTGTCCTGGAAACTCTTTTCGCATTCAAGCAGCAGTACTTTGCCATTGAACTGATCCGGGAAGCCTACCGTTACAACCGGAAACTGGAGGAGGAGAAACAGGCAAACCCGAACCCGCATATTTTCCCGATCATCGCGGCGAATTACATCATCCGCGAACTGCTCGGCATTCGTGCCGCCGTTCCCGGTATGGGGCAGATTTATTTCAATCCCGCCTGCCGGAACGTGCGTTCCGCGAAAGGGCGCATTCCGAATGCCAGCGGCAGGATCGTGCTGGAGTGGAAGCTGACGGAGGATGAAGAGCTTGCCGTGAACATCGATTCCAATCACCCGCTGGACGTTCTGCCGATGTTCGAGGGCTGCCACATTGCCGGAAGCACATTCAATCTCGGCAATTATGTCAATCTGCTGGACCCGGACAGCGGAGGGGGTCAGCCTGAAAAAGCAGCGGAGAAATGATTCCGGTTCCAATGGAAAAAGAGCCTGAAATCTATTGCCGCTGCTTCCGGGAGATGTTCATTCCGTTTCTTGACCGGACGGATCAGGACATCCTGAAAGTCTGGCTGTCCGGCATCACTTACCCGGACAGCACCTACCACGTCGTGCGCGATGAGGAACACAGCTATTACTATGTGCTGGAGTATGTGGTCCGGGGAAAGGGGCATATCCGCTTCAACGACCATTATTACGAACCGCAGGCGGGCGACGTTTACCTGATCCAGCCGCGCATCCAGCAGGAATACTGGTCGGACCCCGATGATCCGTGGGAAAAGATCTGGTTCGACGTCAGCGGTTCTCTGATGGATGCCCTGTGCAGTGTCTACCAGCTCCGGGGAATTGTGCTGTTCCCTCAATGCCCGCTGGAAAAAGAGTTCCGCGAGGGGATTGAGATTCTGCGCAGGCAGGAAGAGAATACGCTTGAACGCTTTTCGCTGGTGCTGCATAAGATTCTTTACCGGCTTCACCGTCACCGGCAGAATAATCCGGAACAGTGCAAATCTCCCGAAGGGCTCCGCCTGAAAGCGTTTCTGGACGGCAACTGGCAGAAACCGCTTTCCCTGAAGACGATGGCGGCGCTGATCCGGAAGTCTCCGGCGCAGACATTCCGTATTTTCCAGAAGGACTGGAACATCACGCCTTATGCCTATTTGCAGAATCTGAGGCTGTTCATTGCCTGCCAGTATCTGCGGAATTCCGACTGTACCGTCAAGAGCCTTGCCGTGATGACGGGTTTCAAGGATGAGTTTTATTTCTCCAACTGGTTCAAACAGAAAAAAGGTGTTTCGCCCTCACTCTACCGGAAGATGTATGCCGGAAAGTCTCCTGAAAATCCGGATGTTTTTTAAAATTTTTTCATTGAATGATAAGAATCCTCATGTTTTCCATTTTTATCCCTATGGCGAATCATGGCTTTCCATTGTATAATATTACCAGACACAGGAGAATTGTAATTCAAACAACATCAATGAAAGGACGGTTTTTATGAGATTCGGAAAAACGGCAGGATTCGGAAATTCCGGGAAAACGGAAAGTTTCACATTGATAGAGTTGCTCATCGTTATAGCAATCATCGCGATTCTGGCGGCAATGCTGCTTCCGGCATTGAACGGTGCCAGAGACAAAGCGAAAAGCATTTCCTGCGTAAGCAACCTGAAGCAGATCGGACTGGCGTTTGCCATGTATGGAAACAATTACAACGACCATCTGGCGACGGGAAGCAGTAACATGGGAGATGAAAATTTCTGGTATGGACAGTTGTTGCGCTCCGGTGACTTGCCGAAGAACTTCTGCTATTTTACTCCTTCCTGTCTTCCCGGCGGGACGTTGTTCAATGATTCAAACGCGCGTCCTTTCGGGGATGTCGGGCAGGTGAACAAAGGATTGATGTGCCCCATAATAAGCCAGCCCGGCGTGGGGGGGTATAACTACAGTGTCAACGAGTTTCTCGCGGGTTTTTATGTCGGGGAGGTAAACGGCAATCCGAAACAGCCTAAAATTACTTCCGTAAAGAAACCGTCATCCATATTCCTGCTCCTGGAAGGACGGAAGTATGATCACGGTCCCTTTGTCTATTGTCAGGACACAGTGATGACGACTGGTCCGCGCGGAGTGTGGAGCACCCGGCATACAACATCAAGCAATGCACTTTACGTGGATGGTCATGCGGAGAACATTGCGAAAAAAAGAATGTATGGATATTACGGCGCCTATGGAACGGTCGGGAAAGAGGCACCGTGGTATTTTGAAAAATAACGTCTGAACGCAAAAATATAAAACAAACAGGGAGACAAGATGAATTTGAAAAAGCTTCTGTCCGGAATATCTCTTTTTGCCGGAATTGCCCTTTGTGCCGCGCCGCCCATGATTCCGGGGCTGAACTGGGAAAAACGGTCCGACTGGGTTTCCGTCAAGACACCGAAAACATGGCACGGTCTGGTTGCCGGAGGCGACGGCAAAAATGACGATACCGCCGCGATTCAGATGACGATCGCCGCCGCGAAGGCAAGGGGAGGGACCGTCTACCTTCCGCCGGGGCGGTACCGGATCACCGACACACTTCTGACGGGGACGCTTCAGGAGAGTTCCGCCACACGTCCCTCCGGTTTTTCGATTATCGGGCACGGTCGTGACACGGTGATTGTCTGGGACGGTCCCGAAGACCGCCCGATGCTCCGGATGCTCGGGCTCACATGGTCGCGGATTGTCGGCGTGACTTTCGAGGGGGGCAGCCGCGCTTCCGCCGCAATCGACATGGGCGGGCCCGGTTTCCAGGGGCATAACCTGTTCCGGCACTGCGCATTTCTGAACTGCCGTTTCGCCGGAATTGACACCGGACGGCGCAAGATGAATACCGCCTGCACGGAACAGCGGATCGACAACTGTCTCTTTGAGAATTGCGGACGCGGCGTCTCGCTCGGGGATTTCAATGATTATGACTGTGTGATCGAGGGGTGCGAGTTCCGTAAATGCGGATACGGCATCTGGACGTTCAAGGGGAATTTCTACTGTCGCGACACTCATTTTGAAAACAGCCGCATCAGCGATGTCCTTTACGAATCGGAACATACCAGCACGCTCCGGCGCTGCACTTCGACCGGCTCAAAACAGTTCCTGATTGCCCGGACTCCGCATTGTGCAACCGTTCTGCAGGACTGCCACGTTTCCGGCTGGACCGGTGAAGCGGCGATCTCGCAGAACATTCTGCCGATGCTGATGTTCGACTGCACATTCACCGGACGGGGGCGCAATTCAACCGTGATCCGTTTCCGCAGGACGGATACGGAGAATCTGGTCTCCTGCAACAATCTTGCCAATTCCGGATATTACAAGCTGATCTCCTCCAACAACCTTATCACTGATGCAAGATTGCAGAAATCGGACGGCAGGGTGAAAGTCTATGAGATTCCCGCAGGCAAAGCGGAGGAACTTTCCTCGGGACTGACGCCGGAAACCTCTTTCCTGAAAACGGAGGCCGTCACTGCCGCATGGACGGACAAACCGCGCACCGTCGCCATGCCGGGAAAGATTTTCGACGTGAGGCGTGACTTTGGCGCGAAGGGCGGCGAGCATGACGACACCGAGGCGTTCAAGCGTGCCATCGCCGCCGCGAAAGCACACGGCAACGGCGCAATGGTTTACATCCCGACGGGGCATTATACGGTGCGCAGGACGCTGGTTCTGGACGGCGACAACTGGATTTTCGGCGGGAGCGGGCTGGAAACAAGGCTCTCATGGTATGGCGCGAAAGACGGCACGCTGCTGCATGTGAAAGCTCCGAAACGGGTTCTGCTGGAAAATTTCGAGATTCTGCGCATGGGGGGACGGAAGGACGGAATCGACATTCTCCAGACAGGGCGCGCCGGGCATCCGACCCTTGCCGTTTATGACACCGTCCGCGCGTTCGGTTTCCTGACGCCTCAGCCGCTGGTGCGCGGAATCCATTTCCGCGAGCTCGGACCGGAGGACAGAGCTCTTTCGCTTGGCACATACGGCAATCTCCGTTTCGTGGATTCCCAGTCCGCGGAAATCCTGATCAACAACCATTATGAGGGAGTGCTTCGCGTTGAGGGCAAGTCTGCGGAACGCACCGGCATTACCGCGGTTCAATTCACTCTGCTTGAAATCTGTGATCCCTGCATCTGGGTGAGGGATAACAATTCTCTCGTCGTGACGGATTTCTATAATGAGCAGAGCAAATCGATTTACCGTTTCGAGGGGAACGGTTCGCCTCTGAGGGGCAGGATTTCTCTCGGTTCCATCAAGATCGAAGGCACCGGCACTCCGTCAAGGAAGGATATCCCGAAAAGTTTCGACGGTTATTCGGGCGAAATCACGTTCGGCACTCCGCAGTTTTATCATAACGGCCTGAACAAACAGAGCAGATTCCTGAATATCAATGGCGGAAAAACGGATGTTCTTGTGCTCGGCGGCTGCTTTTTCACCCACAGTCTGCACTGGACTCCGGCGGAGGGGTTCCGGGTCCGTTTTCTTGCGGCGGGCGGCGGTCCCGGTAAAAATTATCCTGCGGCGGAATTCCTGAAGACCCATGCCGACACTCCTGACGATGCGGCGATTACGCAGGCGTCCAATTTTCTGGACGATATGCGCCGCGCCGGAAAATTGGATCTGGAGCTGAATTATCCCGGTGTGAAATAGAGTGTTCCGCGGCAGGCGGCGGGTGTCGGACAGCCAGCCCAACCCGGCTGTCTCACCGCTTATGAATGAGAGTTTCGAGAGCCATCGGCAATACATGACCTTATGGAAACGCCCGGAGCTCTCGCTATTTGCCCTGCGCAGTTCCTTTTCCTTTTTTGAACTCCACGGGAGTCACGCCGCAGAACTGATGGAAAACGGTGGTGAAATAGTTGCTGTCGGTAAAACCGCACAGACGCGAAATCTTGGTTACGGAAAGCGCCGGATGGAGTTTGAGATAGATTTTCGATTCTTCGATTCTTCTTTGCGCCAGAAGCCTGCGGAAAGTGCTTCCCGTTTTGCGGCGGATCAGCGCACCGAGATAATTCGGATTCACTTTCAGCAGGTCGGCGAGGTCGGAAAGGGCGATGTTTTCCAGATAATGGCAGTTGATGAAGTTCCGGCAGTTTTCGATGTAAAATTCATCGTCGTGTTGCTTGCCGCCCATGCCGCCGGCGGCGGAAAAAAGTTCCAGCTCTATTTTCAGGAAATCTGCGATAAATGAAGCCGCCCGCCGGATCTGCCTGCGCTTTTCCTCCGTGACGCGCTGCGGTGTCCTGACTCCGGGAGGCAGTTCCGGCGCATCGTTTTCCGGCAGAAGATTGCCGAAATAGATGACCGCGCAGAGATTGTCCGCATCCATGACGGGGCAGGCATATTCCCAGATTCCGTGAGGACAGCATCCCGAAAAACATCGTCCGCGCCTTGCCACTTCGAGGCTTCTGCTCTTGTTCCCGGAACAGCTCCGGTTGCCGTCGCGCAGTTTTGCAAAACGGCAGAAATCGGAGTGATGCAGATATTGATCCGGGGCGAGTTTCAGCTTTTCACAGCGGTAAAATGCCGGATGTCTTACCTCAATGCTGATGGAGGTTGCCGTCTTTTTTTCGCAGAAACGGAGAAGTTCCACTAAGTCCATGCCGGATGCTTTCTTTTTTTTATGAAATATGAGATAATTTAAGAGTTCTTCTTTGAAAATTCAAGGCTTTTTTCCTTTTTTATTGTATAATTGATAGAAAGAAAAGGGGAGGCAGGACGCTTCACCGTAAAAAAGGAGATGATATGAAAACGTATACGGAACCGGCAAGAACCATTCCCGTTGCTACGGAAACGGAAGTCCTGATTGCAGGCGGAGGCCCCGCCGGAATCGGAGCGGCTCTCGGTGCGGCGCGCGCCGGAGCGAAAGTCATGATCGTGGAACAGTCCAACGCGCTTGGCGGAATGGCGACCGGCGGCATGATGTCGCACTGGAGCGGCGGCTCGACCTCGCCGCTTCTCGACGAGATCATGCACCGCGCCTGCGAAAGCACGTCCCTGCCGAAGAATCCGAATGAGGGCTACAGTTGGTGCATCAGCCATGAGTGTCTCAAGAGCACCCTGCTTCAGATGATGGACGAAGCGGGGGTAAAGGTTCAGCTTTACACTCAGATTGCCGATGTGATCATGGACGGCAACCGCGTCGCGGGGATTATCACGGAAAGCAAATCCGGGCGCGAGGCAATCATGGCGAAAGTCGTGATCGACGCCACCGGCGACGGCGATGTCGCGGCGCGCGCGGGTGCGGAATATGAACTCGGACGCGAAGGCGATCATCTCTGCCAGCCTGTCACGCTGATGTTCCGCATCGGCGGCGTTGATTACTCCAGAGCGATCTTTCCCGGCAGTTTCGAGTCCTATATCGATGTGCCGAAAGGAGAGATTCAGGCACTCGGCAAGTCCGTTCTGACGCATCCCGCCGGACACGTGCTGCTCTACCGGACACGTATCCCCGGCGAGGTCTGCGTCAACATGACGAATGTCATCAACATCGACGCGACCGATGTCCGCCAGTTGACGGAAGCCGAGAAAGTCTGCCGCAGGCAGATGGATGAAATGATTCCTTTCCTGCGTGAATACGCACCCGGATACGAGGATTGTTATCTGGTGACTTCCGCATCGAATGTCGGCGTGCGTGAAACCCGCCATTTCAAGGGGCTTTACACGGTAACGGCGGAGGATATCCTTGAGGCGCGGGTCTTTGATGACTGGATTGCCGCAAGGAATTATTTCAATTTCGACATTCACAGTCTCAAGGGTCCCGGACTCGACGAGAACGGCGCTCAGAGACACTTCCATTCCAAGGGCGTCTACACGATTCCCTACCGTGCATGTGTGCCAGTCAAAATAGATTCGCTTCTGCTTTCCGGACGCAACATTTCCGGCACGCACAAGGCGCATTCCAACTACCGTGTCATGCCGATCTGCCTGAATATCGGGCAGGGGGTCGGGACCGCGGCGGCAATTGCTGTCGCGGAAAATATCCTTCCCCGCAACGTCGATGTGAAAAAGGTTCAGGCGCTTCTTGGCAAAGCCGGAGTCAAAGTCTGATTTTCCTGTACAGTCAAAAACGCCGGAACGAATCACCATGACTCGTTCCGGCGTTTTTATGATTCAGGCATCCGGTTTCATGCCGAGATGCTTTTTCAGCGCAGTTTTTCCGCAATCGCCTTGCGCAGTTCCGGCAGATCGGTTTGCGCGAGGACACCGGGGATCAGAACGGACAGCGCATAGCCCGGAACCGGCGTCCGGACCATGGAGTCCCAGGAATCCGGTGCGTTCATCAGTTTCAGCGATGTGATTTTTCCGGAAAGAAGTGCGGCGATCAAAGCGGGGATCGTTCCCTGCCCATTTGCCTGAACCTCTATTTCCGCACCGTTCCGCGCCAGCAGTTCCGCCGCGCAGAGGATGTCTTTGACTTTACCGCTCAGATAGGGTTTGCCGAACATGAGTCCCAGCGAGGCGTAGTGATAGTCGAACTGGTATTCATTGAAGAAGTCGCGCGGTTCCGGCTGGTCGCAGCCGGATGGGGTGCATTCGCCGATTCCGCGGATGTCAAGCCCGTATACCGTGACGTCATCGGGGAACGACATTTCCGAGAGCTCATCCTGCGAATCCAGATGCGGGATATAGAGAACGATCTTCTTTGTCTCCGGCAGATGGAAATAAAGTGTATTCTTTGCTTTCAGCTTGAGTACACTCATGAGGCGTCCGTCCGGTTCCGTTTCGAGCCCGAAACGGGAATAGAACCCCTTGTCCGTATAGCGTCCGCGCAGGACACGGTAGTGGGGAATGAACGCCTCATCGAGTTTCAGCAGATTCCGCATGAGTTCGCAGAGTTCCCGTTTCGTGCGGGGCTTTCTGGCGGCTGCCAGCCCGGAAGCTTTTTCCGCCGCAAATTCACGGATGTATTTGTTGACCGGAAGATTTCTGACCTGTCCTTCCGGTGCGCAGTAAATCTCCTGTTCAGGAGAGAGTTTAACGTCATCAGGCTCGGCGGCGGGCGCCGCGACTTTTGCCGTGTCATTGAACAGGGAATACATGGCTTCCCTGTTTTCCTTTGAATATCCGTGATCGCCGTGCCCGATCGTCAGGCGGATCGAATCTTCCGCGCCGAGAAGCCGGTAGACTTTGCGGACCTCCTCATAAGTTTCTCTGGTGCCGCGCGGGTCGAAAAAGTCATTGCTCTGTCCGAGGACGACAAGCGGACGGGGGGCGCGCGCGATCAGGAAATCTCCCATTTCGAGTCCTGCCGCCAATGTGCCGGGAGGCATCTGCTCCGAGTCGGCGGGGAGTTCATTTTCCACATTGTGCACCCAGGTGGTGATGTAACAGCTCGGAGCCGCCATCGTCAGACGGTCTTCCAATGCATTGACGAAAGTCGTCATGGTTCCGCCTCCGGAATTCCCTGTGAGTCCGACGCGCGTCGTGTCCACTTCCGGACGGCTCAGCAGATAATCGAGCCCGCGGACCGCATCCCATGCGCGCCACGCCCCCATGGTTTCTCCCGTCAGCAGAAGCTGTTTTCCCATGACATTGTGTTCCCAGCAGCAATTGCCCTTGAAATCCGGAAAGTCAAGGAACTGGAGCCGTTCGCCCTGGCTGACGGGATCAATGGCAAGGACGGCGTAGCCTTTCATGGCGAGCGCCCGCTGGCAGGTCTGATAGACATCGGACGCTTTTCCGTTTCCGGAATGTCCGCAGAGAAAGAGAACCGCCGGAACCTTTTCCGTCGTCTTCGGCAGATAGAGATTGCCGGTTACCGGATATTTCGGGCGGCTGTAATAGATGATCTTGTGCATGACATAGGACCCGAAATCAAGAGTCCCGGTCTCCTGTGCATCCAGCGGCGTTTTTTCTGCGGGGAAAGGGAAAAGTTTTGCGATTTTTGCCCTGACCCCGGCGACATACCGTTCCGCATCCTCTTTGGTGCGCAGCGTTTCAAGACGTGCTTTTCTTGCGGTGAAATTTTTTCTGACGAGGTCCAGATAATAATCCTGGACCGCAGTTCCGAACAGAGGCGTCATTCTTCATCTCCTTAATAAATATGAATTGAACCCGAAATCCGTTCCGGTTTGTTTTTACTATAAATGCCAACGTTGGCAAAATCAAGATGCATTTTCTGAAAAAGTCTTGTTTTTACAAGAGCGGATGAGGAGGCGGGGACAGGAAGGCAAATGGAGCGTTCATGAAAAACGGAACAAAAAGTTTGAGTTCATTTCCCCCCTTCCATTCCTGTTTCAAGTTCCGGGAGAGAGGTGTTTCACGATATTGGTTTACAGGCGCATTGCAGTGAGCAACACGCCTGCGGCGTCCGGCTGCGGCTCAGAGCTTGCTCCAGGATGGTTTCATGGAGAAAATATTGCGGATTGTCTCCGCATCGAACTTCGGCGTGCGGTCATAATTGTAGATGCCGTTCTGCTCCTGCTCGATGTCTGTCAGTTGCGTGTAGCAGTAGCCTGCCGCTTTCGGGTTTTTGACGATGCATCCGGTAAGTTCCGCAATACGCTTTTCCGCCTCCACCTGTGTGAGCGTCTCTTTGTTGTACCCCCAGGAGTTGTCGGCATAGGGCTTGCGGTCTTCCGGGATGAAGCCGACTCCGCCGTATTCATCCATGAGATAGGGCTGTCCGTGATATGCCTCCGCCTCGACTTCCGGGTAATGCATGAAGACGGGCGACTGGTTCAGAGCGGATGAGAGCTCCTCGTCCGTCTGATGATAGGTATGCACCGTCCAGAGGTCGGTTTTGACATGGATGTAGCCGGATGTATCGTTTACGGGACGTGTGGAGTCCAGTGTGCGCGTGAGATCATAGACGTCGGCTATGATCCTTCTGTGTTCCTCCAGGTCATGATATCCGCAGGTCTCGTTCAGCGGCGTCCATGCGATGATGGACGGATGGTTGATGTCCCGTTCGACGAGCGCCGTCCATTCCGCCAGATAATCGCGGAAGGTCAGATTGTAGTTCGGATTTGTTTTTCCGAAATGCTGCCAGAAAGAGATTCCCCAGCTCGGATATTCCGCCCACGTGAGATAGCCGAGTCTGTCCGCCCAGTAGTGGAAGCGCTCATCGAAAATCTTCTGGTGGAGACGCGCCCCGTTGAATCCGGCTTTCATGGAAAGTTCGATGTCCCGCCTGAGCGCATTGTCGTCGGGAGCCGTCCAGATGCCGTCTTCATAAAAACCCTGATCCAGCACGAAACGCAGAAAGACCGGCTGATTGTTCAAATAACATTTCCCGTCTTCGATATGAATTTTGCGGAGTCCCGCATAGGAGGAAACCTGATCCAGCACATTTCCGTTTTCATCTTTCAGAACATAGCGGACGTCATAAAGGAACGGATGTTCCGTATCCCATGCCTTGGGATTTTTCAGCCTGAGCGTGACCATACTGCCGTTTCCTGCGGCAACCGTTTCCGAAGCGGCTTCCTGCCCGTTGTCCAGCAGGGTGACGGAGAGCCGCAGCCCGCGTCGTTCCTTGTGGAAAACCGGCAGGAACGAGAATGCGCCGTTGTCGAAATCCGGGATGATGCGGCAGCTTTTCAGGGCATACGGAGAAACCGCCTCCATCCAGACCGTCTGCCAGATGCCTGTTGTCCTGGTATAGTTGCAGGCGCGGGACTTGAACGTGGGGCTCTGCTTGCCGAAAGGCTGGAGCCCGTTGCGGATCTCGTCTTCCACCCGGACAACGAGATCGTGCGTTTTTCCCGGCTCCGCTTTGCCTGTCAGGTCAACGGTAAAGGGGGAGGTTCCGCCGGTATGCCTGCCGGCTTCCGTTCCGTCAAGGTAAACGATGGTCTTGTAGTCAACTCCGCCGAAGTGAAGCAGGATTTTCCTGTCCGCCCATTCCTCGGGGATTTCGAGCTTGCGGTGATACCACATCATTTCAATGAAATCCGTGAACCCGACCCCGGAAAGACGGCTTTCCGGGCAGAACGGAACCGTGATCCTGCCTTCAAACGAGGTTGCTTTCCTCCATTCCCTTTCGTCGCCGCTGCGTGAGAAATCGAACGCATAGGTCCATTCTCCGTTGAGATTCAGCCAGTCCGTCCGTTCAAACTGGGGCCTCGGATATTCGTTTCTTGGTACCATAATTCTGTAAAACTCCTTGTTTTGGTGTTGCATTGTTTCCTTTTTCTTATAAATTATACTTCATGAAATGGAAATCTCCAATAGAGATAAAATCATAAACATGAGGATTATGATCATGTGCGCATGGAAAGAGACATTTTTTTCAATGCCGATGCCGCCGAAAGACGCTCCGCTGAAGCTTCTGCTGGCAGGATTCACGCATAAAGACGCCTCTTACCGGATTGTGCGGAACGGGTTGGACGACATCTATGTTCTGGAATATGTCATCAGCGGCAAAGGGCATCTCCACTGGGGGGATAAGTACTATACGCCGACGGCGGGGGACGTCTATCTGCTTCAGCCTCATGTCAGCCATGAATATTATTCCGATCCCGCCGATCCCTGGGAGAAGATCTGGTTCAACCTGAGCGGTCCGCTGATGGACGCCCTGTGCGACGCCTACCGTCTGCACGGCGTCGTCTACTTTCATCACTGCCGTCTGGAAAAAGAGTTTCTGGATACCGCGGAACTGCTTCGGCGGCAGGAACGGAATTTTTATCAGGAGTTCGCACTCCGGATTCACCGTATCATCTCTCTGATCGACCTCTGGCGCAGAGAGCATCCCGAGGTCAGGAAATCACCGGAGGGAATCCGCCTGAAAGAGTATCTTGACGCGAACTGGCAGGAGAACATTTCCCTGGGCGCGCTTGCCTCGCTGATCCGCAAATCCCCTGCGCAGACGCTGCGCATTTTCCAGAAGGACTGGAACTGCTCTCCTTATGCCTATCTTCAGGAGCAGCGCTCCTTTCTGGCGCGCCAGTATCTGGAGAATTCGGATTATCCCGTCAAGATTCTGGCTTCCATGCTGGGATTCAAAGATGAATTTTATTTTTCGAACTGGTTCAAGGAAAAAAACGGAATCTCTCCGAGCGCCTACCGGAAGCGATTCCGCGAAAGTCTTTTGTGAACTTATTTCAGGTGGAATGCCAGCTTGATTCCCTTGATCATCATTTCAAACGCCATCGTGGTAAGCAGGAGCCCCATCAGCGATTCCAGCGCGGACAACGCCTTGGTCCCGAGGAACTTGCCTGCATAGCGCCCGCTCATGAGAATCAGGGTGCATATTCCCCATGCCGTAATCAAAGCGGCGCTTCCGGACAGTGAGGCTTCGATGCCGCCTTTGCCTCCGACGATGATTGCCGTGGACATTGCGGCGGGACCCGCAAACAGCGGAATGGCGAGCGGAACGATGAACGGTTCCTTTGTCGGGTCTCCGGGAGCCTTCGCGTCTTTTGCCGCCGAACTGAATACCAGCTTGATTGCGATCATGAACAGGATGATCCCCCCGGACAATTCCAGCGATGCCTGTGTCAGATTCAGATATTTCAGGATCGCGCCTCCGCAGAACAGGAAAAGGAGCAGAACCCCCAGCGCGATCAGGGATTCCCTGATTACGATAAAACGATACCTTGCAGCGCCGGTTCCGTCCAGCTCCGCGATAAAGACCGGCAGATTGCCGAGCGGATTCATGACGAGAAAAAACAAAATCAGTGTGGAAACGAAACTGTCCATAAACACCCCCTTTTTTCATTACCATAACATGAAATGCCGTTTTTGCAAGTTTTTTTGCGTCTGCGGAATTTCCACCGCCGGGTGAATAAAAAATACCGGCAACGATGGAAAAATCATTTTTCCGGAGTATATTATTTCTCTTATATGTATATGTGCGGGCTGATGCCGGAAACAGATGATAATCTAATGAGAATATGAGATGAATGCGGAAAATATCGAATTGAGAAAGAAATTGATCAGGAACTGCCACAGAATCGTAGTCAAAGCGGGGACGCGTCTTCTGACCGACCCTGAATCCCTGCCGGTCCTGATCGGGCAGATCAAAACGATCCGTGACGCGGGAAAACAGGTGATCCTCGTTTCCTCCGGCGCGGTCGGTATCGGAATGAAGATCCTGAAACTCAAAAAACGCCCGCGCAGGCTCTCCGAAGTCCAGGCGCTTGCGGCGCTGGGGCAGGGCAAGCTCATGGCGATGTATGAGGCGGAATGTGAGAAACTCGGTTTCCGCTGTGCCCAGATTCTTCTGACCGCGGATGACCTGCGTTCGCGCGAACGGCATCTCAATGCTCTGAACTGCATTGAAACTCTGCTTTCCCAGGATATTCTGCCGATCATCAATGAAAACGACCCCGTGTCCGTCGATGAACTCAAGTTCGGAGACAACGACATTCTTGCCTCGCTGCTGGCGTCCATGACACGCGCGGATCTGACGATCATTCTTACCACGGTGGACGGACTCAAGAAGCCGAATGAAGACGGCACTCTCGGAGACCGTATTTCCGTGGTGCGCGGCATTACCGACACACAGCGTGCGATGGCGACCGGAACCGATGACGGCAATATGTCGATCGGCGGGATGACCTCCAAACTCAAA
>DPDG01000015.1:22488-23004 GCA_003526375.1 Lentisphaeria bacterium
GGGATGACCTCCAAACTCAAAGCCGCCGATACTCTCAATTCCGCCGGAGAGGCTCTGTGGCTGGCTTCCGGGCGGGATTCGGATATTCTCAGACGCATTTTCAACGGCGAGGATGTCGGGACGATTTTCCTGCCGGCGAACGCGAAGAAGAAAATGGAGTCCAAGAAGCGCTGGCTCTCGACGTTTTCCCGTTCCAAAGGAAAGCTCGTGATCGACGACGGCGCGGTGGCGGCGCTCAGGAAAAAAGGGTGCAGTCTGCTGGCGTCCGGCATTTTTGCCGTGAACGGCGAGTTCGAACGCGGAGACGTGCTTGAAATTGTCTCCGGCTCCAATACCCTGATTGCAAAGGGGCTGACGAATTTTTCCGCGGCGGAGTGCCGTCTGCTGATGGGGCACAAGTCTTCTGAAAATCATCTGATCCTGCGTTACGACGCGGACGATGAAGTGATTCACCGCAATAACATGTATGTGGTAAAATGAACGTATATATCAAGACCTACGGCTGTCAGATGAATG
>DPDG01000015.1:23159-23651 GCA_003526375.1 Lentisphaeria bacterium
AGACCTACGGCTGTCAGATGAATGAGCGCGACTCCGAGTCCGCCGCCGCCATGCTGGTTTCCGCCGGACACCATATCGTGAACTCCGAGCAGGACGCCGACATCATCATCCTGAATACGTGCAGTGTCCGTGAACAGGCGGAACGCAAGGCGATCGGCAAGCTCGGCATCCTCAAGAAACTGAAGCGCGAGCATCCGCACATGATCTTCGGAATCATGGGCTGTATGGCGCAGAGCCGGGGCGAAGAACTGCTGAAATCCGTCGAACATCTCGATTTTGCGGTCGGGACGGACAATATTCATGCAATTCCCGAAATCGTTGAAGATGTCATCCGGGAAAAACATAAAATCCGCCGCGACGACCGCAAGGGCGCGGATACGCCCGGTATTGATGCGCACCGCGTGAATGCGGAAGCGGGGCAGTTCAATGCGTTCATCTCGATTTCGCGCGGTTGCAACCGTTACTGTTCCTACTGCATTGTGCCGTATGTGC
>DPDG01000120.1 GCA_003526375.1 Lentisphaeria bacterium
ACCATTTATTCCCACACATGACAATATGAAATCAATCTCACTGTCTCAGTAAAACGAACATATCCAGTTGGAAGCGTCTGATGAAAATACGGGCGAAATAGAAAAATCCGTCCGCTTTTCTCCGTATCTGTTTCACAAAAGAAGAAATTGTGATATAAATATAATTCATCGCCTGCCAGGATTTGAGAATGATAAAACTCCCGGCGGCGGTAATATCCAACGTTCTGGAATACTCAAATCCGGAAAGCGGTTTCGCAATGGATACCCGGAAAGAAGCAGGCGACAGAATGTGCTCGGACTTACAGGAAACCGAAATAAGACAATCCAGTCCGGCATCCTGCGGAAGAATCCAACTTGAAATTGCTGTCTGCCCCTGAATTGTAATCATATATTTATAAACCAACCTCAAAATGACCGAGTTCCCGGACATCAAATCCAAAACGAAAAACGGCGTTTTCCCTGTACAACACCGCAACGGATCACAGCAGAAAACCCATACTCCGCCATTCTCCCCGGAATCCGGAAACAACACCCCTGCTCATGAATCGGAAACTATTCCATGCGATCCCGCTGCAAAAAACCCATCCCGTTTCATTAATATTATAATCTAAATTACCGCATTGTCAATAGAAATATTATTATAAATAAAGGTTTTTCAACTTTATTATCCTGATGAACTGCCCGATGCAGAACATCGCGGTATCAAACCATCCGGTAAAGAAGCAAATCACTTTTTTCTGCAGCTCACAACATCGGCATTGTTCCGTATCAAGAGACTGCGCAATCAAATCCGGGCATCATAACCAGGAAATGATGTCTGACGGGGACGGAAAGCAATCCCGTCCCTGTCATGTTCATTCGCCGGACGCGAATCAGAAGTGATCCAGATCCGTATGAAGCTTATCCATTTTCGGACTGAAGGGAACGGCGCCCTTGTCCGTGATCTCGTAGCCGGTCTCAATACGGACGCCGTTAAACTCCGGATGCCCGAAGAAACTCACGTCCACGCAAACCGTCATTCCCGGAACCAGCACATCGTCGCTGTTCGGTCCGAAGAAAGGACACTCCGCCTCATTCAAACCGATCGTATGCACAAACGGGCAGACCAGGTTCTTTTCAAAGCCGTGCTTATTGAAATAAGCGCGCGCGGGAGCATCAATCTCGCGCCCGGTCAGCCCGACTTTCAACATCTCTTTCGTCAGGCAGAACGCCTCGCGCAGATACTTCATGCACTCGATCTGTTTCGCAGAATAAGTTCCGTTTACGGGAAGCGCATCGCCGACCACGCCGGCATAGCCGCGAATCTTCGGTGCAATCCCGATCATCACCAGTTCGCCGTCCTCCATCACTTTTGCCGTGGCAGTCGGAACGACCGCATTTCCGCGTTTGCCGCTGCCGACAATCGCCGAAAACCCGAAGCCCGTCGCGCCGCGGCTGCGCGCCGCATATTCGCCCGCCGCCGCAACCTGAATTTCGGTATTGCCGACTTTGATCATCTCTTTCATGGCTTCATAACTGAGGTCCGCCAACTGGAACGCGGCACGGATCTGCTCAATTTCCCAGGACGACTTATGGTAGCGCAGGTTCAGGAATTCTGAAGTGATGTCGACCATTTCAACCCCGACGAAGCCGTCCGTAATCCCTTTGTGGCATCCGTAGGGCATCCGGTCGCCGCCGACAATGCCGATGCGTTTCACGGCGCCGAGATTCGCATTGAGTTCGGCAAACAGATGCGGAAAGTCGATGATCGTCGCTGCCGGATACTCTTCGTCCGGAACCATGAATACCGGAAAGTTGCGCGTTTCGGTGATTGCGCTGTCCTGTTTCGCGAACGGTTCGCTCTCGGGACCGCCCAGCAGGAGCGGCGTGCCCCTGCGCGGCACAAGCACCGCGCCGCTCTCAAACTGCGGGCACCAGCCGGTCAGATACCAGCCGTTGCCGATATTGAACTCATCGTAATAGACGAGCGCAAGATCGAGGTTCTTTTCTTCGAGAATCTTCCTCACTGCGGCGAGACGGTTTTCACTTTCACTTTTGATCAGGTAGCCCATAACAAATCTCCATGTTTTAAGGTTTTATGTTAGATTTAACATTTATATTGTTAATTATAGTATTTTTTTAGAAGAAAACAACCCCTGAAAGAAAAAAATCATTGAAATTTTACCGTTTGCGTGATATTTTTACCATATTATGATAAAACAGAAACAGAACAGCATCTCTCTGGACTCCATTGCGGCGGAATGCGGCGTCAGCCCCATGACCGTCAGCCGTGCGTTGCGCCAGCTCCCGACGGTTTCCGAGGAGACCCGGAAGCGTATCTTTGAAGTTGCGGCGCGCCTCGGTTATCTGCGCACGACCCGCGCCGGACGGAAGGCGACGCTTCATGAACAGCTTCATTCGCGTCCCGTCCAGATCATCGCAGGGGAAGGCAGAGAGGGAATGGGACGGTTCCACTCGGAACTTACCCTGTCGCTGGTGCGTCTGCTCGCCTCGAAACGTTACGAATGCATCATACGTGTCTCCGACGGCAATTACAAAGAGTTCACACGAATGCTTGCGACCGCGGGGAAAGCGGATGTGGAAGCCAGCCTGATCATCGGCAATTTCAGTGAAAAGGAACGCCGTTCCCTGCTGACCGCCCTGCCCGGCGCAATCCTGCTGGACGATACGGGAAAAGATGTGATCGAATCCGTTTACAGTTCCTTTTCTTTCGACAACACGCGCGCGGCGGCTCTGGCAATGAAGCATTTCCTCTCCTCCGGACACCGCCGGATCGCTCTCGTTTCAGGGCCGAAAGAACACTTCTTCACCCGGGAAATCGAGACAGGCTACCGTGACAGTCTGTCCGGCGCCGGAATTCAGGCGGACGAAAGTTTGATCTGCTATACGGACTTTACGGCAGCGGCGGCGGCAAACGCGGTGGAATCCCTGTTGAAGCGGAACGTGAAATTCGATGCGGTCTTTACGAATGACGAAATGGCGGGCGGCGTCTACCGCGCCCTCCTGAAACGCGGCATCCGCATTCCGGAAGATGTGGCGGTCTGCGGATGCGACGGGCTGCCTGTCGGCGAACAGCTTTATCCGCAACTGACGACGATCATTCTCGACTACAAACAGCTTGCCAGGCAGGTCATCGACAAGATCACGAATCAGGATCTTGCCCTGACCCCCGTGCGTGTACGTCTGCTTCCTTTCCTGAAAATCCGGGAAAGCGCCTGACCCTCTCCCGGGGCGGCTGTTTTCCATAATCCGCAGATCAGGGCGGTAAAATCCGCATTGCAGCACAAAATTACCATGATTAGCACATAAGTTTTATATTTTTAGAGAAAAAAGGCTTTCTTTTTATCTTTTCCCCCTTATATTTTTTATATCAGAGAGTTTCACAGTTACTCATCAACTAAAGAGGAAAAAACAAAAATGGCCAAGATCACATTCATGGGAGCCGGCAGTACGGTATTTGCCAAAAACGTGCTCGGCGACTGCATGTGCAGAGAAGCGTTGAAAGATTCTCACATCGCGCTTTACGACATCAACAAGGAACGTCTCATCGAATCCGAAAAGATGCTCACGACGCTCAACCAGAACATCAACGGCGGGCGCGCGAAGATCACGACGCACCTGGGCGTCGCCAACCGTAAGAAAGCACTCAAGGGAGCCGATTTCGTGGTCAACGCGATTCAGGTCGGCGGCTATGAGCCCTCAACTGTGATCGACTTCGAGATTCCGAAAAAATACGGGCTGCGCCAGACCATTGCGGACACCCTCGGCATCGGCGGCATCTTCCGTGCGCTCCGCACGATCCCCGTCATGCTTGATTTCGCCAGAGACATGGAAGAAGTCTGCCCGAATGCATGGTTCCTCAACTATACCAACCCGATGGCGATGCTCACCGGCGCAATGCTCCGCGGGACCTCCGTCAAAACCGTCGGGCTCTGCCACTCGGTTCAGGTCTGTGCACAGTCACTTCTGATGGCGCTCAATCTCTACGATGAAAAGAAAGACGGTCCCTTTGAAGACCTCGGCTACCGCACGAAGATCGCCGGCATCAACCATATGGCATGGCTTCTCGAACTCACGAAAGACGGCAAGGACATCTATCCGCAGATGCGCAAGCTCGGTCCGAAGATCGTCAGTAAATATCGCGGCGGCAAGGAAAAGCACGGCAATCTGATCCGCCTCGAAATGATGAACCGCTTCGGCTATTACGTCACCGAATCCAGCGAACACAACGCCGAATACGCCCCCTACTGGATCAAGGCGGCTTATCCCGAACTCATCGACGAATACTTCATCCCGCTGGATGAGTATCCGCGCCGCTGCGTCAACCAGATCAACAACTGGAAGAAACAGTATAAAGATATCTGCGGCAACCCGAAACTCGACCATAAGCTCTCCAGAGAATACGGTTCCGGCATCATGAATGCGATCGTAACGAATACGCCCTATCAGATCGGCGGCAACGTCATGAACAACGGTCTTATCACGAACCTGCCGTCCAATGCGGTGGTCGAGGTTCCGTGCCTCGTCGATGCAAACGGCGTTCAGGGAACCTACGTCGGAGCTCTTCCGCCGCAGTGCGCCGCCATGAACATGACCAACATCAATGTTCAATTGCTCACGATCGAAGCGGCTCTCACACTCAAACGTGAGCATATCTACCATGCGGCAATGCTTGATCCGCATACCAGCTCGGAACTCAATATCGACGATATCATCGCCATGTGCGACGACCTCATCGAAGCTCACGGGAATATGCTCCCGAAATATCACTGAGCCTGTCCGCAGGCTGTTTGGCAACTGCCCGGCATACAGCGCAAATCCGCTGTATGCCGTTTTTTTTGTCTCCGCCTCCTGAAACATTCAGAGACAATGCATCACCGGCAGACAGGCTTGCCGGCTTTGGGAATTTTACCGGATTCCCGCCTCCAGCAAAAAAATATGTTTTTTCGACAATCCCCTATTGACAAAACGCGCATTATCGCATATAATATAAATGATCAAACGAATGATCACAATAGAAAACCGGAGGAAAAATGGCTGTTACAATGCGGGATATCGCGCGGGTCGCGCAAGTGGACCCCTCGGTCATATCAGCTGTCCTGAACGGCAGCAAATCAATCCGGGTTTCAGCGGAAAAGCGCAGACAGGTATTGAATCTGGTCAAGAAGATGAACTACCGCCCGAATCTGACAGCCCGCAGTCTGATCACGCGCAAAAGCTTTGCCATCGGGGTTCTGGCGTATTCGACACGCGACCGTTTTTATGCGGCGATGATGGCTGAACTGCAACAGCAGCTCCTTTCCCGCGGTTATGCCGGAATCTATGCGTTCTGGAACGATGATTCGGAGGTGGAAAAAGCCTATGACACCATTCTGACCAGAGGAGTGGACGGCATTATCACGACTCATGACAATCCGGCGCTGTTCCCGCGTGAAATTCCTACGGTGATTTACGGTATGCAGCAGGAAGATTATGACTGTGTCCTGCTTGATTATGAAACTGCCATCCGCAACTCCCTGGGCTATCTTCTGCGGCTGGGGCACCGCAAGATCGGCTGTCTGGGAATTCAGCCGCACGATCCGCGTTACCCGGTTTTCATTCGAGCTATGGCGGAAGCGGGGCTGGAAGTCCGTCCGGAGTGGATGGCGGAGTGTTCCGGATTTCTGGCTGACGCCTATCAGGCGGCGATGAACCTGCTGAGCCGGCCAGACAAACCGACTGCCCTGATCGCAAAAAACGATATGGCTGCGCTGGCAGTACTCAATGCCGCCGCAAGAACCGGTATCTCCGTCCCCGCGGAATTATCCGTCATCGGATTCGACAACATCGAAGAAGGACGTTACAGTTTTCCGGCGGTTACGACCAATGGCGGCGACATACGGCAACTGGTGGAAAAACTGCTGGAGACCCTGTTCCACCGGATGGCGCATCCGGACGCGCCGACACAAGTCAGCCTGATGAAAGTGGAATTGTCAGTCCGGGAATCCTGCGCTCCCGCGGGGAACAGGCACAATATCAAAACAGTTACGGAAAGCATCTGCAAGCAATGAACGGGAAACGGAAAAACAACTGGCTCCATCTGGATCTGAAAGGAGCAATTCCTTCCGTGGGGAAACTGCTGGAACAACTGGAATTCTGGAAAGACTGCGGATATGACGGCATCGTCTGGGAATACGACGACCGGATTCCGTGGCAGAGCTGGCCGGGTACATGGCGCGGCGGCTACACCATTCAGGAACAGCGGCGCCTGATGGACGCCTGTCGGAAACTGGAGCTGGAAACGGTGCCGCTGATTCAAATTCAAGGGCATCTGGAATGGCTTCTGAAACATGAGCGGTACAGCGGATGGCGGGAAAACGGAGTCAGCAGCGAGCTTTGCCCGTTGCACCCGGAAGTGCTTCCGCGTCTGAAAAAGTGGATTGACGAGATCACAACCCTGCATCCGGGGAGCCGTTTCCTGCATCTGGGGGCGGATGAGACCTGGTATATGGGCAAGTGATGAATTTTTTGAACTCCACAGTGGAGTTTTGAAAGATGAACTATATCATTATTTATAACAAGGAAAGATTAAGTATGTTGAGAAAATGGCTGACAATGCTGCTGATCGTAACAACGGCAATTTCATCGGGTGCAAATCTGATTGAAAGAGGTAATGCATTAGGACGAATCTTTATTCCTGCACATCCAGAACTTCCAGTGATATTTGCTGTACAGGAGCTACAGAAACACTTGAAAGCCATGACGAATGTCGATATACTCTTGGCATGGCGTGTAGCGAATAACAGCGATTCAGGTTTCATCCTGACAGTTCGCCCGGAAAGTGAATGGAAAGGCAAGGAATCCTCACAAACGTTCAGAATTACAGAAACGACCAAACCAGTACCTCGAGTAACAATCAGTGGCAATACTTCACTGGCTGTCCTATACGGCATATATCAATATTTAAGCGATCAGGGAATCCGCTGGTTCGAACCGGGCAAATCAGGCACCAACATCCCACGTCTTGCATCATTAAAAATCAATGAACGCCATGTTATGTATACACCATCATTTCACTATCGCTGCTTGGATTTTTCCGGTTGGCATGATACAATATTTGATTATTCGGATCCAGAGAAATATCAGGAAAAAATTCACTATGAATATGATTTATGGCTGTTGCGAAATCGCTTGATCTTTGACCGGAGTATTCATAACAAACATTATTTTAATTTTAATCATTTTGCTGCTCCAGCGGGACACAGTCTTCGAAAAAAATGTAAATTATACCCAAAGGATTTTCAAAAGACTCCGGAACGTTTCCCCTTAGTAACCCGTAACTTCAAACAGGAACGTACTGCATCCAATGCACAAATATGTTTTACCAATGAACTTAATTTTCGTAATGCTGTAAAAAGTTGTCTGGAACATTTCCGTAATTTGGAAAAAACAAAAAATTTCCGCAATACAGATCTTGACGAAATTGCTGATGTCGTCGATATGAGTCTTGAGGACTGTACCGGTATTTGTGAATGCAACGAATGCAGAAAAGTCAGCGGCAGTGCCCCCTTATGGCGTGATCGTCTTGTCTGGCATTTCATGAATCGTATTGCCATGGAACTGAATCGTAAAATGCCAGGTAAAAAGATCATGTTGTTTGCACCTTATTTTGAACTAACCAAACCTCCTGCTGATGTCAACATCGAATCTAATATCATTGCAATTGCATGCCGTAGTCTTACATGGCTGAACACCCCGGAAAATACAAAATCGTATCCCTTTGTCAAAAACCATAAGGAAAATATTGAATCCACTGCCAAAGCTGGTGCATTAATGCAAGCATACGATTATTTCTTATGGGCAGAAACGCCGCAACCGCTAGCCATACTTGCGGCAGCCAAATATTATGCAGAAAAAGGCTTCAAGCGTTATCATGCAGAGGTCATGTCACGTAATGAAATGATATGGCCGCTATTATGGACTCTTGCTCAATTTACCTGGGACACTTCCCGTGATCCATATCAGTTGCTTGATGAGTTCTGCATGCAGTATTACGGTCAGAAAAATGGAAAATTGGTCTTGGAAATTTTACAAAAAATTGATGCCAATAGCCGCACGATACACAGGATCATTTACGGAGGACCAGCAGACACCTCACTTATGTTACCGGATTCTTTTATCAACGAATATCGCCCCAAGCTGGAACAAGCAGTAAAACATTCTACAGAAAAAGAACTCGAACGTATGCGTCGGTTTTCCGACTGCTTGGAATTACAAATGCGTTATGCCGAAATTTATCGTGCCTACTGTCATGCACTGAATCAACGTACCCCGCTTCAAATTCGACAATTCAAAGAAAAAACAGAAAAGTTTTATCGTTTTTGGTTTGAAAAACAGATGATTCGCTATTGTTCACCGGCAATTTATAAGAAAATTCAAAATTTCAGAAATGTTAATTTTCATAAACTTTTGCCACAAGGACGTCCTTTGTCTTTGGAACAGCGCATAAAAGAACTTTTTTCCGGTACTGCAGTTCCTGCATATCAGGAAATTTTCTGGCTTCCGGAAAACTGGAAATTCCAGCTCGATATTGAAGATAGAGGGTTGAAAAAAAATTGGCATTCTTCAAAATTTGACGATTCGAAATGGCCTTTGATTTCAACATGGGCAATGTATGAGAATCAGGGATATACTGATGTCGACGGGCGTTTCTGGTACCGCACTGCAGTAGATATACCAAAGTTTACAGGAGACAAAGTCATTTTAAGAATCGGTTCTCTTGATGACGACGGCGAAGTATATGTCAACGGTAAATTAGTTTATCGCGGAGTTGATGCTGATATGTGGGACAAATCATTTGGAATAAACGTAACAAATATCATAAAACAAGGAGCTAGAAATGTAATAGCAATTCGAGGCTATGACGCAACAGGAGGAGGAGGCTTATGGAGACCTTGTGCGATTTATACTCTAAAAAAATGACGGGAGAAAAAAGGGAAAAAAAGGAGACAGTTCAAGGTTATTGCATGACATAGGAAAAAATGAGAAAAAATCTTTATTTAAGGAAAAGCAAAGCGGTAGTGTCAAATTCGACATGAAA
>DPDG01000012.1 GCA_003526375.1 Lentisphaeria bacterium
GATACCTTTCAAATAATTTTTAGAGGTTCCCTTAAACTATTTCCGTTTTTTCATTTGCAAAAAACGCAGTTTGCGTGTAGAGTCCTTTTTTCAGCAATAGAATGAATGAAGGACTCTTTGAAAGATGGATTCGGATAATTCTTTCCCGGAGAAGCCGGACTTCGGCAGGACATGGAAGAAAAATCTTACCATGGTCTGGATCGCACAGTTTTTTTCCCAGATCGGTTTTGCTTTCGGGCTTCCGTTTGCACCGTTCTACATGCAGGAAATGGGGGTGACGCGCGGCAATATTGATTTCTGGGTCGCGCTGTTCGGGGCAGGGACCCCGCTGACTATGATGCTGTTTGCGCCTGTCTGGGGGGCGCTTGCCGATAAATACGGACGGCGTAAAATGCTTTTGCGCTCTTATCTCGGCGGCGTGCTTGTCCTCGGCCTGATGGGAGTGGTTCATGCTCCGGTTTACCTGATTCTTCTGCGACTGGTTCAAGGCGCGTTATGCGGCTCGGTTTCCGCGGCTCAGACTCTTGTCGCAACGCATACGCCGGAGGAACACAGCGGTTTTGCGCTCGGTTCCCTGAACAGCGCGGTGTTTTCCGGCGCTTTGACCGGCGCTTTCATCGGCGGTTTCGCCGCGGAATATTTCGGATACCGGACCGCTTTCCTCATCTCCGGTTTTCTGATGCTGATTCCGTTTCTGCTGGTTTTGTTCGGCGTACATGAATATTTCGTTCCCCTGCTTCACAGCCACCGCGGTTTTTTCAGTTCGATCACTCCCAAGAAAAGACACCTTGCGCTGGCATTGCCGCTTCTGTTTCTCATGGGCACCGTGATGTTTGCGCGGCAGTTCGACTCGTCCTTTATTCCATTGTTCGTTCAGGATATCAACGGAGGGATCGACGGAGCGTCCGCATGGACGGGCGCGCTGCAGGCGTTCTGCGGGATTGCGGGAGTGCTTTCCGGTTTTCTTCTGGGATATCTGGCGGACCGGCATCCTCCGGGCGTGATCGCGATTTATTCCGCATTGATTACAGCGGGATTCATGTTCAGCCTGACTTTTGCGCACAGTATGTTTTTCCTGTTCAGCGCCCGCTTTGCGATGATCTTTGCCAGCAGCGGGCTTGATCCCGCACTTCAGATCTGGCTGTGCCGCAAGACGATTCCGCAGACACGCGGGCTGATTTTCGGCTGGGCGGCATCGGCACGTTCTTTCGGGTGGTTCATGGCGCCGCTGGCGGGAGGGATTGTCACGAAATATCTCGGTATCCGCTGGCTGTTTGTGGTCGGCCCGGTCTTTTTTATCCTGATCATGTTTCTCATCATGCGCGTCATGAGGCGTTTTTCAGATTTCCGCGAGGAGGAGACATAATCTCTTTCAAAATGGAATCATGCTCCGCAGGTATCTGTCCTGACATTTCTTTTACAAGCCTCCCGCATATGCCGGAGGCTTTTTTCATTGCTTTTAACAGAACTCTAACACTTTCTTAATTTCCGCTGAATCCTGTGCTTGTATATTGTTGGAAAAGAAGCGGGAAAGAAGTTAACGGAACTTTAATAATCGCTTCACAGAGGGCTAATCAACGGGTGTTATCTTATTGGGTATCGACGGCGGAAATGCCGGAACCCAAACAAAGAAACAAAGGAGTTTCCATGAACGACAAATGGTTTCGAATCAGTCTCGGCGGCGCCTGCGGACTGCTGTGCGCAATGGATGCGGCAGCTTTCGATCCCGCTTCCGAAACGAAAGAACCCGCACCGGACAAAGTCCAGAAAATCAGATTCAAGGAGGATGACGCCCAGAATTACATGGTCAGCAAAGTCTACGACCTCAAACATCTCAAGGCGAACGACCTGGTGCCGTTTGTCCTCGGAGCCGTGAAGCGTTATGCTTCCAACTCCACAGTCGACCGGATCAATTATACTTCAGCCAAACAGATGATCGTCGTTACCACCGGCGTCAGGATGATGCCCTATGTGGATGACATGATCGCCAAGCTGGATCGGCCTTCCGCCAAACGCGGTCCTTTCGGTTCCCTTCTCGACGGAACCGGAATTCAGCGTTATGTCTATACTCCGAAATTCCGTTCCAGCCAGGAGATTGTGGATCTCATGATCTCCACCGGAATTCCCTCCAATGCGACGAGCGACCGGAAGCAGGATGCGACTGTCAAATATGATGAAGCCACGAACCTGATCTACTGGAAAGACTCCGAACGCAAAAGCAGCGACCTGATCAAATATATCGGATGGCTCGACCGTCCGCTTCCGCAGGTGAATCTGACATTCCATGTCTATGAGATCCGCGAGAGCACGATGCGCGATCTCGGCGTCGATTACCTTGCATGGAAAAACGGCCCCGGAATGGATCTCATGGCAGCCGGATTCAATCTGACGAGCCTGAAGCTGAATGAGGCGCTGATTCAGAAGCTGCTTCAGATCGCACCCTCGGCTTCAGGCGCATTCTCCTATTCCTACGGCGGATTTTTCGTGGCTCCGGCATTTGATATGAGCTTCATCCGTCTTCTCCAGCAGAACGGAAAGGCGACGCTTGCAAGCAGCGGCAGCCTCACGATTACCAACAAGGAAGGCGGAAGTTACGAACTTGCATTTTCGCCTGAATATCAGAATCTCGTCAAGGACGGCGAAGAAAACGACAAGACGTTCATCCGTTCTTCCAGGCCGGAATTCGCCGTCACGGTCTCCAATCCGGTGATCTGTTTCAACTCCGTCAGGCCGGATAAGGACGGGCTCCTGCCTTTTACAAGGGAGGATTACAGTAAGAAATTCGGCGGCAACGTCAACTTCAACTATCAACTGAATTCTTCGCAGGTCGTCGAGCGCAACAATTACGGCGAGGAACTGACGGAATCCAGTACCGTCGATTCCTATGTGACGATGGCGGTCAATCATGAAAAGCTCCTGACCTCATGGACCAAGGATTCCGAAGTGGAACAGACGATCGGCGTTCCGTTCCTCTGCGAAGTCCCGGTGCTGAAATATATATTCGGCTACACTACGAAAAATATTGATAAAACCCATTTCTTCCTGACCGTCACCGCCGAGTTTGTCCACCCCGATGCGGATATCGCGGAACTCTCCGGCCGCATGACTTCTCTGACGGATCTTGTCCCCGCGAAGAAATAACAGAGGAATGAAGCAATCATGAAAAGAAAGAATATGAAAAGACAGGCTGTCACAGCATTTCTCGCTCTCTGCGGATCGGCGCTCCTTGCAAATGAAATGCCGTCCAATAATGCGAATCCCGCATATTTCCCGTCCATGGTGCAGGCGCAGCTCCGCCTGAATATCAGGGAGGGGGCGGAGATGGTTCATTTCATCCGTGACACCAACGATCCGAAGATCATCACAAAGACTTATCTCCTGAAACATGCCGACGCCTATGCGATTCGCCCCTACCTGCGCGAAATGGTGCAGGCTTTGCGTGTGAACTACAAAGACGGCGATGATCCGAATCAGCCGCACAACTACTACAACATCTATCGCACGAAAAGCGGAATTGCGGTTCCCGCCGGAGTAGAGTGCATCAAATTTGCGGACGGCGTCGGCGCGGTCATCATTTCCGCAGAAGAATACCGTTTCAAGGACAGCCCCAACGGCATGGGAATCGACTCCATCGTCGCCCATCTCGACAAGCCCGGCATGAGAAACTCGTCCGGCCAGCCGAAATTCATCTATTTCCCCGCAAACCGTCCGGCGAGCGAACTCAATACGATGATCAAAAACGTCGGTGCGAACATGTCCGACGATACGGTGGAACTGATCGGAGGCAAGGACAAGGTCGCAGTTGACAAGGGGTTGAACTGTCTCTTCTTCAACACCGCGCTCTATTCCCGCAAGAATATCGAAGACATGCTGAAACTTTACGATGTCCCGCATCCCGAAGTCCGCGTGAAATATATGATCTATGAGATCTACGCGGAAAACGACGGGCGTCTCGGCGCCGACTTCCAGGCATGGAAAAACAATGACGGCGCGGACTTCTTCAGCACGGGCGCAAGATATCGCGACAACTGGTCCGCGACTTTCGGCGGCGGACTTCAGCGCGGCGCAGGCTCCGGCAATTCCCAGTATTTCAATTTCAATCCGAAGTGGAATACCCGTTATCTCGACTTTCTTGTTTCCAGGGGGAAAGGCAAGGTCGCATATACCGGCGAACTTTCCATCCGCAACAATAAAAAAGGCTCTCTTGTGAGAAACACCGGAATCGTCTATGCCAGACAGGGCGATCAGATCAATCCGGCGTTCACAATGCAGCTCGGAAACAACTATGACGAAAACGGCGCCGTGACGCCGGTGACAGACATGGTGGACATGGGCGGAACGACGGTTACGGTCGTGCCCGCGAACGCCGTGATCGGCGCGGCAAAGACTGCCGACGCCAACGGGGATGTCCGCGTGACTCTGACTGCGCACAACGGAGCCCGGTTCTATAAGAACGGACAGGAATGCGGGAAGAAAGTCGTGGTCTCGGACAGTGTGAAAGGGATCACCTGGGGCAAGGATGAAACTGTCCTTTCCGACAGCGGATTCAAAATCGAGGAAGGAATCTCCAACGGCTACCAGTTCAAGATGGATGTGACGCCCTCCGTTACGGCGAATGCCACGATTCTGGATGTGTCCATCAAATCGAATACCCTGATGGGATATCTTTCCGACGGCACTCCGCGGCAGTCGCAGCTTGAGCCTTTGACGACCCGCATCATGATCGGCAACAAAAACAACCGCTTCGTGATCGGCGGCATTGAAAAACTGGATGTCGTGAGAGGGCAGGGCGGTATCCCGATTCTCAAGGATATCCCGCTGATCGGCTGGGCGTTCTCGACGGAAAGCGAGTCCACCAAGAAATCGCAACTGGTCGTGGTGGCGGAATGCGAAAGTGTCCGTCCGGACAGCGCGGTGCCGGAAAATATCAATTCCGATATTCAGGTCATCCGCGATGCGGTCAAAGGCGCCGGAAACCATAATTCCTACGGCTATGGACAATGGGGCTTCGATTCCGGGAAGAAACTTGATTTGAACACATATTGATCAAAAAAAACGAGGCGGGGCGGAGTGAGAAGCCGTCCCTGCCTTGAAACAGACTCAACAATACAGTTTCCCGGAAAAGTCCGGAAGACTGAAAACAAGGAGAAATGGTATGTTGAAACAAACTCTCGCAGTACTGGCAGGGGCTCTTGCATTGAGCGCCACCGCCGCGGACCTCACGATCAACGGAGTCGGCGCTTCGTTTCCCGCGCCGGTGTATCGGGTCTGGACTTACGGATTCAGCAATGTCAACAAGGATATCCGCGTGAACTACCAGCCGCTCGGTTCGGGCGCCGGAATCAATCAGATCAAGGCGGAAACCGCGAATTTCGGCGGAACCGACAAGCCGCTCAAAATTGATGAACTCAACAAATCCGGGCTGCTTCAGTTCCCGATGCTCAGCGGCGGCGTGGTGCTGGTTTACAATCTGCCTGGAATCAAGACAAACCAGTTGAAGCTGGATCAGGCGGTTCTTGCCGATATTTTCCTCGGGAAGATCAAGAATTGGAGCGATCCGCGCATTGCGGCTCTGAATCCGGGGCTCCGTCTGCCGAAACTCAAAATCACCGTTGTGCACAGAACCGACAGCTCCGGGACAACTTACATTTTTACGGACTATCTTGCAAAGATATCGAAAGAGTGGGCGGAAAAAGTCGGCGCCGGCTCCGATGTGAAGTGGCCCGCGGGAATCGGCGGAAGCAAAAACCCCGGTGTCTGCAACATGGTCAGAAAGAGCCGCGGAGCGATCGGCTACACGGAATATACCTTTGCAACGGAATACAGGCTTCCGGTCGCTTCATTGAAGAACAGGGACGGTAAATTCGTCACGGCTGACAGCGGGGCGTTTTCCGCCGCAGCCGCACATGCCGACTGGAAAGCGGAGCAGGGCTTTTACCAGATGCTGACCGATCAGCCCGGCGCGGACAGTTGGCCGATTGTCGGCGTCACCTACATTCTGATCCACCGCGACCAGAAAAACGCCGCCGTTGCCGGAGCGATGCTCAAATACTTCAACTGGTGTTTCACGAGCGGGCGCGCCTCCGCCGCGAAGATGCACTATGTCCCGATGCCCGGAAACGTGGTCAAGATGATCGGCGATTACTGGAAAAACGAGATCACCGTCAACGGACAGAAAAACGCACTTTAAGAGAAACGGACCCTGAGGCATGTTTTATCAGTTCGGAAAGAAAGAAAATATCCGGGACCGGATGTTCATGATCCTGACGCTCCTGTGCACCTTCATCCCTCTGGTGATTGCGGCCGGATTCTTTATCCTGCTGGGGGGCAACTCAAGTGAAGCGTTCCGGACATTCGGTTTCAAATTCATCCTGTCGACGCAGTGGGACCCCGTCCAGCAGCTTTACGGAGCGCTCCCGGCGATCAGCGGAACGCTGGTGACGACGGTGATCGCGGTCGGCATCGCGGCTCCGCTGGGATTCATTACCGCGCTGTTTCTTGTGAATGCGCCGAAATGGCTCGGATATCCGCTGAGCCAGGCTTTGGACCTGCTTGCCGCGATTCCCAGCATCATCTACGGAATGTGGGGGCTTTTCGTCCTCGCCCCCGTGATGCAGGATTACATCCAGCCGTTTCTGGCTGATACGCTCTGCCTCGGGAAAGTGCCGTTCTTCGGCGAGGATTACAACGGGTTCGGCTTCCTGACCGCCGGGCTCATCCTCGCCCTGATGATTCTTCCTTATATCTGCGCCGTCATGCGCGATGTGTTCCGCATGACTCCCGCCCCGCTTCAGGAGGCTGCCTACGGGATCGGCTGCACCTCGTGGGAAGTGGCTTCGCACATTATCCTGCGCTACGGCATCCGCGGGATTTTCGGAGCGGTCTTCATCGGACTCGGACGCGCTCTCGGCGAGACGATGGCGGTTCTCTTCGTAATCGGCGGCGTTGCGGAACTTCCGGTCTCTCTGTTCGGGAGCGGGACCACGATTGCCGCGACTCTCGCAAATAATTTCAATGAGGCGGACGGGCTTCTCCGCAGTGTCCTTTTCGCTCTCGGGCTGATTCTGATGCTGCTGTCCCTCTCCGTTCAGGCAGTTGCTCAGCTCTATCTGAAGAATATGGACAGAAAGAGAGGTGAAAAATGAGTGAAGTGATTTCTGCCGCCAGACGCCCGATGTTTTTCCGGAAACTCCTGAACTCGGTGATGTGGCTTCTTTCCGTGGCGGGCGTCGCGCTTGCGGTTTTCTGTATGCTGTGGATTCTCTGGTCGGTCATCAAAAACGGCGCAGGAGTGATCAGCCTCGACTTCATCTTCTGCGGGAGCAAACCCGCGGGCGAACCCGACAACGGAGTCGGAAATGCGATCCTCGGAACCATTTTCATTACCCTGATGGCGGTTTTGATCGGAGTTCCCGCCGCTTTTGCCGGAGGCATCGGGCTCGCCATCTACGGACAGAACAGCAGACTCGGCAATCTGATCCGGTTTTCCGTCAACGTGATGATGGGGCTGCCCTCGATTCTCGCCGGCGTGTTCGTGTATGCCCTGCTGGTCGTCACGACCGGGCACCGTTCGGGGCTCGCCGGGTCGCTCTCCCTTGCGATCATCATGTTTCCGGTTGTCATGCGCACGACGGAGGACATGATCCTGATGGTGCCTGCCGCCGTTCATGAGTCCTCCCTTGCTCTGGGGATGACGCGCGCACGATCGGTGCTGTGCATCGTCTGCCGGACCATCAAAGGGGGACTTGTCACGAGCATCCTGCTCGCCGTCGCCAGAACCGCCGGCGAGACCGCTCCGCTTCTGTTTACGGCGCTCTGGAGCGATGCCTGGCCGTGGCAATATTTCACACAGCCGACCGCGAACCTTCCGGTTCTCATCAACGAATACGCCACCAATTCACCGAGCGAGGAGATGCACGCCATGGGCTGGGGCGCCGCATTCCTGATCACGATAACATTACTGCTGATGAACATTGTCCTCCGTTACATCTGCAGGGAGAAGAAAAATGCTTGACATGACCATTCACAACGAAGAAAGACCGAAAATCAAAATCGCCGCGAAGAACCTCAACTTCTTTTACGGAGACCACCAGTCGCTGTTCGACAACAATCTGGAAATCCCGGAGAACCGCATCACCGCCGTGATCGGGCCCTCCGGATGCGGAAAATCCACTCATCTGAGAATTTACAACCGCATCTTCGAACTCTACCGCGAACAGCGTGTCGAGGGGGAGGTCATCATTGACGGGCAGAATATCCTTGACCGCAATGTCGATGTGCTGGAACTCCGGCGCAAGGTCGGCATGATCTTCCAGCGCCCGACTCCGTTCCCGATGTCCGTTTTCGATAACGTCGCTTATGGAATGCGGCTTCACTTCAAACTCAGGAAGAACGAGATTGCCGAACGGGTGGAAGCGGCTCTGAGAGGCGCGTCCCTCTGGGACGAGGTCAAGGACAAACTCAACGGCAGCGGACTGGCTCTTTCCGGCGGGCAGCAGCAGCGTCTCTGCATCGCCCGCACAATCGCCGCCGAACCGGATATTCTTCTGCTCGACGAGCCGACTTCCGCCATCGACCCTGTCGCCACGCTCAAAATCGAGGAACTGCTTCTGAAACTGCGCCGGAAATTTACGATCGTGATCGTTACGCACAATATGCAGCAGGCGTCGCGTATCTCGGATTTCACCGCCTTTTTTTACAAAGGGCATATCGTCGAGCATGACACGACGGCAAAAATTTTCACCAATCCCTCAAACAGGAAAACGGAAGAATACATCACCGGACGCTTCGGCTGATATCAAAGGAGAAATACGGAAATGAAAACACATCTTTATAAAGAGATCCGCGCGCTGGACCAGAAACTTTACTCACAGGCGGTGGATGTCGCCGAAATGCTTGGAAATGTCGTCAAGGCGTTTTTGAACGGGAATACGCAGGCAGCCGCGAAGACTGTCGAAAAAGACGAGGATATCGACCGGAACGAGATCATGATCGAGGAGGAGTGTCTCAAGCTTCTTGCCCTTTACCAGCCTGTCGCGGGAGACCTCCGCTACATTATTACCGTGCTGAAAGTCAACGGCGAACTGGAGCGCATCGGCGATCTCGCCGTGGACATCGCCGAGTTTACGACGGATGCGAAACTCAACTGCATCGTGCCGCCGCTTCCCGTCGATTTCGAGTCCATGACCGCTTCCGTCCGCCGGATGCTGGATTCTTCGATCAAAGCGCTTTCCAGCCATAATGTGCCCCTTGCCACGGAAGTCATCATGGGGGATGACGTGATCGACGAACTTCATGAGCGTTATTCGGAGCATTTTCCCGAATGTGTCAGGAATGCCCCCGAACATATCGCGACTTATCAGGCTCTGCTCGGCGTCTCGCGCAGTCTGGAACGGATTGCGGACTGTGCCACGAATATCGCCGAAGATGTGATCTATCTGGAGTCGGGGCGGATCGTGCGTCATGCCAATTCCCGCTTTTCCTGCGACGGAGAACACACTTCCGTGATTGAAAAAGAGCTTTGACGCACTATTTTACAATACCATGAGTTTGAGTTGTTTTTAACCTTGAAAGGTTTTGCCCATGAGCAAAGAAAGAATCATGATCGTCGAGGATGAGGAATCCATTCAGGAACTGATCAAGTATAATTTGCAGCGGGAGGGCTATCTGGTGCCGGTCTGCTGCGAAAACGGCGAGTCCGCCCTGGAGAGCGCGGTTACTTACAAACCGGACCTGATTCTGCTTGACCTGATGCTTCCGGGAGTGGACGGGCTTACCGTCTGCAAAAACCTGAAAGCGGATCCCGTCACGAAGCATATTCCGGTCATCATGCTGACCGCCAAAAGCGAGGAAAGCGATGTCGTGATCGGTTTGGAACTCGGTGCGGACGATTATATAACAAAGCCGTTCAGTCCGAAAATCCTGACGGCGCGCATCCGTGCGGTTCTCCGCCGCATCGCCGCGCTTGAGGAGGTGCCGGAGGATGAAAAGGAGCTTTCGCGCGGACCGCTTCACATGAACTCCGCGCGCCGTTCCGTCACGCTGAACGGGCAGGAGCTCGACCTGACCTGTTCCGAGTTCAACATTCTCTACCATCTGGCGAAACGCCCCGGCTGGGTGTTCACCCGGAATCAGATCGTGAACGCGATCCGCGGCGACGATTACCCCGTGACTGAGCGTGCGATTGATGTTCAGATTGTCGGGCTCCGCCGTAAAATGGGGGCGTTCGGCGAGCTGATCGAAACGGTCCGCGGCATCGGATACCGTTTTTCGCAGGAGCCGTAACCCATGAAAACATTCAATTTCAAACTGTTCATCTATCTGCCCCTGATTCTCCTGCTGGCGATTGCGCTTCTGCTGTTCGCCGTCTATAAGCAGGCGGCAAATCTGGAAAAGGGCTATTTCGAGACGATTCGCAATGATCTTGCCGCGCGTGATTTCCTGATGAGTGAAACGGTCGCCGGATACATCCGCAAGGGTGAACTTGACAACCTGCGGGCTTACTGCCGGAAAATCTCCGGAAAAATGGATACCCGTGTCACTGTGATCGACGACAAGGGGAAAATCCTTGCCGACTCGGAGAATGACCCTCATTTCATGGAAAACCATCTGGAACGTCCCGAGGTCGCCTCCGCTCTGGATGGAAAAGCCGCGGGAGCGACCCGGTACAGCAGCACACTCGGAACCTATATGTCCTATTACGCCATGCCGTTGGCGGTGGATGGGAAAACATACTGTATCCGGACGGCGGTTGGAGCCGCGCGTCTCGGCATCCTTCTGAAACAGGCGTTCCGCACGATTCTTCTTGCGGGGATCATCGGCGCACTGGTTGCCGCCGGGCTCGCTTTCTACCTGTTCCGGCTGATTACGCATCCTCTGGATGAACTTCGCCGCGCCGCCGACCGCGTTGCACAAGGCGATTATGACGTGAGTCTGCCAGTTCCGGACAACGGCGAGGTGCGGAGTCTTGCGATTGCCCTGAACTCCATGAGCGAGGAGCTCAAAGCGAAGCTGGCGAAGATCACACGGGAGAAAAATGAACGTGACGCGATTCTGTCCAGCATGACGGAAGGTGTGATCCTTGTGAAAGGCAACGGCATCATCAAACGCTGGAACAAGGCCGCGGAGGCTATGTTCAACTTCTCCGCCGATGGAAACCGGCTCTCCTTTGCGGCGATTGTAGGCAGCCGGGAGTTGATCAAACTGACCGAGGATGCGAAGAATGCCGATGGTATTTTTGAATCGGAGTTGACACTCAACATGCCGGACGGCGAACGCAGTTTCATTGCGCGTGCCGGCCGTTTGAATCTCGGCGAAAAACGCAAACCCGGTGTGCTTCTCGTTATTACGGACATTACCGTGATCCGCAGACTGGAGGAGTTCCGCCGTGATTTCATCGCCGATGTCACGCATGAGATCAAAACGCCGTTGACCTCGATTATCGCCGCCGTCGAAACTCTGGAGAGTGTCGGGGATGACAAAGAGGCGCAGAGCCGTTTCATGAAGATCATCACCCAGCAGGCGACGCGCCTGAACGCGCTGGTTCAGGATATCCTGAGCCTTTCAAATCTGGAGCACAAGCGCTTGAGTTCCTCTGATGAAATGCCGGAAATTTCGGTGGAGGGTGCGGTGCGCGAGGCTGTGGAGCTCTGCCGTCCGCGCGCCGAGGCGAAAAACATCAGACTGAATCTTGAGGTTGCGGATAATGTGATGATTCATGCCGACGCCCAGCTTCTGGAGCAGGCGGTCATCAACCTGATCGACAACGCGATCAAATACAGCAATGAAAATTCCGAAGTCAAAGTTACGATGAAACGGAGCGGCGGCAACCTGTTCCGCATTGACGTGCTTGATCATGGAATCGGGATTGCGAAAGAGCATCAGGAACGGGTTTTTGAACGTTTCTACCGTGTTGATAAGGCGCGGAGCCGCAAACTCGGCGGGACGGGGCTTGGACTGGCGATTGTGAAACACGTGGCATTGCTTCATGGCGGAAAACCCGGCGTCGTCAGCGAACCCGGAAAGGGCAGTGATTTTTATATCCAGCTGCCTTTGGAAAACAGGAAAGCGGAATAACGCTCTGACTTTTTGAACCTCTGTATGGCGTTTGCTTTGCAGAGGTTTTTTCTTGCCGTTCTTACACTCAGGAAAGTCCTCTGTTAAAGTTGAAATCCGATGTCTTCGCTTCGCCGGGAACGGCATTTCTCAAGTCGATGAAACGGGAAAAGTCATGGTTGTTCCATTCAATCTTCATCGGACGGTCCGGCAGAATGCAGGTCAGTTTACCGTCTTTGCGCAGGAAGAAACGGTTGTTGCGGATATCAGATATTTCCCGTTCCCTGATCCTGAGTGCCGCCCGCGTGGAAAACAGAAAGGGACGTCCGTAAACATAGAGCTCAAGCGGCAGAACGGAGCGTTTCCTCAGTTCAAGGAGCTCCTCCTTGCCCAGTTCGATCCATGCCTGCGCCCCGGAGGCTCCAAGTTTCTGACATTCCCGAATTGCCAGTGAATTGGTCAATGGCAGAGGGAAGCAGGTGCGGATTGTCACCGCCTTGTTTTTCAGCAGTTCAAAATGAAAAAGGGAAGTGACTCTGAAAATCCTGCTGCCTCTCCTGATAAGATCATTGATTCCGGATTCCAGTTTTTTGAGCTCATCTTCCGTTGTGAAACAGGGCAGTATCACTTCTTCGTCAGGGGAGTGTATTTCATCCCATGCGCGTGCCGTCGCCGTTCCGGTATTGTTCTTTTCACATTTTTGAAGCGCGGTGCAATCCTGAAACGGTTTCAATTCCGGCTGTTTCAGAGCAAAATAAAACTGTGAAAAAAGCCGGAGAGATTCTTTTCTTCTCCATGCCGTCATATCTTCCGTGATACCGGCTTCCGCCCACTGCCAGAATGCCCGCCGGATTTTCTTCAGTTCACTGGCTGGGACAAAAGGATTTTCCGTAATGGCGACATGGGTTTCCCCCAGGGCAAAACGTTCTGACGCCGTTGCAGAGAATTCCTTTATGACGGACTCATTTTGCAACGGATTCTTTGCCGCCTCCTCCAGATTCAGCTCCATTTGCCAACGCATCTTTTCCGGAAGATTTTTCACTTCCGCGGAAATACTTTTTCTGGATAGCCTGATATCCAGATTCAAGGGGATTTTCGCCGTCGGCATGGAGGCGATCCGCTGGGCATAGTCGGAACAGGATTCTCCGGTTTTGTAAATCAAAGAATCTTTTGTGACTTTTTTATCCGTCCGGATAAAACATTGATCGCCGGAAAATGCTTTCATTGCCGGTCTGTCATTGACGCGGATGCTCAGAACGGAAAGAGTCGTCCCGTCGCCGGAATCGGAAAGTCCCTGCACACGGATTGTGTCGCCTACGTGCAGACGTTTTGCCAAAGATGCCGTAAAACCGTCCGGACGCACCGCTGTGACTCTGCCGCAATAGAGCCCGGAACCGCCTATTTCATCGCAGCGGACCAATCCTTTTGTTGATACGTCCGTATAAAATCCGAGCGACAGTTTTCTTGTATAAGTTCCCCGCAGGATATTTTTTGCATCCTCCGTTGCCTGAACCCGTTTTTCCCGTCCGGAATCCATGAGCAGGCGATATGCGGATACGACTTTGGAGACATAATCCGCACGCCGCAGCCGCCCTTCAATCTTGAAAGAACATACTCCGGCTTTCCTGAAATCCTCCAGCAGATCTATTGCGCAGAGATCATCCGGTGAAAAAAGAAATTCTCCCTGTTTCCTGCCTGCATCGCCGGCATTGAAATATTGTCTGCGGCAGGGTTGTTTGCATTTGCCTCTGTTGCCGCTCCAACCTCCGGACCAGGAAGAAAAAAGACAGGAACCGGAGAGGCAGCAGCAGAGCGCTCCGTGAACGAAGACCTCCAGTTCCAGCGGAAGCTTATTTCCATAATCCGTCATTTTGTTGATTTCATCCAATGTGACCTGACGTTCCAGAATAACACGTTTTGCGCCTGTTTTCGAGGCAAGTTCAAGCCCGGCGGAATTGTGAAAACCCATTTGCGTCGAAGCATGGATCGTAAGAGAGGGGAAAAAATCCCGGATCATTGCGAGAATGCCGATGTCCTGCACGATAACGGCATCCGGCCCCATATCCGCGAGCATGGACAGTTCTTCCGCCGCGGCGAGAATTTCCGGCTCTTTTATGAGTGTATTGAAAGTGATGTGAACTTTTTTACCGTTTTTGTGCGCATATGCAATGAGTTTCGACATCTCCTGCGGAGTGAAGTTTTCAGAACGGTCCCGCGCATTGAATTTCTTCAGACCGCAGTAAACAGCATCCGCTCCCGCGTCGAATGCGGCAAGTGCGCTTGCCATATTTCCCGCCGGCGCCAGAAGCTCGATCCCGGATAAGTCATCTTTTCTCATTGTTTTTCCTGTTGAAAGTTCCGTTTCCCATGACAGATGAGGATAGTATACAGTGTTTTTTGCTGAAATTACAGAGAATGAGGATGAAAAATCATGAAATGAGTGATAATTTATCAGGATAACTCAGAAGGTGCATAAAAGAATGAAAATCAGAACAGAATTTTTCCTGTCGTGGAAATACTTCAAACCGAAACGCAGCGCCGTTTCCGTCATAACATTGATTTCCGTGGTCGGCGTGGCGCTCGGCGTCGCCGTCCTGATCGTTGTTTTGGCGGTCATGAGCGGTTTTTCCGATAAGATGCGCGAAAAGCTTCTTGATACGACCTCACATGCGCAGATCCGCCCGAAATACCGTTCGATGGTGATTGATGAGCCGGAACGTGTCGTAAAGCTTGTGAAAGAAGCGGGCGGCGAGGCGCTGCCGACGGTGATTGCCCCGGTTCTTTTGCAGAAGAACGATACTTTTGTGCCGAAAGTCGTGATCGGATTCGATCCGGCGCAGACCTCGAATAAACTGCGGGTGGATGAGGTCGTTTTCGCCGGAGAATATTCTTTGAAACGCGGAGAGGTGATTGTCAGTTACGTGATCGCGCGTGAACTCGGATTGAACGTCGGAGACAAAATTCTGGTTCATTCCTCGACGAATATTGCAAAGCTGTTCAGGAAAGGCAGAGACGGCAAGATCGAATTGACGAAGAATTCCGAACTCTACCTGCCGTCCGAATTCAAAATTACCGGAATTTCCAATTTCAGGAAGTATGATTTCGACCGCGACTTCATCTTCATGAATCTGGATGACGCCGATGAACTTTTCTCGCTTGACTGGGGGACGGCGACGGCGGTTTACGTCTGGACCGACGATCCGTTTCATATGGACGGTTTCATGGCGAAAATGGAAAAGAGCCTGAAAGATCAGGCGCCGCTCTACTTCATTGAATCCTGGCAGGAGATCAACGGACGGATTCTCGGTGTGCTTGCCGTCGAGAAGAACATGCAGTTTTTCCTGCTGGTTTTCATCGTGCTTGTTGCGGCATTCAGCATTACGAACACGCTGATTACGCAGGTGATCCAGAAGACGCGCGAGATCGGGCTCCTGAAAGCGATGGGGGCAAGTTCGGGGACCGTGATGCGCATATTCATATTGCAGGGCTTTTATGTCGGCGTGATCGGCACCGTTTCCGGAATCATTCTCGGATCGCTGGTTGTGATTTACCGCATGAGCATTCTGCGGTCTCTGCGCTTCGTGACCGGGCAGGAAATTTTTCCTCAGGAGATTTATCTCTTCGATGAGCTTCCCGCCCGAATCATCATGACGGATCTGTTGTGGATCGGAGTGATTTCCGTTCTTCTCTGCACTTTCGGCGGGGTGATTCCCGCGCTGCGTGCCGCCAAACTGGACCCGTCAAAGGCATTGCGTTATGAATGAGACACAGGAGAACGGTAAAATGATTTATCTGAGTGCGGAAAAGATATCGAAATCTTTCAGAATAAGTTCCCATAAGGTGGAAGTGCTGAAAAGCGTTTCGCTGACAGTGGAACAGGGGGAATGGGTGGCGCTTCTGGGATCGTCCGGCAGCGGGAAGACGACTTTGCTGGATATCATGGGGACAATCTCGCATCCGGATTCCGGTTCTCTGCAGGTCGGCGGAGTGGATGTGCTTGCGCTTTCTTCGCGGGAAACCGTAACGTTCCGGCGTCATAAGATCGGCTTTGTCTTTCAGGCGTATCACATGCTGCCTGAACTGAATATCTGCGAGAATGTGATGTTGCCGTCGATGCTGGACGGCATGTCGAAAAAAGAGGCGCGTGAAAAGGCTCTTGTACTGCTCGATCGGGTAGGGCTGGCACATCGCGTCAGGCATCGCGCGAACGAACTTTCCGGAGGAGAGCAGCAGCGGGCTGCGATCGCCCGTTCCCTGATGAATTCCCCGGAACTGCTTCTTGCGGATGAGCCGACCGGAAATCTGGATTCGGTGACGGGGCAGGGGATTCTTGATATTTTCCATGAATTGCGCTCGGAAGGCGGGATGACGATCGTTATGGTTACGCACGATAAATATGTCGCCGGACTGGCAGGACGGACCGTTGAACTGAAAGACGGCATGCTGATATAGAAATTATTTGCATTTAATTGTTTCAGGGATGTTGAAATTTCATATTTTATGTGTTAACTTTTATAAGTCTTGTATAAAAACATTATCTTAGACAAAAAGTAAGGAGGAGAAATGGGTGTGTTGAAAGTCGGTTTGGTCGGGTGCGGAAAGATTGCTGATGCCAATCACATGCCGGAGATGCTTTCTCTCGGCAAAAATGCGGAAGTCACCGCAATGTTCGACACGAAAAAAGGCAAAGCGGAAGCTTTAGCCGAAAAACATAAACTGAAACCGAAGTTCTGCAGCTCCCTGGATGAACTCCTGAAATCCGATGTCGATGCGGTAATCATCGCAACACCGAATCTGTATCATTATGAGCAGACTCTCCAGTGTCTGAATGCCGGGAAACATGTCCTTGTCGAAAAACCGATGGCGTCCAGTGTGGCTGAAGCCGACGAGATGATTGATCTTGCCGAGCGGAAAGGCTTGATTCTTCAGGTCAATCAGTCACTCCGTTTCAGCGCGCTTTACAAGAAGCTGGCGGAGCTTGTCGCGGCAGGTGAGATCGGCAAACCTCTGCATGCACGCTGCCTGCGCGCCGCAACATCCAGCCCGGATGTCGGCTGGTCTCCGGGAGCGACATGGTTCGTTCAGAAGAAATATAAAGGCAGTCTCGTGACGGATATCGCAGTTCATATGGCCGATCTTCTTCAGTGGTGTTTCGGTCCCGTTGACACTGTGATGTCGCAGACAACGAATCTGACGCATGAGGTCCCGGACAATGTCGTAGCTTTGTTCCGTTATAAAAACGGCGCGACGGCGACGCTGGAACTGAGCTGGACTTTCCCGATCGGAGGAAACAAATTCGAGGTTTATGGCCGGGATGGAGCGATCCTGATGACCAATGACAGCTTTGAAATTCATAAAAAAGGCCGGAAAAAACCGAAAGTGATCAAGTTTGCATCGATCAAAGCGGTTCCGAATTCTCATGCTGTGTTTGCCGCATCCATTGCGAAAGGCGGCGATGAAAACTGGAAAGTCGGACGCGAGGCACTCGCGTTGTGTATGGCTATAATAGAGTCTAACCAAGAACAGAAAGCGGTGGAACCGAAGATGCGTAAAACAACTTCCAAGACATCCGTCAAATCACCGGCAGCCAAAAAAGCAATCCCGGCAGCCAAAAAGTCAACCCCTGTCAAAGCAGTTACAGCAAAGGCTGCTCCGAAGGCTCCTGCGAAAAAAGCGGCTCCTGTTAAAGCTGCTCCCGTAAAGAAAGCGGAACCAGTGAAGAAAGCCGCGCCTGCGAAAGCAGCCCCAGTGAAGAAAGCTGCTGCTCCGAAGGCCGCCGCAAAGAACGTTCCTGCGAAGAAAGCCGCTCCCGTGAAAAAGGTCGTTCCCGCGAAGAAGGCGGCTCCGGTCAAAGCCGCTCCCGTAAAGAAAGCGGAACCAGTGAAGAAAGCGGCTCCTGCAAAAAAGGCTGCTCCGGTCAAGGCTGTTCCCGCAAAAAAGGTTGTGCCTGCAAAGAAGGCTGCCCCGGTCAAGGCAGCTCCTGCGAAAAAGGCTGTTCCCGCAAAGAAAGCGGCAAAGAAGAAATAATTTTTCTGTAATATAAAAAATGCGAAGTTCATGTGTGATTGGTGAACTTCGCATTTTTTTATTCTTTTTGGATTTAATACTCCGCCCATCGAGTCGACTTTGAGACGGAAGACTGCGTGAGCATTCTTCTCAAGTCAAGGGGTTTGCCCCGCCGTGGTACTGTGGCGAACCGCTGGTCGCGCGGAGCACGAGAGCTTCCAGTCCCTGAGCGATTGGAACCGCCGCCGGGGGAATTTCGCCTCCGGCGGTCGGCTTGTGCCGTTGGATCGCAGCAGGTCAGCGACCTGCACCATACGATTTCGGGCTTTCGCCATCGGTTTGGTTTCCCGATACCCCGTATGTTTTGTATCGGATTCATGCAGCGGCTCCATGTTCAGACGTGGACTGCCGTATCCGCATTGTCAGAGATCATGCCATACGTTTTTGGCTTCGAGAGCTTTGATTCCCGCCGCGACAAGTGCGGCGATTTCGATTGTCTGAGCCGTGTCAATCGGAGATTTTCCCGTTGCGAAGAAGTCAAGAATTTCCGAGAGAAGAATCGGGAAAAAGTCCGAACACTGCGGATTGACAATCATTTTTCCCTCATGGACAAGACGGGTCGTGAACGGGGCGTTCGGGGTATAGGTCACGGAGGCTCTGCGATCATCTTCATACTGTATGACCATGTGTTCCACGTCGTTTGCGCCGCACTGCATGATGCGCTTTGCCCCTGTTCCGAGCACGGAAACGATCATCTCAATCTGGTGAATCGAATATTCCCAGAAAGACCTTCCGCCGCCGGTTGTTTCCATATAAGTCGTGCCCGGCTTGTTGCGGTAGGCGTCCAGCTCGGTGGAAAAGCGGAGGGCGGAACTCGACATCAGCGGGGTATTGTGTTTTGCCGCAAGTTCGAACATCGCTTCCGCATCGGCTTTCGACGGCGCAAAAGGTTTGTCCACGAAAACTGGTTTGCCGCTTTTCAGCGGAATCTCAGCCAGTTCGCGATGCACTTCCGGATTGGACGGCGCAAGCACGAAGACCGCATCCGATTTTTCTACGACTTCTTCCATGCTTTTGAGCGGCGTCACTCCGAAATCCGCACACCATTTTTCAAGCGGGCGTCCGTTTTGCGGAGCTTTTTCCCAGGCATAGGCAAGCTCGAATTCCGTTCCGCGTCTTGCCGTCTTGATCCATGCGGGGTAATTGTTTGCGTGCCATTCGTCGATGAAGAGATCGATGAATCCGAGTTTTTTCATTTCAAGTCTCCTTTTTTTGAGTTTTGTATTGAGAATTTTTCGTTGTATTCAAGAGCTTTCGCGCTGTTCCAGGTGCGGTTCCGGCAACGGGGGCGGGGGAGTGTCCGGTGCGCTCATGCATTCCAGCAGATACTTCATTGCCGTGAATCCGAGTTCGCGGAATGCAAGATCGACTGAACTCAGCGGCGGGTCCATCGAATGGCAGAACGGTGAATTGTCGCATCCGATGATTTTGATGCTTTTCCCGATTTTTCCGGCGGCGCCGAGAGCCCGGAAGCTGCGGAACATTTCCAGTGCGACAAAATCGGTCCATGCGAAAATTCCGACGGTTTTGCGTGCTGCTCTCCGGATGATCGTTTTCAGAACCGCTTCTTTCCAGTCATTGCCTTCGTGAAGGTGCGGCTGTATTTTCTTTTTCCGCAGATAATCTCGAAAACCGGCTTCCCGCTGCCCTCCCTGAATATCGTGTGCGCAGAACGCATGGAATTCCTCGCATCCGCTCCTGACCAAACCGCGTGCGGCGATCACTCCTGCGTCGTAATTGCGCAGGGAGAGGTATTTCACATTCAGGTTTTCCATGGACGGCGAGTTCAGCATGACGACGATTCCGCCGCGTTCCGTAAAATGCCTGATCTTGTCTTCAAATGCGGCAAAACTCGGCATATAGGAGATGATCCCGCAATTGCCGTTGATGCTGACCAGGTCCAGAAAGGACGCATAATCGCTGTCCTGGAGCCCGTAATAGAAATTCAGCGGAATGTTGTCTTTCAATGCCGCATTGGAGATTCCCATGGAGAGTGCGGCTACGGGAGCATAAGCCTGGTCCGGGAGAAAGACTCCGATTGCAGGATTCTGCCCGCGGCGGAAACATGCCGCCAGACGGTTCGGACGGTAGCCGAGACGTTTTGCGGCGTCAAGGACGCGTGTCTCTGTTTTTGCGGAGATGCGTTTCTGGCGCGCTTTGCCGTTGATGACGTCGGATACCGTGGCGGAAGAGAGACCGCAATATGCCGCAAGCTCCTTCAAACTGATATCCTGATGTGTTCCGTTCTCATTCATTGCCTGTTTTGCCTAATCGTTTAAGCCTCTGATTCTAAATATAGATGAGGAATGCATACTGTCAAACAATGCCTAACAATTAGGCTTATTTCAATTGAGGCGGCGGAGACTCCTGCGGGAATGCCTGGCGGAGATAATTCCGAAGCGTTTCCGCGTCCTTGCCGCGTCCTGCTGCATGGTAGGCGAAATGCAGGAAAAGATGCACGAAATACGGCAGGTCGTAATGTTCCGTATCCGGCGCATGGAATGCCGCGAGCGCCCTGCCGATCTCTGCAAGCTTCTGATTGCTCAGCGGAGGTTTCCGGCTGACAAGATATGCCAGCTTGATCATCTGCATTTCAAGGGGTTCTTTTCTGAAATCCGCCAGCGGATCATCGGCTGGCGGGCGCGGCGCCGCGGCATACAGAAAAAGCGGATGCGCGTCATGGCGGTACAGAGTCGGGATCAGGGGCGTCGGAAGACGGAACATCTGCCGGAGCTGAAAACCGGAATCTTCCAGTTTTTTACCGGGAGATTCGGAAACGAGCAATGCGGGGGCGACCATGAAAATGGAAATGTCGTCGGGCATGATGTCATAAATTCCGAAACGGTTGAGCCCCAGTTGCGCGCCCCATGGCTGAATTTTTTTCTTCGGGTGCATCGACCCGTCCTTGTGCAGAATATAACGTGCGCCGACTGCGGCGGAAACCGTATTCATCCGGATTTGCGATAAGGAATCCCTGTCGTTCTCAATGAGACGGACCAGCTGTGTCCGCGGCGTATGATTCAGCCCGTAGAGAAATTGAACTGCAATGGCGCATTGAACGAGAAGAAGCGCGGGGAATGTATATCGCACTGCCTTCCGGGAAAAGCCCTGATGCCAGAGCAATGCCGCGAGCAGGCAGAAAAACGGCAGGACGGGGACGAGGTAGCGGGGATAGGTGTAACGGACCACCTGACAGAAAAAGAGATGAATGGAAAACACCGTCAGCAAAGTGAAGACCGATAGCGGCAGTATCGTTTTATTTTCTTTGAGAGCAGACGGTTTTCTGATGAGCAGCAGAATCGAGAGGAGAAAAAACAGCAGAAGCGGCCAGTCGAGAGCTGTCCCGATATCCTGGAACTGGAGCAGAAAGAGCCGGCAATGCCCGGAAACGGTGTCGGAGACCATGGCATACGAAGCGTCGGAACCGCTTCCGGTGATCCATTTGAAATGCGGCAGAAAGGTCTCTTTCCCGATCAGCAGATAGATGGATGCTGTCGAGATCAGGAATCCGGCGAGCCACGGAAAAAACGGCATGAGTGCCGGCACAACTTGTTTATGACGCCGGAGTTTCCAGACTGCAAATGCCGCGGCGGGAAGCAGATATGCCGCATAGAGCTGATCCTTGGTGCAGAACGCACAGCCGATCAGAATGCCTGTCATCAGAGAAAGCGGGAGATAGATTTTTTTCCGTTCTGCAAAATATTCCGCGTAAACCGCGCAGGTGATGGAGGCAAAGAACCAGAACGCGCACGGCATATCCATATTGGTTGTCTGAGAGTAGAAAAGGGAGAGAGGCAGCAGAAGAAAGGAGAGCGCCGCGCAGAGGGAGGGGAGCAGAGGGAGCAGAAGAATTCTGAGTGCGAAAAAGAGAACCAGGAACGCGGTCAGGAGTTCCTGCGACGCCGTGATCCAGCGCATTGCCTCAAGACGCGCGGAACGGTGTTCCAGGATTTGCGCGGGCGTCATTCCTTTTTCCGCGATGCGCGGCGTCAGCCAGTCGACGGTGAGATATTGCAGCGGCGGATACTTGAACGTTTCCTTTGCCATCATGGCGCGTGCATTGAGAGACGTATCCGGGGAGATGCCGTCTGTTTCCGGCGGCATGGTGTGCGGCAGTTCCCACGAGATCGTGAAGACGTGCAGCAGGAACCAGACAAGGAAAATAAGGATGCCTCCATAAAGATACGGATGTTTTTCCGGTTTTGCCGAAATGGGTTGTTCCCGCATGATCAAGCTTGCTCCTGTTTTCCCGATAGATTACAACGGGTTGCCGGAAAAATCAAGTTTCAGATGGATTTCTCCGTATGTTTTTCCGGGAAGTTCTTATTTTGATGAAACTGGCGGGAGGACGGGAAAGGAGTGGCAGCATGGAAAAACCTGGTGACTTGCAAAGGCAATGCTGTCGGTAGAACTGAACTAATGCTTTTCCTGTGCAGTGAATTTGCTTTTTCTGATGACTGTTTCTTCTTTTTTGCAAAATAACTCTTTTTCCCGCTTCATAAATCGGAAAACGGGTGTATATTGACTGCTTTAATCATCATAGAGCGGGATTTTTTATGGAAGAAGAAATCAAGAATATACTGCTTCAGCTCGGGGAGGACCCCGAGCGCGAAGGATTGAAGAAAACACCGGAACGTGTCCGCAAAAGTCTGGAATATCTGACGCGCGGATATCAACAGGATCTGGAAAAGGTCGTCAACGGAGCCATTTTCGAGGTGGAGAGCCAGGATATGGTAATTGTCCGCGACATCGAATTCTACAGCATGTGCGAACATCATATGCTCCCGTTTTTCGGAAAATGCTCCATCGGCTATATTCCGAAAGGAAAGATTTTCGGAGTCAGCAAGCTGGCGCGTATCGTCGATATGTTCGCGCGCCGTCTTCAGATACAGGAACGGCTTTCCAATCAGATTGCACGCACGATTTACGAGACGATTCAGCCGGAGGGCGTCGGGGTTGTGATGGAGGCGCAGCATCTGTGCATGCTGATGCGCGGCGTCCAGAAACAGAATTCGACCATGGTGACGTCTGCCATGTTCGGTTCTTTCCGCAGCCAGCAGTCCACCCGTATGGAATTTTTGAAACTGATTAAAAATTAAAATAATTCAAGTTTTCCTGTTTTTTT
>DPDG01000070.1:0-12816 GCA_003526375.1 Lentisphaeria bacterium
CGGCAAAACAAGTTTGCCGTCTTTATAAAGATAGTATGGTGCAGGTTGTATCGGATTCTGAGCGGAAGATTCCGGAAAAAATCCCCCGCTCTGTTGCAACTGTGTATTTCAACTGTATATTATATCGGTTTGGAACAAATGCAATCCAGGCTGTTTTTCAGGACTTTTTTACAGAATGGCATATTTTTAGGGAGTGATACTGGTTTTTTGTTATGGAACGTGCCTTGGAACATTTTATCGGCTATCTCTCCCTTGAACGCGGTCTTGTCAAAAATTCTGTGCTCGCATACCGGTCTGACCTTTCCGATTTCATTGCATACCTGAAAGCCCGTTCCATCAGTTCTTATATGGCGGTGACGCGCGATGATATCATTGATTATCTGTCCGATTGCAAAGACCGCGGAATGGAGGTTGCGACCCTTGCACGGCGCCTCGTGGCGATCAAGGTCTTTTTCCGCTATCTGTTTCAGGAGCGCATCATCGGCGCCGATATCACGGACGTCATGGATTCCCCGAAACTGTGGCGCATCCTGCCTGAGTTCATGTCTACCGCCGAGGTGGATGCATTCCTGAACGCCTTTTCCGCCAACTCCAAAGACCCGCTGACGCTGCGCAACCGCTGCATTCTGGAGATGATGTATGCCTGCGGACTGCGCGTTTCCGAAACAGCCGGTCTGAAACTGGGATCGCTGAACTTCGATGAGGATATCGTAAGGGTGTTCGGCAAGGGGTCCAAGGAGCGGATTGTCCCGATGGGGCGTACGGCGGTCGGTATTCTGAGACGCTATCTGGAGAAGTCGCGTCCCGAGCTGATCTCCTCTCCGGAAGAGCCGATGCTTTTTGTCTCGAATCGCGGCAAACCCCTGAACCGGGAGCGGATCTGGGCTGTCGTGAAGGATGCCGCGAAAATTGCCGGCATCAAGAAAAATATTCACCCGCATACTTTGCGCCATTCCTTTGCCAGCCATCTGCTGGAAAACGGCGCCGATCTGCGGATCATTCAGGAGATGCTGGGGCATGCGGACATCAGCACGACGCAGATTTACACTCATGTGGATCAGCAGCGGCTCCTGTCCGTTCATAAGAAATTTCATCCGCGGGCATAACTGAAATAACATGGGAGGTTCCGGCCGTTAAAATGAAAAATGGAAAAATCTTGTTTGCTCTGGTGATGGGCATCGTTCTGATTGCAATTGCTTTTTTTCTTTTTCTGGAGCATGGCAGAGTGGAGAGGGAAACGAGAAGTTTTCCCGTCATGGGAACCGTGGCGAGCCTGGATCTTTATGATAACTCCCGCGACATGTTGAACCGTGCGGCGGATGATGCCCAGAATGAAATCCGCAGGCTGGAGTCCATGTGCAACATTTACGATAAGAACAGTGAGCTTTCCCGTCTGAATGCGACCGCGTTCCAAAAGCCTTTCCGCTGTTCCGACGAACTCTGGGAAATTCTGTTGAGCGCCAGAAAGTATTATGAGCTTTCGGATGGTTCCTTTGACATTACAGTCAAACCTCTGATGACGTTGTGGGGATTTCATCGCAGGCGCTGCACCATGCCGGAACGGAAAGAGATCGACGAAGCAATGAAGCTGGTCGGACTGAAAAAAGTCATTTTCGACGACAAGAATAAAACGGTCCGTTTTTCCGTGGACGGGATCGGGCTGGATCTCGGCGGCATTGCCAAAGGCTATGCACTGGACAAGGCGCGGAGAAAAGTGTTGAGGCGCGGAGTCGATATCGGCATTCTGGACCTCGGCGGCAATCTGTTCTGCCTTCCGAAGCCGATTCCGGAAGTCGGGCGCGACCACTATCGTGTCGGGATCAAAAATCCGCTTGACAAAAGCCGGATCATGACCGTGGTGCCGATGCTGGATTCCGTGATCGCCACGAGCGGCGATTATGAACGTTACGTCATCATCAACGGGAAGCAGTATACTCATATCATTGATGCGAAAACCGGATATCCGGTTCAGAACATGCTGTCTGTTTCCGTGATTGCCCCGAAAGGAATTGATTCGGATGCGCTGTCCACCTCCGTTTTTCTGAAAGGGGCGCCCCTTGCGGAAAAAATCTGCCGGGAGAATCCCAAAATCCAGATTCTGATCATCCGCAGGGATCCGCAGGAACGGACAAGGATTCTGATCGAGCGTTTCGGAGACATCTGGGACAGGGATCTCAAAATGGAGTCCCCGGAGCTGCCTGCTTTTGAAGAATGAGCAAGACAGCATTTTTCCCTTACTGTATGTCATGAACCGGATGAACAGGGACGGGTGAAACAACCTTATCGATTTTATCTGTGAATTCAATACAGTCAAATTCAAGTGAATCTCCTGCCCATGTGGAAAATGCAAGAAGCTTTTTCCCGGATGCTTTCAACGGAATCCCGCGAATGACAAGCGGTTCTCCATTGTAATCTATGAAGATTTTGCCTTGTTCCATTACTCTGATCTTTACCGTAACAGCCTGATTTTTCAAAGGAATCTCTTTTGAAGCATTCGATGGAGGAATTTCAGGGTCCAGAAAATTCCGGAACACCCAGTTCCCGTCCCATAAGACGGTTACATCATTGACTTCAATTTTCAGGCGTCCGCTGTGACGGAGTCTTGCGGTCAACTGAAATTCCGGGGGGAGAAAACCAGTATATTCAATCTTTCCTGCGATATGTCCCCGTTTCGTTTCTATTTTTACCGGAAACTCTTTCGATGCTGTATTTTTCACATTCGTTTTCCAGTGTTCCGGCTGATATGGCTTTTCAATGAAAAACTTCTTTTCCCCGGTTTCTTTTTTCTGCGTGTGGATTATATCTTCCGTCTTCTTTCCGGGACGGATGGAAAAGAGTTTCATTTCCCCCTCCTGAATTTCAGTCTGAAGAATTTTTCCGTTAAAAGTAAATCCCTCCGGATGGTTCAGGCATGAAATCTGAATCTCTTTTCCTCCAAAAAATGCAGAAAGGTCCAGTGTTACTTTTTCCGTTCCGTTATAACGCAGATTGGATGCTGTCAGCATTGCCTCATTTTCTCCGATCCAATAGGATATCAGCGCTTTGCCGGAAGATATCTTCCCAAGCGCTTTCTGTTCCCCCCAATACGGATAAAACACACCTTTTTCTTTTGCGAATGATTCAAAATAGCACTGCTGAAGGATACTGCCGCCTGAACTTGCGATTCCATGAACAAGACTCCATGGCAAAGCGGCTCTGCAACCTCTGTTTTTATCAAAATAAAGCTGCGGGAGAAAGATTCCGCGAAAACCAAACGGCACACCTGAATAACAGATCAGCATCTTTTCCGGTTCGAGAAGATACCCTTGTCTATAGCGGGCAAGCTGTTCACCGTCATAATAAAAATCGCATAATGACAGCGTCGCAATGGAAAGACTGCCGCCGGTATGCGCCCAGATCGGAAATTTCCTGCCGTGTTCATCGAAGATTCCGCGGAGCCGTTTCAAAAACGCACGCTGTCCGAGAATCTTTCCTGATTGCCAGGAATCATCCCAGACCGCATCTATGGAGTCGCTGCATGAATGAGACGGATTCTCGCATGAAAACGGAACGGTCGGTCCATCCAGATAAACGCCGTCGATGGAAGCGGAACGGATACATTTTTCCACTCCGTCGAGGATCAGATTGCCGGCTTCTCCTCGGAAACAGACCACACGGCACGGAACACCTTTCCCCGGATTGTAGGCACGCTTATACCATGCCCGTTCCGGCGGAGCAATCCACTCTGCCTGATAGAAATCATATCCGGGTGCATTTTCGGCAAGAACCTGCGAAAAGTAGATATAAAAATCTTTTCCCTGCGCATGTGCCTGTTCTGCACGTTTCCGCATTTCGGGTATTTTTTTCAGATCGGGATATCCCTGATAATCAGACCAGTTCTCAAACCAGAGCGACATTCTCGTCATCGGTGCGGGAATAAAATCGGAACGGACCGGCGTGCCGCGGAGGAAAAATTGGAAGACCTGTTCCGGATTTTTGATCTGCCCTTTCTCCGTAACCGGATGAAGGAGCAGTTCCGCAGTTTTTTCATTTGTAAAAGCAACTTCGATCTGCCGTCCGTTTGCCGGTGAGAAAAAGAATCTGCGGTCGAAATCGAATGATATGCCTCCTGCCGCATTTCCCAGCCAGATTTCTCCACTGTCTCCCCGATATCCGTATTGATCCAGCGTGACCAGATTTTGTGAAAGACCACGTAAAATGTAAGTCGCCAATTCACGTCTTACGGGAATCCTGACCGTCAGCTTTTCCAGCTTTTCGGCGGATATTCCATTAAGACGCAGACGCACGATCATGAATCCGTCATATTCCACGCGGGTTTTGACTTCTATCCCGCAGGAGTATCTGCTTTCCGCAAGAAGCGCCCCGCCCGTCTGAGCCAGACGGCTGTATGGCAAAACCGGAACTGTTTTTCCGTTCGCTACTGCTTCAATCCTGACAGGCCCGGACAATATTTCCGTTCCGCACGCCAGAATGGAATCCGGCAGAGCCGTTGTCCCGAACCGGATTTGCCCATATGCCAGTTTTACCGTTTTATCATTGAATTCCGGCGTTTTCCACGGACTTGGAACTTTTCCGTTCAGATACTGTTCCCCGGCTCTGGTCTCTGCCCAGGCGGGATAAGGCGGGACAACGGCTTGAATCGTTTTCATGACTTTCCCGTCTTTGGATGCAGTGGCGGTAAAGCGTGTCCCTTCTGAAAAAGGCACATCCATCTGAATGATCGTATTTTCTTCCGCAGAAAGGGCAACCTCACGCGAAGAACCATTTTTGATTGCGATCTTTCCTTTTCCCTCAGACGGGGCAAATCGGGCAAGAAGTTTTTTCTGCAGGGGATAATACTGAAAAACAAACTTTTCCGCCGTGTTCACGGAGGTTTTGCGAGGCTTCTGTCCGGCAGCGGCAATGTCCGTAAAAGTTTTTTCTCTGTTTTCAGCGGCAGAAAGCAGCCTTGCTTTTACAAACGGCAGCGGAGTATATGGAGTCCATGCCGGCAGAAACCAGCCGTAACGTCTGTTTCTGTGAAAGCGGAAAGCATTGAAAAATATTTCGGGAGTCTGCGCAGGATTAATTCCCGCGGCGGCAAACGGAATATTCATTGCAACCAGCCAGCCGTTTTCCAGCGGAGTGATCTGAGCATTGAAGCATGGTTCAGGCAGAGGCGTCTCATTGTAACTCCGCGAAAGGATGCCGGAACGCCTGCATGTGAATTCATAGAAATGCTGAACTTTATCCTGTTTGCTGTATGCCCCCTCATAACCGCCGAACTTCATCTCCGAGGTTCCCGCATTGCCGCTTCCGATCACGATCTGAAACGCATCATCATTAAGGAATATTCTGCCTTCCTCCTTTTCTCTGTCTTCACATAATGCACGGACAAAAAGAGTGTCATGGTTGTAAGCAAGAGAAACGATGGTACGTTCCGGCATATTGGAGCTGCTTCCGGGCGGCGAGAAACGGGCAATTCTTGCCATGGAATTTTCCGGTATGGCTGAAATATCGGACGCTCCTGTCCGGGGAATTGCGATATCCGGCAATCCGGCATGGCAGAACAGACTTCCGGCAGAGACTGCGGCAGCAAGCAAAGGTTTGAATTTCATTATTGCGGTTCTCCTTTTTTATGATCAGCTTTTTGATAAAATCAGTTTGGAAGACATTTCACGCCATTCCCTGTGTTCTCCGTGTCCATCGGAAAAAATGATGTTGTTGCGTTTTGTCTTATGGCGATTGATATCCAGAGCCTGGTTATTGATATAACTGCTCACATTCTGCCACGGCTGGAACTGACATGCGCTGCGGGTTTCACTCAGAACGCCTTTCCCCTGCATCTCCTTTCTGTCCCATGGTATACCGTCAAACTGATAATTCAATGCACAGCCGATATATTCCCCCGATGCAGTCGGATAGACTGTTCCGTTGATACTGAGAGTCGTTCCGAAACTGCGTGCGTCGTAAGGCTTGGATGGACAGAGAAATATTGTCTTCGGCATCTTATAAAGTTGAAGCAGGGCACAGGTCCATGGCCTCGTCGCGTCTCCCGGAATGAATGCGAGCTGCCTGTTCGGATAGGTTGCATTGTTTGCATAATACCCTGCATTCGGCGGATTTTTGTAGTCGTTCATATATTCGATGAGTCCCAATGCTATCTGCCTGAAATTTGACATACAACTGATTGTCTTGGCTTTTTCCCGCGCGATACCCAACGCCGGGAGCAGCATTGCGGCAAGAATGGCGATGATCGCTATAACGATAAGGAGCTCGATCATTGTAAATCTGATCAATTCACCATTTAAATTGAAAATGCGCCTGACGTAAAGCTGAACTGTTTTCATTTTATTGTCCTTTCGTGTTTTAGGATACCTCTTTGGAGTTAAATATAGTATTACAATTAAAAAATCAAAATTTTTTCAGTCTTCATTTGCATTGATTTAATAAAATATTATATTTATTCAGCATTGCTGAATTTAAAAACAGGGTTCCTTATGGGATATTCTACGGTAAAATCAATTGAAAAAGCAATGTCCGTGCTTGAACTTCTTACGGATCGCGCGCTTGAAAACAGGCCTTTGACACTCTCGGAGATAACGAAAGAAACAGCAATTCCTCAGGTAACAGCACGGAATATTCTGAGAACACTGGAAAAATGCGGCTATGTTACCAGAATCCGGCATGGACAATATGAGGAGGGGGAACGCTGCTGCAAACTTTTCCGGTCGTCGGGCATCATCCGGCACCTGACGGTTGCCGCTGCCCCGATCCTGCAAAAACTCTCCCACGATCTGAATGAGAGTGTTTTACTGGCAACAATCGTCAATGGAAAACGTGTGGAACTGATCCGCTGCCGTGTTTCCCATGACAACCTGAAAGCTCCTGAGTGGCATGCCAATGAGGAGTTTTACAGCATGAGAACGACCCGTGTCATGCTGGCCTGGTTTTCCAAAACTCAACTGGAATATTTTATAGAACGCAACAAGCTTCCTGCTTATAATGCATGGCCGGAGGTAAACAACTCCTCTGCCAATCTGAAGCATGAACTTAAAAAGATTCGCATAAACGGGGGGTGCAGGGATATCTATGGCGAAACCCTGGCAATTGCCGTCCCTGTAAAAAACAAAGCCGGCGATATTGTCGCTTCACTTGGGTGTTATATGCTCTGCAGGCGAACTGACCGGAATGGAATTGACGCAATTTTCCGGCAATTGCATCAAAGCGCCGAGGATATTACCCGGTCCTTGGACCTGGATTCCGGCCGTATTGCGCCGTAACGGAAAAATCCGTTCAAAAATGGAGAAGTCGCCCTTGATCTTCCACCTTGCGGCGTTAATATTATCCTGCTTGCGGAAAAACGCTGGAATACATGATGTCATGAGAACGTTTTTTCGTGTGGGGCCTTGCGGTTCCTCTGAATGCGCCTGCCGGAAAACGGCGCGGCAAGGCGGGGAAATTTGCGAAAGGACAGGAAATACCTTGCAGCAAAGCAACAATCAGGTTTACAGAAAGCGATAGAAGGAACGTAAATGAAAGTGAAAACTGCGTTGGTCGGCATCAATGGATATGCCCAGAGTCATCTGAATCAACTGAAACAGCTTGTGGAGTCCGGACAGATCGAGTTCCCGGCCGCAGTGGTTCTGCCGCGTGAGAGAACACCGGAGAATATGGCGTATTTCGAGTCGATCGGATGTGAAGTCTTCGATTCCCTTGATGAAATGTTCGGGCGCAGCGCCCGGAAGCCGGAACTGGTCTGTCTGCCGACAGGGATTTCCTCGCATGAACCATTGACGAAGTGCTGTCTTGAACACGGCGCGAATGTGCTGGTGGAAAAACCCGCGGCGGGTTCACTCGAAGCAGTGGACCGTATGCGCAGGGCGGAAGCGGAATCCGGGTGTTTCGTGGCGGTCGGGTTCCAGCATATTTATTCCCGCGAGTTCCGGAAAATCAAAAAGGAACTGGTATCCGGCAGGCTCGGCGCGCTGAAATCCATTGCCGTCATGGGCATCTGGCCGCGCGCCGACGCGTATTATTCCCGCAATAACTGGACGGGACGGATCAGAACCGTCTCCGGGGAACAGGTGCTGGATTCCCCGGCGAACAATGCGTTTGCGCATTATCTGAACCTGCCGCTGTTTTTTGCCGGTGAAACATTCGAGTGTTCGGCGCATCCCGTCACGGTTGAAGGGCAGCTTTACCGCGCAAGAAAAAGCATTGAGTATTTTGATACCTGCGGAATTCAGTTGAAGACTGCGCGCGGAGTTGCAATCTGCGCTTACTTCAGCCACGCATCAAATAAAACTCACAATCCGGTCATCCGCATTCTGTGCGAGAACGGTTCCGCCCGTATTGATTTCAATACCGGAAAATGGGGCATGTATGACGGCGCAGGCGTCGTTCTGGAGGAGGGAGAGATTTCCATGCCGCATCCGGATATGTTCCGCGATGTGCTCGCGAAAGTTTCCGACCGTTCCGTCTTCACCTGCACGCTGGACATCGCACGTGAGCATACTTTCTGCATTGAAGAACTCCATAAACGTTCCGCAGTGCAGGATGTGCCGGAGCATCTGCTTTCCGTCGAGGCGGAAAACGGACAGGTCGTAATCCGGGGGCTGGAACATGCTTTCAATGAATGTTTTGAAACCGGAGGAAAACTTGTTTTCTGATTCGGCTTTCCGGGAGGCGGCAAGAGTGCCATGAACGATTCCGACTTTCAATTTCTGGCGGCGGAACTCAATCTGCCGGAAAACAGAATCCGCAAAGTCGCCGCATTGTTTGAAGACGGGGCGACGGTGCCGTTCATTGCACGTTACCGCAAAGAGGTGTCGGGCGGCATGGATGAAGTGGTTCTGTTTCGCCTGCGCGAGGCGGTGGAACAGCTCCGGAAAGTGAATGAGCGGCGCGGCAATATGCTGGAATCGCTCCGGGAGCGGAATCTGCTTACGGACGAGCTTGCATCCAGACTGGGCTCCGCGCATACTCTGACCATGCTTGAGGATCTTTATCTGCCGTACAAGACCAAACGGAAAACGCGTGCCTCCGCCGCGCGGGAGAAAGGGCTGGAACCACTCGCAAAACTCATCTACGGGCAGCGTGTTTTTCAAATTGACCTGCGCCCCTATATCGTGAAAATGAGCAGGGACGACGCTCTCGCCGGAGCATCCGACATCATTGCCGAATGGATCAGCGAAGATCTGGAAATACGCACACGCCTGCGCGATCTTTTTGCACGTCGTGCGCTGTTTGCCTCGAAAGCGGTCAAATCCAGGGAGAACGAGGCGGAAGCACAGGTTTTCCGCGACTATTTCGATTATTCCGAGCCGGTTCATCGGGTGCCGTCCCACCGTGCGCTGGCTGTCATGCGGGGCGCCGGAAAAGGATTTCTGACGATTCAGCTCCGTCCCCTGAAAGACGAGGCTCTGCGGATTCTCGGACGCATGGTGATCCGTAATCCGCGGTTTCCGTTTCTGAAGCTTCTGGAACAGACTTCGGAGGATGCCTATACACGTCTGATTCTGCCGTCGCTGGAAAATGAATTCCTGAACCGTCTGAAAGGCACTGCGGATGCAGAGGCGATTCAGGTTTTTGCCGCGAATCTGCGGAAACTTCTGCTGGAACCGCCGCTCGGAGCCAGGCGTGTTCTCTCTTTTGATCCCGGTTTCCGTACCGGGTGCAAGACAACGGTTCTGGATTCGGACGGCAGTCTCCTGGAACATCTTGTCGTTTTCCCGGAGCATCCCGGTTCCGGCGAAATCGTGAAGAAACTTGCCGGAAAGTATCGCATCGAGGCGGTTGCAGTCGGAAACGGCACTGCCGGGCGCGAAACCGAAGCGTTCCTGAGGAAGGTGCTGCCGCCGGAACTGCCGGTTGTCAGCGTCAATGAAAGCGGAGCTTCGATCTATTCCGCGGGAGAGGTGGCGCGGCGGGAATTTCCGGAACTGGATTTGACTTTCCGCAGTTCCGTATCTATCGGGCGCCGCCTTCAGGACCCGCTTTCCGAGCTGATCAAGATTGACGCGAAGTCCATCGGGGTCGGGCAGTATCAGCATGACGTCGATCAGGGCGCACTGAAAAAGTCCCTGGACGATGTTGTGGTAAGTTGCGTGAACCGGGTCGGTGTCGAACTCAATAATGCCAGTATGGAACTGCTTGCCCGCGTGTCGGGACTTACGGAACGTCTTGCGAGGAATATCGTTGACTACCGTACGGAGCGCGGGATGTTTTCCTCCCGCGCCGAACTTCTGAACGTAAAGGGGCTTGGACCGAAAGCCTACAGCTTGTGTGCCGGGTTCCTGCGCATCCGGGGGGCGGAGAATCCACTGGACGCAAGCGGCGTTCATCCCGAACGTTATGAAATTGTAAATGACATGGCGAAGGCGAACGGCTGGAGCGTGACGGAACTCATGCGCCGGTGTGCCGCCGGATTCCGCCCCAGTCTGGAACCGTATCTCTCGGAGGAGGTCGGGCTTCCCACGCTGGAAGACATCCTTTCCGAACTTGCAAAGCCGGGGCGTGACCCGCGGGCGGAGTTTCAAGTCTTTTCCTTTGCTGAACACGTCCATACGATTGACGATCTGGAGCCCGGCATGAGGCTCAACGGAATTGTTACGAATGTAACAAAATTCGGCGCATTCGTCGATATCGGAGTGCACCAGGACGGGCTGCTTCACATCAGCCGCATGGCGGACCGCTATATTGCCGATCCGTCCGAAGTCGTGTCCGTCCACGATCATCTTGAAGTTACCGTCATTGAAGTGGACCGTGCCCGCCGCCGGATCTCGCTTTCACTGCTGGATACGCCAAAAAAAGTTCCTGAAAGGGGAAAGGGAATTTGACAAGAAAAGCGGATTGCTTTATATTACCTCCATTATGAGTTACAGTTACGGACACATCTTTTCGCCTTGCAGGGCAGTCGTCGTTATGTGCCCGTCCGCAGACACCGCCCGGTAATGCGGACGGGGTTCGTTTTCCGCGTTTTCTCCAAAACGCTTTCCGGGACTTCCCGTTCATCATCCTGAAAAACGGGAAAATTATATTTCCGCATCCGATCTGACCTATGAAATAGAAAGTGAACTGAAGTTATGAAAGACAATATGATACCGGAAAAGTCCCTGCTCAACGGAGCTCAAATCGCAATCAGGACTCTGGAACGCCTCGGAGTCAAAACCTGTTTCGCCTATCCCGGCGGTTCCGCAGTCGATTTTCATCAGGCGCTCGCAGATTCCGGCATTCAGGTGGTCCTGCCGCGCCATGAACAGGGCGGCGCATTCGCCGCAAACGGCTATGCAAGAGCGACCGGACAGGTTGGCGTCTGCATGGCGACCAGCGGGCCCGGTGCCACCAACCTGTTGACGGGAATTGCGGACGCCTACATGGATTCCATTCCGGTTGTGGTGATTACCGGACAGGTCGAAACATGGTACATCGGGAAAAATGCGTTTCAGGAAACCGATATCATCGGCATGACGCGCCCGATCGTCAAACACAGCTATCTGGTGCTGGACCCTGCCGAGATCAGTTCCACCATCGTCAACGCGTTTGAACTGGCGCGCAGCGGCAGACCCGGTCCCGTCTGGATCGATATTCCGAAAAATATCCAGAAAATGACGCTGGAATTTCAGTTTGAACCGGCTCCGGCACTGCACAAAAAACCGCTTCACCGGCACGCCGCATCCGCGGAACTGGAGCAGATCAGGCATGCGATTGCGAAGTCGCAGCGTCCCTGCATCTATGCAGGCGGCGGAATCATTTCCGGCGGCGCTTCCGAAGAACTGACACGTTTTGCCGAAACATACAATATCCCTGTGGCGACCTCTCTCATGGGGATCGGCGCATTTCCGGAAACACATCCGCTCTCCCTGAAATATCTCGGTATGCATGGCACCTACTATGCCAATTACGCGGCGGATCAGTGTGATCTTCTGCTGGCATTCGGGGCTCGTTTCGCAGACCGTTCCACCGGCAATGCGAAGGAATTTGCACGCGACGCTTTCATCATCCATATCGATATCGACGAATCGGAAATCAATAAGAATGTCCATGCCGACATCGGAATTGCCGCCGATATCCGGGAGGTTCTGCATGAACTGAACAGGGAGCCTGTTTTTCTGCCGAGGCAGGAATGGATGGAGACGATCCGGCGCTGGAAGACGGAACATCCGCTGGCATATCATCCGGTACCGGACAAGTTGAAGCCACAGCAGGTCATTGAGACTCTTTACCGTCTGACAGACGGCAAAGCCGTTATCGTTCCCGGCGTGGGACAGCATCAGATGTGGGCGGCGCAGTTCTATCAGTATACCCGTCCGCGCCAGCTTCTCACTTCCGGCGGGCTCGGAACCATGGGATTCGGGCTGCCTGCCGCGATGGGAGCCAAGCTGGCTCTGCCGGAGGAGCTTATCATCAATATCGACGGCGACGGCTCCTTTCAGATGAATATTCAGGAACTCGGCACGATTGCCGTGGAGGAGATTGCCGTAAAGATGATTATCCTGAACAATCAGCATCTGGGCATGGTGGCGCAGATCGAGGATCTTTTCTATCGCGGCAAACGCGGCAATACGGATTTGCGCACGAAAGAAAATAAGCCGTTCCCGCATTTTGTCGGCATTGCAAACTCGTATGATATTCCGGCGCGGGATGTATTTTCCGCGGACGAGCTTGAGGATGCGATCCGTGAAATGCTGGAGACACCCGGTCCGTTTCTGCTGGACTGCCATACGGTTTATCAGGATCATGTCCTGCCGATGATTCCCGGCGGGAAATCCTGCAAAGACATGATTACGGAATGATTCCGCCGAAACTTTCCAAGACGGCAAACTCGGTTTGCCG
>DPDG01000070.1:13040-13166 GCA_003526375.1 Lentisphaeria bacterium
TGAGGGCGCGGAGCCCTCATGTTTTTTCCCCGTCGGCGGTTCCACCGCTAACGGACGAGAAGCGAAGCTTCGAGAGCCGACGGGCACAGCGCATGACCTTGAGAATTCCGCCGTAGCTCTCGAACT
>DPDG01000113.1 GCA_003526375.1 Lentisphaeria bacterium
CAATCTCTCGTCGAACAGACTCATTACGGAAACAGATTTCGGCGCCGCACACTGAAAATCAAAAAATCTCGGACCGCCCGGTATATTTTTCTGCGTCAGTTTCCCATACGTTTTCGGATTGATGTTCTTCTGAAACAGACTGAACTCCCTGCTTGTCACAATACCGCCACGCAAACCAAACACCTCTGCCAATCCCCCCAGCCAATAGCCCCGAACTCTTTCATGCTCCGAATAATAATCGTTGCTCGACAGATGATTTGCATAGAAACTTTTCCCGGAACCATGACTCGCACGGATCTTCGTCATATTGAACATCGCACCATGCTCCTCTCACTCTTGCCGTTCAAAATCCATACAAAAAGATTTGCCCGGGTATAGTCTACGAGAAGCACTTGCAAACTGCAAGCAAAATCAAAATCGCGATGAGAAAACTTACGGAGATTTTCTCATCAGAAATCAAAAAGTCCAAAATAAAACGCAATACCCCTGAAGATTTCAGGTATTGCAGGAGAACAGGCAAAGGATTGACTCAGGCAAGCCGGTTCAGGAAATTTCCGTTTGAATTTTTCTCTTGATGAAGTATATTGAACTGATGAACAAGGAGCGGAGAATCATGAAAGACCTGACCAGCTACACCTATTCTTTCGAGGAACTCATTCGAGGGCAATTCCTGTATGTGGATAAGACCGAATACATCTGGAACATGATCCGTCCAGCTACCGCAGGATATTTTCTTTCCCGGCCTCGCCGTTTCGGAAAGTCGCTGACCGTATCCACACTCAAGGCTGTATTCCAAGGGAAAAAAGAACTGTTCAAAGGGCTGGCTGTTTATGACAAGCCTTACGACTGGAAGCCATATCCGGTCATTCATCTGGACATGAACGGATGCAAGTTTTGTAGTGTAAAAGACTTGAATCACAGTCTCTGCGGTTTGGTAAGGGAAGTCGCAGAAGATTACCAAATTTCACTTTCAGATGATGAGCCGAATCAGATGTTCAGGAATCTGATTCGCCAACTTTCGGAAAAAGAACAAGTTGTGATTTTGTTAGATGAATATGACAAGCCGATTTTGAACAATCTTGGAGAGCCTCATGCCGAGGACATTTTGGACAATCTGAAGGCTTTCTATTCCGTCATCAAGGCGTTTGAAAGCAGAGCTCGGTTTGTATTTGTCACCGGAGTCAGCAAATTCTGCCATGTCTCGCTGTTTTCCGAGCTCAACAATCTGACCGACATCACGATGAATCGTGATTACGCCACGATGTTCGGCTATACCCAAAAAGAGTTTGAGACATATTTCGCAGACCGCATCGATTCAGCCTGTAAACAGCTGAATACGCCACGCGAGGAACTCCTGCCGGAAATCAAAGCATGGTATGACGGTTACAGATTTCATGCGAAGGCTGAATCTGTTTACAATCCGGTATCGTTGGCTCAGTTTTTTACGAACGATGCCGAATTCAACAACTACTGGTTTTCAACGGGAACGCCCTCGTTTCTGATGGAACTGATTAAGAAAACTCGTTTTGATTTTGAAGACGTCCTGTCGCGTCCCGTGTCCGCCGTGGCGTTCGAGGCCTTTGAAGTCGATAAGATAGATCCTTTATCCCTTCTGCTGCAAACAGGTTATCTGACGATCAAATCGTTGGAAAAGAAATTCAACATGCCATGGTTCCGGCTTGATTTCCCGAATCGGGAGGTCAGCGTTTCATTCAACACCTATCTTCTGAACGCTTATGTGGAAAAATCCCGAAGCGACGTCACGAATTTCTGTGAACTGCTGGCTGACTCCATGGTCAACGGCAAGATAGACCGGCTCCGCAAAGTTCTTGAAACATTCTTCGCCGGGATTCCATATGATGTGCATCACAAGGACGAAAGCAATTTTCAGAACATCTTTTTTGCAATCTTCCGTCTGCTCGGCTATTACATCAAAGCAGAATCGCACACCAGCGACGGGCGCATCGACGCGGTGTCGGAGACCGATAAATGGATTTATCTGTTTGAATTCAAGTTGAACAAAGACGATTCCGCATTGGAACAGATCAAGAAAAAGGAATACTTCAAACCATACTTGCTTGCGAATAAACGGATCATGCTGATCGGAGTTAACTTTGACACGGGAACGGGGAAACTGTCCGACTGGAAGGACGAGGAAGTTGTCCGGTAATCGGCAAAACAAACAGCAAAATTCGACATGGGAATCAGTGCCGGAACAAGGAGGATGCCATTGCAGGAATTTCAATCGACGGTTTCCTGTCCCATTCAAGATGGTCCAGTTCTTCATGACTAAGATGCGATTGCGATCCGGAAATCGCCTGCCGATATACTGAAAACATTCGCGGGATGCGCGTCTGCACCTCCGTCAACCGGAATGGTCCGTGTCACGGGGCACAAACCCGGAACCCGACAAATCGGCTCAGTTCCCGCGCGTCCAGTTGACTTCATCCGGCGATTCCAGCAGTTTCTGCAAACCGTCTTTCAATCCTTGATTGAAGAGCATCTTGCAATAACGATCCAGGCATTCTTCACTCGTGTACGGTTTGTAAAATGTTCGGAAATCAGCTTCGGCTTTATCCCGGAGAGTCAGTGCCCGGCGGAGAAACTCCCGGCTTTGGAAGCGTACCAGAATTTCGTCGGAAACCTTGTCAAAATATTTCCGGACAAAACATTCCTTGAGAACGCCGAGTTCCATCAGCAAAAACATCTCGGTCAGTTCCGCCAGCAGACTGTACCAGGCGAATTCCGTCTCGTTTTGACGGCAGCCCGGTTGGCACGCCGCCAGCATTTCCGCAAAATACTGCACCGATTTCCAGCGTGCTATCAGTTCATACAGCCGATATTCGCCGTTGCATTCGGCATAATCGCATAATACATCGCGCAGCAGTTGATCGAAGTCATACGGCGCACGATCGTAACGGTTGAGTGGATGCCTCTGCCACGATTGAAAGCCAGGGGCGAAAGCCGTCAGCCCCGCAATGGAGTCCAGATAAGCCGGCAGTTCCGGAGCGGATACTCCGAAGACCCGTTCCGCATATTCCCGGCGGAACAGGTACGAATTGCTCTGACCGGAACTTGCCGCGCCCTGCACCCGCAGTGCATAGAAACTGTCAAAGAACGAACATCCGGTATCCGGCCAGTCGGTCAGAATGGTTCCCAAAGCTCCGGCGTCTGTCGCCAGAGCGTTCATTTCGCGGATGTTCGCCTCGACCAGCGCCGCAGAGTGATGCAAGGCACCATGCTGTTTTTCCGCACGGGCGCCCGGACTCACGATCACGCGGTTTGCCGGAATGGTTCCGAGCAGCTTCCGGAACGGAATTTCCGGAGAACCGTGGCTGGCATCGCCGTAGTTCCAGAATTCAAAAATCACCCGTTCATCGAATTCAGCCAGACATTCCGGATGTCGCAGAGCAATGTCGTGCCACAGAATCGGCGTTACGCCTTTGGACAGCGCGTAGTCGGTAACAAAACGCATATAGCTGAGAAACAGCTCTGCCAGTCCGTGTTCTTTGGCGTACGCCGCACAGCGCGGACAGTGTCCCAGCTGTTCACATTCGTCTCCGCCCAGATGAATGTAGCGCAGACCCGGATGCAGACGAATTATATCGTCAATCAGCTGACGCGCCAGAGTCCGCGTTTCTTTCGAAAGCGGACACAGCTGCTGCGGAATCCCGGAATCTTCCGCACAAGCCGCATATTCCGGATGAATCAGAATATGGTAGACATGCCCCAGCACCTGAACCAGAGGAATGATTTCGATGCCCCGTTCTTTTGCCATGGACTGAATGGCGGCAATATCCGTTTCGCTGAATGCGTTTGAAGCGCAAATCCGGCGGTTCCCGCCGCTCCACGGAAAATAGGCTTCGTATTCGAACAGCAGAGTGTTCAGTTTCGAGTCCGCCATGGCGTCGAGTATGGTTTCAATTCCCCGCAGGTTCGGACCGAACCACGGCATAAAGTCATGCATCTGGTGCAGGCAAATCATAAAACCGCGCATAGTCAGCGCGCCGACAGATTTTGTTTTCATCATGAATTTTCCCTTGGAGCCAATTTCAAAAAGATAGGCTTTTTCTGTTAATAACTCTTTTCCTCGTGTGTCAAGACCATTCCGGAAAGCAAAACAGGAGCAACTCCTCCCTCATAAATGTAGGTCTCCCAACCGTTAATTTATAACGACTTTTTTATAGTTCAACTCCTTCTTGACGTGAACCCGTTGGACACTTGCCTTGAAAAAAATAATGCAGAACCTTTTCATTTGAGCTCAAACACTTAGTAATTTATAAAAGACAAAAGGAAAACATATCAGACTTCTTGTCCTTGTAAAAATATGTTGAGCCATATATGTTGACAAAGTCTCCAATTCAGTTGTAAACCGGGCGTCCACCTTCATCGGTTTTAACTATTTTGAAATTAAAATCGTGATTTTTTTTCTGTCGGACCCGTAGATCATTCGGATTCCACTCCGGAGCGGAAACATAGTTATGGCTATCCAGATATACGAGCAGCTCGTATTTCAGATATTGTGCTGCCGGATCCTTGTTCTCAAGATTAAAACCGCACATGATGATGCGTCCGCGTCCTGTTCTGAATTCGGACAACATGGATTTGCGCTGAATCAGCTTGAAGGATGGAATCAGTTCAAACAGCGGTTGATAATGAGGCATATTCTCATCATAGATGATAGATGTGCTTCCTGTCATTATCGGAAAAAATTGCCAATCTCCAAAGCCTTCATTTGGAAAATGCCGCCAGACCGGATGATTGTGAAGCAACATACCGGAGTGTCCAAGTGAGCGTCCTGATGTATGCGTCCGAAAATTTTCCTGCCACGTCTGGGTCGGGAAATCGCCCGTCAGCAAAACCGCACCGCCATTTTCCGCAAAACTGATCAGCTTGTCAGTCAATACATTGGAACAGCACACTCCTGAACCGGTTATTGTTTTTACCTGAGGAAATATCCAGATCTTCCAGCTGTTTTCAATGACTTTGCCGTTGAAGAACGCAGTAGCCTTGAGCAAACCACAATAGGGTTTGACGGCTTCCGGGATTACAAATTCAATCAAGGCGATTGGTGTAACCTCTCCGCTTGGCACGTGGTCAAAGGACTGGGTACCTTGAATAATAACTGAACCTCCTGGAAGCTCAAACCACCAATGTAACTCACCAACGGCTTCGGACTGTTCTCCAAAATAAGAAAGCAGTAATTTCTCCTTAAATGAACGACCGCAAAAGCGATTGCGGTCGTTCGCGGCACTGCAGAGCAAAACACTCTCGTTGTTATAGCAACGAATGTCCGCAATGGTCTCACCATATTTTTTCTCGTAAAATTCATTAAAAATTCCACAGGGATATCCCGTCAGATGCCAATGCGTATCAATTCCACCGAGGTAATCGTAACCGGTTATGTTCGAGCATGAACGTAGATTTTCGATTAATTGCTTCCGAAGAGCGGCAATAAAACGGCAGTTGTATTTGTAATAGATTTCTGCGTATTGGTAGACACCGTGGCGCTGCATATTATCCCGAGCAGCACAAAAGAGATCCTGACCGATAAATGTTCCCTCATAACGCGGTTCGAGGGAAAAATCCAGATAACCTCCGAGAATTCCGATTTCGTGACTCAGACATGGCTTTTTGTAAATTGTATGCTGACGATCGACTTCTGCGGTTCCCGGGAATTCATCGTTGATATAGCTGAAATATCCGCCGCCAAGCGAACCGTAAAGATCAGAAAATTCGGACACTTCCGCCAAGCGCATGGCATCATGCGGAAACGGCTCTTGAGTTATCGTGCGGCCAGGAATGAATTCGTATTCCACACCACGCATGGCTTCCTGGGGATTAAAGAGCATTCCCGGTGCAAGCTCATGAAGCATATTGACCAAACGGCGCATTCGTTCCAATACTGCATCGGTAATCTTTTTTTCATTGCCTTCGCAGAAAATCACGGCACAGGCATGACGCCGAATCATCCGTATAATCATCTCGGCTTCCTCGAAAGAATAAACCGAGGGCAGTTCTGTCTGGACAAAAATTCCCAACTCATCACAGGCCTCATAAAACGGTTCGGGGGGACACCAGGTGTGGCAACGGATAAAGTTGAAGCCGGCACAGCGCAGAATTCTGAGATCATGCAGGTATTGCTGTTTGTCAAAATGCGGATTGCAGGTCGCCGCGAAATAACAATGCTCGGTTGCTCCCCTGAAATAAGTGGGCAAGCCGTTGACCAGAATGCGCGTTTCACGGCAGGATATCGAACGCGGACCGTATTTCCACGTTACAATATCAGAAATCGAATTGCCATCCCGTAGTTCAAGTGAAAAACGATACAGTCTGGGAGTGCGGTCGGACCAACGGTCCAGCAACGTTTCACTGAAAAACTCAAACTCATTACTTTCGCAGACCAATGAACCGGAATCAAGCAGTTTTTCCTGATCAAACACTTGCCAGATCAAATTTTTACCAACGGCGTTAAGACTCTCCACATGCCAGTGCAATTTTCCGTTTTCAAACGAAACGAAATAATCCTTAAAAGCAACGTGACCGGTAATGCGAAGTGAAACACCGCCACCAATTCCGGCACGTTCCGATTGATAGCCTTGAGCTGCTAGACCACGGTGCTGTCCGGGACGCGTACCATAATCCTCTCCGTCATGCGAACCGTCAAGCCGACAATAGGCCCCGCCATCGTCATGAACATTGCAAACCACAAGTATCAGTTCATAGTCTTTTCTCGGCTCCAGCAATTCAGTGAGGTCAAAAGTGCTTGCAGTGGAATAACCGGTCACACTTCCGGCGAGCTTGCCGCCGCAATAAACCGAGCAGCCCCACATGGCGGGACCGACAGTCAGAGCAACCCGGTCGTCCGGCGAGAAATCTACATTCAAAATTTTCCGGTAATAACCGCTGCCGATCAAGAACGAACTGGATGCATGGGGTGAAAGACTGCGCGCCATGGGAAAATACGGTTTGCGGTAATCAGGATTGAAACGGGCATTTAAGCCGAAGAAGTCCTCTTCACTAAAAAGTTCATAATGGTCATCCCAATAGCCGGGAGTTACTATTTTTCCGGTGAAAAGTTCCGCCGCAGGTAAAGCGGACCGGCCAAGAATGAATTTTTGCGGAGTATAAAAAAAGTCCCAGCTTCCGTCCAGGGAAATCGTTTTCGGCAATAGCATAATAACTCCTTTTCAATTTCAATAATTTATTTCACAGTAAAGTATACATGATCAGAGCCCATTTCAAAATTCTTGGCTCTTGTCTGTTAATGACTCTTTTTGTTCTGCATCAAAAACATTTCAGCACAGAGAATATATTTTTATCTTGGGAAAACGTAAAAATCAGCTTTTGCGTCAATATACATCCATGCCGTTTTTAACAGCATTGTTTTTGTTTCAAATTTTTGAGTTCAAAAAACTCTATCAGGCAAAATGGTTGAATATTTGCTTGACCATTAGAGCAATCATACTGCACATCACCTTCCTTGTTAAACAAAAAACGATATTTACATCTGCCATGCCAACTTCCATCATTCAATCCATTGGAAATTAAGACCGCGCATGATTTTATCCTTTGAAGTTTGACAGGACATGAATCTTCCTGAAACAGAACATCAGTCTTGAATCTGCAACCTGAACTTTTCCGGGTAATCATGCGAAAACACCGCCGTAAAGCGGGAATCGCCGTATACAACACATGGAGCCTCGCCATACAGCCGGCAACCGGCAAATTCCGCCAGTTCACGGAACTGCTTCCAGCCAAGAATCGGCAACACACTGTAAAAGCGATTGCCGTTGGATACCACTGCCGGAGTTCCATCCGCAAGTCGAGCATGCACCCGCATACCAGCCGTCACTTCCGGCGCAACCCGCGGCAACGTCCAATTCTCCAACGTGACTTTGCCGGACATGAGATCCTGAAAAGCAATGTCCCCTGCGGGGAAATGTTGCCCGCGAACTTCCTGGACAGCCAATCCCTCCGGCAATGCGTCCAGATACATATATAATACAGTCTTATCCATTGACAGTGAGGGCATTTCCGGACAATCGCATAAGACAATCAGTTTATATTGCTCCAGAGAAATCCGGGATAGATCGGAAATCCGGTAAAGGTCAATTTGAACACCCGCCAAAGCTGCTTCCCTCCGAAAAATCTTGTGCAATCCGAAAAGCTCCGGGGATTCGGTATGCAGAATCTGAGATCTTTCATCTATCAGAAACAGAACGTCCGCTGTGGATACATGCTCACGGCAACGGATTTTCGCTGCAGTGGACTCAATTTCCTGAATAATGTCATGGATAAATTCTGAATCGAACCAGCCGCCGCCGAGATCCATCCACCAGTAACCGGCATCGGCGGAAAGATTCTTGGTCAGTTCCCTGTAAAAAACTGCGCGGGTGCATTCTTTCGGAATCCTGTTTTCCGCTGTCGGCTGAGCCAGATAAGTGCGAATGTCCAGTTCATCTACCCACTGTTTGCGGAGACCGACGGACTGTGCCGGGACAATGAACCCGCCGCTTTCTCCCGCCTGCCTGCAGGTATAACTGGTCGGCGCGGCAAGGAAGTCCACGTAAGGCGAGTTCAGAATCTTCTCGAATCCCAGCCAGCCGGTATAGGCGGAATTACAGCACTCCAAAACATATCCGTAAAAAAGTCCCGTCAGGGCTTCCGGTGCTTCCTCTTTCACGATCCGGCAGAAATATTCCGCATTGTATGAGTTCAGTTCCGACATAAATTCATCCAGATCGCGGACAATCCGGTCGCAAGGACGTTTCCTCTGAAAAGCCTCCACGGAATCATACACTTTTCTACGCCGGTCAGGCGGCGGCATCTTCAATGTCCCCCACGCTTTGAGCAGATTCTCCCGGGAGTCATATTTCTTTTCGCCCCATGCAATGAAAGCTTCCTGGAACACCCGGCTGTAATCGCCGTATTCGCGTCCGAAGCGTCCCCAAAGGCAGGTCTCGCCGCTTACGCCATACGCAATGTGCCAACCGATGATCCGCCTGCCATACGGCTTTTCCGCCACATGATGCATAAGCCGGCGCAAAGCTTCTGCCGCATCATGTTTCCATACTTTGGAGGCAAAACTCTGATTGGAAAAAAATCCGTTGACATTGGGACGCTGGTCCTTGCCCATGTAATAGCCGTTCGGAGCCTCGTATCCCAGCAGATCATGTTCCAGTGAACCCACGCGAGGGCGGATATATTCCGGGTCGTTGTTTCCTCCATAGTATACGAAAAGTTCTTCAGGATGATGCTTCGACCATTCGACCGGCGCATTCAGTTTGACGCGTGGAATATACAGTGCGTCTTCCGGCAAAGCGGCAAAAAGAGTATCCAGTGTCCGATCCGTAAGAGTATAATCATATTGATTATTGCCAACCCAGCCACTGAACAGAATACTGGTATGGAGTTTGATTCCCAGCCGGTACATATCGGCATGGTATCGGGCATACTTGGCGTAATTGTCACTAAACTCGATCAATTTCCCCGTATCGTCAAACCGTGCGGGGTCATTCTCAAAGCCCAAACGCGACCAAAAGAGAGAATTTCGTTCCAATCGTAGATTCTTCATTTTATTTCCCTTCTCCAAAAGATCCATTACTGCCATTTATGGCAAAACCGAAGCAATTTATTCTCTATAGCAATCTTGAATTCATTTATTTTTGAGAACCCCCATGCAGTTCCAGACAGACGGTATCATGGGGAGAGATCGCCCCCATCATCAGGCGTCCGGACAAGATTTTTCCTGTCGCCGGAATCATGCCGTGATCGGAAATGACCGCAAAGCCGAAGCGCACCACGGAGTCCCCGTCCGCCACCGGAAGCCCGCACAGAGGCCAGAAAAAACAGTACATTCCGTCCCGGAAGTCCGCCCGCACACCGGAAGAACGTTTTTTACCAGTAACCGCCCGATACAGATTTCCCAGTCCGGAAATCTGACCGCCGGAAATTTCAAACATTTCATACAGAGGATAACGAGTTCCGCACAGGTCAATAAAATAGAATTCCATGCCTTTTACCGCGGATTCCTGTGCAGGGGTGACGAATATCCGCAGACCGTCATCCGCAACGGCATAGCTCCATCGGGCTCCGGGCATGGAGTTTTCCCTGTGCACCGGGATCATTCGCAGGACTCCGCGCTCCCGGGCGTAACGTATCGGCGGCAGCGATGACTGCCGTAACTGCTCCGCTTCATGCAGTGCAATGTCCGCATCAGCAATCGCCTGTCTTGCCTTGTTTTCATCAAAAATCCGGATCAGCGCTTCACCATGGAATCCCAGACGCGAGTCAAATTCCAGCAGGGGAATCAGTTCCCGGAAAAGTTCCTGCTGCGCTTTCACGCAATCAATCATCGGTTCCAGACTGCTCCGGTCTCCCGAATACAGAAGATGTCGTAACAGGTAGAACCGGAACAGGTTCCATGTTCCGAAAAAAAGGATTTCCGTGGCTTTTGCGACATTCAGGTCACGCAGACGCTCCCTGTCTTTGCTGTATTTCCTGTAAAGCGGTTCCAACAGCCGGCACCCCTGCCGCCAGCTGTTGCAGAGCTCCGAGAGCAGAGTCAGGATTTCCTCAAGCTCAAACCCGCCCAGGCATTCCCCCGCGGCATCGCCGGACGCCGGGAAATTAGGTTTCCAGAGAGGAGTCAGCGGATAAAGTTCCGGCAGAAAATGAAATTTCCAATTGACGCATGAATTCTGCGGTCCGTAATATTGAAACAGCAGAGAAAACGGGAACTTTTGATAGGCAGCATAAAATTTTTTCCAGGCTTTGACAACCGGATGCCAATCCGAATGCCATTCCTGCTTTGCAAGACGGATCAGGAACGACTTCTCATTCTCCTGAAAATCTTCAAAAGCCAACAGTCCCATGGCTTTGGACAGCAGACCGGGGAAATTTCCAATATACCAGGACTGCATCACATGATTGACGCCTGCTTTGTACATTGCATGATACTTTCTGTATGCAATGCCGGGAGCGGAAATATATGGAACGACCGTAAATTCATGTCCGCAACTGAGCTGCAGTTTCGCTCCAAGATCCTTGACGTTATTCCTCCGTGCTGTTTTCAGGAAGCGCGGTGACGGTCCGATGCAGGAAACCCAGTAGTCACCCGCCCGGCGGGGTTTGCCCAATTGTATTTTGACCGAGGCTGATTCAAAATTGAATTGCGGGATCACCCCTTCCGGAATTTTTGATGCCGCAGTCGCAACCCATGGCGCAAGTGATTCCGTTTCAGGAAGATAAAACCATGCAATCAGTCGAGCATCCGGCGCGGCGGCTTTTATTCCGTCCTCCATGGCGCGGAGATTCCGTTCCATGATCTCATCCATTCCCAGACCGCATTTCGTCTGACATGCTACCGGACGCTGTTCACTGGTCCGCACCGAAGACAGGCAAGTTGTGGGACGTTCCCCCAGGCAGATGTTGATCACGCCTCCCAGTTGCGGCGCTGCAGTGAAAATGCTTCGAAAACTGTCGAAAAGATATTGCCGGGTATTGGCTTCCGCCGGGCAGAAACAGGTTTTTCCGCCCCATGCCGGAGGACCGAACATTTCCGGATGATCCCGGAGCAGTTCGTCATCCGGAAGTACCGCGAACGGTTCGATCATGAAAAGATAGACTTTGATTCCGTATCCATGGCATTTCTGAACAAGCTGCTCCAGTTTTTTCAGCCGCTGTTCCCGCCGGGAATCCGTTTTCCGGAAAGACGTTTCGCTCAATTCACGGAGTTCCGACACAATCCAGATGCCGTTTACCGCATCATGTGCAAGTCGTTCCAGCAATGCATCGGGATAATAATCCTGATCGTCCAGCAGTTCGTCCGTGTAGACGGGCCAACGCTTGATGGGGCTGAATGGACTGCGCCCCAGACGTGTTTTCAGCCATGGTTCCCGGGTAATCCGTAATTCCTCCGGAAGTCTGCCGCTGTTTTCGCATAAAACATCAGTCAGCGCATAAATGCCCCGCCGGATTCCTTCCTGTCCGGCGGCTTCAATTTTAACTTGTGACCTGTGAATGGAAATGCCGTATTGTTCCTGGGAAAATCCGGGATTGACCGTCACGGCAATGCGCAGATCAGCTTTTCCTTCATCTGAGGTGAACCTGTATCCCGCCGCAGTGAAATACCGGACCAGACTTTCATAGGCGGTCTTCAGCACACCGCTTTTATCTGGAAAATTTTTTTGGACAAGGATGAGTTGACCATCCCCCGGTTGATTCGGAAATACGGGAAGCGCATATTCCGATAATTCCGAAGCAAATTTCCAGACATGAATGTCCGGAGGAGTGTACTGTTCCGGCATTTTCCGCGATTCCTTATTCTTTGAGCCATTCAGACAACGAACGCATGTTTGCTTCTGAAGTATCTGATTTTCCTCTCGTCGTCGGCGCCCAATGCTTGCGCATCTGACTTTCGTTTACCGATAATTTGCGGGCGCTGCCGTCCCAGAAAAGGAAATTCGCTGTCCGGGAATTATGGCGGAAATGCGGAGAATTGCTCTGATCCGTACTGAGCGGGAACGGCATTCCGCCGCTTGGCATTTGGATTTTGTGGTTGCTCCCCTTGGTATTGGGATAGATGTCTTTGTATGTGGACAGGGAATCGTTGGGAACGGAATCACCGACCCAGATGGTATTGCTGTTGGCGCCCAGCCGATGCATCGTCGACACTCTTCTGCCAACGTTCAAACTTCCGAAAGAGCAATGATTCATCCCGTATACGCAGGACTCCAGAATTGACCACTGGGCTTTATTCTGTTCGGAGGGACACTGAAAGATCTTCGGCGTGTTGTACTGATCGGTGCCAGTTATGCGGTTGTAATAAAGCGTGCAGAGAGCCGTGCTCCATGGATAGCTTTTGGTCTGAGTCGGGATCTGGATTCTGGCAACCAGACACTGTTCTTTGTAATCATCCTGATAATTGACCAAAGAGAGACCGATCTGCTTCAGATTGCTGACGCATTGAATCCCCTGCGCCGTCTGCCGCGCCTTCTGCAAAGCCGGCAGCAGCATTGCCGCGAGAATGGCGATGATCGCTATGACGATGAGGAGCTCTATGAGGGTGAAAATCCGTATTTTCTCCCTGCGAAGCAGGAATGGGTTCCTCATGAGGCGTTCTGTCAGGGAAAAACGTTTCTTTCGCATTTGCATTTTCTTCACCGCTCCTTTTTCAGATGGTTTCTTTTGCATTTTCTTCACTGCTCCTTGTTTCAGCTTCTTTTTTCAGTCAAAATCACAGCCTTCCGGCAAATCCGGTGTTATGCCCGGATCCGTGTAATGTCGTCCGGCGTTATTTTAATTACTTTCAGCACGTCCGGTATCGGTTGATTCCGGCTCTGCAATCTCAATTGCCGCCACGCATTGCGGCAGCGCTCTTCCGTATGGTTGCGAACTAGAAATCCGGAATATCCCTCGATCATGCCGGGTCTGTCCGAAACAATGAAAATACGTGATTCAGGGATTCCTCCCAGACGATTCAGTTTGCAGAATCCGGCAATGCTGGAAACCTGGAAGCAGATCTCCGGATTCGCCGCAACAGTTCTTTTCGGAAGCGGCATGTCCTCCCGGAACCATATCAGCTCTTTCACGCCGTCTTCCCGCAGCAGTTCCAGCAGCAGACTGCCAATGCCGTCATTATCCACATAAGCGTAAGGCACGGTCTTGTCTTCCGGATTGCCGAGCAGAACATAGGGCAGCCGGATGGACTGCATGGCGTCGGCCACCTCTGCGGATCTGCCGGGCATGATGTTCGCCGCCGCACTGCTGATCAGTCCCGCCGCACTCAGCGAAGTCAGCCGCATCTTCAGCTCCTCAGGAGAAGCGTACGGGATGAACAATGTCTCTCGCTGATGTTCAAAAAGCACTTTCGTGTAATGGGACATCAGGTTCAGCCAGTAACTGCTGCGTGCTTCGTCGTCAGGCAGCCGGTGCAGACATAATGCGGACAATGGAACTTCACCGGTCCGCATCGCCTTTGCCAGTCTGTTCTCATGGTATCCGGCTTTTGCCGCCGCGTTCCGTATTTTGCAAACCAGCTCTGCGGAGACCTTGTTGCCGCCTTTCCCGTTCAAAACACGGGAAATGGTCATGGTGCTGACTCCCATCTGTCTGGCGATCTCTTTCTGCGTAATCCTCATATTTTCATCCAGTTAGAGTTGGGCGTGAATCTGATGTCGCGTCCGGGAAACCGCTTGCATTGCACCGAAAGCGGTTTCCGAAATATTTTTCCGCTGCCATGTCCGGGATTTTCTCTTGAGCTGAAAATCCCGCCGGGTATTTCATTGCTGCGGCTGGGGGAAGTCCGACATCTGAATGTCCGCAACGGCGAAGATCTGACCTTCGGCAATGTTCGGATTGTCAAATCCGATTTGCAGTGATGCAACTGCGGCGGCGGGCGGCACAGCACATTTCTGGCTGAAGCTCTGGATTTCCCCATTGCCTGCGGGAAGTTTGAACCGGGTCATGGGTTTGATTTCCTGTCCGTCGGCGTCAAACCAGCGGATGCCGGGAACATAACGCGGATTCCTTGCTCCGAAATTCTTCAGTCCGTCGGACGCCAGCACCTGAAAACTGACCGTGATCATTTTTTTATCTTTGACGGGATAGTCCGGAGCGATCAAGACAAAGGCCGTGTCGCTGTTTGCATCCTTGTTTGCAAAGGAAACCTTTACCGCCTTTTTCCCTTTCACCTCTCCGTTCTCAATCTTGAGACGGTTATTGTAGTTGGTGATTTTTTTCCACGGCACCGGTGAATCCAGATTGACCTTGAATTCCTCCGCCGAAAGTGAAACGGCAAATGCGACTGCCGCCATCATGATCGTTCTTTTCATGACTCATCCTCCTTGTTTGGTTTTTATTCAATCCAGCTGATAGAGCCGGACATTGTCCATCCAGACATATTCTCCCGTTTCGAAATTCCGGCAGTTCGCACGCAGCAGAATGTTGTCCACTGGTTTTCCGACAAATGTTCTGACAGGAGTCTTGTATGAAAACTGGAAAGTCTGCCAGCCTTTTTTCAGTTTGAGATCGCATAATCTCATCCAGTCCACGTTCCTGTTTCCGCAGCGGGGAGCCAGTTCAAAATTGAAAAGCCCCTCCGCACTGGGATTTTCAATGTAGACGTCCATCATGGCAAGATAGGTTCTGCCCGGCTGAATGCCTTTGACATGGAAGTAATAATTGCCATTGCAGGATTTGTAGGCGTACTTCCCATGGGAAACATGCTCGGCGCTATAATTTTCCCACGTCCACAGCGGGACGGGATGCTGATCCGGGTCCTCAAAAGAACCGTTTGACACCAGATTCCGGTAGCTCTTTCCGTTCATAAGCTGCAATATCGCAGAAAGCGTGCTCGGCAAACCACCTTTCTTCAGCAGTTCGGCGATTGCCTCCTTGACTTCGGGAACATTGCGGAAAGGATTGACTGCCGTGACGTTGGAAACCACGCCGCGTTCCGCAAGTTCGACCAGCCGTCTGGCGATCCGTCCTTTTTTCCGCATCATTTTCATGTTTTCGACCGCTTCCAGCGCTTGCGGCACAGTCTTCAGCAATTCCACTGCATCCGATGCGGATGACAGGCTGCCGTCCGGATTCAGCAGTTCGGCATACAAGGCTTTGGCCGCCATTTCAGACGGTTCAAACACCGAGAGAAAAAATTTTGCGCGCTTCTTCTGAGATTCCGAAGCATTTCGGGTGTACTTTGCCGTGTCTTCCAGCAACGAACGCAACCGCGTCATATCCCCTTTGCGCAACGCATAAGTGTAGGTGCCCTGTTCACCAAGCTGTGTATAGACACTGTAAAGCGAATTTGCCCATGATGTCTCCAGCAGTTCCGGACTTCGCCAGTAGTTTTCCCAGAATTTCCAGTATTGATAAAGATATGGAGCGGCTTCCTTGCCGACCGCACTTTCACACCAGTCTTTCAACAATGTGTCCATATCGGCGTTGACGTGCCACATCTGTTTGGCTATGAGATAGTTCTTGGGACCGTCAAAGTATGAGGGGTCATACTGTTCATCGCCAAAGCCCCGGACATTGTATTTATAGCAGAGCGAGGTCATTTCCGCCTGAATGCCGGAATGAAAGCGCGGCAGCAGAAAATATTCAGAACCGTAAAGATAATCCCAGACAAACAGTATCTGCGCTTTCCGGCTCCACAGCTGAAGCGTTTGTTCCCATTCCTGCCTGATGTCCGGTTTCAATCCGCTGTAAAGTTCTCGGCAGAGCATGACAATCACGTTGGGATGCAGCGGAAAACTCGGCGCATCATAAGTTTGCGTATAGGCAAATGTGCGGAAGTAGACATCGGGATATTTTTTCGTCACTTCATTTGCAACTTCATTCACCCAGCGGAAATAGAGTTCCGAATAATTTTGCATCCCCAGCCGGTTCTTTTTGCCGCCGACAGCTTTCAGACATTTTGCACACTGGCAGTAGCCCCCATTGTCATTGGGGTCGAGATTGATAAAATAACGTTTCTCCCGATAGGCATAGATCTTCCAGTGATCATCAAAGTACCCGACCGTGTCAATCGGTTCCTTTTTCAGTTTCTCCAGAATATTGGCGACTGCAATTCGTTTCGTTTCGGGATTGCTGTAACAAGGCTGCCAGAACTGACGGTACTGACGCGGTCCCATTCCCGAACGATACTTCGGCATGACATATTTTTTCCCGTTCAAAACGGGCAAAATTTCCTGCGGCCAGGAATTGTTTTCCGCATACTTGTTCCAGGGAAACACATCTTCCGCCAGTCCGTGCGAACGGCAGAATGAAAGCCGGGCATTCCAGTCCTGCGGATCGTGCGCGCGATATCCCCGCATAAAATTGAAAGACGCCGTGTCTGTAATCGTCCGTATCGGAACGGATACATCTTTACAGGCAGGATATTCCGCTTCCAGATCAGAACTGTATCCAGCCGGACGTTCCGCAAGATTTTTGCTGAAAGCCAGCAGAAAACGGACTCCGAAATATTTTTCCAGCAGATGATTCAGGGCATAACGGATGCTGTATTTGGAACCGGTGATCCGCATGGTCCGGCTGTTCGGAAAATCAATGGTGTAGCGGTCCATGTCGCCAGGAGAACGGTCTTCTTCCCGGAACAGAATCTTGGCGCCCGGCGCCGCATCATAGATTGGCAGTTCGCAGCCTGTGCATTTCCCGACTCGGAAAGAAAAATCCTTGATGGCGTCATAAGTCTGAACGGAATACTTCTGCGGACGGATGAGCACCGCCGCCGGTTTTCCGTCCTTCACCAGATAAAAATCCGCTGCCGATATGTGCAGACATGCAAAAAATGCGATGATAACCATTGGTAAGCGACCGTTCATGCAGCCTCCTCTTGTTCAGACCGGCGACGGAGCGGCATGAATCAATCGTATTCATTCCTTGTGCGCTTAGTCTGAAGCTGTTTTAGGGTTAACGATAAACCTCGTTTGTTATTAAGAATAATACTCTGCGGAAAAAAGTCAAGCGGAATATCAAAAATATTTTGCAGAAAATTATCTTGCCGTCATTTTTTTCCTGATTCCGGCGGTTAGGCAGATGTTTTTGGCGTTGAAAACGAGTTCAGTCGAACACAGACCGTCACTTTCTGCCCGCAAGACCGTTTTTCCAAGACTGCCTGTGCTTCGCAAATAGATCACGGCCATACCGGAGAACAGCGTGCATTCCGGAGTGTGGAACGGTTCCAAAGACGCGGCATTCCCTCCATCGGCAGCGACAATGACCAGAGAGCCGCCCTCCGTCTGGAAACGGACATGAGGCGCAGCGTTTGGACATGGATTGCCTGCGGCGTCCAGAACTGAAACTGTGGCAAAGACCATGTCCTCGCCATCGGCTGAACAATGCGTTCGGGCAGAATGCAGCTTCAGCATGAAGGGGTCCCCCGCAGTATGCAGAATTTCTTCGGCGCACCGGCGCTGTGCCCGGAATCCGACTGCCCGTATTTCACCTGGCCGCCAGCGGACTCCGTGCCAGATGAAGCGATACCGTTCAGCAAGAATCCCGGAAGCCCCCAGCGGTGTCCGGCATCCCAGAGAATGCCCGTTCACCAGCAGTTCAACTTCCTCACAACTTGAAAAAACGTGGATGTCAAGTATCATTCCCGAACGCCAGTTCCAATGATGCGGAACGATGTGCACCATGTCAAGTTCATTTTTCCGCCATTGCGACTGTACCAGATAAAAGAGATCTTTCGGCAGCCCGACCAGATCGATACAGCCGAAATAACTGCTTCGAGCCGGCCATTCCTCATTATAGGGACTGGGTTCCCCCAGATAATCAAACCCTGTCCAGATGAATTACCCGGCAACGTATTCCGCGGCATCCTGTGCCAGAAATTCCGCCTCCGGCGTAGTGGAACAGCTGCGCGTATCCAGCTTTGACGGTTTCATGATGTCTCCTTATCTTTTCTTCCAAAAATATATAAGTTACATCATGAGCCGTCACCTTTCAATTTTTCACTTCCTTATGGGATGGCTGTGATAATCTCATGGTTCTTGCACCTTTGATGTTGTTCAAGTATTTTCATGAAAGACCAAGAGAGATTTTTCCAAAAATGGAAAGTATAAGCAAGTAAAATCAGAAAAATGAGTTCAATCTAATAGTAATCATCGCTATTACAATCAGGAGCTCTATAAGAGTGAAAATTCGTATTTTCACCCTCGAAAGAAGAACAGAGGAACAGGGAACTCTGAAGTAAGAAGGAACGGGGAAACATTTGAACATTTGAACAATCGAACAATTCAACAATCGAAGGAAGAAAGAAGAAGTGAGGTCAGGGGACTGGCAATGTTCTGCCTTGCCTTGCTGCCGGAATGAAATACCACTTTTACAAATTTTCATCATCAGGAGCTCGATCAAGATAAAACTCCTTTTTCCCCTGATCAAAGTAAAAACAGAGGAACAAGGGAACAAGGGAATTAAGAAAAAAGTAAGACAGGGGCGGGATTGACGGCGCCCTGCCCTGCCTTGCTGCTGCCGCAATGAAATACCGCTTTTACAAGTTTTCTTCATCGGAAATCCGGTAAAAGTGAAATTTCCGATCATCCGGCTTTTCCGGCTCCCGGCTTTTTCTGCCTGCATGAGTTTTCTCCTTGTTGATTCAGATTTTTTAAGATACATCTTGATTTTCTTCTATTTTCAGATTGATTTGCAGCTTGCGCCCGGAACTGCGCGGATTGCGGATCCGCCGGACAGCTTCGCAAATGGCGGCACGTCCCAGTTCTTCCGTCTGGACACCGGCGCTTACAGCGGGGAATGACAGTCTTTCCTTCTGCGACAGGAAGACTGCGCAGGCGGCAGGACGGCGGCAGAGGCGGAGAATCCGTACAGCCGTCCGCGGTGTGCAGCAGACCATCCCATCGGGAGAAATGCCGTCAATCCATTTCGCGAATTCGCCGGATTCCCGGCGGCAATCCTCCGCCCGCACCAGATCGGAACGGAATTCCAGATGATTGTCCTCCAGCGCTTTCCGGTAGCCCGCCAGACGCACTTTTGCGGTAATCAGTTGAAAGTGATCGTGAACAAAAATGATTTTACGGCATCCGTCCCGGATCAGAGTCTCCGTCAGCTCGTATGCCGCCTGATAGTTGCCGCTGGCGACAATGCTGACATTGAGATCATCGTAATACAGCAGGAACAGCACCAGCGGAATCCGCCGCGCGTTGTATTCGGCAATCAGGCTCCGGTCATTTCCCTGCGAATTAGGGTAAAGGATCACGCCGGAACAGCCGCGGAAAGCCTTGCCGAGCGCGCGCCGTTCATCGGAGAGACTGTTCCAGCGGTAAAGATAAATATCCAGCGAATAACCGTTCCTTTCCGCCTCTGCGTGCATGATCTGAAGCAGGTTCCGCCAGAAGCCGTATCCCTCGGCAGGAAACACCAGCCCGATCGAACGGGAACTGCCCTGCGGGTCATCCGGCAACTGCTCCGAGGTAAGAACCGTGCCTCGATGCCGGATGCGGCAGACCAGCCGCGCCTCCACCAGCAGGTTCATCGCCTGGCGGATGGTATTTTCCGCAACCCCGAACATCTCCGCCAGTCTTCCGGTGGACGGCAGCACATTCCCACTGTCCGGAGCCGCATTCAACGCATGGGAGCGCAGGATTTCATACACCTGAAGATATAACGGCCGGTCCCGCCGTGAGCGATCCAGCATATCTTTACGAAACGGTTCATCCATTGCAATTACTCCTTGACAACTATTATATGCAGGGAGCGGCAAAAGACAATAGGGCAAAGAGAAAAAAATATGGTATTTAAATGGTCAATATTCTCTCCGGCGAGATGAATTACGACGGAATCCCGTTCGTCTCGCCAGAGCCGTCTTCCGTTTCAAGCCGGAGAACCTCATTGTCCTGATATTTCGCCGGAAGCGGGCGCGGACGTTTCATTTTGACGCCGAGATGTTTCAACTGTTCACCGGAGAGCACGACACTGTGTTTGCCGCTGCCGCCCTTGAGCCTGTCCAAAGACTTCTGATAGGCGTCACGCGCGCCGTCCAGCTTCTTTCCGACGTCATCGAACTGTTCATAAAACGAATAAAGACGGTCCAGCAGGGTGGATGCCGTATCAAGAATCTTCTGCTGGTTGCGCTCCTGATCGGCGCGGGTCCATGCGATCTGAATCAACTGAAGCAGCGCCATCAGGTTCACGGGGCTGACGATCATGACCTTGCGCTCGAACGCCCAGCGCCAGAGTCCGGGGTCCTGAATCATGGCAAGCTGATGCGACGCCTCATTCGGAATGAACATGATGACGAAATCAACCGCCTCATGCTGCCGTTTCCGCAGATAGGAGGAGTAATTCTTCCGGACCAGCTCATCGACATGGGAACGGACACTGCGGTTATGGCGAACCAGCGCATTCTTCCGGTCTTCGTCGCTTTCCGCGTTCATATAATCGGTATAAGCGCTCAGGCTGACCTTACTGTCTATGATGACATCCTTGCCGTCGGGATAATGCACGATCACATCAGGGCGCATCAGGCGGTTGTTGTCGTTCTGGACCGGGTTCCCGTCCTCGTCGCGCAAGGTTTCCTGACACTCGTAATGAATCCCCTTTTTCAGCCCGGAATTCACAAGGATCTCCTCCAGGATCATCTCCCCCCAGTTGCCCTGCGTCTTGCTGTTGCCTTTCAGCGCGGATGCGAGATTGTTCGCATTGTCCCCGATCTGTTTTGTCGCGGACAACAGATGCGCAATCTGCTCCTTCAACTCGGAATTCAGGGAAATTCCCTTCTCCTTCGCCTGATCGACGGCAGTCTTGAAGTCTCCGAGTTTCTCCTGCAACGGCTTCAACAGCGCAGAGAGCTGATTCTGGTTGACATCCGCAAGATGCCCCGACTTCTCTTTGAGAATCTCGGAGGAGAGCGTTTTGAACTCCTCTTTCAGGAGCTCGATCTTCGTCTGCCAGTTCTTTTCCATTTCCGCCTTGTTCTCTTTGAACTGCTGTTCCAGAACGGCAAACGTCTCCTTCAAAGCATTGCGTTCAGTCTCGAAAGCCCTTGCCTGGGCGTGCTTCTGCTCCTCCGCGAGCTTCAGTTTGTCGGCAAGCTCATTCCGGAACCGTTCGAGCAATGCCCCGGTTTCTTTCGCGTGAGCTTCGCGCAAGTTCTGAAGTTCCCGCTCATGCGCACCGGAAACCAGTTCCCGCTCATGCTGCGTCTGTTTTTCCAGAGATTCCAGCGTGGCAAGCGCCTTCGCCGCGGCGACACGGCAGGATTCCGCCTCCGTTTTGACCGCTTCCGCCTCGGCAAGACGCGATTTCAGAGCATCCGCCTCCCCCCTCTCCCGGGCAGACTTTGCCCGCATGATGAAAAAAGTAAGAATACTGCCCGCAAGAAAAGCCAAAACAGCAAAAAAAAGATGCATCGTTTCCTCCCGTGGTTAAATTGTCATGACGGGTAATATAATACATGCTGTGGGACATTTTATGTCCATCAGAAAAAAAATCAGGAAAAAACGGAATACTCTATTCCAAGGCTTCGATCACGGCATCCGTAACTTCAGTCGTGGTGGACGTTCCGCCGATATCAGGGGTCCGGATTTTGCCCGCCGCCAGCACCGCAGTGACCGCATCCATCAGCAAACCTGCTTCCGCATTCAGCCCGAGATGTTCAAGCATCATCGCCGCCGCCCACAGGGTGCCTACCGGATTCGCAATGCCTCTGCCTGCAATATCAGGCGCGGAACCGTGAATCGGCTCGAACATGCTCGGGAACCTGCCCTCCGGGTTGAGATTCGCGGAAGGCGATATGCCGATGCTGCCGAGCATCGCCGACCCCAGATCCGTCAGGATGTCTCCGAAAAGATTGCTCGCAACCACTACCTGCAAACGGTCCGGGTGCATGATGAAATATCCGCTCAACGCGTCGATGTGCATCTGCGATGCCGTCATGCCGGGATAAGCGGCGGACACTTCGCGGTAGACCTTGTCCCAGAAAACCATGGAATAGTTCAGCGCATTGGATTTCGTCGCGCTCATCACCTTGTCCAGTCCATGTTTGCGCGCGTATTCAAACGCATAGCGGATGATCCGTTCCGTCCCCCTGCGGGTGAATACGGACTGCTGGATCACCGTTTCGTCCGGCGTATCCGGTTTCTGAATCTCGCCCCTGCCGCAGTATTCCCCTTCGGAATTTTCCCGGATGACGACAAAATCAATCTTCTCGTTTTTGATCGGGGAACTCAATCCCGGCAGCAGCTTCACGGGGCGGAGGTTCACATACTGGTCAAACCCCACCCGTATCGGCAGGAGAAGTTCACGCAGTGAAACGTGATCCGGCACGCCGGGGAAACCGACCGCGCCCAGCAGAATGGCGTCGCAGTCCGCCAGTATCTTCAAACCGTCGGACGGCATCATCCGCCCTGTTCTGAGGTAATATTCGCAGCTCCATTCCAGATTCTGAAAATCAAAGGCAATGCCGCCGTGTTTCCGGGCCAGCGCCTCAAGCACTCTGACGGCCTCATGGATCACATCAACGCCGATCCCGTCGCCGGGGATCAGCTTAACCGTAAATTTTTTCATCGCGCCAAACACCTTTCCGATTTATTTTGAGTTGGAAATAATTTACCCTGAGATCCTCTGAAATTCAACTGACATCCGGATTTTTCCGGTATGCTGTCATACTGCTTCGGTCCGGCTATTCCTTTTTTTCGACCGGCAAGGAGGCAAGGACTGTTTGCAGACCGAAATAATTCCGGCGGGGATTTTTTCTCCACTCGCGCAGTGCGTCTGCGAGTTTCTGATGCTCCTGCTCCGGAGCCTCCATTTTTCTATAAAGTTGTGACAACGCATGAGAAATTCCTGTCGACTGATAACTATTCCCGACGGTAAAATTGAGCCACGACAAGAAAACAAACAGAATGGACGGAAGAGCAAACAGGTAAAGAACACGCGTAGAAAGAGAAGCTTTTGATTTCCAGACCAGAACAAAAAATGCCCCCGCAGAAAATATCAGAACCGTAAAACCAAAGTTCCCCATTTCATCACTCCTCCGTCATCCCGGTTGAAATTTTTTCAAAAATCCGCAATTTTTCCGGCATGGCAGCGTAAAGTGCTCCCGATGCCTCCAGCCTTCTTATAAAATCGGACTGCCTGGAATCGTCCAGAATAAGAATCACGTTGTCCACAAGGCGATCAAGGGATTTCCCGTATTCCACGCTTCTGTCTCTGCGGGCATGATACAGCCACACTCCAAGCCCGATGGAAACAACAGGCACCAGGCACAGAATCACTTGAACCATGCGCGTGTCCGGAATTTTATTGCAGTACAGCAAATAGGGAACCCCAACCAGCGGCAACAGAAAGATATCACCGCTGAAACAGGCAAAAACGACCGCAACCGGCAGCAGTATGACGGAAAGGGCAATATACAAGAATCCTCTCTCCCGCCCGCCTTCTTTAAGAAGCCGCCAGCCATGCAGAAAACACAATATAACCAGCGTAATACTCATTGACTCCCTCCCGTATTTCCGTCAAGCCCTATTCCTTCCGGGATTGCTCCTTATCCGTTTTCTCATCCAGACGCGCCAGTTTTTTGAGATCGCCGAAAAGCGTAACCGCCCCGCAGCGTTTGCAGATCATCCCCTCGCTTTTGATACTGTTGTCGGCGAGAGTCCAGAACTTACTCTTTTTGAGCTGGAAATACAGCAGTCCGGTGGAACGCAGACGGCCGGGAAGCAATTCCGTTCCATGACAAACCGGACAGACCTGCTTCACCTGTTCCGCATCGCGCTCCGAGTGGAACACTTCCACGACCGCATCCAGGTCCTCCTGCAGGAAACGCGTGGAATCACCGACTTTGCGGAATGTAATCTTCCGGTCACGCATCCAGCGGTACAGCGTGGGTTCACCGATCTCGAGATATTCCGCCGCTTCTTTGATGGAATACCATGCACTCTTTTTGATTTCATCTGCCATCATATCACCTCACTGTTTTATCAAGAACTATCATTTAATATATTTTATTATTATTTTTTGTCAAATGCCTCTTGCATTTTTTTTGAAAGTTATTATAATGATAGCAAACGATAGTTAATGATAAAATAATCAAACACACAAAAAAGGAGAGTTGTGCTATGACGGAACACATCAGGGAAATCGCATCGGCGCCGGAAACGGCGGAAACAGAAGAAAAAAAGAATGGAATCACGGAGGGAAAGAAAAAGGGTGCTCATTCCCATCCGCATTATTCCAGGAACTGGAAGGAATTCGAAACCGGCAAGACAAGCGGTTTCACAACGGAAATCACTCTGACGGGCATTTTCAGATTCATCTACAACAGCAATCCGTTCTACCTTATCAGCGCAGCCATCATTCTCTATGCGCAAAGCGTCCTTTTCGGGACGTCGGACATCGCACTGCCGACTCTGATCCCCGTCGGGCTGATCGCCTCCTATACGCTGTTGCTGGCGGCAACCGCCGTCTTCATCGTCCAGTGGGGACACGTCTGGGACGATGCCCGCTCCATTCTCCTGATCATACTGCTCCTCCTGATCATACTGTCGGTCAGCACGGACAGCCAGATGCTCGACGGGCTGACAGCGGGACTGAGATGGTCCGGCGGAGGACTGTTCTTCTCCGTTCTGGTTCTCGAAAGCCTGAGGCGCATCCTCAAAATCCACCTGGCGCCTCGATTTCTTGCCGCAGCATATTTCATGCTGGCTCTTTTCTTTCTCTATCCGGTTCTCAACGCCCGGCTTATCGCGATGTATCCGGACGACCGTCTTCCCGGTGTTCTCGCCATTCTTTTCTTTCCGGTCGCCGCCGCAGCCGCTCTGCTCGGTTTTCTCCCGTATCTGCATCAGAAAAACATTCCCGAAAGCGGCACGCCGTGGAAAGCTCCGTATTTTCCGTGGAGCATTGCGGCGCTGCTCGGAGCGGGTGCGCTTTTCCGCACTTATCTGTTGACCATTTCTTTCGATCCGGCGCGCGGGACCGGCGGATTCAACGCTCTGGAAAGCGGCTTCATGCTCTGGATGTGGGTCCCTGTCCTGCTTGCGGGAATGATTCTGGCAATGGAGTATGCAATGCTTCACCGCCGGAATACGCTGTCCCGTCTCTGCCTGCCGCTTCTCTTTTTCATGACCATGATCACACCGGAACAGATGAATGCCCCGCAGGCTTATTTCTGCAACGCAATCCAGGTCAAGCCCTGGAGCATCGGCTTGTTTGCCGCGCTTGCGTTCTATCTCTATGCATGGTGCCGGAAAGTCCCCTGCGGAGAATACGGCGCGGTGCTCATACTGGCAATCCTCGCATTCGCAGAATATCCGGCAGGCCCCTGCTGGACCGGAGGAGCGGCTGTTCTGATCCTGCTTCTGACTGCAATCCGCCGAAACGCCACGTTCGCATGGTGTCTCTGCATGATCCTTGCGGGAGGAATCGCGGCACACTGCCTGCCCCCGGTAGATTCCGTGATCCCCGCTGTTGCCGTTTTCGTGCTTCTCCTGACCTTCACAACGGTCCGAAACGACAAAACGGCGCGGATTCTCCGCATGATTCTGCTCTGGGGAATCATCGCGCTTTCCGCACTTTTTCTGGCGGTTCTTCTGGTGAACGGCAAGATACCGGACATCAAAGGCTGCGCCATCGCGGCGGCAAGCATATCCGCGCTCATCGCAACATTCATCAGGCCATGCAAAACGGCAAAAGTCGCACGCGGCGTCCTTTTCGGACTCTGGGCGCTCTTCTTCGGCAACAGGCTCTATGTCCATGCAGCGGAATTCAGGGAGATCCGCATTCTGCTCTGGGCTGTTTTCTTTTTCCTCGCGGCAGCGGGAGTAAGCTTGCACAAAGGACTCAAATACAAGAAACGGAATATCTGATCAGCAACAAAAAACACCTTCCGGAACACGTTGCCCCGGAAGGTGTTTTTTCTGCCGGCAGTATATAATACGGCATCATCTCCAGCATTCGTAAAAGGGATATTATAAGTGGCAAATACAATATCGGAAAGATTACCGGGAGAAAGCAGTCTGCCATTGCCCGCGGTCAGTGGCGGAGGCGATGATGCCGGCGTGTTCTATCGTATATTCCAGATATTTGTCACGGATTGATTTGACATAACCGGCAGAAGCGGAACGGGAAATCGCAAGCTCTTTATTCCCGTTGAACCGGCTGATCCAGCACCGCACCCGTCCGGGACCCGCATTATATTCTCCGAGCGCAAGCAGAAGCGCATGGGTGCTCTTCTGCCATTTAGTAAAAGCACGGGCAAAATACCAGGTTCCTATCTCAAGATTGACATAAGGATCAAAAATCTCCTCGCGCGGGGGAACCTTCACACCTTTGGCTTTCGCCCAGTCCCGAACGACAATCATTTTAATCTGCATGAGCCCGATCTCTCCTGCCCTGCCCTCTGCAAGCGGATTGAAACGGCTTTCATGCCAGACCATCGCTTTAATCAGAAGCGGATCCACATCATAAGCTTCCGCGACTTCACGGATAATCGCGTCAAAACGGCTCTCCTTGAAATCTCCCGCCGAAACAGAAGCGCAGGCACACAGCGCCGCCGCGATACATATCCACAGAAAACTGCGCAGATACGTCCGCACGGAGGCGCTGCCGGACAACTCCGACAGTCCCATTGTTTATCCTTTCTTTCCTTTTTTCTTTTCAGAAGATGCCTTTGTACGCGTTCCTGTGAGCGCCCTGTGTCCGGCGCTCCGCGCACAACGCCAGGTTGTGACACAGAATTTCTTCTGTAAAAATAGCACGGCTGAAGAAAGAAAACAAGAAAAAAGCCGAAAAAAGAACAGAAAAGGATTGCCGCCCGGCAATACACCGACAGCGTGGCACTCATTTTTCATCCGGCAATGCCTTTCCGTCCTTCGAGTCTCCGCTCTCCGGACTTCCGGCACTCCGTCCTGATTCCGGAAAACAGCCATGAACAAAAAGCGTGGAGCGGAAACCATGTCTACAGGACAGGGTAAGATCCTTTCCCCCCGGTCTTTTGGAATTAGTTTTTCCGAATGCCGCTGACTTTACTTGCTTTCTCCGGACATGATGCTATTTTACCTGACAGAGATCAACGGCTGCCTCAAGACAGCCATACTGACAACATTGCAACACTGGGGGGTGCCAAAATGCTGAAAGTGTATGTAACGGACTGGTGTCCCATCTGCGAAAGGACACTCGGATGGATGAGAGAAAACGAAATTCCGTTTGTATCCATCAATATCGAGTATCAGCCGCCGGTGGTTCTGGAAAAAGTCATTGAAGCGAATGATGGAAAGGATTGGCGCGTTCCGACATTCGAATATGGCGGCAAATGGCTGACGATTGCTTCGTTCAATCCGGAGCGGTTGAAAGAAGAGCTGGCGGTCATGGGGGCAATCAAATCAGGGAGCGCCGGAAAAAGTAAGTTAGAAGGATAAAAAAATAAGTGCGATTCCATATTTTTTTATATTGCCTCCTGTTTGTGTTCATCCTGCCGCTGGAGCTTGTCATGTGGGCGGTCGCCATGGATCATACCATGGAGGTCACGTTTCTTTCCAGGCGTGTATTGATGAGTCCGCTTTTTGAGCTTTCAGCCAATACACTCAGATTCGTCGCCGCGTTCGGACTCCTTGCCGTACTCAACGGTTTCCGGATCATGTACAAACAGAAAGCGCCATGCCGTGAGATTCATCCCTACTGCGGATTTTTCTTTTTTGCGACCGCTCTCTTTCTGCTTCTGAAACTGCCTTACGGCGTGGCGGTTGCAACACCGCTGATCCTTGTCGGAGTCATTGTGGTGTACAGCACTGTTCTCCGGGGCAGTTCTGATTCGTTCCTCTCCCCGAACAGAACCGGGACGGCGACTCTTTCCGACCGGATTTCCGCGGCATTCTGCCTGATTCCGCTGGTCGCCGGCGCACTTCTCCTGTTTCAGGAAGGCTTCCTGCACTGGCTGGCATTTCCGCATTCAAAATACTTCATTTACTTTCCGTTTCTCGGCTGCCTGATTCCCAGGCTGAAGCAGTTGAGGGAATTCGTGATCTTCTCCTATGCCGGGCTGGTTCTGCTGACATTCGGATTTGCGACCTCCATGATCTTCATCGACGGCGTCATGCTTGCGGACATCTCCATCATCACAGCGTTTCTTTTTCTGGAAGTCGAAGCGGCATTTCTTCTGCGCGGCTTCCTTCCTTTCCGCCGTAATTTTTCGGTCATCATACTTCTGCTCGCGATTCCCGCGACAAAATACCTGATGCCGCCGGTCTGCGATTACCGTTTCGTAGCGCTTACCGTTTTCCTGATCTATGTGATCACGGAAAATCTCCAGACCATCCGCAAAAAAATTCTGTCGCGTGCGGACTCCGCATCCGGCAATATCCGGTTCATCACGCGCGAAGAATACGCGGGACAGGCGTGGGGATTCGCGGCAATTCTCGTGACATATCTGGCGGGGCCGTTCAGTTTTCTCCCGGTCCTGATCACAATTGCGGCGGTTCTCGTGACCGCACTTCTCCGCAGACGCATCGGCAGCAGACATCTCTGGCTGGAAACCTGCGTCATGGTCATTGCGGCGTTCGCCGTCGCCACGCCGGGATGCCGTTCCACGCAGATGCTTGCCGCGTTCGCGTGCGCCGCCCCCATGATGCAGGCGATCTGGCAGGTCGGCGCGCTGATCAACAAGTTCGGAACGGAGCGCCCGCTTCAGAAATTCTACCTCGCCCTCACGAACGGCGGACTCTTTTTCGTATTGTTCGTCCTGTTCTTCTTCCATACCACGGACACGCTGATCATCGGACTTTACTTCCTGCTCACAGGATTGATCCGCCTCGGAGAATGCGCCTATGAGCGTGATTCCAGGCGCATCAAACTGCTTTATGCATGGATTTTCATGATTATCGGACAGATTGTCACAGTCATTCCCGGCTATTCCGTCTCTCATCCGAACTGGAGCGTCAACGCCATTTACAGCGGCGTATTCGCATTTTTCGCCCTCTACTTCTTCCACACCTTCGACCAGACTCCCCGAAAGGAAGTGCAGCCATGATCGACAAAAATTCCATGCAGCGCATCTTCATCGCGCTTGAAATACCGCAGGACCTGCGTAAAGCGCTGATCCGGTATGAAAAGGAACTGCCGTTCTGGAAATGGACATCCGAAGACCGGATGCACATGACCATGCGGTTCATCGGAGACACTTCTCCCAATGCGCTGGACAGGCTCACAGATGAGTTTGAACAGGGGATGAGTGATCTGCGCAAAGTCCGCTTCACCTATACCGGCTACCGCTTTTTTCCGAGTGAACGCAAAGCCTCCACTCTCGCGGTGACGATGCAGTGTTCCCATGCATTTGAAGAATTGAAGTCCCGCGTGGATGACGTCGTCCTCGCCGCCTTGAACCTGCCGAAAGAGAATCGTCCGTTTCTTCCGCACATCACGATCATGCGCATGAACAAACCGCCGGTGAAGTTCGACCTTCTCCGCATCAGGAAATGGGCGGACGCCATGCCGAAACTGCCGGAACCCTTTGCGCAGAAGATTGCAATATTCAAAAGCGAACTGAAAAAATCCGGTGCGGTTTACACCCCGCTGGCGGAATGCGAACTGGATTTCTGAGTGTATCCCATGGATGAGAAAACGACTCCCGAAATCAGGACATTCCGTCTGGAACTGAGCTTCGACGGCACCGAATATCACGGCTGGCAGAGACAGCCCAACGGCATTACGGTTCAGGAAGTGCTGGAAGAAAAACTCTGCCGTCTGTTCAACAACACCCGGATCCGCGTTCAAGGCAGCAGCCGGACGGATTCCGGAGTTCATGCGCTGGGAATGGCGGCATCTTTCCAGGCCCCGCCCTCCCCTTACATTCCCGACTGGAAGGTAAAGAAAGCCCTGAACCGCCTGCTGCCCCCAAGCATCAAAATACGCGAGGCGGTGATTGCCGAACCGGATTTCAATGCCCGCTTTTCCGCACACAGCAAGTCATATGTCTATGTCATAAACACAGGCGACCTGAACCCGTTCACCTGCCGCTGGAGCTGGCATATCAGCGACCTGACCGATCTTGACGGAATGCGCGAAGCATTGAAGCAGATCGAAGGCGCCCATGATTTCTCCACCTTTACAGTCGAGCTTGATCCCACCAAAGACCATGTCCGCACGATCTATAAAGCGGAAATCAAACAGTTCGGGCCGCTGGTCTGCATCCACATCATGGGAGACGGCTTCCTCTATAAAATGGTGCGCAGTATCGTCGGCGCCATTGCGGATGTCGGGCGCGGCACTCTGCCGTCCGATGCAATCGGCGGAATGCTGGCGGCGCGGAACCGTTCCGCCGCAAGGGATACCGCCCCCGCGCTCGGGTTGTTTCTCCTGAAAGTCTTCTACGATGACTCATGGAAAACGCACGAGCTCGACAAACCGCCTTTCTGGATGATGTAACCGGATAAATTCTTCTTTTATTTTAAAATGTTCTTTATAAAAGAACCCGGATGCTTGCAAATAAGAGCGGAGGAGATATTTTATCCGGAACGGCGCCCGATCAGAAGCCGCCGGGATTCAGGAACAGCAGAAAGCGGGAAATCAATATGAGCATGACGACCAAAGAGCGGATGAAAAGCGGAAAATTATATTTCTGCACCGATGAAGAAGTTGCAAAAGAACAACTGAAGTGTCTTGACAGACTTTATGATTTCAACCAGACACGTCCCTCGCAGATGGAACTGCGCATGAAGCTGCTCCGGGAACTCCTTGCTGAAGTGGGGGAAAACTGCTATATCGAGCCGCCGCTTCACGCAAACTGGGGATGCAACACCCATTTCGGAAACAATGTATATGCGAATTTCAATCTGACCCTTGTGGATGACACCGATATTTATGTCGGGGACAGTGTCATGTTCGGTCCGAATGTAACCGTCGCCACGGCAGGACACCCTGTCGAGCCGGAACTCCGCAGAAGAGTCGCACAATTCAATATCCCCGTCCATATCGGCAACAATGTCTGGATCGGCGCCGGAGCGGTCATCCTGCCGGGAGTCCATATCGGAGACAATACCGTGATCGGTGCGGGAAGCATCGTGACAAAGGATATACCCGCCAATGTGGTCGCGCTGGGAAATCCCTGCCGCGTCCTCCGCGAAATCAATGAACGGGATCGGGAATATTATTACAAAGACCTGAAAATCGACCTCTGAAACAAGGGAAGGCATATGGAAAAACAATGAAATTCCAGGTTTCAGCAAAGGACAAAAAAGCTCTATGCAGACAAGCGCCGGAATTCAGGGAGGTCGTCCGCAGGATTGAACTTGACGGCTTTGAATGCAACGGAGATTTATTTCATGCGCTGGTCCAGAGCATCATTTCACAACAGCTTTCCATCAAGGCTGCCGACACGATTTACAACAGGGTGGAACAGTTGCTTGGAACGATCACGGCGGAAAATCTGAAATCCGCCGCAGTCGAAGATCTGCGAGCCTGCGGATTATCCGCACGGAAAATCGAATATCTGCGGGGAATCGCCGACGCAGTTCTCTCCGGCAGAATCGACTTCGCTGCGCTCGCCCGCCTCCCCGACGAAGAAATCATGAAAGAGCTGGTAAAACTGAAAGGCGTGGGGGAATGGACTGCGGAAATGCTCCTGATCTTCGCACTGGGGCGTCCCGATGTATTGAGTTTCAAAGATCTGGGAATCCGCCGCGGCATCATGCTCCTGAACAAACTTGAGAAACTCACGGAGGAGGACTTTGAAGTTTACCGGAAACGCTACTCTCCTTACGGAACTCTGGCATCGCTCTATCTCTGGCGGATCAAGGACGGCGGACTTTCCGTCAAATAAACGACTCCGATACAAAAATACAGGAAATTCGCCCCCCGAAACAATATGGTGCAGGTCGCTGACTTGCCGAATATCGCAGACCTGCCCCTTTCCGAATACAGAAAGCCCGCCGGGAATCTTACATTCACGGCGGGCTCAAGCTCGCAAGACTGCAATTATTTATGGGCAATCATGATCTTGCGGATTTCGCCGGCGTTGGCGGCATTCAGGATATTTGCAATGTTTTCCTTGCTGTTCAGCACCGCCGCGACCTGCGACATGAACTGAAGGAAAGGTTCATTGGAATCCTTCGGGCAGAGACTCAGAATAACAATACGGGTCTTCCCTTTATCGGGAGCATCAAACTCATAGCCGTCTTTTCTGATGCCGATCGCACAGACAAGGTCATTGACGCCGTCCGTTCTGCCATGCGGGAGCGCCAATCCGCCCGGCAGACAGGTTGAAACAGTATTTTCACGTTCGATTACCGCCGTCAGGCATTTCGCACGGTCTGTAAGGCGCTTATTCTTGTCAAGGACATCAATCAGTTCCTCGATCACACCTTCCTTGGTCGCTGCTTTCAGCTCCGTCACGATACAGTCGGAAAGAATAATGCGCTCAATCGGAATGACATACCTTCCGATATCCTCTTTCTTGAGACGGGTTCCCTCGAAAAGCTGTTTGCGGATCTCCTCCGGACGGGAAAGCTCCTTGAGCTTATTCAGGCATTGGTGAAGCTCGACGAAAGTCTCATACATCACAGCCTTGATCAGGAAAACCTCGTCAGGATTGGAATCGAATACGATCTGGCAGTCATGGAAAGTCATGGCAAACACCATGTCGTCACGGCGCAGATGGATGATTCCCGCCTCCTTGTCCAGCGCGGAATGCCGGAACCCCTCCCGACGGAAGTTCTGCATGACCCCCTGAAGGACAAAATCGGCAACCACTTCGGACGGGAAGTTGAACGCAGTATGAACCGTGGAGGTGTCTTTCACCTCCTGCTTGACCCCCTTGCCTTTCATGCTCAGCATGATATTGAGCAGCGGGGGCGCGACCAAGGTCGTGATCAGCGTCATGATAATGCCGACGCCGAACAGTTTGGAATCCAGAATCGGAATCCTCTCGCCGTTCAGCGTCATCATCGTCGTAACACCGATCCCGCCGATGATCAGGGCGACCTCGCCGCGGGGAATCATACCGGTTCCGATACGCAGTGCGCCGAGCATGTTGAAGTTCATGAAATAAGCCGGCAGCGCACATCCGAGAATCTTGGCGAGCACCGCCACAACGGAATAGATCAGACCGAGAGTCAGCACCTCCGGGTCCGCCATCACGCGGATATCGACCAGCATACCCATCACGACAAAGAAGACCGGAACCAGGAAGTTGTAGACCGGGTGAAGATTCGACTGGATGGAAAAAGAAATATCGGTCTTGGAAAGACTCAATCCCATGATGTAGGCGCCGATGATCATGGCGAGCCCCGCCTGCTCAAATGCTCCGGCAAGCAGCAGGGCGAGCCCCAGCGCGAGAATGGAGAATGTGGCGGCGGATTTGAACCATTTCAGAAACGCCGCAATCTTATGGGCAAGCACAAGCCCCAGCAAAGTAACTCCCAGCCAGATGCCGAAGCTCTTGACCGCGATCCAGGCGATGCCTCCCCAGTTGACATGCCCGCCCGCGGAAGCGCTGACGGTTACGATACCCATGACGATGGCAAGGCAGATGATGCCGAGCACGTCGTCAATCACGGCGGCGGCAAGGATCGTCACGCCTTCGGGAGAATCGATGCTCTTCTTTTCCGACAGAATACGGGCGGTGATTCCCACCGAGGTCGCGGTACAGAGAATACCGAGGAAGAGACAGCGCGGATCCATGAAGGACGCCTTCAAGGCAGCCATGCCGATCACATCGCCGAATACGAAAGAGAAAATCACTCCACCGAGCCCGACCACGCTTCCGACAACGGAATATTTGAAAAACATGCGCAGATCCGTTTCAAGCCCGGACATGAACAGCAGGACAATGGAACCGAGAGTCGCAATCCCATACAGGGAAGTGGATACCGGAACCGAGGAACCGGCAATCAGCGGAAACAACCCGTCGTGGAAGCCATGCAGGTTGAATCCGATGCTTCCAAGCAGATAAGGACCGATGACAATACCGGCAATCAATTCACCGAGAACCGAGGGGACTTTTAATTTTTTTGCCAGATCGCCGAAAAAGCGCGCGGCAAAGAGAATGACTCCCAACTGCAAAGCCAGGATGGCAATCTGGGCAGTCAAAGACAGACTTTCATTCATTTCATCAACTTCTTTCTACCATTTCAGTTCAATTCACAATTCATTCCGGTCGATGCCGGAGTTCCGTCCGATTCACATCTTCTTTCCAAGCCCCCTCTGAAACCCCTCCTGTGTTTATTGTTTGATATGTTCCTGCTTTTCTTTTAATTTCTGCAATCGCTTTATCTTCAGCTTTTCCCGAAGGCCGCGGTAACGGATCACCATGGCTTTCACCGCATAATAAGTAACCGGCGTCATGAGGACCGTCAACAGCAGCCCTCCGATGAAGAAAGCCTCGATCAAATCCCAGCCGAGGCTGAAAAGCGAATCATAGTCCTGCCGCCGCAAGACATTCCGCAGGGCATCCTTGATTGCGGAGTAGGTCAGATCGCTTCCCATGATACGGCTGCCGACATAGCACTGGACGGGATAAATGAAAAAAATCGTGACCTGATTCGTGAGAAGCGTTCCCAGAGTCGCCCCGATCTTGCTGCCTTTCAGGATAAACGCCGCCGGGATGGAACAGATCAACTGGAACCCGAACGGAATCAGGCAGCCGAAAAACATCCCGATCGCCCAGCCTCTCGCAATATATTCGGGAGAGGCTTTTTCCCTGACGATCTTCATATACAGAGAAAAACATTTTCTTTTGCACCAGTGTTTTAAATTCATCCGACCGATCCTTGTTTTATAAATGCATTGGCTGAAACACAACTACCGCATCTCAGGAAATCACAAAGTCCCGGTCATCCTGCGCCGGAACTCTTTCAGGAAAACGCCGGAGGACCGGCACGGGTCAAAGAGGAACGGGAAAGAACGCATACAGCAGGTGAAAACAGCTTTCCGCGGGGGAAACACTGCGGAGCCTCCTTGAGCGGCGCCGTCATTGCCGGATGCCGGAACAGACACACGGAAGAATGCCACTGGGCAAGGCGCCGCCACGCCCACGTCCCCTGAGAAGAATCCTCGGACTGGATCATATCCTGCAGACAGGCATAAGGAACAGCGGACAATGTATCGGTTGCCGTTTCAGCCGGCAGGATGAAAACAACGGAACGGGCGGCAGGATCGAAGAATGCGCCGCCGGAAACGGCAGCGACTCCGAAAGCCGCTGACAAAATCAGCAATAATGACAAAAACCACAGTTTCATATCATCCCGTTCTCCAAATTTCCGAAATGTATTACTATATTGGAAAAATTATTTTTTACAACCCGCAAGACATTTTTTTTAAGCCTTTTTACCGGACGCGGCAGTGGGACAGGCTGTAAAAAGTCCGGAACAGGAGGGTTGTCCGCCGTCCGTATCGCAACGGGAAGGCTTTTTTGCCGACAATCCCGCTTTCCTAATTGAAAATGAACAGGCGCGATGATATTGTAATAACCCTTGTATTTCAAAAGCAAAAGAACGGAAGGAGAGCGCACCGGAAAATGGAGATTCTGCGCTTTGAGAATATAACGAAACGATACGGGCAGAATACCGTCCTCGACAATGTGTCGCTCTCGATCAATGCAGGCGAAGTGTTCTCCCTGCTGGGGCCGAGCGGATGTGGGAAAACCACGCTGCTCCGTATCTGCGGCGGCTTTGAACCTCCCGATTCCGGACGCGTGATTCTGGACGGGGTCGATATCACCGGGCAGCCGGCAAACCGACGGGCGGTCAGGACAGTTTTCCAGAATTACGCGCTCTTCCCTCATATGACCGTCTGGGAGAATATCGCATTCGGCTTGAAAGCCGTAGGAACCGATCCGGGGAAAATCATTGACGAGGTCCCGAAATATGTGGAGCTGGTTCAATTGAACGGATATGAAAACCGGAAACCCGCACAGCTCAGCGGCGGACAGCGCCAGCGGGTCGCAATCGCCCGCGCACTGATCACAAAACCCAAAGTCCTTCTTCTCGACGAACCGCTTGCCGCGCTTGACCTGAAACTGCGCCAGAGAATGCTGATCGAACTCGATACGATCCATGACGACGTGGGAATCACATTCATCTTCGTCACCCATGATCAGCAGGAGGCAATGAGCATCAGCGATCATATCGCGGTTCTCCGCGGCGGGCATGTGGAGCAGATCGGTACTCCGCCGGAGCTCTATGAAGCGCCCCGGACCAGTTTTGTCGCAGCATTCATCGGCGATACCAATTTCTTTTCCGGCATCGTGGAAGACATCGACGGCGACTACTGCAACCTGAAAATCGACGGGTTCCAGCCGATCCGGCTCTACAACGACAAAAAAGTGCAGGTCGGAGAAAACATCCATATCAGCATCCGTCCGGAAAAGTTCATGATCTCCCTGAACAAACCGGAAAAAACCGATGCAAACACCAATCTCCTTCACGGCAAAGTCGAGGAAGTGATCTACCTCGGAGCCCACACCCGTTACTGGGTGCGCGTGCAGGACTGGCGGATTTCGGTCATCAAGCAGCATTACGGCTATACGCTGGACGAACGGCGCATCAAATGGGATGACGATGTCTGGCTCAGGTTTGAAGCCGACAATGCATACATGCTGGACCGGTATGCACAGGACGACGAAAAGCTTCTCGCCCTGCCCGATCTTTAAAGGACACGAGAATGAGAAGCCGCAAATTCATGAATTTCATTCTGGGGGCGCCCTCTTTCGTATGACTTGTCGTCTTTTACGCGCTGCCTGTGCTGATCGTGTTTCTGCTGGCATTCAAACCCGTCGATTCCTATGGCGGTATCGGTTCCGGCTGGACCATGAAGACGATTCAGGACCTGGGCAATCCCAGTTACCCCGCGATCATCTGGCGCACCCTGTGGCTCGGCGTGGTTTCCACCACGATCTGCATTGCGGTTGCAATTCCGATCAGCTACCAGCTTTCCCGCATGAGCACACGCGCCAAAAATATTTTCCTTCTCCTGATCATCGTTCCTTTCTGGACTAATTTCCTGATCCGCATCTATGCATGGAAAGTCTTTCTGCACCCGGACGGCATTTTCAAAAAACTGCTGGTTCTGATCGGGCTGATTCCCGACTCCGCCATGCTTCTCTACAACCAGTGGGCGGTTCTTGCAGTCATGGTCTATACGTATATCCCGTTTGCGGTTCTGCCGATCTACGCTTCCGCCGAGAAATTCGATTTTTCACTGCTCGACGCAGCAAAAGATCTGGGGGCGAGCTCCTTTTACGCATTCCGCAGGGTGTTTCTGCCGGGCGTGGCAAAAGGGGTCTGGACGGCTGTCATGGTGGTTCTGATTCCAGCATTCGGAGCCTACCTGATCCCCGATCTGGTGGGAGGGCCGGCAAGTGAACTTGTCGGCGACAAAATTGCCCAGCGTGTCTTCATCGACCGAAACCTTCCGCACGCCAGCGCGCTGTCCGCGCTCCTGATGCTGGCGGTCTTCCTGCCGCTGGTCTGCGTGCTGTGGCTCAGGAAAATACAGGTGAAATCCAGACTCCGGGGAAACGCGAAATGAAGCAGTGCAACAAACACAGCCGTTTTCCCCTGATCGTCACACTCCTGACGCTGGTATTTCTCTATACTCCGCTGATTCTTGTCGCAGTCGCCTCTTTCAACGCCAGCAAATACGGCGGGGCATGGACCCGTTTCTCCCTGATCTGGTACCGGAAGCTGTTTCAGGAGCGTTCCATCTGGGAGGCTCTGACGAATACTCTGGTCATTGCGCTGATCTCGACCTTTTTCTCGACACTGCTCGGAACGCTCAGCGCGCTGGCGCTCCATCGCTCCAGGAGCAGGCTCAGGGGAATCTACTACGCACTGGTCCATACGCCGCTGGTCGTGCCGGACATCCTGCTGGGAATCAGTCTCCTCCTGCTGTTCGTGACGGTGCTTTCCGTCTGCGGCGAGTGGGTCAGACGGGTCTTCGGAATTGAAATGGAACTCGGCATGACTACGATCATCATCGCCCATATCACGTTCTGCATGAGTTACGTCACAATGGTCGTCCTCGGACGGCTTCAGGAGTTCGACTCCTCCCTTGTCGAAGCGGCGCAGGATCTCGGCGCAAGCGGTCTCTACACCTTCTTCCGCGTAACGCTGCCGATCATCTCTCCGGGAATCATCGCGGGAGCCCTTTTCGCATTCACGCTGTCGATTGATGATTTCGTCATCACATTTTTCGTAAAAGGAGCGGGAGACACGACGCTTCCGATCTATATCCAGAGCGCCATGAGGCGCGGCACCCCCGCCGTAATCAATGCTCTGTCCGTAGTTTTTCTGATCATGACATTTGTCCTGGTCTTCATCACGCAAAAACTTCTGTCAAATAAAACGGAGAATCAAAAATGAAACGAATCATCCTGTTCTGCACCCTTGTCCTGCTGGCTTCCGCCGCTTTCGTCCTGACCTCCTGCGGCAATCCGAAGGAGACGCTCCACATTTACAACTGGGGCGACTATATTTCCGACGATGTGATCCGCAAGTTCGAAAAGGAATTCAACTGCAAAGTCAAGGTGGACGTCTTCGATTCCAACGAGGCGATGTACGCCAAGCTGAAAGCGGGCGCGGGCGGATACGATATCATCGTGCCGTCCTCCTATATGGCGAAACTCATGTACGAGCAGGGAATGCTGCGCGATCTTGATTCCGCCCTGCTCCCGAACGTCACGAAATATTTCGACCGGTCTTACAGCCCTCTTTCTCTCGACGGAGAACTGAAATATTCAGTCCCCTACTTCGTCAGTTTCACGGGGATCGGCTATGACACCACCAGGATCAAGGACTTCCAACCGACATGGCGCATGTTCGAGCGCCCGGAGATCAAAAAGCGTTCTTCTCTCCTGAACGATCAGCGTGAAGTCATGGGCTGCGCACTCCGCACACTCGGTTATGACGTCAATTCGACGGATCAGAAGCAGATCGACGAAGCCGTTGCGCTGATCCAGAAATGGAAACAGAATATCGCAAAGTTCGAGGTGGACGATGCGAAGCGCGCCCTCGCCTCCGGTGAGTTCTTCCTGATCCAGACTTACAGCGGCGACATGCTCCAGGTCTCCATGGAGAAACCGAACGTCGCATTCGTCATTCCCGAAGAAGGCTCCACGGTCACATTCGACAACTTCACGGTAGTCAGGAACAGCCGGAATTCCAAACTCGCGCATGAGTTCATCAATTTCATGTACCGCCCTGAAATCGCAGCGGAAAACATGAATGAGATCATGTATGTCACCCCCCATACGGAAGCTGTGAAACTGGTGGATGAAAAGCTCCGGCGGAATCCGGCGTTTGCGATCCCGGAATCCGTCCGCTCCAGATGCGTCCCGCTGCGCGACCTCGGAGAAGACAATGCAAAATATATCCGGGCATGGGACAAAATCCGTGAAGAATGAAATAAAATCCTTTTTTCCGCATCGGCAGCTTGCTTTTCTTTCCGGGAGAGGATATTTTAATATTGTATCAACCACAGGAAAGCAAATATGAAACACCGGAGCGGAAAAAAACAGATTTTCAACGGTCCCGATCGGACCGTGCGCTCTCTCCTGCTTTCCACTCTGCTTCGACTTACCAACGCCGTTCCGGCTTGAGTAAGGGTCGAGCGTATTCTTTTTTACACGCGTTGAATCATCCCGTCAAGCCGGTTCGGCACTGAGACTCCTCAGTATCGCCGCGCCGATCCGGCAGCTTCCGCTTTGCTCCTGAAGAGTCTCCATTTCCTTGTCTTCCGAACTCAAAAATATAACCAATGGAGATCAAAATGAAAGAATCACCGAAGTACAGACAGCCGCAGAAAATCGAAATCGAAAACAGGCAATGGCCGACACGCATGATTGAGAAAGCGCCACTCTGGGTGCCGGTCGATCTGCGCGACGGCAATCAGGCATTCGCAAAACCGATGAATGTCGAAAAGAAGATCCGGTACTTCAAAATGCTGACCGCAATCGGCTACAAAGAAATCGAAGCCGGTTATCCGGCGGCGTCAAACGAAGAATTTGAATTCGTCCGCCGCCTGATCGAAGAAGAACTGATTCCCGACGATGTCCGGATTGTAGTCTTTACCGCCGCCCGCAAAGACCTGATCGACCGTACTGTAGAGTCCATCCGCGGCATAAAACAGGCTGTGGTTCATTGCTATGCCGCCACCAGCGACCTGCACCGGGAATTCGTCTTTCATAAGAGTCCCGACGAACTCAAGAAGATGGCAACGGACGGCACGCGCATGGTAGTCGAAGCGTTGAAAGACGCCGGTCTGTATGAACGCTGCGCCTACGAGTTCTCCCCCGAGGAGTTCAGCGACAGCCGCCTCGACTACATCGTTGAACTGGCGGAAGAGGTCCGTGAAGCCTGGGGCAGACCGGGCAAGGGAAACTTCATCCTGAATCTGCCGGCGACAGTCGAACGCCGCCCGCCGAATCAGTATGCGGATATGATCGAGCTGTTTACACGGAACTATTCAGGCATGGGGGATACAACGCTGAGCATTCATACGCATAATGATCAAGGTTGTGCGATCGCCGCTGCGGAGATGGCGGTTCTGGCGGGCGCGGAACGGGTCGAAGGCACTCTCTGCGGACACGGGGAGCGGACAGGCAATATGGATCTCGTCACGTCTGCGCTGAACCTGATGTCGCGCGGCATTGAAACGGGCCTGGATTTCTCGAATCTGCCGGAGATCGTCAGATTCGTGGAGGATGTGTCGGAAATCAAGCTCTATCCGCGTCATCCTTACGCGGGGGAACTGGTCTTCACCGCCTTTTCCGGCACACATCAGGATGCAATCCGCAAAGGCATGGCGCAGAGGAAAGAAATATCAGAATACTTCGGGCAAGGATGGAAAGTCCCGTATCTGCACATTGACCCGGCGGACCTCGGACGCGGGTATGAAGGACTGATCCGCATCAACAGCCAGTCCGGCAAGGGCGGCGTCGCCTATGTATTGGAAAATGTCTACGGCATTCAGGTGCCGCGGGAGATGCAGAAAGAGGTCGCGCAGGCGGTACAGAAAGAGGCGGAAGCATCCGGAGGGGAGCTGAGCGCGGAAAAAATCCATGCGATCTTCCACACCGTTTTCACGGAGGCAGGAGGCAATACGGAACTCAGGGATGTGAAAATCCGCCGTCCGGCGCCGGAAGACCATTCCGGAACAGCGGTGACTCTGAAAGTCCGGATCGCCGACAGGGAATACAGCCTCAACGGAACCGGCGGAGGACCGATCGAAGGAGCTGTCGCGGCGTTCGCGCAATGTCCGGCGATTCCGCCGATGCAGATCGAATCCTATACGGAACATGCGCTCGGGCGCGGCAGTGACGCACAAGCCATCGCCTTTATCGGGATTCGTTTCAATGGCAGTGAAGCGATTGTCCACGGCGTCGGCATCGACCGCAGTATCAATATTGCGGCAATCCGCGCCATTGTCAATGCCTTAAACCGGAAAGGTTAAGGGGAAAAGGCAGGCTGGGGCAGAAGAAGCAGAGTTCAATCCTTTTTCCATGCCCCCTTGCCTGCCCCGTTTCGCAACTCCGTCACATCCGCACACTTTCATTTTTCATAAATTATTGACTTCGTTTTATGTTTCGCTCTTGACAAAATATTTTTTCTACTTATAATAATAAAGGAAAGCTATGATGCTTAAAAACATTAAATAAAGCTCAGAAGGAAAAACGGTAAAATGCAGATTTTTCTTTTCAGGAAACCACTTATTCCAGCTCTCGTGATCATCACAGTTACAATAATGACACAGTTATTGACATGGGGAAAAATCCAGAATATTCTCTGTTTCTGTTTTATCTTTGCCATTCCGGTCCTCATGGCATTTATCGGCTTTAGAACGGAAAAGCAAAAATCCTCCAAACGGAAATTCTATTTTTCTCTGTCCGGCGGTATCTGCATCGCAATGCTGAGCGGCGTAATCTGTGCCCTCTTTCTTCTTGATGAAAATCCGCCAACTTATACCTTGAACCTTCAATTGATTGAAGCGACAGCATCCACACCCATCTCCTTTCCTTTCTTCGGAGGCTTCGCCTGTTTTACGGCATTTGTCTATCTCTGTTTCTTTTACGGCAGGATAAGCCGCAAAAATACCGGAAGCGCACTTCTTCTCTCTTTTTCATATCTGATATTCATTCCTTTGTGCCTTAGTTTCTTCACCGTTGGCTTCCTCACATTTTTCTTCTCTGGAGAATCCCTGTACAATGCGGTCTTCGTTCCATTCTATCAGCCCTGCTGGATTTTCATCTTTGCTTTTTCCGTGATCCTGATCCGTATAATTTTCGCAGACAGTCAAGCGGAACTGACGTGGAAGCGGAATACCCTTGAACTGTTAATCCTCGCCGCCGTTTCCGCAGTTCTATGGGGAACAGCACACATTTACAGTGTTTATCTGAAGTATGCCACACTGACAGAAGTCGAACGGCAGGGAATTCTCTGGAATCCTGAAGAATACTTTGCTTTCATGAAAGGGCAGAAGAACGGTGCGGAAGTCATCCGCAATCTGGAAAAACAAAAGGAAAAGATTGATGGGGGAAAAACATCCAATCTGCCGCATGAGAGTATCAGGAACTGGCTGGCAGGAAACAACAGGAAGCCGGAACAATTGGTGACGGAACAGGAAAAAGCCGAAGAAATCGCAAAACTCCAGACTCCTGAATATGAAAAATTCTTTCAGACTCTTAAAAGCCTAGAACAGTATGACAATTACCAGTTCATCCATTCTTTCGGATGGGATACGGAATTGCCCCATTTGAATTCAATACGCAGCTTCATGCGCAGAATCACAGGACGTGCCGCCGTCGCACATTATCAGAAACAGTCAGAAAAGGTTATCCCTTATCTTAAAGACGGGCTTCCCCTTGAAAAGTCCCTGCGACAGGAACCCTGTCTGATCTCGGAACTGGTCCGTATTGGAATAGTGAGCATACTAGTTAATGCGGTTGTCAAGCTCGGCCCTGACAGCCGGGAATATCTGCCGGACTACCGCATGTTCCTTTCATGGATGCAGTCGCTGACTTTCACACACCTTGAGGATTCCGTTCTGATGAGTGCATACCAGCTTTCCAGAAATATCAGCTTCAATGACCCCATCGGCACAACAGATTCAGATACAGTCATCCGCAGTCTGCCGAAGTGGATCATGCAGCCTCTTGAAATCAAGGGAATGGTCAACCACATCCAGGCTTCCATGAGTCTGAGGAAAGAGTGCATGGAATTGATCGGCAAGCCACAGATACCAATGCCCCGCCCCGTTGCAATGAAACATCTGGGGCTGGAAAAATCATATCACGACATTATGCTGAAATTCAGGAGTGCCAAAGATGCCAATGAAACGGCTCTGGCGCTGAAAATCTACCGCGTGGAACACGGCAGCTATCCGAAAACGACACGGGAACTTGTTCCGGAAATTCTAAAGAATCTTCCACTGGATCCGCTCACCGGACAGCCTTATGTCTACCGCCGTCTCAATCATCATACATTCGAGCTGGAATACTATTCCCGCAAAAACTCGAAACCGGTGATATTTTCCTCCATTCCGTCTTATTAAAAAAACGGGTATACCGTCTCCTCTCTCAAAAGGCGGCACACCCGTTTCATTGCAATTCAGGAAAGTCAGGCTTTGCAGTGACGCTTGCGGAGTTTCGCAGAAGCGTTTCTGATGCCTTCCACCATCATATTGATGTCATCATCCGTCAGTCTCGGATGCATCGGCAGGTTCGTTTCACGTTTGTAGAAGAACTCGCTGGCAACCGGGCACTGGTTCGGATCGTATCCCATGCGCCGCAGTCCGGTGAAATGGAACGTCGGCTGATAATGAAGGATCGTCTGAATGCCCTCTTCCTCGTAAAGCACACGCATGAACTCGTCTCTGGAACCGCCGAGAACCTTTTCATTCACGCAGACCGTATAAAGATGGAACACATGCTGACAGTCTTCCGGTTCATAAACAGTCTCAATCCCCTCGACGCCCTGAAGCCCGGCTGTGATCTTATGCCCGATCTCACGGCGTTTCGCCGTCAGCATTTCCAGTTTGTCGAGCTGGCAGCAGCCGACCGCCGCCTGAATCTCATTCATGCGGTAGTTGCTTCCCCAATGTCCGTTGTGCGGAATCACGTCGAAGTGAGCCGGCATCCAGTATTCCAGCGGAGAGGTCTTTCTGCAATGGATCTTATCGCCGAAATCCCATTCGCTGCCCTGTTCGCCCCAGGAGTGGTTGTTGCTCATGCAGCGCAGGTTCTGAATGCCGTGGCAGTATTCGTCATGATTGGTCGTGATCATGCCGCCTTCCCCGCAGGTGGTGATGTTCTTCAGGGAGTGGAACGAGAACGCGCCGAAGTCACCGATGCTTCCCGCCATGCGTCCCTTGTAAGATGCGCCTGTGGCATGGGCGCAGTCCTCAAGCACCTTGAGCCCGTGTTTCCGCGCAATCTCCATAATCGGGTCCATATCCACCATGAGTCCGGCGTAGTGGACTACATAAATAGCCTTGGTTTTATTCGTGATCTTCTTCGCGACTTCCGCAGGGTCGATGTTGAAAGTGCGCGGATCAATATCGGCAAACACCGGGACTCCGCCTTCCTTGAGGATCGCCAGAGAGGTTGCCACGAAAGTATTCGGAGTCACAATGACTTCGTCACCGGGCTTGATGTCGAAAATCTGCGTTCCGACGTGCATCGCGGTGGTGCAGTTGGAACATGCGAATGCGTGTTTGACGCCGTGGATCTTTGCGAATTTATTCTGGAACTCCTGCGTCTTCGGCCCCATTGTGAGCGTATCCTGCCCCATTGCGGCGATCGCGGCATTGCGCTCCGCATCGTCATAGATACTGCCCATGAACGAATAGGCGACTTTCAGCTTGACGCCGTCATCCGTCTCATAAGAACTGGTGATGCCGCCTTCGGTTTTGCCTCCGGTGAAATGTTCCTTGTCTACTGTGTCGATCGGCATGATTCTTCCTCCTTGTTAGAATTCACGTTGATTGAATTTATAGTGACAGATAAAACTTGTTTTCCAACTTTCTGCATTGTGCACAAAAAATTTCCGATACAGACAATAAAACAGAGAAGGAAAAGGCAGGGCGGCTGAATCAGGCGGGAAAAAACAGCCTTGCGACTTCGGCCCCGTCCGCCTCCGTTCTCTTTATTTATTCTCCCAGGCCTTGTTGCCGAGCAGTCCTTCCGCAAAAAAGACCGGCTTGTATCCGAGTTCGCTCACGAGTCTGCAACAGGCTTCGATCCGGTCCAGATGATCCGGAATATAGTTGAAATAGTATTCAAAGGAATACTGTTCATGCGTCGCCATGCCGATCGTCTCGTTGTAATAAGGCGAATTCGCCGCAGCCATGATCTTCTGCGTCAGCACTTCCACAGGATACAGATTCGCGGTTGCGCCGGCACCGGTATTGAGAATCATGCCGGTGAACTTGTCATAGTAATTCTTATACTTTTCGATATAAAGCGCAACGTCCTTTTCATAGAAATAACCGATGTCGCAGACTCTTACCGCGTGGTCCATCTCGCCCACATAGGTTTTGGAGCCGATGAAACTTCCGTTGATCATATTCATGCCGCGCTGTTTCAGCAGGGCAAACACTTCGGGATTCGCCATTGCCCAGTGAATCACCACGGGGGCGATGAAAGTCTCCTCTCCTGCGAAACGGATGATCTCGCGTTTCAACAGGTCGAAATCTTCCGCCAGCTTTTCCGGCGCGGTTCTCTGGTAGGGACGGTCCGGGAACTCGGAATAGGCGTGGAACGAGAGACGCAGCCAGTCGGAATTCGCGATCCATTCCTGTTTATAGACATCGGGGAAATCCTTCAGCTCAAACGGGAAGTGATCGTTCCGGTAAAAACTGTTCAGCGTAATCTTCGTGCCGTATCTGTCATGAATCTCCTTGAGGCGTTTCAGGAAAAAATGGTCGAAAAGCGATTTCGGGCGCTGTTTCGCAATATCCGTATAGAAGAAACTGCAATCGTCAATATAATAATTATAACGCTTGAACGATTTCTTGTCCCAGAGAACCGTCAGGCGCAACTGCTGTTCTCCGAAGGAGCTGTCCGCAGAAACAACGATCTCATTGATCTTTTGAGTCAGGCGGACCGGTGCCGAGAAAAAGCGGTCCGCACGCTCCACATCCGCGCCGTTGACTTTGACAATCGCCTGCGGATCGGCGATTCCCTCTACCTTGATCTCCAGATAATCGTCCGTTTCCGTCCCTCTGGCATGATTGAGAATCGCACCGTTTCTGATATTCGTCACTTCCAGCATGATACCCGTCCCCTTTCTTAAAGAGAAAGAATTTTCAGTTTTTCATTGTCTTCATGAACGATCCGCGTGCCGTTCTTGCGCGCCTTGTCCGCATCCTTAATCGCCTTTGCAAGCGCTTTGGAGGCGTTCTTCAGGAATTCGGATTCTATTTTCCTTCCAAGTTCCGCGTTTGCTTTCTCAGGATATCCCATTACGCCGATCCTGACATCTTCCCGCTGTGAGGTCTGGACGACCTCCTGTTTCAGATCGGTAAACGATTCACGGTGCTGATAACTGTCCGGGTCGGTCCGCAGACGCTCCGCCACGGCTTTCTTGTCCATGACGATTTTCGGACGGACCACTTCGGGGCACCAGTAAAGAAGCAGAGAGGTTTCCGCCTCCGCCGCATGATAATCCTGATTCCGGAAAAGATCAAGCCATGTCGGGGAGAAATCCCAGATCGGCACCAGCATGATCATGTCATCCTTGAGCGCGGGGTTGAGCCATTTGAGAATCCGGAGCGACTCTTTCAGGTGAAGCATGCTCTCACTTCCGCCGTGACCGGGAATGATGATGAAATTGCGGAATCCCTGAATCGTCAGGGACTCGATGATTTCACCGACAAGGTTTGAAAACGTATTCGGCTTCACATTGATCGTTCCGGGAAGCATTCCGCCGGAGAAAGTATAATTCAGAACCGGCGCGGTGATGCATCCGAGTTTTTCGGCAAGCCGCACGGAGGCGAATTCCGCATTGCGGATATCGACATCCAGCGGCAGATGATAACCATGCTGTTCGCAGAGAGCATAGGGAATGATAATCGTTTTATTGGTTTTGAGGTAATTCTGGACTTCCTCCACTGTCATGTGGCGCATTTCATGAGTCTTCATTTTCGAAAAATCCTCTTAATTTTCTGGATTGTTTTCTCTTTCTGTCTATATTATGGACGATTTCCATTTTATTTCAACACTTTTTCTGTTTTTTTATTGACTTTTTTCCAAATAAATGTATTTTTATAATACGATTACGACTTATAATATCATATCAACGGAGTTTTTATGACTAAAAAATCGGATTTGCGTGCTGAAATCATCGATAAAATGCTCCTTTTCAGTTCCATTACGCGCCCGGAGCTGGTCCGTCTGACCGGCACCCGTGCGGCGACAGTCTTTGAAGTGGTCGATGAACTCAAGAAGGAGGGAATTCTGAACGAACCGGAACGCCACGGCAAGAAAACCGGGCGCAAGGCCCCCGCCCTCACCTTCCATCCGGATTGTTTCTGGTGCGCAGGAATTGATTTTCAAGTCAGAAAAACCATCGGCGCGGTCACGGACATGACAGGAACCGTTCAGGCGACTGCTGAACTCACCGCGCTGGAGCGGAACTCGTTGAACGCCTGCCGGAACGAGATCCGCGAAATCCTCCGCCGCCTGCGGGAACAGCTCGGAGAGAAATGGAGTCTCGTCAAAGGAATCGGTTTTGCCGATCCGGGGCTGGTCGATATTGAAAAAGGGATTTCGATCCGCGCGGTCAACGTCCCCGGCTGGGAAAATGCGCAGACGGGAAAATGGCTGGAAACCGAAAACGGCGTAAAAGCAAGACTCTGGCCGGAATGCATGGTCAAGACCTATATGGAATATCTATCGCGTCTCCGCCGTGAAGAACCGCCCAAAAGTCTTTTTCACATGGGAATGGATGACGGAATCGGAGGCGGTTTCATCAAAGACGGCAGATGTTTCACCGGCGATTCCAATCAGGGAATGGAAATCGGGCATATCATCATCGCGCCGAACGGTCCGCTCTGCCAGTGCGGCAACCGGGGCTGTCTTGAGGCAATTGCCGGGGAAACCGGAATCCGCCGCAAGATTCGCGAAGCCCTCAACAGCGGAGTCGATACGGAACTGAGTCTGGATGAGTTCTCGCTCGCAAAATTCGTTGAATGCGCAAAATATGACAAAGCCGCAAAAATCATCGCCAACGAAGTCTGTGACAGCATCGGAACCGCGCTTGCGGTTGCGGTCGCCCTTCTGAATCCCTCCATGATCGTCCTCAGCGGAGAGCTGACAAAGCTCGGCGGCGTGCTGACCAATGCCGTCAGCCGTTCCCTGTCCATGAACTGCTTCGCAGGCTCGCTCAAAGATTTGAAGATCGAGCTTTCGACGCTTGCTCCTTTCGACACCGCCCGGGGTGCCGCCCTGCTCATGCGCGACACTCTGCTGAAAGAATGATTTTTCGTCATCAGCTCAGGTAAAATTCTGCTTTTGCTGTTTTTACGGATTCGAAAACTTGATTTTACAGAGAAATGTAATATTTTCATGGAAAAGGGAACGGAAAAACAGTAATGAATCGAAGCACCCTAATTTTTTTCAGATATTTATTTTCCGCCGTATCTTTGCCAGCAGGGCTTCTTCTGCTCTGTGCCTGTTTCAGCGATATCGATGAGCTGGCGGAAAAAGCCCGGCAAGGCGATCCGCAGGCACAAAGAGATCTTGCCTATGATTTGTACTGCAAAGGCGAAATGGAGAATGCATTCCTCTGGTACCGGAAAGCCGCGGAAGCAGGAGATGCCAATGCAATGTGCAATCTGGGAACGATGTATCTTACCGGTAGAGGAACTTCTGTCAACCAGGAAAATGCGGTAAAATGGCTGAAAAGAGCGGCGGAACAGAATGATGCCAACGCGATGCTGAAGCTTGCAGGACTGTATCAGAATGGTGAAGGAGTTACACAAAATCACAAGGAAGCGCTGAAGTGGATCAGGAAAGCTGTCAGACGGGGCAGCATCCATGCCGTTGCAAGTCTGGGATACTGTTATCAAGAAGGACTCGGCATTGAGAGAAATGAAAAAAAAGCATTGGCCTGTTACCGTATCGCGGCGGAAAAGGGAAATGCGGCGGCACAATACAACCTCGGAACTTATTATATGTCAAATGTAAAGCCTCCAGATTATGCAGAGGCGGTAAAATGGTTCAGGCGCGCTCATGAGCAACAGTTTCGGGAAGCCACAGTCATATTGGGCTGGTGTCTCCTGAATGGATACGGAACGGAAAAAAATTTCAATGAGGGAATGTCAATGCTCGCAGAGTCGGAAAAGTCCGGCTCTGCCGATGCCTGCTTTTATCTTGGTGCAGTCTATGCAAAAGGAATTTGCGGCGGTCAGGACTTCGGAAAAGCAATGAAATTTTTCAAAAAAGCGGCGGAACTCGGACATCCGGCGGCACAGAAAATTCTGAACTCTTTCCATCAGGAAAAATCATCTGAGAATAGAGATTTCCATATATCGGATAAGTTTTATAAAAAAGACGTATCACTCAATAAGAAATAAGATCATTTCCGCAGTAAAACAACAATCCACCACGGAAGATAAAATTTTCATCCCCCATAATTGATCTCTTTAAAAATAGAAAAACCTCTGTCATCATTACGAAGACAGAGGTTGATTTTATCAGCGAACAATCGTCAGCGTTTCGCAAAGGCGGCTTCCGCCATCTTGAACCACTTTGCCGCTTCCTCCTGGTTCCGGGGAACTCCGTCACCGGCGGCATACATCATGGAAAGGTTGTTCATCGCCTCCGGATTGCCTTTGTCGGCGGCACGCTTATACCAAAGCATCGCCTTCGTATAATCCTTTGCGCATCCCTTGCCGCTGCGGTAGAGACTGCCGACCCACACCATCGAAGCAGTTTCACCGCCGCGTGCGGATTTCTTGAAATACTCCAAAGCATCCTTGTAATCACCGTTTTCATAGGCAAGGAAACCAAGCCAGTAAAGCGACTTTTCATCGCCGTTGTCCGCCGCCATCCGGTAATATTTGAATGCAAGCTCATGGTCCTCAGGCAGAGTATTGCCCTTATAATACAGCCATGCGGTCAGAATCATTGCTTCAAGGTTGCCGTTGTCTGCGGCTTTCACAAACAGCTCCGCCGCTTTCTGCTGATCCTTGTCAACGCCTTTGCCGGACCAGTACATCTTGCCGAGGCAGAACATCGCAGATGCATTTCCCTTTGCGGCGGCACGCTCAAAATAAACGGCGGCATCCGCGGCATTGTCTTCACGGTAAAGTTTCAAACCGTCGTCAAAAAGAATTCTTGCAATACGCGCATCTTCCGCGGCGGCCTGCTTTGCCGCATATTCGGCACGTGCCTTTTCAAGTTCCAGCTTCGCACTCTCACGCGCAGATGCCAGTTCCGCTTTCAGCTCACTCTGAGTCTTCGCATCAAGATTCTTTACGCCGATCGCATTCAGCAGACGGTAATGCGCGATATAATATGCGCCGAGAGACATCAGGCGTTCAATTTCGGTTTCAGCGGTCCGCAGACGCTGATGGTCAAGATCCAGCTGTGAGACAGAACCATCAACACGGCTGGTGGCAAGAGCGGCTTTCAGATATTTACTGTATTCCTCATGCTCCTTGCGGTTAATCTCGAATCTCTCGCGGCTGGATACGATATCCGCCTTTGCGATGCGCACCTGGGACATGACGGCGATCGCCTGCGCAAAACTCCGCATTTCCTCCAGATCGGCCTGCTCGCTGTAAGCCATGTAGCGTGAGATGTACTGCGGGGTCTTCAACGCGTTGTAAGCGGCTCTCACGGCAAGCTCCCACCAGCTCTGGTGATAGAGGAAAGAGTTGTTATTGTTTATGAAGTCAACATACATTTTCACGTTCGGAAGCATCATCAGCAGAGTCTTGCGGCACTCCAGAATGTTGATATGCTTCTGAATGTCGATCTCATAAAGTTCCGGACGCTTCAGAATCGCCATCTGCTCCAGCAGTTCGATATCCGGGAAATCGAATTCAGGAACAGAGTCCAGCGGACTTTCATCCACTACGATTTTGGAAGAGGGATACACGCCAAGCAGAGCGCGAAGCTCCACACATGCGCTCTCATAGCCGCGCGTATAATTCGTCAGACGCTTTTCCATCGTAAGGAAGCGGGTCGTCTCGTCCGTCGCGCGGAAAGGCGTGATCTTATTCTGTGCTGCAAGCCTCCTGATCAGTTCGTAGCGGCTCTTGCAGTCTTCCAGAAGCTTCGTCGTAACCTTGATCGCACGCTGAGCGGCGGCGACCTTGAAATAGACTCTCACCACTTCCAGAGAAAGATTCTGTGCGGCTCTTTCGATCTGCTTCTCTTTCGCAAGCATGCGGTCATGGTTCTGCTGTGTATTGAAGAAAGCGAGTCCGAAGTCCAGAAGACTGAATGCGAGATCCACACTCAGATTGTTGATATTCCGGTCCGCACTTGTGCTGTAACCGTAAGTATCGCCGTCACTTGCGACCGCCTTGCTGCTCGATCCGGGATCATTGGAACGTCCGGTGAAACTGTTTGAGATCGTCAGATCGGGAAGCATTCCAAGCAGTTCCGCCATCATGATATTCTTGGCGGCATCCTTTTCCAGATTCTGAACCTTCAGTTCAAGATTATGCTTCGCGGCAAGCGCCATGCAATCATGCAGGGTCAATACCTCTTTATCTTTGACAAGTTCCGTCTTCTTTGACTGATTGAACTGCTCCACGGCATTTTTCACCCGCTCCTTGCGGTAATCATCCGCGGTTTTGCACCCTCCGGCAAGAACCAGAACCGCTGCAACTCCAAGCACTATTCCATGCGAGCCGTGCCGCATCTTTTCCTCCTTTGTTCCATATACTTTCATTGGTTATTTTTCCTTTCAGGCATTCACTGCCAGCAACTGGTCCAAAGCCTTGTCGAAATCATTCTTGAAGATTTCCGCACGCCCAAGATAAGATACAAGCTTCTCTTCCAGGCCTTCCGGCAGTTCGAACGAGCCTTCCGTTGCGGGAGCCGTCGTCTCGGAATTCATGGATTCAAGTTCCGCCGGGATCAGCGGCGTGCCGTCCGAAAGATACGGTGTCGTCGTATATCTTGTGAAGTCATCGGAAACATGGCTGTTCACGTTGATCGAGATATAGTTTTCACCGCTCGGCACAAAGCCAAGGTCGAAACGTCCCAGCGTCACGGCGAAACGTCCCACATAGGAGCTGTAACGGTCGTCAAACGCATGGGTGAAGTCATAATACCAGTGTCCGCCCACCGGCATTTCATTGCGGAAGTTCAACAGGAATCCCGGATTCATGATCAGGCTGTCCGCGACGACATTGTAAATATCGTTGTTGTTCCAGCCGATGCCGTTGAAAGAGGGATCGATAAATGTATTGTTGACACCGGGGCCGATCCCCAGCGTCGGGACATCCTGCGTGATCCAATAGGAACCGATACTCGGAAGAGTATTGCCGTTCAAACCTTCTGTGATCTTCACGTTGTCCGGTCTGGCAATGAGAGTATCGCTGCCGAACTTTTTCCAGTCCACCTTATCAATGCCGTAACGCGGATAAAGCTGATCCGGACGGACCGAATAGTAAAGGTCGCCGTTTTCAGTATTGTATCCGACCCACACACCGGTTTCGGCAATCGAACCGTTCAGGAGGGCTATCGTTCCAGTTGCCCGGTCCACAGTATTGCCGCCGAACAGCGCCCGGTAGTTGATGCCGAATACATTGCTGTCGTCAACTCCGCCATGCACCTGGGTTCCGGTTCCGCTCATGATCGTATATGCAGCTTCCACTTTGCTGCCGTTCAAGGCTGTCTGAGACGCATCCGTTCCGACAATGATATTGTTCACCGAACGGATGGTGTCCGCATCGACCAGTGCGTCGCCGCGGTTCGCCATATCGCCCGTAACCGTCGTATTCAAGATGGTGACATCGCCGCCCGTAATCATATGCTTTGTGACATCGCCATTCCCCTCTGCGAATGTGCTGTTGATCACATACAGCGTCGCCCCGGCGGAAAGCAGAATCTCTGCGTTGTTGTCATAAAATGCGGAAAGGTCAATAACAGTCTTGCTTCCCAGCGAATCGAACAAAGCGCCGCTGCCCGCGGTATTGCCCGATACCGTCAGATTCTTCAAGTCGCCGCCGTTTATGGTGACAATGGACTCTGATGCCTGATTGCCGGAGAAAACGACACGGTCCATCGTCGCAAAACCGCCGCTGAAGATTGCCGCTCCCGCAACCGCCATATTTCCGGTGAATGTGGAATTCTTCACATTCAGTGCGCCATTTCCGCTGAAGACGGCGCCGCCTTTCCCCCCTGTCGCGGAGTTGCCGATCAGTTCGGTTCCATCAATCGTCAGACTGCCTGCGCCGCCGTGATAAATGGCGCCGCCGTTGCCGTTCCTGGCTTTGTTCGCTTCAAAAGAACCGCCGGAAATTGCCAGCGTCCCGTTTTTGTTGTAGATCGCACCGCCGTTCGCGGCATTATTGTCCGTGAAATCAGCGGCGACAGTCATTCCCGCAGCCGATTCATTATAAATCGCACCGCCATCTCCCGTTTCAGCATAATTGCCGATAAACATGCCGCCGATATTCAGTATTCCGGCTGTATTGTAAATCGCACCGCCGTTCGCGGCATGGTTCCCGCCGAATGCGGCAAAAACCGTCATTCCCTCAGCGGAAGCATTATAAACCGCGCCGCCGTTGCCTCCGGCGTAATTCCCTGTGAAAAATCCGCCTGCGACATTCATTGCACCTGCACCGGACGCATTGTAAACAACGCCGCCGTCGCCGCCGGTATAGTTATCGGAGAACTCGCCGCTCTGAATCGTCAGAGCCCCGGAGCCATTATAGATTACGCCACCGTCGCCCGCGGCATGGTTGCCGGAGAAGTTGCCGCCCTGAATATCCAAAGCCCCGGAACCGTTGTAAATCACGCCACCGTCGCCGCTATCGGTATAGTTGCCGGAGAACTCACCGCCCTGAATCGTCAGGCTTCCGTTTCCGTCATTATAAATCGCGCCGCCGTTTTCAGTGGCATGGTTGCCGGTAAAGACGCCGCCGTCGGCAACACTCAAGGAACTGCCGTTATTGTAAATTGCGCCGCCGTTCACTGTCGCGGAGTTGTCGGAGAATAAAGTTCCTCCCATATCAATTGTCCCGCCGACCGTATAAATCGCGCCGCCATTGCCGACTGTCGCGGAGTTGCCGGAGAATGAGACGCCGCCCAGGCTCAAAGTGCCGCGGTTGTTATAAATCGCGCCGCCATTGCCTGCCTGATTATTGCTGAAGGAATTTCCTCCGCCGGAGAACGTGACCTGCCCGCCGTTGTTATAGATCGCACCGCCGGAAGACGCTGTATTATTGCTGAACGTTGTCCCGGAAGCCGTAAGGAACGCACTGCCGGACGCCAAGTAAATCGCACCGCCGAGCGCCGCACTTCCGTCTTTGATATCAACATTCGTAAGATTGACGGTTCCCGCCTCGATATCAATCGCACCGCCGTTACCGGCTGTCGCCGCTCCGGTCAGCGTAAGATTGTTCAGGCTCAAGCTCGTGCCGATCGCGGAACCGTTGACCACAAATGCGGACTCTCCGTTGCCGGAAGCATTGATCGTCAGTGTCACACCGGCACTGCCCGGAACAGTAATGGAAATATTATCCGTAATTCCGATAGAACCGAGATCAACCGTAATGGTGATATCACTACCGCCTCCCATCTGCGTAATCAGAGCGTTCCAGTCGAACTGGACGTCCCCGCTCTCAAGATAACCGTTCTGAATGGCATAAATCACTTCACGCAAAGAATAAATTCCATCTTTTTCCGTAAAATGCGAGGCATCAAAATTGGCACTGTCATAAATGGTGTTGACAATGATCGTTGCAGGCGGCGGAGGCGGAGTGCCGGAAAGCACATACGCACCGATTCTGCCGTCCGAAGCCAACCTCTCATTGCCGACCTGGTCGTAATGAATCGTGTATGCTCCAGATGTTGCACTGCCGATAATAATCTCGCTCATGATCAGATTGCTGTCGCTTGAGCGGTTGTAAGACCATGCCACGGAAATATCCCAGGCGGGACCATTTTCAACCAAAGAATATACATGGTTCGTATCATCCCAGCCGCCGAATGTTTTCCCCTGCATATCTTTTGTCTCGGAAGCAGTCGTTCCATAAAGATTCCTTGCTGAATTGGAAGCCAAAGTTGCATTGCCACTCAGCACTAAATCAACAGATTTTTCTGATGTGCCATCGGGATTCGTGTTCAGGACGATCGTATTGACCATAAGCAACTTGCCGTTCGTCATCGTAATCCCCCCCTTGCCATTATAGGCAATCGTGGAGTTGCCGACAAAGAAATTCTGCACATTTGAACCACTGGAGGACGGTGGAAGCATTGCGGAAATAATTCCCCAACCGCTGTTATTCGCTATGGTGGTATTCACAATAATGGCAAGAGAAGCCTGATCCGTAATTTCAATGCCATTGTCGCTGTTGATAATCGCGGAATTGAAGATTTCAAGTGCACTGCGGTTCAGAATCGCGGTTCCGTTTGTTGCCTGAACATAAGCATTGCTGCCGCCGATCCACTCATTGGCAGCACTGTCATAATGCCCGTTGTATATTCCCAGGAAACCTTCGTTCTGAATCGCATACGGGGTGTTCTTGCCGGAAACGGAGAAATTCACAAGATTCAGCCTCGTAATATGCGACCCGGAAAGGGAACTTGTCGTCGGTGCGATTACAAGAGCGCCGCCGTCTACATTTACCGTCCCTGTGGTATATTCATATTCATTTTCACCCGTCTGGGTTTCAACGCCGCGAAGCGTCAGAGTACCGAAGTTTCTGTAAATAGAGGAGGCGCTGATCTGGAATCCGATCTCAAGATCGGCAGTCTGCGTATAGTCGCCAATCGACTTGTATCCGGTCATGGCATGATCTGCTTTTGGATGTCCCGGCGGCCTTTCACCGCGCAAGGTGGAATACATCACATTCGACGTCCAGTAGGAAGCCCCGTTGTCAATCAGATAGTCGAAGCCTTTGAACTGGTTGTCTGCATCAATGCCGGTCACAGTCAGATTACCCCAGTTCCTGAATACCAGCTGAGTATCCGGACTGGCTTCGGCATTGAAAGCGATCTTATCCAACTTTGCATCGGCCTCGGCGACAAGAGCGTTTCCATAACCGCGCCAAGTCTTACTGGTATTCGGGATCGTGTAAGTATAATTAAGCGGCAGGTCTACTTTGGTGCGATCCGTCACGGAAGCAGCCGTCATGTGATACAGCGTGACATTCGTTGGAATCAGACCACCGCCTTCGGACGTTAAAGTAAAGTATTTACGCCCTTGAGTAAAAGCGGAATTCCAATAGAAGAAGTGTTTGGTTTTCACCCCCTGCCCGTCATCGTCGTATTCCTGCATGAAGACGGAAACCGAAGAGTTGAAGACCGCCGTATAATCTCCCTGATAGTTACTGCTGAAATCAAGCCTGTTCGTAAACAGCGTTTTGTTTCCGGCATATGGCGGATCGTGATTTTCGATCACGACTCCCTCTCCCAGAACATTCAATTCCCCGACATTGCGGATGGAATATGCTGAACCCGCCACGGACTGCACACCGTAAAGATTCGCAATCGGAGTGATGACATAATACATGAAAATATCAGTGGCTTTATAAAGAACGGACAACACTTCCAAATTGTCCAACGCCGAATAAGTTGCACTCAAAGCGCCGCCGTTAACGGTCAGATTGCCTGCATAGTTCGTAACCGCCGCAGAAGAATTCTGCGTATTGCGGACATGCAGTCCGGTCAACGTCATGCCGTTTGTTACCGGGGAAGCGGGATTATAACCGTTACTGTTGACATTCACAATGCCCCGGTCGGAAATACCGGATGCCGTATCAAAATTCCCAATCCCGACATTCCTTTCAAGCAAAGACTCTGCCTGATCAGCTTCTTTCACATAAAGGCTGTACATTCCATCGACTTTTCCATCAGCATTGGTGGCGTCAATACTGAACACACCCTGATTATAAATCTGAACCGGATTGCTTTCGCTGGACAGATTGGAGAAATTGGCAAATGCCATTTCGCCAGTCAGATTATAAAACGCATAATTGGAAGTGGAGCTGAAATTGACCTTGTTTGCCTGAGGTCCGAAATAAATCGTGCCGCCGGCGTTAGTTCCGATTGCCGGAGTAAAATAATTCCAGACCTCTATGGTCTCCTTGTTTCCGGAAGAACCGTAATAGGCATAATAACGGGTATCTGTCTCTGAACGACGATAGTAGAAATCAGAAGACATGAAGTCGCCGGTCACGAGAACTTTGGAAAGCTGATTGGAGATATTTCCGTTCAAACGGAAATTATTCAGCGAAATTTCCGCGGTTCCGAGATTTGAGACATCCCCCAGAATCGTGATATTATTCAGTTTTGTCGAAGCATTGGCTCCCTGTCCGTTGACCTTGCCCTGTGTATGGATGTTGCCGATCAGGGCATAGAGCGGCGCATCGCGGAAAATGCCGACTACATTTCCGGCGGAATCCTTCACGGTTCCGGTAATCAGCCCGTTCGTAATGGTATAATCTCCCGACGATGCAACGTTATTGACCGTTGTAAAGCTGTTTTCATTATAAACGGAATAGGAGGTTCCTCTGATATGGTAAATCTGGTCGAGATAATAGTAGAGCGCCCTATAACCGTCTGCAGCAGAAACCGGAAACGTAATATAATCCGGAACTTCCGTTACCGTAAACGTCGCCGTCGCATTATTGCTGTTGAAAAGGCCGTAAAATCCACCGCTTCCACCGGCATCAATGAAACTGTTCGTAATATTCGCTACGGAATCGTTATGAATCGCATACGCCTTTGTCGCCGTCGCGCCGCTGATGTTAAGGCGGCTGCCTCCGTCGATCGTCAGCGTACCCCTGTTCCGGATCAATGCGGAGTCTGAAACACCGGAAGAAATCGAGGCATTCAGCCGTGCGCCGTTTGTGACATTGACCGTTCCGCCGTTTTCGTTCAGGATGCCGTTGACAAGCGGAGATTTCGAGGACCCCGTCGATACCGTCACATTCAGGTTGAATCGACCACCGTCAAAGATCAACTGTCCCTTGTTGACAACGGCATTCACATCCGTCGTCGGTTCCGCATAGGTAAAATTCAGTGTTCCCTGAACGGAAAGAGTCCCTTCATTGGTCAAAGTCACAGATCCGTTTTTCAAACGGGCTGTGACTGTTGCCGTTCCACGCCCTTCCACAGATTCGATTTCCATGTTGGAACCGGAAAATTTTGCAGTCGTCCCGCTGCTCACAGTAAAAGTCGAACCGGCATTGACCGTAACGGAAATATTACGGAAAGATGTCACACCGCCATCCACCGTTGACGGAGTGGAAAGTGTAATATTCTTGTTCAAAACCATGGTAAGAATAATGTATTCACCCTTCACCACCGTATTGGAACTGACGGATGCCAGATTCGTAATTGCGCTGTAGTTACCGTTTACGGTCAGATAAGTCGACCAGTTGTCGTAATCGCTCAAAGTCAGGTTAAAGTTAATGGAAAACACACCGGTGGGATCTGCCTGAAGCGCCGCCAGGGCATCATCAATCGTTCTGACTTCACCGGTAGCGAGAGAACTCCCCCCTTTGTCACCGACAACCGTAATGGAAAAAAGATAATTATTCGTATTATTGGTAAAAGTCAAGCCGGCAACAGACTGGCCAAGGAGCACCTCCGCACCATAGGCAAACCCTTCGATGGTGCCGGGTCCATTAATGACAGAGCCGCCCGCGGTATTGCCGATTCCGGTTCCGGTCTGGGCCCCTGATGTATTCTGCAAGGTGCCCCCGGAGAAATTGACCGTTCCTCCGAGATTCTCTACAGCGACACTTCCGGACGCAGCCGCAATCCGGAGCACGCCGTTTATATTCAAGGTTCCGCGATTCGAAATTGCTCCGGCATCTACGGTATTGGAGAAAGTCAGCGTACCGTTATTGGTAATTCCGGTATCGTTAGTTCCGGCGGAAATACTGCCGCCGGAAACATCAAGAGTCCCGCTGTTGGTGACAGTCCCGACTGTTCCGCCGGATACAGTAAGAGTCCCGCTGTTATTCAGATAACTGACGGCGGCAGTGCCGGAAATTTCATTGGTTCCGGTACTGCTGTTATTCAATGTGACGGTAATCTGCCCTCCCGACATCGCCAAATCACCGCCGGCTCGATTGTTCAACGTCCCAATGGCACCGCCGGAAACAGTCAAATCACTGATGTTGTTCAATGTGGCAACCGTTCCGCCGCTCAGGTCAAATGTTCCGCTGTTATTGTCAACTGTGGTAATCGTCCCGCCGGTCATGGCAGTCGATGCACTGTTAGTCAGCGTGGAAACCGTTCCCCCACTCATATTGAAATTACCGCTATTGTCCAATGAAGAAACAGAACCGCCGGTCAAAGTAAAATCTACATAGTTAGTTACTGCTCCGAACGTTGCTCCCGCTCCGGTAAGAGTGCCACGATTAACGGTTCCAGTTACAGTTCCACTGGAAAGATTAAGAGTTCCTCCAGTATTCAAAGTCAAAGAGGAAATCACTCCACTGGAATCAATGGAAGAAGCACCGGAAACATTCACGGTTGCAGCAGTAATATTGCTGTCAATATTCAAAATACCGCTGTTCAGGTTGATCTTTGCCGAAACATTACCCGACACGTTCGAATCAAGGGAATCCAGAGTCAGAGTTCCAGCGACATTAAAAGCTCCCTGTCCGTTTACGGTCAGATTTGAAGACTGAATAATAACTGCGGCTCCCGCATTGACAACAACATTTCCGTTCAAGGTGTAAGTATAATTACTTTGAACATTATTTTCCGTAGCAGAATAAAGCGTCAATGTCCCGCCATTGACGGTAACAGTACCGACTTCGGTAATATTGGAATAAAATTCAATGGTATGATTATCGGAAGTAAAAGTACCGCCATTTATTGCGCTGATAGAAGTGTAATATCCTGTCCCGCCATCGGCTTTCACCTTATACGCCTCCAGATCATGGTTCCAGCCATGAATGGAAATGTTGGCGGTCTCAATGACGCCGACATTGTATTCGAGCGCCCAGTCACCGGAAATACCTGTCGTATTCGTGGAAGCGGCAACATCACAGCCCGTAAAATCCGCGATATCCTGAATCAGAGACTGTCCGTGCTCATTGGAAGCCAGTTCACAGCCGTAGAGCATGAAATCGCCGTTCTCCGCCATATGACCGTTGAAAACAGACATCTGGTCCGCCGTCGTAACTTTTGTGCTGCCGAGATAGAACCCCAGATCATTGCCGTGGGTCATAATGTGAACCGCATCGTATTTCGTATCGGAATGAGCATCAAGGTAATCCTGAATCTGGCTCATGGCATCCTGAGTCGGATCAATCTCAAGGACATCGCGCCCCTCGCCGATCTGGGAAAGAACGGTATCTTTGTCCGCCATGTTGCTGTCGATGATCACAAGCTCGTTTCTGCCGTCTTCAACAGGATTCGCCAGGGCAGGATCAATCTGATCCGCCGGATCGGTGTTCACTGTGATATTTTTGTCGATTTCAGGATGAATCACGGTATCATGAAGATCGCCGTCAGCGCTGTGCTCAAAATCTCCGTCGGGATTCAGGGAATAAGAAGGCGCGGAATCATCCAGAGCCGTATGCACGGAAAGATCGCCGTGTTCCGCCACATGGTCACGGATTGCATTCAAATCTGCGGCGGAAACATCTTCGCCGTTCAATTCAAGATGTTCCTGAGCGGAGTCGGCGCCGAAAAGATCGGCGTCGACGACGAACTTGACGGAATCGAATTTGCCGTCACGGGAATCCAGATACGCATTGATCTGCTCCATGGCGTCACTGTTATGGTCAAGAACAAGCACTTCGGTATTGTCAGGAAGAGAGTTGAGGTCAAGGTCTTTCGCCGCATCGGCGTCGACAATGATCAGATCGTGTCCATCGGCAGAGAGAGAATCGGAGAAGGAAAGTTTGGCGGCGGAGTGGTCGGAGAAGTCAGCATTCAGGAAATCTGAAACATCGGAAGAGTGATGTTCTGTAACGTCAGGCACATTTGAAAAATCGGCGGAACCGTCCACAAGCTTCTGCGCAGGATCCTGATGAGCGGTTCCGGGCTGAGCCAGACCGGCGCCCTGATCCTGTACAGCCGCACCGGGATCCGGAAGCGCCGTACCGGGCCCCACATGTTTCACAGCGGACTGTGCCTCTTTCTCCTGTCGTTCGGATTCCGATATATCATGCTGCTGGTCAGGATTCGGATTGTTCGCATGATCCGCTGCCTCGACCGCTTCCGCGGCTCCGGCGGCTTCAAATAATACGCGGTCCTCAAGTTTGAAGATCTCAATCTTTCTCTGTCTTCTCTGCTTTCTCATGATCCTTCTTCCTTCTCTGACTATATGATTACTAGCTTATTCTTACTTTACCAGCGAGTTTACGGCTTCGGCTTCGATGCGCCTGTCGATCTGCGCATTCACTTTGGCACGTCTCTCCGCAACAGCCTCCGCGGCGGCTTTCGCCTCAAGCTCTTTCTGTTTCTCCAGAGCTTCCTTCATCGCGGCAACTCTCTGTTCGTCAAACACCTTGCGTGCATTTGCAATATCTTCTTTCATCCGGATGTCCGCATCCGTAATCTCCTCCACCATTTCATCCGTCGAACGGGCATCCAGATCGCGCAGTCCCATGACGTTCAAAAGACGGTAATAGGCGACATAATAATCACCGAGCGACATCAGGGACTCGATGCTGGTCTCCGTTGTGACAAGGCGCATATGGTCAAGCTCCAATTGCTGCATGGAGCGTCCGACCGCCTGATTCTTCAATGCCGCCTGAAGATTTTCATCATAAGTGGTATAAACTCTGCGGTCAAGATCATAACGCTCTTTGGCGGACAGCAGGTTTCCATATGCGATTCTGACCTGCGCCATCACAGCCACAGCCTGCGCATAGGAACGCATTTCCTCTGTTTTCACCTGAGTCCAGTATCCCTCAAGACGCTGGATGTTCTGCGGAAGTTTCAGGAGGTTGTATGCGGCGCGGACACCGAGTTCCCACCAGCTCTGATTATAAAGATAGGAATTGTTGCTGTTCGACCAGTCGACAAACAGTTTCACGTTCGGGAACATCAGTGCGATCGTCTTATAGCATTCCACAATGTTGACATGCTTCTGCATATCGACTTCATAGAGTTCCGGACGGCGGATCAGCGCGATCTGCTCCATCGTGGCAATTTCAGGAAGTTTGAAATCGGGCACGCGATCCAGAACGGACTCATCCACGAAAATATTGGAATTCGGATAATAACCGAGCAGCGTCCGCAGTTCCACACAGGAATTTTCATAGCTCCGGACAAACTGCGTCAGTCTCTTTTCCATGTCGATGAAGCGGGTTATCTGCTCATAGGCGAAAGGAACCGTAATCTGTTTTTTCTTCCGCGCCTGTTCGATCAGTTCAAAACGGGAGCGGCACTGCTCCAGCAGCGTCGTAGTCATCTTGATGGCACGCTGGGCGGCGGCAACCTTGAAATAAGCACGGACCACATCAAAAGAAAGATTCTGGACCGCACGCTCCGTTCTCTGCTTCCGGATGTAAACTCTGTCCTGCGCCTGCTGGGTATTGAAATACGCCAGACCGAAATCCAGCATACTGAGGACAAGATCAATATTCAGGTAGTTCACATTGCGGTCTTCCGCAACGCTGGCGCCGTATGTTTCACCGGAGGAAACCAGCTTCTTGCTGCTGGAGGCGGGCGTATTGCTGCGGGCGGTAAAATTGTTGGTGAGGGTAAGATCCGGCAGCATTCCCAGCGCTTCCGCAGTCCGGAATTCTTTCGCAACTTCCTGTTCCAATTCATAAACACGGACATCAAGATTGTTCTGCAACGCAATTTCAATACACTGCGCAAGGGAAAGCGGTTTGCCGTTCTGAATCTCACGGTATTTTGCCATCTGATACTGGGTTACAGCTTTCCGTCCGCGTTCCTCCGCATATTCCTGCGATGACTTGCAGCCATTCACTGCAACCAGAACCATTGTGGCAGAAATCATGATAAGCAACGAATTGATCTTCCGCATTCGAGTCTCCTAAATCTCTAATATACAATATGTTAACACTAATCCATCCATTTTTGAAACGGCATGAAACACACTCAAAAAAATATGTCTGATACACATTTACAGCGCTACTATGTACGCCCTGTATTCCAAATACAAGACAAATACGCAAAAAAAATTATTTTTTTCGCCGTTTTTTCCCCTTGACAACCACAAAAAGCGGAAAAATATGGAAAAAATATCTCCGAATCGGAAAAAAAATAATAGAGACACAAGGGGCAAGAACCAAAAGAGTGACATTTTTTATGAAAAACAATTTGCAGAAAAAAGAAAAACAGACTATTATTGTTTCAGGAAAAGAATTTCGGAAAAGGAGACTGTCATGAAGAAAATACTGTCGGGAATCGTTTTTGCACTTGTGCTTTTTACAGGAATGGAACTGCAGGCGCAATGGGTGGACAAGGTGACACTGTATGTGCCCAACAGGATTCTGGACCTGCTGGATGTATTCAGCCTTGACATCGGAGGGGGTCCGGCGGCACGCGCCGAACTGCGCCTGACTCATGCGGTACAGGTCGGAGGCGGTTTCGGCTATACGGCAAATCTGGTGAAAGACACCAATCGCCAATACGGTTATGCCATGCAGAACGGCTGGAGCGGTTTTCTGCCCGGAATCGCGGCGGAGGACACGGAACGGCGCCCGACGTCCTCCCTGGTTCAGGAATACTGGATCAACATGGAGGGATTTCCGAATCCGGCGGAACCGATTTACGACCTTCGGAAAGGCGCACGGGACTACTGGGAAATCGGAGGAACATTGGGACTGGGGCTGATCGAAGCCAGAGTGTCCATTCATCCGGTCGATATTCTGGACGCGGTTCTGGGATTCTTCTTCATTGACATCAAAGGCGATGATCTTACTTTCGAAAATTTCAAATAAGGTTCAGAAGACTCATTTTCTGATGCAGAACCTGTAATAGAATTGCCGGAAATACAGATTCGCAGGCAGGCGTATCCCTTTCCGAGCCAGCAGAATCCAGGGCAGAGCAAGCTGTTTCGCTTTGGACGCATAACGGAAAAGCCGGAAAAGATTTTTCCTGTTTTCAGGATTCCCCAGAAGCAGTTCCAGTTTGGAACGCCAGACCGGAAAAGTAAATTTATCCTCATAAAGCGGGTTGAAAAAATACCAGAAGAAAGCGTTCAGAGCATGAGCCGCCCAGAAGCGCCGGACCGTTTCCGGCATCCGTTCCTGATATGCACAGCCATACGCAGCCAGACTGTTGACGACGCCGGCGATATCCTCAAGCCCGCGATCCGTCAGCGCGGTCGTAACAGACCCCGGTCTGCGGATATAATGATAATAAGGATGCTCCACGGCGGCAACCCGGTCCGCGCTCAACAGAACACGCGGCAGCCATTCATGATCCTCAAGGAGACGGATATCCTCGCGCTGAAACAACTGTTTTCCGATCAGGAACTGTCTCCGGTAAATATTTCCGCAACTGTAACACGCCAGAGTCTTATGCTGCAAAAACAACCGCTCCAGCGCCTGAATCCCCGTCCGTACGCCGTCACGGGAGGAAAAATTGAACGTCCGCCCGTTTTCCTGAAATACCCCTTCCGCATTCAGGCTGCCGGAACAAACTCCGGCACCCAGAACATCCGGCGCGCCATAACGTTCCACCGCACTGGAGAAACATTCCAGGGAATCCGCCAGAATCTCATCATCGCCATCCAGAAAAACGATATATTCCTTCGATGCAAGGCGGATGCCGAGATTCCGCAGAGGCGACGCCGTTCCGTGATGCGGATTCTCAATCAGCCGGAAACGGGAATCACGGGCGGCAGTCTCCCGACAGATGCTCACGGTATCATCCGTCGAGCCGTCGTCAAGCAGCAGGACTTCGAACTCCGGATACGTCTGTGTCCGCAGTGAAGACAGGCACCGGTGAATCTCCCGACCGACATTATACATCGGGACAATGATTGTAAACGCTGTTTTCATGAACGGGAATATACCTTATCCCCGCACTGTTTTCAAGCGCTGCTTTCAAAGCCGCGCCATAGTATGCGGCAGACGGAAACTCTCTCGGCAGGCCTCCGGGCAAATGCAAAAAAGGATACATGACCTCTTCGGGAAATCATGCATCCTTTCCTGCTGCAAATATCAGAATCCAAAAAACTCAAGCACCGACCTGAAAAAAGCGTTTAGCTTTTTCCAGAAAGCTTTCCCGCACAGGGTGCGAGCCTCCGTTTCCATTGGATTGAAACGCTTCGGAATAACGTTTCAAGGCACTGCGTTGATCTTCCGAAAGCTTCTTCGGAACCTCGACAAAAACCTTTACATAATGATCGCCGCGGCCTTGTCCGCGCAAAGACGGCATCCCTTTTCCGCGGATCGTAAAGACATCGCCCGTCTGAGTCCCCGCAGGAATCTCCAACGCCGTTTTCCCTGTCACCGTCGGGACATCCACGGTTCCGCCGAGTGCCGCCGTCGGGAAATCGATCGGCACACTGCAATAGACGGAAAGTCCATCGCGCTGAAATATCTCATGCTCGCGCACATGGGTAATCACAAACAGATCGCCGTTGCGCCCCCCGCGCAGTCCGGGTTCCCCCTCCCCTGAGACACGCATCCGGGTGCCGGTATCGACTCCCGGCGGAATATGCACCTGAACGGTGCGCTTCACCTTATGCTGCCCGCTGCCGGAACACTGGCGGCACGGCTTTTCCGCCATGACTCCCGCACCGTGGCACTTCGGACACTCGTGCATGACCGTAAAAAAGCCCTGCGACATTGCGATCTGCCCGCTTCCGCCGCAACGTTGACAGCGTTTCTTTACCGTCCCCGGCTCACAGCCGGAACCGTGGCAGGTCTCACAGGCCGCCATGCGCTGAAACTCAATCGTCTTATCCGCACCGAAAACCGCTTCTTCAAAAGTGATTTCAAGATTGTAACGCAGATCCGATCCGTCCAACGGACCGTTCGGGTCCGACCGGCGCGACTGTCCGCCTCCGAAGAAAGAATCAAAAATTCCGCCTCCGCCGCCCATGCCGCCGAATGCCTCACGGAAAAGATCGAACGGATCCATTCCGCCTCCGCCGCCCATGCCGCCATGCGAAAACGCCGCTTCGCCATATTGATCATACATCTGGCGCTTTTCCGGATTTCCAAGAATCTCATAAGCCTGGGAAATCTCCTTGAAATGCTCCTCCGCCTCCTTATTCCCCGGATTCTTGTCCGGGTGATATTTGACGGCGAGACGCCGGTAAGATTTTTTGATCTCGGTATCGGTCGCCTCGTGCGTGACCTCAAGGATCTCGTAATAATCAGCCATTACTCAGCGCTCGCTTCTTTTTCCATGCCGAGCGTCATCAGCGATGCGGTGCGCCTGGTGAACAGGAGCGGATCCGGAATCGGGCTGCCTTCCGCAAGAAGCGCCTGATCGTAAAGCATTTCCGAAAATTCAGGCAGTTTCGCATTATCGGGAGACTTTTCATAAAGTTTCTTCATCGCCACAACCAGCGGATGCTCCGGATTCAGCTCAAGAATGCGCGCCACATTCGGTGCGTTCTTATCCATCGCCTTCAAAACACGCTGCATGTAAGCGCTGGGGTCATATTCATCACTGACCAGACAGCAGGCGCTTTCGGTCAGGCGCGAAGAAAAGCGGACATCCTTGACTTTCGTGCCGAGAGCTTTCTTGATCAGCTCCACCAGCGGCTTGTTCTCATCCGCCGCCTTTCTGGTCTTTTCCTCCAGCTCTTTCTGAATCGACTCGTCGAACTTGACATCGCCTTTATTGACGGATTTGAGTTTCTTGCCGTCGTAAGTGCCGACTTCGGAGATCACCCATTCGTCGATGGGATCGGTCATGAACAGCACATCATAATTTTCCTTGCGGAGAATCTCAAGATGCGGAGAAGATTCCAGCGTTTCGCGGCTGTCGCCGGTGATATAGTAAATCTCCTGCTGGAGCGCAGGCATCGCGTCGCGGTATTCCTTCAGCGTCACGAGCTTGCCCCTGGGGCCGTTCATAGTTTCGAACAGCAGCAGATTCTGAAGTTTCTCGCGGTTTGCGAAATCCATGTGGACGCCTTCCTTGATGAGGCGGCCGAACTCCTTGTAGAACTGTTCATACTTTTCCCTGTCGTTTTCAAGCATCTTCGTGAGCTCGGAGATAATGCGCTTCGCAAGGTTTTTGCTGATCTTGAGAATCTGCGGATTGTCCTGAAGCATTTCACGGGAGATGTTCAGCGGGAGATCGCTGGAATCAACCACGCCTGAAACGAAGCGCAGGTAATCCGGCAGAAGCCCGGGGCAGTTGTCCGTAATGAACACGCGCCGCACATAAAGATGCAACCCGTTGGTTCTGCGTTCGCCGAACTGGAAATCGAACGGTGCGCGCGCCGGCAGGAAAAGCAGCGCCTTGAATTCGGAGGTTCCCTCCGCGCTGTAGGAAATGTGTTTGAGAGGCTCGCCGACCTGTCCGGAAAGATGGGTGTAGAAACTGTTGAATTCTTCCGCGGTCACTTCGGACTCGGGGCGAAGCCAGATCGCTTTCATCGAGTTCAAAGTCGAATCCTCGACCGTTTCCTTGTCGTCTTTCTTGACCGTATGCTTCATCATAACGGGATATTCGATGAAGTCGGAATACTTCTTGATGATCGAGGAGACTTTCCAGTAATCGAGATAGCTCTTTGCGTCCTCTTTCATGTGCATGACAATCGTAGTGCCCTGCGAATCACGCTGTGCTTCTTCGATGGTATAAGTCTCCTTGCCGTCCGAGGACCACTTCCACGCCTTGTCCGCGCCGGCTTTTTTCGTGATGATGTCCACGCGATCCGCAACCATGAACGAAGAATAGAACCCGACGCCGAACTGACCGATCAGTTCAGGACCCGCAGGCGTATCCTCGCCGTCCTTTTTTGCATTTTTCATGGCTTCAATGAATGCTTTGGTGCCGGAACGCGCAATCGTGCCGATATCGGAAACAAGCTCGTCATGATCCATGCCAATGCCGTTATCGGAAATGGTGAGCGTATTCGCTTTTTCGTCGGAATCAATCCTGATCTCCCATTTCTGGGCGAATTCAGGCTTGCTGAGTGATTCGAAACGTGCCTTGTCAATCGCGTCCGCAGCGTTGGCGACCAGTTCGCGGATGAAAATGTCTTTATTGGAATAGACGGAATGGATCATGAGCTGTAAAAGCTGCTGGACCTCTGCTTTGAACTGCATGTTGTTTTCCATAAGGGAAGCCTCCTTGTCAAGCTGAAAAATTCAAGTTATTTCGAGGGGGTGGGCGTGGAATTCTTGAAATCGGTGCAGTAAAAGCCTTTGCCGTGGAAAATGATTCCGGCACCGCCGCCGATTTTGCGTTTCAGTTTCATAGCCTTGCATTTCGGGCACTGTTTCAGTTTGTCGTCCTTCATGCTCTGAAAGACATCGAAATCATGACCGCACGCCTCACAAACATACTCATACGTAGGCATTTCCAACTCCTTTATCTGATTTATACCATGTCATTTTTTTCATAATCATCATAATATCCGCCGTATTAAGCATTCTTTATGCCAGAAAAACATCATTTTCCATAATTCAAATATAATCAAACAGTTACAAAGAACGAAATACGAATAAAGATATGTATTTCCGTGACATTATGACACAATCCGCACTTTCCCGTGACACACTCAGAAGAACAGCTTGAGCGCCGCAATCGCAGAGAGAAACAGCACGATCTTTTCAAAGAGTCTCTGCGGCAGTTTCTTCAATACCCAGATACCGAGCGCCGCACCGGCGAGAAGCAGCGGAATCATCGCCAGATCCGCGCGGAACGATTCCGGCGTAATGCGCCCCTGAGCATAAAAAATCGGAACTTTGAGCCAGTTCAGCAGGAAGAAATACCATGCGGCGGTTCCCATATATTCCGTTTTTTTGTCGAATCGCATGGCGATCAGGTAAATCGCCATGATCGGCCCCGCCGCATTGGCGACCTGCGTCGTAAATCCGGCAAGGAGACCGAAAAATGCGGCGAAGCTCCAGTGCGTCGGAACTTTCGTCACATCGCGCCAGATGAAATCCTTCAGCATCGTAAAGACGCATAAGCCGAGAACGATCACGCCGATCAGGATGTTCAGATTCACATCTTTGGCAAAATGGAGCACGATCACCCCGATGCCGATCCCTGCCAGAGCCGCCGGAAGCAGCCGCAGAATGATCTTCCAGTTTACGGTTTTACGGTAATAAATGATTGCGGGAATATCCGCCATCGCGATCATCATAAGCTGCAAACCCGTGGAAAGCCCGGGTTCGAACGTATTTGCGAGCATCACCACCGGCAGCAGTCCGAGCCCCGGCATTCCGGTCTTATTGATTCCGATGATCACTGCGGAAATACACAACACGACAATCTGAAGCGTTGAAAATCCCTGAAAGAAAAAGTCCATTTGCACTCCTGTTTTAAAAGATAAAGCGCATAATATACCATAAAATAAAAAATATACTATCCATAAACAAAGAAAATATTCATGAAATCATGCTGGTGGCTGCGCACGGCGAATGTTTCTGTAAAAGAATTTCAGCCGGCTTTTCCTTCTCACATGAACCCGTTCACTTCTTGTAAAACCCTGTTTTCAAATTATATTAACGGTCTCTTTGCGCTTGTTTCCTTCGAAATGCGGACTTGAGAAAACACCGGCGTTCCAGCCATGAACAGAAAGGGAAAACATGAAGCCTGCCATATCCGTGATCGTGCCATTCTACAACATTGAACAATACGTATCCTACTGTCTGGACTCCATTCTGGCGCAGACGTTCCGGGACTTCGAACTGATCTGCATCAACGACGGATCCAAAGACGGCACGCGGGAACTGCTGGACGCCTATGCGGAAAAGGATTCCAGAGTCAAAGTGATTCATCAGGAAAATCAGGGAGTGTCTGCGGCGCGAAACAACGGATTGCAGCTTGCCGCAGGAAAATATATTGCCTTTATCGACGGGGACGACGCAGTTACGCCGGAATATCTTGAAATTCTTTACTCCGAGGCGGAAAAATCAGGGGTGGATTTTGCATTCTGTGATTATGCAAAAACAGAAGCGGATCAAAGGAGCGTTCCGGAACCATGCAGAGAACATCCGGCAGACATCATACAGGACAGCATCATCCATTCCCAACTGTCGAAAAAGATCAGGCTTCCTGTTTTCCCATGGGCAAAACTTTTCCGCAGAGACTTCCTCGCCGATGCGCCGTTTGTCCCCGGTGTCTATTTTGAAGATTACCTTTTCTTTTACACCAGTCTTTTCCGCCTGAAAAAAGTCTGCCGCATCAAAGCGCTCATGTATCTTTACACGCAAACGCCGAACTCCATCATGCACTCCCCGTTTTCCATAAAAAAGGCAAAATCCTATCTGGTCATTTACGATCAGATGATGAAACTGGAAGACAGGCTCTCATCTCCGGAAGATAAAAAACTTTTTCACCGCAAAGCCGTCGGGCAACTGCGCAGCATACTCAGCGGGCTTTACGATCTGAACAAGGAAGACCTGAAAGAGATACTGCCGCTGATTCAGGATCATTTCTCCCGCTGGCACGCGGACGGGAAACTGCCCCTCCATGATTTCAGGCTCAAATACCGGCTTCTCCTGCTGATGCTGATCAAACGCTGGAACAAGTGCCTGTTTTCCCTGTTTGAACTGGATGTGAAAACCGGCGGTTGGGTGAGGAATTCCATCCGCCGGAAACGCCTCAGAGAACTTCAGCGCTGACGCCGGGGCACCAGTTTTTCAGTTCGTCGGTGTAGTAAAGCCATGCACGCGACGCCGGAGCGGTGTAAGAACCGGGAATCACAGCTTTGAGGCTTACAGGAACGCGAACCGTTTCATCCGCACGCAGAGCGCGCCAGTAAAGAACCAGCCCGCCGTCGAACATCTCCCACGCGGCAATGCGCCTGGCGCTCACAAGTTCTTTGAGTTGATCGTAACGCACCTCGAATCCGGCGGGAATTCCAATCACGGCAAGCGGCATCGAAACATCCTTGCCGCCGTTGCGCACCGTCACATTCAGCTCCGCAATCTCCCCCTCCTTTACCGTTGCGCAGGAGAGCGCAGTTTCCACCTTGACGGCACAATCCGGCGCGGACACGGGAAGCTTCGTATTGCATGAAACTTCAAGCGTAAAGGGCATTTCGGAGCCGTCCTCCATGACAAGTCCGACGGTATGAGTCCCCGGCGTCATTGCAATGGAGAAGTCAGGCAGTTCGATCGTGCCTTTCGATTCTTTCGTAAAAGAAACGGGATTGCCGAAAGGCCTGCCGTCCACGACCAGACGGACACTTCCGGGATTCTTCGGGACGGCGCGCGCCTTGTCATAGGCGTTGATCGCCTTCAAAGCAAGGATCGTGGACTGCGTCGAGCCGAAACGCCCATTTTTGCACCGTTCGAAAAGCCATTTCATCGCAGACTCCACATTCGGAGCGAACCTGCCGTCGATCCGCAGCCATGCAAGCACGGCAAGCGAAGTCGTTTCAATCTTCAGCGAGTCGCCGCCGGAACACGTGATCGTAGTTTTTCCTCCGCCGACGGCGCCGTTCTTTTCCTGCGAGGCGGCAAGCCCGGAAGCCAGTGAGAGGGCGTTCTTTCCGTCATGCGCAAGAAAAAGAATATTTGCGCCGAGCGCACGGATGTAGCTGTCTTCCGATTGAAGCGCGATTTTCTTCACATGTTCAATTTCACGCGACAACTCCACAGGAGCGGTGCCGGACTCAAGAAGCGTCCAGAGGATATAAGCATTGGTTGTCGGAGCCGGAGCCCGCCCGAAAGAGTCCAGCGCCCGCTCATTGCGGAGAAAGCCGCCATTTCCGTCACGTCTGCTCAACAGCCACTTTTCCGTACGTTCCAGCATACTGCGGTCAACGGGCATGACCTCCTTCATTTCATGGAACTGCATCAGGCCGTAAGCCGTCAGCGCCTCATGCCCGGGGTCTCCGCCGAACCATTCGTATCCATTATTTTCAGACTCGAATCCGGTCAGTTTTTCATACCCCTGCTCCAGAAGTCCGGCTGCCTTGCGGATTTTCTCAGGAGAAACGCCCTGATGGCTCAGGAAATACTGCTGCGCCATCACCAGAGGATAGGTCGTGGAGCTGGTCTGTTCGAAGCATCCGCAGGGCTGGCGGAGCAGAGCGTTGAGCGCCTCCTCCATTCCGGCAAGCGGGCTCGGATAGAGCTTCGCAGATGCTTTCACGGACCCGGCTTCCACATCCGCCGGGATCGTTATTGTACAACTGTACGGCATCTTCGAGTTCAGGAGCCCGCCCGCATTGAATGCAACGGGAAAACCGGAAGGCAGGACATTGACCCGGCGCACCACCTTATCCGCATACCCCTCCGCCGCGGCATGGAACGTAAGTTCCAGAACACCGGCTTTCGCGGGAATCACAGTGACGGCAATGCGTCCCCGCTCCCCCGGATTCAGCGTCTCCAGAGTCAATGCTTTTCCGATCGTTTCATGATTCGCCTTGACGGCAAGATTCACGTTCTTCAAAACCCTGTCCGTGGAATTCACAAGCGCAACAGGAACCTGAATCCGGTCTCCCGCCGTCGCGAAAACCGGAAGTTTCGGTTCGATATAGAAAGGCTCCACGGAACGGATTGCGGCAGTTTGCACCCCCAGTGCGCCGTTGTTTCCGATTGCGTCCGCCGTCACGCGGAACGTCGTGATGCTGTCCGGCAGGTCGAATTCGACGGATACTTTCCCCGTGCGCGGATTTGTGCGGATACCGGCGTTCCAATAAATCGTTTCGGTAAAATCCCTGCGCTCGTTCGGCGTGCGATCCGGGCGCACCCTGTGCGCGTATTCACGCACGCTGACCGGCATCAGCGCTTTTTGCTTTGCGGCGGCATCCTGACGGACAATTCTGCGGAATGCACCTTCCGCCGGGAGCAGGACCTGCGGAACAGCCTGTTCCGCTTTCTCTCCGGCAGGCGCTTTCTCCTCCCGCATGGCGGCAGGCATGACAGCCGCCTCAGCAATCACGGCTTCCCGGCGGACTCCGGCAAAATTCGCCTTAACACGATATCCGCGCGCCACAATCCGCCGCATCCATGCAAGAGCGCGTTTCGCCGGATTTTCATACTGTTTCACCAGTTCGTTGAAATCAACCGTGATGAATCTGCGCCATCCCTGCGTGCCGAGAAGCAGATCGACCGCCTCCGATGAATCCGGATTCTTCGCATCGAAATAAATCCGGGCGTCGGCAAGCTCCTTCACATCGTTCTCCAGATAGACCATCACCGGCAGAGACGGCGCCTGTTCCCGGCGTTCCGTCATCTCAATCACGGATTCATCGGTCACATTCAGCCCGATCACGCTCTCCACGGGAGCTCCGTTCCGATCCGTGGCAAGAATGTTGAGTTTGACTTTCCCGCCGGGGACGAATGCCCTGCTCTCCGGAATAATCCGTACATTCGTAACAAACTTCGGCGCACGGAAGACGAGCCGCTCCGCAACGGGTTTGCTCCGGGAATCGTAGACGGTCGCAATCAGAACGCCTTCATGCTCCCCGGCATCCAGGGCAACCTCATTGGCGCCTTTCTTCAGGTCTGCCGAAGCAATGATGCGTTCCCGTCTGGAGAGAACAATCTTCGAGGCATCCGAATTCTCCGGCACCAGAACACGCAGCAATATCTTTTCCTCAAACGGATAAACATTCTTCGTGGAACTCAAAACCGCGCCGGACTCTTTCACCGCCGGAAGCGGATACCGTTTTTCAATTCCCGCAGGCGCATCGATCTTCAGAAAATAAGCGGTGTTTTTCAACGGTGTGAAACTGAATACGCCGCGTCCCTCATGACGGGATACGGCATCTGCAACAGCTCTCCCGTCCGCAGTCACGATTTTTCCCGCCAGATCGGCGGGCTTTCCGTTTTTGAGATTCGCGGAAAAATAAATCCGGTTCGGCAGTCCGGCAACCATATCGCCGCCTTCGGGATAAAATATGATGTCAAGGTCCTTCAGAACCAGCGGCAGACTCTTTGCGGCAGTCTCAAGCACACCGCCGTCGCGAACCAGAAAGGCGACGGTTCCATCCGTCTCCGCAATTTTCCCCGGCAGTTGGAACGATGCGGAAAGATTGCCTTCCCTGTCCGCTTTCAGCCCCGGAATACGTGCAATCTCCCGGTCTCCCAGACGCGCAATAAGAGTCACGTCCGCATTCTCCGGCACTCCGCCCTCGGCGCGTTTGACGTTCAAGGCGACATGAACGGATTCCCCTGCCCCGTAAGCTTTTTTCAGGAATTCGATCTGTGTTTTCAGGCGCGGCGGAGTATAGGCGCGTATCTCAAAGGAACGCTCCGCTTCGGCGGAACCGTTGACGGAACAGAATGCGCGGTAGACACCTCCCCTCAGATCAGCCGGAATCCGGAATGCAATTCCTCCGGTACTGTCCGACACTCTGCCGGAAAGGGTTTTCACCACATCTCCGCGCGGTCCTTTGATTTTGAGTGTCGCCGCATGATTTTCCCGCACGGGGAAATTATGGAAAGCATCCAGCGCCACGATCCGGAAATAGATGGTCTCCCCCGGACGGTAGATCATCTTATCCGTCGAGAGATAGGCGGCGATCCGTTTTTCCCCGCCGAGATTGAGCTTCGGAATTTCAGGCATTGTCAGCGCCAGCCCCAGCAGAGCTCCGGCGGCAACGCCTGCGGACAATATCAGTTTCGTTTTCTTCATTGCCATACCCTTTCATTGGTTGTTTCAAGAGTTATGACGAGGCAAAAACTCATTTATTAGAGCCGGAACCGATTTTTTCCCGTTTCAATTCTTCGATCTGCCTTTTACGCAGATACTGGGCAGTAATGCGGTTGAGCTGGTTTGCGAACTCCTCGCGGTTCTTCGGGGTGAAAGATTTCGGGCCGCCCGTCATTTCCCCGGACGCACGCAAATCCTCCAGGATATCACGCATCGCCATGATGTTTTTAATGTTGGCATGAGTGTAAAGCCCCCCGCGCGGATTCAGCGCAACCGCTCCGGCAGTCAGAGAACGGTCCGCAAGAGGGATATCCGATGTAATCACCAGATCATCCTTTTCAATCCGCTCCACAATCCGGTCGTCGGCGGCATTGAACCCGCCGGATACGACTTCAAGAGAAACATATCCGGACAAAGGAATGCGCTGATGCGAGTTCGCCACCAGCACAACCGGAATGGAAGTGCGCTCCGCGGTCCGGTAGATCAGATCGCGGAGATCATGCGGCAGAGCATCGGCGTCAACCAGAATCTTCATCGGGCATTCCGCTTCCAGACGCCTGTAATTTCGGCAATGAAAACCTGATGCGCCTCTTCGTCCGGCGCATACATGGTGGTTCTGGCGACCTGATCCAGAATGTTGTCCTTGACAAGCTGTCCGGCATAAAATTTTTTGCAGGACATCACAAGGGAAGCCTCCGCATAGGCGACCGTCCCGAACGGAGTCTCGACGGGAGTGAAACCGCTCTCGGCAACCTTGTCGCAGTCGCGTCCGGATTTCCTTCCGAAAATCCGGAGCAGCTCATTGCGGTACTGTTCCGGATACGCCGAAAGTGAAAATTCCGGCTGTTTTTCGATGAATTCCAGCGTGTAGCGGGTTCTGCGGATGAAAATAAACGCAACGTTTTTATTCCAGAGCACCCCCATTCCGCCCCAGGAAACAGTCATGGAATTGAATTTTTCGCGGTCCCCGCCGGTCACCAGCAGCCAGTCGCTGCCGATCAGGGAAAAAACATTGCGTTCGATTTCCCCGGCTTTGATTTCATGATACTGAGTTTGAAAAACGGTTTGGTCCAACATGAAAAATACCTCCTGTCTCCAAGCTGCGCAGCGAACGGCGGAAGCCTGAAAAAATTAAGTTTCAGTTTTTATCAAAGGGCAAAATAATGCTTCTGAATTTCCGGGGCGCGGACGGCGATATTCGCGAGATGGTCGCCGATCCGTTCCAGCTCCCAGAGCATTTCAATGAAAATCACACTCGCCTCGACAGCGCATTTGCCGGAATTGCGGCGCTCGATATGGGACTGTTCATACCGCTTCGTCAGCATATTGATCTCCTGCTCATTCTCCATGACGCGGTTGGAAATCTCCTCGTTGACCGCCTCCGCGGGATCCCCGCCGATCATACCGGAATCCGGTTCGATATCTTTGAAAGAATCCTGATTGCGCATGTAATCCTTCTCGTAGCGCTTGGCAAGTTTGTTGATCTTCTTCTCCTCCTTCAGTGCGGAAAGCACGCTCTCCTTGTCCGTTCCGGCAAGCGCGATACGGACATTTTTCGCCTGAGAATCAAGCAGTCCCCAGAGACGGGCGAGATCCGCTTTCGCCACATCGGAAAGCTCCGCATTGGCTTTTGCAAGGCGTTTCGTCAGCTTCATGATGTTTTCCGTATGGTCGGCGATACGCTCCGCGTCATTCGTGCAGTGCATCAGAAGCGGAATCAGATCCGACTGATGCTGCGTCAACGGACGGCGCGTGATCTGCACCAGATAATTCGTGATCGCCGTCTGCATGTCGTCGATCCGCTGCTCCTGTTCGCGGAGTTCCTTGAATGCTTCGGAATCGACGTTCACGGTCAGGAAATGCCGATTGACCACGCAGTCGATCATTTTCCAGGAACCGGACACCATTTTGCGGATTTCGGCAACGGTCTGCTCCAGCGCCACGGACGGAGTTTTCAGAAGCAGGGGCTCCAGCGTATGAGTCTTGAGCGACGCTTCGTCGTGCACCGGAAGAATGAATTCACAGAGCCTCGCAAACCATCCCATGAACGGAAACAGCGCAACCACGGTGACGATATTGAACAGCGTATGCGCCATCGCGATATGACGCTCGATATTCTGCGGAATCGGCGCGAATGCGTTGCCCGGTGTGATCGAGTTGACGAAATAGAGAAAAACCGAAGTGCGCGCGGGTCCGTAAGGGACATAGAAAAGAATCACCATCAGCAGAGCGCCGATCACGTTGAACAGGAAATGCGCCAGAGCGGACTGTTTCGCCACGCGGTTCGCTGCAAGCGAGGCGAGCCATGCGGTGATCGTGGTTCCGATATTGGTTCCGATCAGGAGCGGCACCGCCGTATAGAAATTGACCAGTCCTCCGGCGGAAAGCGCGAGAATGATGCCGACCGCCGCCGCGCTGGACTGAATCAGGAACGTGGCGAGGACGCCGATCCCGATTGCCCCCATGACCGCCCCGATCGGCATGAAGCCGCCGTAACTGTGCGGGGCGCAGTCGAAGAGTTTGAAAAAGTTCACGAAGGAGGGAAACGATCCGAGGGTCCGCAGTTCATTGCTCATCATCGACATGCCGAAGAAAATCAGCCCGAAGCCGAGAATCGCCGATCCCCAGCCTTTCACGACGCGGTTTTTGGAGATCATGACGAGGAAACCAATGGCAACAGCCGGAAGCGCCAGCCCGGAAAGATTGAACGAAATGATCTGCGCCGTCACCGTGGTTCCGATATTCGCACCGAAAATGATTCCGATCGACTGCCGCAGAGTCAGAAGCCCCGCGTTGATGAAGCCGATCACCATGACGGTCGTTGCGCTCGACGACTGGATCACCGCAGTGACAACGGTTCCGGCGAGAACGGCAACCAGACCGTTGCGCGAAAAATACTGAAGGAACTTCTTCATGTTCTCGCCCGCGATCTGCTGAAGCCCGTCCGCCATCAGTTGCATTCCGAATACGAAGAAAGCCAGTCCTCCGATCACCCCGATGATCACGGTGACAAGGTCGATGCCGAGGACGCGCATCTGCGTCAGACGCATGAAATAGCCGCTTTTCGGGTCCGCCACCTCGACCGCGATCTTATATTCGCCGGTCTTTCCGCCGAGCTGAACATGCGTCTGCGCCACACCGTTGTCATCCGTAACCGCGGAACGGGTCAGGACTTTTGCGGTATTTTTATTTTCCGGACTTGAGATCACGCTGAAGTAAACCGGAATATGAGAAGCCGGTTTGCCGTCGGGTTTGACAAGGCGGATGGAGATCGGATCGTTCAGCAGGGAATTCACCCAGCCTTCCTGTTCTCCGCCGGAGAGCTTTGCGCCGACGCCGACGCGAACCAGCGTGCTGCGGTTTTCATGCCCGACCGGAGTCACACGGATATAATTGTCTCCGACGCTCTTTCCGGCAATGATTCTCGCGCCCGCGGCGCCGGTGATATCGGTTTCCACCTCGGATGGCTCGATTTTCAGGTCGGAACCCTCCACGGGGGTCAGCAGAAGCCTGACTCCGGGGACCCCTTCACTGCGGACTTTGCCGCCGGCGCTGCGCACCTCGGGCCCGCAGGCGATGATCCGCAGTTCTTTCGAGAACGGCTCTCCCGGCAAAGCATACTGGTCCGCCCCCTGCGTGACTTTCAGTTGTTTGATCTCTCTGGGCGCACGTTCGGGGCCGCATGCGGCAAGAAAAAACACCATCATGAGAAACGTCACTGCAACGGACGCGGTTTTCCGGATCATAAAAGACTCCATGCTTGATTCAGAATTGTAAGAAGAAAGTTGAATTTACTATATCACATTTTTGCGAATTAACAATTCCGATACATATTAAATCAAAATTTTTGTGATGCGGTATTGTGTTTTCGGAGAGAGCGTGTACAGTATATAGCTTAAGTTTTTAACAAAAAGGAGTCGATCATGAATCTTGATATGATGCACCCGCGTGACCTCATCACCCTTATTATGAAACGCCTTTACGGCTACGGAATGACCACCACCTCCGGCGGAAATCTCTCCATCCTCGACAACGAGGGCAATATGTGGATCAGCCCCGGCAGTGTGGACAAGGGAACGCTCCGCCCTGAAGACATTGTCTGCGTGAAAGCCGACGGAACCGTAGTCGGAATCCATAAGCCGTCCAGTGAATTCCCTTTCCACCGCCACATCTATAAGCTCCGTCCCGACATCAAGGCGGTTCTCCATGCACACCCCGCGGCGCTTGTCGCGTTCAGCATCACAGGACGCAAACCCAACACATCGCTCCTCACCAAAGCCGCCGAGATCTGCGGCGACATCGGTTTTGCAGGCTATGAAGTCCCCGGAAGCGAAGCACTCGGCAATCTTGTCTCCGCTGAATTTGAAAAAGGGCACAACTGCATCCTGCTCCAGAATCACGGTGTCTGCACCTCCGGCAAGGACCTGCTTGAAGCTTTCGAGCGTTTTGAAACCCTTGATTACCTCGCAAGAATCGAAATCAAGGCGGAGGCTCTCGGCAAAATCAGGCCGCTCGACGCGGAAACACGCGCCCTTTCCCGCACACTGGAAAAGAAGCTCATGCCGGAATTCATCCCTGCGGAACACTCCGTCAGGGAATGCGAGCTCCGTGAAGAGATGGTCAAGCTGATCAACCGTTCCTACAACCGTATGCTCTCTTTCTCCACGGACGGAACGTTTTCCGCACGTGTTTCACAGGATCAGTTCCTTGTGACGCCGAAAGGGCTCGACCGCATGAATCTCCGCAACGACGAGCTGGTGCTGATTCAGGACAACTACCGCGAAATGGGCAAGATCCCGAGCCGCGCGGCAGGATTCTTCAAAGCGATCTACGACACACATCCCTGGGTCAATGCAATCATCGTTTCCAAACCCGTCAACGTGATGGGATATGCGGTCACGGAGGAAAAAATCGACACCAAGACCATTCCGGAAAGCTATATCCTGCTCCGCGACATCGTAGACATTCCCTGCGCGGAACACTACAAAGATCCGATGGCAACCGTCAAAAAGATCGCCCCGAACGCACCGGTCATCATGCTCCGCAACGATTGCCTGCTGACGGTCGGCAGCACCCTGCTTCAGGCATTCGACCGTCTTGAAGTCGCGGAGTTCTGTGCGAACAGCCTTCTCGCCTCCAAGCGTCTCGGCGGCGTCAAACCGATCAATGAAGAGCAGAAGAAAGATCTCATCAAGGCATTCCATCTGCCCGAATAAGATTGTTTCTTCCATTGATTCAAAAGCTCCGGAATCCCTCCGGAGCTTTTTTTGTTTCAAAAACAACCGGCAAGAGATCATTCATGCGGCGGATTCAATATCTGCCGACGCAAAATGCCGGGAGGAACTCTCTCAATCTTCTTGAAGATACGGTTAAAGTAAAACTCATTGGAAAAACCGACCTGCTCCGCGATTTCCTGCATGGACAGATTTCTGGAATACAGCAAAGACTTTGCGTGGCGAATCCGCTGCTGATTCAGCAAATGATGGAAGGAACATCCGAACGTCTGCTTCAACAGATGGCTGGTTCTGGATTCGGAAAGTCCCAGATATTTTGCCAGATCTTTCAGTCTGGTATCCGTATTCGCATAATAATTAATGAAACGCCTGATATGCCCTGCCCGTCCGGACTGGTTCAGGTACTCTTCATAAAGCCGATTCGCAATCTGCAGGAAACCGGCTCCCACCATCTGCAGCAGCAGAGAAATTTCATTGCCGCAGGAATCACTCCATTCCGGCAACGTCCGGTACAGACGCCAATATTCGTCGTCCTGCGGTTCTCCCCGTTCCGGCAACTGCGAATCCGGAAGCCGGAAAGTCCCCCCGAAAAAAGTCGCGACATGCTCTCTGCCCCGGTGAATCGGCACGATCACTTCCGTAAGGAATCTCCAGCAGATTGTCTGAGTCGGCACCGGATTCTCCGTCAGCAGCCTGATCGCTCCGGTCTTGCAATGCGCAAGACAACGACTGTGAACATCCGGTTGCCTCGCTTTCCAGCGGCAGCATATGTTCTGATGTACATTCCGGTGCGGAAGGATATGGTGCCCGTCCGGCAGGCAGAGCAATCCCTTATGGTCATGAATTGTGATATGGATCTTCCATCTTTTCTCGATGTCCAGCAGAATCCGTTCCAATTGCGATATTGCATTGGACGTTGTAATGTCTTCAAAAAACGTCATACCTGCATCCTCCGTTTGTCTTCAGAATCGGATAAGAAAAATTCCGCTTTCCACTTTCTGGTGCAATATACCGCCAACGTCCAGAGATGCAAGAGGGATTTTTATGAAAATAATACTGAAACAGCAGATAATTATAAAAAAATAGCATTCCTGTCCATTGCGAAAAATAAAAAATGAGATATAATTAAAACAAAAGGAAAACATCTCCGTGCAGATCACAATAAACAGATAAAGTTGAAATCCATGTCGTTCAAAAAATATGATGTCATCGTCGTTGGCGCGGGAGTCGCCGGCTGCTGCGCGGCAATCGCTTCCGCAGAAATGGGCAGGCAAACCCTGTTGATAGAACAGGATGCCTGTCCGGGAGGAGTCGCGGTCAACTGCGGCTGCCCATCATTTATGGGATTCGGCGATGGACAACGCCAAGCCGTGGGAGGAATCGGTGAACGCCTGCTGCGGCAACTGGATACAATGGGGGCGATAGCAGAAATCAATTCGCAACGCCGGATTACGTCTCATTTATCGGAAGGCCCGCTGACCGGCACCTACACGACAACGGAACCGTTGCTGGCGTTATGCCTGAACCGGATGTTGGAAAAAGCCGGAGTGGAGCGCTCTTACTATACCGTGGTGACCGGTGCGGAAATAAAAAAACAAAGTCTGAATTCCATCCAGTGTTTCTGTATGGGCAGAACGGAAAAGATTTCAGCTCATGCGTTTGTCGACACAACCGGAGACGCCATTCTAGCCAAACTGGGGGGCCTCCCCGTCAACGAAGGAAATGCGGAAGAAAGCATGACCAAGACTGTCCTGTTCAAAGTGACAGGCGTCAAGGATTTCGACAAAGTTCTTCTTCGCGAAAAATTCACCAGACTGTGCATCGAAAAAAAATTCCCGTTTCCGGAGCAGGATCTTTTCATGGGATGCCAACTGGGAAACACTGATGAAGTGTTGCTGAACTTAAGCCAGATTGCGGGGAACGCCCTTGACCGGGAGGAACTGACCCGCATGGATGTCGCACTTCGGGAGCAGGTCTTCGTGATCCTGAAATGGCTTCAGAAAAATTTCAGCGAATTCACTGAATGCCGCCTCGCCGGAATCGCCCCGAAGATCGGCATCCGGGCTGGGCGCACAATTGACGCGGTGACGATGATCACCTGTGCAGACCTGCTGCGGAACACTCCCGTCGAGGAACCTGTCGCATTGGGGCGGCGCAGATTCGGCGGACACGGCATTTACCGTTTCTGCAATCCGTGGGACAGGGAAATATCAGGTTGGCGCGGCATTCCCTACGGCGCCCTGAAAGCCAGGGGTGTGAACAATCTGCTGGCTGGTGGACGTGCCATCGGCGCTGAAACACAGGCGCTTTCGGCAATCCGCATGATGCCCTGCTGTATGGCAACCGGCCACGCCGCGGGGACCGCCGCCGCCCTGTCGGTGCCCGCCGGTGTTCTTCCATCCTATGCGGATTTGCGGAAATGCCTGCTGAAACAGAATGCAATTTTAATATAAAACAAGGAATGGTACAATGAAAAGGAAACTCGGAAAAACAAAAGCAGAGAAGAATGTCTGCCGGATTTTCACCCTTATAGAACTTCTCATCGTTGTGGCGATCATCGCGATTCTGGCGGGATTGCTCCTGCCGGCATTGAGTACAGCAAAGGCAAAGGCGCAGGGAATTTCCTGTGTCAACAATATGCGACAGTTATATCTTTCCACATGCAACTACAATGATGTGTTCAACGGATACGTCATGCCATTCCAGCAGGGCAGTTTCGACGGAGGCGGCATATTGAAATGGAACGATGCACGCTCATGGCTCAGCAATTCCGTCACCCCCTACAGAGGCACCGTGGGGGAGTATGCCGACAACAATGTGAAAGATTCGTATGTCATGACTCCGAAAGTGTTTCAATGCGCCGCGCTGACGGGCAGCAATATTCCGTATGGATATTATTATCCCCGGACCTTCGGGCTGTTGCGCTACCGCAGTTATGTCATGGGGTCAATCGCCACATTTTCCATGAAATGGACAGCCGTGAACAGGCTGCGCACATGCACGAATAAAACCTCCAGCTTCAAATTTCCATCCAGAATCCCTCTGATCATGGATGGAACGGGAAGCTCGGAGGTATGCAACATGAGCAAGACCTACGGAGACCCGGATTATACCAACCCCGCCTGTTACAGCAAATCAGGGCAAAACATCAAGCGGCTCATTGATTACCGTCATTCAAAGCAGACAAATCTGTTGACACTGGCGGGAAACGTCACAAATTCCAAACACGTATTCATTACACGGGATACGGATGACGGCGACCCGAATTCAAGAATCGATTTTTAATCATTTTACAGGAGAAAATACCCGATGAAACGATTATTCCAAAGTCTGCTTCTTTTCCTCATTCTCGCCTGGAACGCTTCCGGAGAAGCCGCGCCGTCCGGAAAAGAAGCCCCGGCGGAACAACAGTTCTGGCACAAGGGCCCTCATCTGAAACTGCCACTCCGCCATGACCGGGGTTACACGCGACAGCAGATCATGAAAAAGGCAAAACTGAAAATCAGGAATCCGCGTATTCCGCACACAGCGGAATTTGCCGGAAACGGCAGGCTGAAAAAGAACGGTTCGCTGGAATATATCAAGATCCCTGTCGAATTAAAAGAAGAAGCGGGAGTCAGGCGGCGTGCACTTGTCCGCATGGGATTCCCTCTGCCGCAGGGAGCATTGTTTCAGCCGGATCAGATCCGCCTGATTGATTCAGACAACCGGGAACAACGCCTCCAGGTGTCAATCACCGGATTCTGGCCGGATCAATCGGTGAAATGGGCATTGCTTCAGTTCACCGCTCCATTGCAGGCGAACGAAACGGTCTGTTATTATGTGGAATGCGGCAACCGGATTCAAAGAAACAAATTCCCGGACATTAAAGTGAAGGAAACCAGGGAAAACATTATAATAGATACCGGCAAAATCAATGCCATTATTGACAAAAAGAAATTCAACCTGATCAAAGAACTGAAATTCAAGGGGAAAAGCGTCGGAGCATTTGCCGCAGCGGGAGCTACTCTCAGAGATGCTGTAACAGAGCAGGATTACTCCATCTCCGGACGTCCCCCGAGGCGTATTGAAATCAGTGAAGCGGGACCGGAACGGGTTACAGTCCGGGTTGAGGGACAATACTGGAACGGCGACAGAAACCTCATGGATTATGTCGCCCGGCTCTCTTTCTTCTCCGGGCTTGATGGCTTCGAACTTGAATTCACTCACATCAATACCGAGCTGTCACATGAATTCACGGACCTGTTGAACCTGAATCTCCGTTTTGAACCGGCAGGGAAAATACAGGCGGTCAAAACGCATTACGACTCTGATAATACGGCAGGGCATATCGCATGCAAACGAATCTTCCAGGAGACAGACCAGTTCCTCAGCATCGATGGAGGCAGGCGGATTACAGGTAAATTCGACGGAACCGCCAAGCTCTCCTGCAGCGATGGAAACACATGGAACATTGGAATTGCAGATGCCTGGAAACGCTATCCCAAGGCATTCAGCTGGGATTCCGTCTTTCAGCTGGAACTGTTGCCGGCTCAGCCGAACCGGCAGTTCAACAGGAATCTGCCCTATTATCTGGTCTACCCCTTTTGTGAAGGCGCCTACCGCATGAAATGGGGAATGGCGTTCACGGAACGCATGCGTTTTGAAATACAGCCGGAAACGGACGGCAGGGTTCATGCGGAATTGAATCTGCCGGTCATCGCGGTACTTCCTCCCGAATGGTATGCGAAAACCAAAGTATTGCCGGGAATGGGAGTAAAAGGTTTTGAAGCGATAGACAAAAAGATTGTCAAAAGTTTTGAAATGCGGCTCAGGCAGGAGGCGGAACAGCGGGAATACGGCTTTTTCAATTATGGAGACAGCTTCGGGGAAAAAGGAGAAAACTGGACCAACAATGAATATGATATGGCTCACGGACTCTTCATGACTTTTCTCCGCACCGGTGACAGACGTCTGTTCCGCCATGCTCTGGCGGCGGCGCGCCATCAGGCGAATTCGGATTCCGTCCTGGCATATCCGGATCCCTACTATGTGGGCGCAAACCTGAATCACGGTGCCGGGCATTCCGGACGTTATAAGGTTTGGAGTTTTCCCTACGGGTATTATCAATCCGCCGCCAACGGCCATACCTGGAGTTATGGAATGCTGAACGCCTGGCATCTCTACGGAGAGGCACAGGTAATGGATGTCGTCCGGCTTTACGGAGATCATATTGCCCTGGCAATGGCGCCCAATTTCAAATTCGGGAAAAATCCGCAGGCCCCCCGGGAATGTTCCTGGGCGATACACGCACTGATAAAAATATATGAAACCACTCAAGACCCAGTCTATCTGAACGCAGTCAGGGAACTGGTTAAAAAGTCCGTTGACGCCTGTAAAGAGTCTCCGGGAAAAGCATGGGCACTGATCAATCCCCGCCTGGTAAAGGCACGCGGCGAGAAAATCCCATGCTATACGATGTTCATCACTTCCGTCGGGTTAAAAGGACTCTGTGAATATTGCCGCTTGACCGGCGATGAAACGGTGAAACCGGTAATCCGGCAGGTCGCGCAGGAAATTCTCCGGGCATTTGAACCCGCCGACGGTTGCGGCTTTGTCTATGATTTGGCTTACGACGGCCGCAAACTGAATTATGCAGTAACATATATGAACACTACAATCGCTCCGGCACTGGCAGAGGCATCCATGATTCTGAAAGATGAAAAAATATTCGCGGTTGCGGAACGCGCCATGGCTGCCATGTTCCTGCATTCCCCCGGATTCAACGGAAAATTCCTGGGAGAATACATGACTTTCCTTGCAGACTACTTGCAATGCCTTCAGGAAAAGTATCCCGGCCGGAATCATGACTTCAGTGATCCGGTTCTGATGAAACAGGTGCTGCATGAAAATCCCATCTGGCACTGGCGTGCGCCAAATCCGGGACGGTTCAGAATCCGCTTGAAAAAGGACAACGCGGAACTTCTTCTGCAACGCTGGATCTGGCCCACTTCCCAAAAAGCGGAATTTGACTCCTATATCAGAATCTATCAGAATGGGACAATGCAGCATGAACAGAAATTCGACTGCGGACGGGATGCTTTTCTTTTCAAATACCCCCTGAAAGGCAAAAGCGGAGATGAATTTACAGTCGAAATATCGGATTACTCCAATGCAGACTGGAATGTAGTGCCGTCGCAAGGGCTGGTTCACGCAGGCTACTGCCGCGAACGCCCTGTTTTCCTGGCACGCAACGGAATCTCCCGTTTCTATTTCGAGGTTCCCGCCGGTAAAAATGTAACCATCACATACTATGGTACACATGCCGGAGGCTTTGGCATCTGGTGTTTTGATGAAAATGGAAAACTGATTCGCAAAGCCACCGAATGGACGGAAAAGAATTCCTTGAAAACAACTCCCCGGAAAATACTCCGCCACACGATAAAGGGCGGCAGGAAAAGCAGAATCTGCTCTTTTGTGGTCTGGGCGGAGTATGACGCTCGTCTGCGCTTACAGGGAACAGAACTGATCAGCGGGACAAAAGAATTTTTTGCTACCCCGTAAATGCCTCCGTGCATTGGAAGATTTCTCCTGCCGCAGACATCTCCGCAAGTCCGCGGCAAATGGAAAAACCCTGATGCCTGTTTCATCTCTCCTGCCAACACAAACACCATCCGGCGGAAACTCCGCAGAACCGGCAGAAGAAATGTCTGCTCGCCAAAAGCAGAAAGGGCAAATTATTTTGAAGAACGGTTTGCCATTTTGCGGAAAAGATGGTATATTCCCTTACTTTCAGAAATAATCTCAAGGGGGAAGGGATGGTATAATTTATGAAGAAATTAAGATTTCTTGTACTGGGTATGCACTGCGCGTCCTGCGCGGCATCCGTCGAACGGGCCGTCAAAAAAATGGACGGTGTTTCCAATGTTTATGTCAATATTGCAACCAAGACCATGACGCTCAATGCGGATGACAAAGTCACGCCCGCAATGATCTGCGAAACGGTCAAGGACAACGGTTACAACGCACAGCTCATCGAGGATAAGAAACCGGAACCGGAAGACGATGAAGCGGGCATCCGTTATTTTCTGCGTTTTCTGACGGCGCTCGTGTTCTCCATCCTGCTGTTTTACGCGGCGATGAGCGAAATGATCGGGGTGCCATATTTCCATATTTCCCCGACGGCAAACGCGTTTGTCCAGATCGCGCTCCTGATTCCGGTCGTGCTGGCGGGATATACCTTTTATCTTTACGGCTTCAAAACACTGGCAAAGCTCTCACCGAATATGGATTCGCTCATCGCGCTCGGAACCAGCGCGGCGATCGTTTACAGTATCTACCTGATGGCGAAAGGCGACTGCGTTCATCTCTATTTCGATACGGCTGGCATGATCATTGCATTGATCATGCTCGGCAAGTTTCTGGAAGCACGTTCCCGCGGCAAGGCGTCGGGCGCCATCCGCGAACTGATGAAGCTCGCGCCGGAAACCGCTCACCTGATGGTGGATGACAGAGAGGTCATCATTCCGGTAAACCAGCTCAAACCCAATGACCGTGTCCGCGTCAAACCCGGAGAGCGGGTCCCGGCGGACGGCGTCGTGGAGGAAGGCACCTCGACCATTGACGAATCCATGCTGACCGGCGAAAGCATGCCCGTGGAAAAAGCCTCCGGTTCCAGCGTAACCGGCGGCTCCATGAACAGAAACGGTTCTTTCATCTTCCGCGTAACACATACAGGCGACGACACGGTCATAGCCAAAATCATCGCCATGGTTCAGAACGCACAGGGGTCCCGTCCGCCGATCGCACGTCTGGCGGACACCATCTCCGGCTTCTTCGTCTGGGGCGTCATCCTCATCGCGGCGGCGACATTCTCCATCTGGTTCTTCGGAGTCGGGGAGACATTCGCCCATTCGCTGAGTTTCGCTCTTGCAGTACTGGTGATCGCGTGTCCCTGCGCGCTCGGTCTGGCGACTCCCATTGCGCTGATCGTCGGAATCGGGCGCGGCGCAAAGCTGGGCATTCTCATCAAGAGCGGGAAAGCGCTGGAAACCGCCGGCAAGACAACGACCGTGATTCTCGACAAAACCGGAACCATTACGGAAGGGCGTCCCGATCTTTCCGGCATCATCCTCGCTAAAAATACGCCGTTCACTGAAAACCAGCTTCTTGCAATGGCGGCCGCCGCCGAACAGAATTCGGAACATCCACTGGCGGATGCGGTTGTCCGCGCCGCAAAGGAGCGCAACCTGACGCTTTCCGAAGTCGATGATTTCAAAGCGCTGCCCGGACACGGGGTTTTCTGCCGGATTCACGGAAAGGAATTCATCCTCGGCAACATGTCTTTCATGCAGACGCATAAAATCGACATCAGCGCCGTGGACACCTCCGGCAGCGACTCCATGATTCTTGCCGCATATGACGACAAACTGATCGGAGTGATCCGCATTGCGGACCGCATCAAGCCATCCACGGAAGAAGCGATCGCCGGACTCCATAAACTCGGTGTCAAAGTGGTCATGCTGACCGGCGACCACAAGGCTGTCGCGGCATCCATTGCGCGTTCCCTCAAAATTGATGAATTCTATGCGGAACTCCTGCCTAACGCAAAAGCTGAAGTCATTCAGCGAATTCAGCAGAAAGGGGAACGCACGGCAATGGTCGGCGACGGCATCAACGATGCCCCAGCCCTGGCTCAGGCGGATACCGGAATCGCAATCGGCTCCGGCACGGACATCGCCATTGAGTCTGCGGACATTGTCCTGATGCAAAGCGACCTGCGCGAAGTTCCGGCGGCGATTGCGCTGAGCCGCGCCACAATGCGCATCATCAGGGAAAACCTGTTCTGGGCTTTCATCTACAACGTGATCTGCATTCCACTTGCGGCGGGGGCGTTCGTAACACTCCTCGGCTGGAGCCTGAACCCGATTTTCGGAGCTCTCGCCATGGCGTTCAGTTCCGTTTCGGTAGTCCTGAATGCACTTCGCCTGCGGAAATTCCAGCCGTAAGAAACAGAGAACAGCTGATAGACGAAATACCGGCGTCATCATTTTGTCCGTCAGCTATTTCCAGGTCAGTCGGCAACTCGGCAGTCAATATGCGCCGCATGAAGTATAAATTTCGCTTTCAGCTTGAATTACGGTAATTTCGTGGTATTTTATTTTATTATGATTTTAACATTAAATTTATAACGGTGTGAGTGCAGCATGATTCCATTTATCGATCTCAAGAAACAGTATTCCCGCATTGAAAAAGATGTCGACCAGGCAATCAAGAAAGTCCTGATGCACGGTCAATATATTCTCGGCCCGGAAGTCGCGGAACTGGAAAAGAAACTCGCGGACTTCGCAGGAACTGAATACTGTCTCGGATGCTCCAGCGGAACCGATGCACTGCTTATGGCGATGATGGCGTTGGATTTCAAAAAGGGAGACGCCGTTTTCACGACTCCGTTCACTTTCTTCGCCACCGTTGAAATGATCGCACTGACCGGCGCAACACCCGTTTTTGCGGACATTGACCCCAAAACCTACAATATCGATCCAGCCAGGCTCCGTGAAGCGATCCTGAAAGTCAGGGAAGAAGGCAAACTCAACCTGAAAGCAATCGTCACGGTCGATATCTTCGGACAGCCCGCCGATTATGATGAAATACAGAAGATCGCCGACGAGTTCGGAATGCCGGTCATCGAAGACGGCGCGCAGGCAATGGGTGCGCTTTACAAAGGGCGCCGCGTCCCCTCCCTCGGCAAGATCGGATGCACCAGCTTCTTCCCCGCAAAACCGCTCGGTTGCTACGGTGACGGCGGCGCGGTATTCACCGACGACAAGGAACTTTACGACAAAATGTTCTCGATTCTTGTCCACGGCAGAGGCGGCGATAAATACGACAACGTCTGCATCGGGCTGAATGCGCGTCTTGATACGATTCAGGCGGCGGTCCTGCTGGAAAAGTTCAAGATTTACGAAGAGGAAATCGAACTGCGCCAGAAAGTCGTGGCAAAATACAGACAGGCGCTGGAGGGACTCCTGACGCTTCCTCATGTGCCGGAAAGCAACCTTTCGGTCTGGGCGCAGTTCTGTGTGCTTTCGCCCGATTATGCCGCGATTCAGGATGCCCTGCGCCAAAACGACATTCCGTCCGCCCGTTACTATCCGATCCCGATGCATCTCCTGAAAGCGATGGAATATCTCGGATACAAAAAAGGCGACATGCCGGAAGCAGAAAAGGTCGCGGGAACTGTTTTCGCTCTCCCGATGCACGCCTATCTTGACGATGCGACAATCGAAAAAATCGGGGACGTCATCCGTTCCGTCGTCAGAAAATAAACCCGAAAACGGGAGTTTTCCATGTTCGGCTTTTACAGAGTTGTAACTTGCTCCCCCGTCGTGAAAGTGGCGGATGCGGAGTTCAATACCGCACGGATTCTCGAACTTGCGGAAAAGGCGGCGGCACATTCCGCGTCCGTCGTTCTTTTTCCCGAACTCGCCGTCACCGCCTATTCCTGCGGCGATCTGTTCCACAATGAAACGCTGCTGAATGCGGCGGAACATGCGGTTTCGCGGATCGCGGAAAAAAGCGCATCGCTTCCGTCCGTTTTCATCGTCGGCGCTCCTGTCCGGCGGCAGAACCGCCTGTTCAACGCGGCGGTCGTGATCCAGCACGGCAGACTCTGCGGAATCGTCCCGAAGACAAACCTGCCGAACTATCGGGAATTTTATGAAAAACGTTATTTCTCGTCCGGATACGGAATCAGAAACGCAACCGCAGACTTCGCCGGACAGACGGAAATCCCGTTCGGGACGGATCTGATTTTCCGTTCCGGGAGCGAACTTGTATTCGGCATTGAAATCTGCGAGGACATGTGGAGCACGGTTCCGCCGAGCTCCTATCTTGCCCTGAACGGAGCGACCCTGATTCTGAATCCTTCCGCGAGCAATGAACTGGTCGGGAAAGCGGATTACCGGCGCGAACTGGTGCGGGGACAAAGCGCACGCTGTGTCGCCGCTTATGCCTACGTCTCCGCCGGAGTCAGCGAGTCCACGATGGACACGGTCTGCGGCGGGCACAGCATCGCGGCGGAAAACGGAACGGTTCTGCTGGACTCCGAACGTTTTTCAAGAGAGGACGCACTCTATGTTACAGATTTCGATCTTGCCCGGATTCAGGGAGCGCGTCTCTCGGACAGCCCCTTCGCAAACAGCGCGGAGATGAATCCCCATACGGATTACCGGATTCTGAAGCTGGAACCGGCGCCCGTTCCGGAACTCAAAGAAATTGAGCGTAAGGTGCCGCGCCTCCCCTTCGTTCCGTCTTCCGATGCGGCGCGGGACGAACGCTGTCAGGAAATCTTTGCAATTCAGTCGGCGGGACTCGCCAAAAGAATAGAGCATACCCATGCGGAAAAAGCCGTGATCGGCATCTCCGGCGGACTGGATTCCACGCTGGCGCTTCTGGTCTGCGTCAATACGATGAAGCTGATCGGGCGCACCCCGGAAGATGTTCTTGCCATCACCATGCCCGGATTCGGCACGACCGGGCGCACCTACAACAATGCGGTGAATCTCTGCCGCCTTCTCGGCGTCGAACTGCGCGAAATCGGAATCAAAGACGCCTGCATGGAACATTTCCGCTCCATCGGGCACGACCCGGAGGATCACAGCGTGGTCTATGAAAATGCGCAGGCGCGGGAGCGGACGCAGATTCTGATGGATGTGGCGAATCAGGCGGGCGGCTTCGTCGTCGGGACCGGCGACCTCTCCGAAATCGCGATGGGATGGTGCACTTACAACGCCGACCACATGTCAATGTATGCTGTGAACTGTTCCGTTCCGAAGACCCTGATCCGCTATCTGATCGCGTACGTCGGCGACCATTCGGAACAAGCGGTGCGGGACATTCTCCGGGACATCATCGACACGCCCGTCAGCCCGGAGCTCCTGCCCGCCGCGGACGACGGCACGATCCGCCAGAAAACGGAAGACATCATCGGGCCTTATGAGATTCATGATTTCTTCCTGTATCACTTCATGAAGTACGGCGCCTCGCCGGAGAAAATTCTTTTTCTGGCGAAACGGGCATTCGGGAAAGAATATCCGGAAGAAAAACTGAAAACGTTTCTGAAAACCTTTATCCGCCGTTTCTTCTCCCAGCAGTTCAAGCGGAGCTGTTCAACGGACGGTCCGAAGGTCGGCACGATCAGTCTCTCGCCGCGCGGAGACTGGCGGATGCCGTCCGATGCGTCACCGCAGGCATGGAGTTTCTGAACCGCAACATCCAATCATGAGGCACATGATGAAAATACGTCTGTGGAAAAGGTCCGAACGCGGACAGGCGGTTTCGGAACTGGTCATCTCCCTGATCGGCGTCTCCCTGATTGTCCTCGGCACCATCATGGTATCGGTCATGGGAATCTCAGGAATCAGGAATCTGATTGATACGCGATCCGAGGCGGAACGGAAGATGAACGCCAACGCGTTCGGTGATGTTCAGGCGAATCATATCACGGAATGGGTTAATATCAGGCGGAACGACGGCGCGGGGCTCCAGTTCGCCGATCCCCGGCAGGGCGCAGGCGACGGCATTCAGTTTACGGAAGACGATACGGCTGTCACCTCGCAGGCGGACGGCAGTGTATTCATGGACACGCTGAATGAAACGGAAAACCGTTTCTCCACCTCTTATCTCGCTTCGACAAGCTATGCGCAGGGAGCCTTCGAGCCGAAGCTTGAGCTGTCGAATATTTTTGTCTCGGCGGCAGACCTGACCTCGGCTCGCAAGACAGTTACAGACCCGCTCGGGCAGTATCAGCTTTCCGCCGTTGCACGCGCATTGCAGAAATTCGGGATTCATGCGGAAAGTTTCAAGATCGAAGACACCGTATTCATGCCGCGCACCAGCAGAAACGAGTCGGAATGAACAATCTGAGAAACAGAACATAAGGAAACACCATGTCGCAGATCATCACACCGGAACATAAAATATTCACAGACCTTTCTCAAGCTGCGGAATGGCGTGAAACCCTCCGCAAGACCGGCAGAAAGCTGGCTCTGACCAACGGCTGTTTCGATATTCTCCATCGAGGTCATGCGGAATATCTGCTGGCGGCGAGAAATCTCGGCGACGCCCTCATCGTCCTGCTGAACTCCGATGAATCGGTCCGGAAACTGAAAGGGCCCTCCCGCCCCGTCAACACCGAATATGACCGCGCGTATCTGCTCGCCTCTCTGGAGTTTGTGGACGCAGTCCTGATCTTCAACGACACCAGGTGTTACCGTGAAATAGCCGCTCTCCAGCCGGACTGTTATGCCAAAGGCGGCGATTACACCGTGGATACGCTGGACAGGGATGAGCGGGCGGCATTGCAAAGCGCCGGAACGGAAATCTCCTTCATTCAATTCGTGCCGGGGCTCTCCACCAGCAACACAATCAGGAAAATGAAGCTCGTATAAGAGAGCAGCAGCCTCTCCCGCTCCGCACTTTCGTTTTATGGAAAACTTTCACCGATTTCACTCCGGCGCCCGGATTGTACCATCCATGATATAGAACGTTTCAAATTTCTGTTTTTTCTTGAAAACTCCTCTTGACAAACCACCGGATTTCGATTATAATTAAGATATAGAACGTTTCAAATCCATTAATGCAGGGTGAAAAATTGCAGAACAGAGTTACAATTCAGGATATTGCAAGAGAAGTCGATATGTCCATTGCAACGGTATCCGCAGTACTGGGCAACAAGTCACACTGCTACGCCTCGGAAAAGACCAAGACAATGATCCGTGAAAAGGCACGGGAGATGGGCTACCGCCCCAATCTGCTGGCACGCAGTCTCAAAAACGGCAGGACACATACCATCGGGCTGGTCAGTTCCGCAATTCAGAATGAAATCAACGCAAACGAAGTCGTCTGCCTGACCAACGGGCTTCTGGCATATGGTTACACAACACAGGTCATCTATGACCGCGGGGAAACCATACTGCGGAAAAAAGCCTGCGAAACCCTGATCGACCACGGGTGCGACGCCATTGTGATCTATGGACATTTATTTGCGGAGGAACTGCCTGTGATCAGGCGTTTTCCTGCACCAGTCTATCACATTGACATGACAGCGGAACACCTGCTTCCCGGACGAACCATATACGTCAATTACAAAACGGGAATCATGGAAGCAATGGAATGCCTGAATGCCCTCGGCCATGAAAATTTCTATTTCATCGGGGGAAGATGGACCGGCATTCAACAGGACCCGCGTTACCGGCTCTTCTGCAATTACTGCCGCAAAACAGGAGTTTCTGATCCGGAAAACCGGATGCTCCTCACGCGCTCCTTCAAAGAGTTGAATGCAGATCAGATTGAAAATATCATAGAACACCATCCGGATGTCACGGCATTCATTGCCACCAACGACATCTGGGCGCTGAGAGTCATGCAGATACTGCATGAAACAGGCAGAAAAGTCCCGGATGATTTTTCCGTTGTCGGATTCGACAACATCACCGCATCGGAGGTCTGCATTCCAAGCCTGAGTTCCATCCGCCAGCCGGTGAAAGAAGCCGCTGAGGAGGTCATAAAGATGCTCATGAACGAGCTGGAGGGAAAGAATTTTCCGGTTCAGAATGAGGTTCCCTGCCGTCTGGTCAAACGTGACAGCATCGGAAAAGCAAGAACTCATCAACTTAAATTCACAATCAAAGGAAAGAAACAGAAATGATGAAAACGGAAAGAATCAGTTTCACATTAATAGAATTACTGATCGTTATAGCAATCATCGCCATTCTGGCGGGTATGCTTCTGCCGGCTCTGGGCAAAGCCAGAGCCAAAGGCAAGCAGACTCTATGCACCAGTAATATGAAACAGCTCTCCACGACAGTCAACATGTACTGCGATGACTGGAAAGAATATTTCCCCGCCTACATCTCTGCCGACTTTTTCAGACAGGTCGAGCCTTATACAAGGCGGAAATGGGTCGCATGGCAGTCGCAGACGATTGCCGATGCCGGTCCGTTCTGGTGCCCGGAGGATCAGGAATCCGTCAGAACCAAAACCACACTTTTCAGTTACGGATGCAATGTTTATACCAGCAGCAACATTGCAAGCGGATATGATGATGCCCACGCAAAAGTCGCATTCTCCGCAAGGAAAAACATCCGCCGTCCGACAAACATCATCTATTCCGGCGACAGTTTCCATAAAGATGCGTATCAGGTCATTCTGGATCAAAATGCCTTTCCATTTTCCGGCAACAAAGCCCCCGACCAGAACCGCGTCGCAACAGGGCTTTCATTCCGTCACCTGCTTTCGGTAAACATTCTTTATGTCGACAGCCATATCACTCCCCGCAACTACTCGTATCTGAACAGTACAAGAAATACCTATTTTACGAAAAACGATTAAAACAATATCTAAAAACAAGGAGTCCATCACGTGAAGCAAACAATCCGGTTCCCTTTTCTGACTGTATTTGCCCTGTTTTCGGCATTTGCCCTGAAAGGCGCCCCGCCGGAAATTGAAGTCAGCAACTCCGCGATCCTGCTGAAAGGAGGCGGCGCGGAATATCATTTCGACAACGGCAGATTCTTTCATCTGCGGAATGCAGCATATCAAGGCAAACCGCTCTCCATCACAAAACTGGATCTGACTTACCTGATCCACAACGGCGACTGGTACTGGGAGGAATCCCCCTTCCCGGATTACAAAATGGGAACCTATCAGTTCAAAACGGAAAAGAAAGGCAATACCGTCCGTCTGGCCGTCACGGCGGAAGGCCCACGCATGAAACTCGCGAGAACGTTCACGATGCATGGGGACGATCCGACGCTGGAAGTCGGAATCCGCCTTAAAGTCACGGGAGAAAACAAGATCGCGTGGACAAATCTGTTCGGGACACCGGTTCCGGCGGATTCTCATCTGGTGCGTCTCGTCACTACAGAAGAAAACGGCATTCCGGTTTCCCGCATCCGGAGCTTCAAGGAACCGTTTCTGGATGAAAAAGGCAACTTCATCGAACTGGGAAATTTCAGAGAACGCGAATGGCCCGCCCTGCCTCTCGCCGGCTCCTATGATCCGATCAACAACAGAGGCACCTTGTTCCTGATCCGGCCGGAAAAGAGCCAATGGCTTTTCCGCCTCGGACAGCTTGCCAACAAAAAACGGAAGTATCTCGGCATTGCCCCCGCTCACTTCACTCCGGGCGATGGAAACACCTGCCTCAATACGGAATTCAAGATCATTCCTTTTGCAGGAAAACCGGAAGCGCTCCAGGAAACAGTCGCGGCTCCGCTGATCCGGGAGCTCAGGAAATACCATCTGATCGCAGATCACTATGAAACAGCCGGACTGATCCATAACAGCGGAGATTTTGCACTCTGGCAGGAACTGCCGGACAACAAGGTATTCCGCAGCAGTAAAGCCCCCCGTGCCGTGAAAAAAACCGTCACTCTCTATGCAGCCCGCGGGGAAACAGAATCCTTCCAACTGGTAGTCAATCCCAAGAATCAGAATCTGAGCGAGGTCTCACTGGAAGTCACACCCCTGCTTTCAGGAGCCGGAACCATCCCCTCCAATCAAATCACGTGGAACAGCATCGGCTGCATGAAGGCTGAAATTCCGTGGAACTCATCCACAGAAATGCTGGGTGAACAGCCGGACACGCTTCTCGGTCCTCTTCCGTCCATGTGCCGAAAAGGAGCGGCACAGCCTTTCTTCATCACGGTGAACGTTCCGGAAGCGACAGTGCCGGGAGTTTATGGAGGAAAGATCAAAGTTTTGAATCAAGGCAGAATCATTGCGGAAGTGCCCCTGAAAATCCGTGTCTGGTCTTTCTCGGTCGCAAATCAGACTTTGACCGCCGCATTCGACTTCTGGCGGCGCAATCAGAAGTACCCCAAAGAGAAGCAGCAGGCGGTGCAGGACGCCGTGGAGAAAATGGTCGTTGCACACCGGGGAGGCGCCCGCTGGACAGCCATGCCGTCAGCGAAATGGGATGCGGAAGGTAATCTGACTCATGTGGATTTCAAACCCTTTGACGACTCCATGGAAAAATTCATCCGGAAATATAAACACGGAGTAATCGTTGCACGCATGTTCATGCTGGGATACGGTCACATTCCACGCAGGAATTTCTTCGGCACGGCAAAAGAGATTCTGACACCGCTCTGGAAGAAAAAAGTTCTGAGCTTCGCAAAAAGCCTCTCTGCACACCTGAAAGAAAAAGGCTGGAATGACCGCATTGTCTTCGATCTTTTCGATGAACCGAATAACGAATATGCCTATATGGTCAACGATACGGTAAAACTTCTGCATACGGTCGATCCGTCCTGGCGTTTCACGCTGGCGGGCAATTATAATCCGCTGTTCAAGGACAGCATTCACTACTGGAATGTCACGATGGAAAGCTGCACGCCGTATCTGGCAGAAAAAATCCGCAAAGCAGGAGGCGAGGTCACGGTGTATAATCCGCCGGGTTATAGATATACCGAGTCACCCACGCTCGCAAGAGGCAACTACTGGTGGCTCTGGAAAAACCGGATCAGTTACATCTATCAGTGGGTCGTCAACTGCTGGTCGGAACACGGATATACCGGATGGGACGATTACCGTTATGCTTCCTGGATCGCGCCGGGACCGGAAGGGCCGCTTTCCACGCTCCGCCTCTCCGCGACACGCGACGGAATCGAAGATTATGAATACCTGACATTGCTTCGGAAAACAATCCCGGAAATCCGTAAAAGCAATCCGGAACTTGCGGAACAGGGGGAAAGACTCCTGCAAAGAGTTTCCGAAACTGCCTGGACAACTCCACAGGAAGAAATCGCCGTAGTCGTGACACAAAATCCGGCGGTCTTCCATGAACTTCATAAAGAAATGGGAAAACTGCTCGACAAAATCGCAACGGCAGCGAAGTGATATGCAACATCAACTTCTTCCGCCCGGAACAGCGGAAGAAGTTTTAATTGTACCGGGGGACACAAAAAAGCCCCGCAGGAATGCAGGGCTTTCAGATTTCACTGCCGGGCACAGCCCGTAGAACTGTACCGCGTCAGGAAACAGGCTGCAGAAATCAATAGTTTTCCGCTTCGATCTCGAAAAATGCCTTCGGGTGCTTACAGGTCGGGCACATTTCAGGAGCCTTTTCTCCGATGTAAACATGCCCGCAGTTGCGGCACTCCCAGCGGCGCGGCCCGGTCTTGACCCAGACTTCATTCTTTTCCACATTCTCAAGAAGTTTCTTATAACGTTCCTCATGCCGCTTTTCAATCAGGGCAACACGCTCAAAAAGTCTTGCGATATCGTCAAAACCTTCGGCTTTGGCCTCTTCCGCGAAATTCTTGTACATCTCGGTCCACTCCTCATGCTCGCCGGCGGCTGCCGCGGCAAGATTCTCCGCCGTGCTGCCTATTCCATTCAAAGCCTTGAACCAGAGTTTCGCGTGCTCCTTTTCATTGTTCGCAGTCATCTCGAAGATCGCGGCAATCTGCTCATAACCTTCCTTGCGGGCGGCGCTCGCAAAATAGGTATATTTGTTTCTTGCCTGTGATTCTCCGGCAAACGCATATGCGAGATTTGCCGCGGTCTTGCTGCCTTTTAAATCAGCCATGTCGCTCTCCTTGTTTTCTGATTTTTATTTTTCAGGGCTGTTCCTGAGATAAGCTATTATCTTTTCCGTTAAATTCAAGCGCTTTTGAAAATAAAATCCAATTTTTTAGTAATTTTTATTATTTCACACCTCTCTTTTTATAAAAAATGAGTTGATTTTTCATATTCGGCAATTATATTTTATTATATCGGGATTATGTAAAGAAAGAGGTGCAATCATGTCAGGATGGATCACTTATCCATTGAAAAAAGAGCCGGAACGCCAGATGCCGGTGCTTTTCATTCCGGCACTTCACAGCAAATGGATGCTGATGGCGAATGACATCAGGGAAAACCGCAAGCCGACACAGGAAAAATCCGCCTCGCTCGGTTTCTACTGCGGGCTTCTCGCAGGACAGACTTCCGCCGATTATCCATCGCTGACCGCGGATCTCCCGAAATATACTCTGGACCCTTATGACGCAAAATTTCTGGCGACACCCAGACTGCTGGACCCCATGTTTCAAGTGACGGTCATCAATTCCGGCGATACCGGGCGGTACCAGGTCCGGGCAGCTGTTTCCCCTGCCCGGATTTTCATACGCGGTTCTCTGCCTGTGGTTCCGCCGTTCGTCATGGCAAGGGAATGCAGGTACTTCGGATTCAGTCCTTATCTCATGAAAGAAAATAAAAAATAAAATGAAAAGCGGGGGGCTTTTTATGAAAAGGAAAAAACTGCTGATCATCGTTTCAATCCTTGTCGCAATTGCGCTTGCCGGAACCGGGTTCTATCTTGTTGAAAACCGGATCGCCGACAAATCCGGGCCTCTTGAACTTTACGGCAATGTGGATATCCGTGAGGTCAATCTGGCATTCCAGATTCCCGAACGTGTCAAAGAAATCCTTGTCGAGGAAGGCGACCTTGTCAGGAAAGGCGACAAACTCGGCACACTGGAAACAGTCCGCATACAGAATTCCATCCGCAAAGCGGAAGCAGCAGTCAAAGCGCAGGAAGCGGTATTGCTCAAACGCAAAAACGGCCCGCGCAAGGAACTGATCGATCAGGCGCGCGCAATCCTTGAGGCAGAACGCGCCGTCGAACGTTTTGCGGAAATCAAGTTCCAGCGACAGAACAGACTGTATGAAGCATCGGCACAGTCGCAGCAGTCCAAAGAGGATGCGGAGTCCAATTACAGTGTCGCGACGGGAAAGACCAAAGTCGCGCGGCGGGGGCTTGACCTGCTTCTCGCGGGGACACGGGAGGAAGACATCCTTGAAGCCGAAGCCACTCTCGAAGCACGCAAGGCAGATCTTGCCATTCTGAAACAGCAGCTCAAAGATACGGAGCTGACCGCACCCGCGGACGGCGTAATCCGGAACCGGATTCTTGAACCCGGCGACATGGCTTCCCCCGAAAAACCCGCATTCCTGATTGCGATCAGAGATCCGAAATGGGTTCGCGCCTATGTTCCGGAAACAGACCTGACGCGGCTCAGAACAGGAATGAAGGCAAAAATCTACACTGATTCCCTCAAAACGCCTCTGGACGGATGGGTCGGCTACATTTCGTCCGTCGCGGAGTTCACTCCGAAAACAGTCGAGACCAAGGAACTGCGCACCGCACTGGTCTATGAAGTCAGAATCTTTGTGAAAGACCCCGGAAATCTGCTCAGGCTCGGAGCCCCTGCGACTGTCATCATCAATCCGCAGGGGTAAAAATATGAGCGTCATTCTGGAAGCGAAAGACGTAAGCAAGACGTTCCGCCGCGGCAGGGAATTAACACATGCCCTCACCTCCTTTTCCCTGACCGCCGAAGCAGGGGAAATCCTCTGCCTGCTTGGTCCGGACGGTTCCGGCAAAACCACGTTCCTGCGTCTGCTGACGGGATTGCTGCAGCCGGATTCCGGCACGATCCGGGTATTGGGATATGACACTGTCGCAGATGCGGAAAAAGTACAGTCATCCATCGGCTACATGCCGCAGAAATTCGGGCTCTATGAAGACCTGACCGTCATGGAAAACATGCGTCTCTGCGCGGAAATGCGCGCCGTTCCCGCAGAAATCCGGAGTGAAAGGTTCCGTACTCTGCTTGAAATGACCGATCTGACAAAATTCACGGAACGCCTTGCGGGACGTCTTTCCGGCGGCATGAAGCAGAAGCTTGCGCTCGCCTGCACACTGGTTTCCGACCCGAAACTGATTCTGCTCGACGAGCCGACGGTCGGTGTCGATCCGCTCTCGCGGCGGGAACTCTGGCAGCTCCTGAAACATTTTTCCGTTGAAAGAAAAATTACGATCCTCGTCAGCACAGCCTATATGGACGAGGCGATGTACGGTTCCCGTGCGCTGATTCTGTATCAAGGCGAAATCCTGCGTTCCGCTCCGCCGGGGGAAATTGCGGATTCCGCGGCAAAATACACCTTCGATGTCCCTGTTCCGCAGGGAACCAAACCGCGGCGTCTGCGCAAATATCTCTGCGACCTGCCTGCGACGATTCATGCTTCCGTGCAAGGACAGACGATCCGCTGGGTCATCGACCCCGGCAGCAAAGTTTTCCATGCACTGCGAGAACTCTCGCCGAAGCCGGGCAAACCCTGTTTCGAGGACGGGTTCATGACGACACTCTTTTTTCATCTCCATCCGGACGGAGCAGATACGGACGGCATCGGGGAACCTTTCAATCCGGCTCAGCAGGACACCTCGAAAAATGAAACGATCGTTGAGGTGAAGGATCTTGTCCGCACCTTCGGCAGCTTCGTCGCGGTGGATCACGTCAGCTTTCAGGTCAGAGCGGGCGAAATATTCGGACTGCTCGGTCCCAACGGCGCAGGCAAAAGCACAACGTTCCGTATGCTCTGCGGGCTTCTGCCGCTGAACGGAGGCTCACTGGAAGTCGCCGGAGTCGATCTGCATACAGCCAGTGCAAAAGCGAGAAGAAAGCTCGGTTATGTCGCCCAGAAATTCTCTCTCTACCGCGATCTCTCCACCCGTGAAAACCTGAACTTTTTCGCCGGAGCCTACGGGCTGCGCGGCGCACACAGGAAACAGCGCATCGAATGGGCGATACAGAATTTCCAGCTTGAAAAATACATCGACCTGCCCGCCGGGGAACTGCCGGGCGGTTACAAACAGCGCCTCAGCATGGCGTGCGGGCTGATGCACGAACCGCAGATTCTGTTTCTCGATGAACCGACCTCCGGCGCGGACCCGTGGGCGCGGCGCGATTTCTGGCAGAGAATCGGAGCGCTGGCGGATTCCGGTGTCACGATCATCATTACGACTCACTTCCTTGACGAAGCGGAATTCTGCGATTCCATGGTCATCATGATGGCGGGCAGAGTGCTTGCCAAGGGAACGCCGGCGGAAATCCGGAAACTCGCACCGGCACCGGCGGACGGTTCCACGCCGTCGCTTCAGGACGCCTTCATCGCCGTCACGGAAAAGGAACGCAAGGGAGGAGCGGCAATATGAGGGCGACACTTCACAGACTCGCGGCGCTGACGGTCAAGGAGTCGCGCCAGATCCGGCGGGACCCCAGCAGCATCGCGCTGGCGGTTCTTCTGCCGCTTCTGCTCCTGATCCTGTTCGGCTACGGCATGTCCATGGACGTGCGCAACATCAAAATGACGGTCGTCATGCCTGAAAGTTCACGGGAAGCGCTCAACATTGCCGCGCGGATGCAGCTTTCACGCTATTTCCGGACCTCCATCGTGCGGACTGTGCGCGAGGCGGAGGAACGCATGATCAGTCATAAAGCGGAAGCAGTTCTGTATCTTCCCCCTGATTTCTCCCATAAGCTCAATGAAGGAAACGTCACGTTGTATCTTGCGGTCAACGGAGTCAATGCGAATCAGGCGCGGTTGATGAGCGCGTATGTGGAAAATGTGATCCAGCTCTACCTTGCCAAAGAACGGAACGGCGCGGGACTCGGCCCCGTCACGCTTGCGCCGCGCATCTGGTTCAACGACGCCAACGACAGCCGCTATTACCTCATTCCGGGCGTCATAGTGCTGATCATGACCATCATCGGAGCCCAACTGACCGCCCTCGTCATGGCGCGGGAATACGAACGCGGCACACTCGAATCCCTGTTCGTATCGCCGGTCAGGAGTTGGGAAATCCTGTTGGCAAAGGCGCTGAATAATTTTGCACTGGCAATCATCGGACTCTCGCTCGCGCTTCTGTTCGCGCGCTACGTGTTCGGAGTTCCGATCCGCGGGACAGTCTTCATTCTGCTGGCGGTTTCCGCACTCTACCTGCTGGTCATGCTCGGCGTCGGGCTGTTGATCTCCAGCGTCAGCAAGAATCAGTTCATCGCCTGCCAGATGAGCCTGTTTTTCACTTTCATGCCCGCATTCATGCTGTCCGGCTTCTTCTATGACATCGGCAATATGCCGCAGGCGGTCCAGTGGGTGACCTATCTTGTTCCGGCACGCTATTATGTCACGCTCATGCAGACCCTGTTTCTGGCGGGCGATATCTGGAGCGTGATCGTCCCGAACGCCCTGATTCTCGCCGTAATCGCCGTCCTGATGCTCTGCCTGGCATGGTGGAAAACCCCGAAACGACTGGAGTAAATATGAGTGATTTCTTTTCCAGACTGTCCGCACTGATCCGCAAGGAGATGCTGGCGATCTTCAAAAATCCGAAGAGCCGCGTCTTCGTGCTGCTTCCTCCGTTTATCCAGATCATCATATTCGGATATGCCGCGACACTCGACCTGACGAACATCAATTACGGCTTCATCAACCGCGACCGGGGAAGCGCCGCGCGGGAAGTGCTCGCTGGATTCAACGGCTCCGGCATCTTCAAACCCGAAGCGGCTCCGGCAAATGAGAAAGCAATGGCAGACCTGATCAACCGCAAGACAATTCTTGAGGGGTTGACATTTCAGGAGGATTTCACAAGAAAGCTCCTGAACGGGCAGCCCGCCGAGGTTCAGGCTGTCTTCGACGGGCGCAACTCGAATTCCGCGAACATCGCCATGAGCTACACCATGGGCGTCATCAGCGAATTCAATGCAGAATTCCGGGAAAAGCACAATCTGCCGCAGCCGGCGATCAGACTGGAGAAACGCACCTGGTACAATCCGAACTACAACATGCGTTTCTTCATGATTCCCGCTTTGCTGGCGGTGCTGGCAATGCTGGACACCATGATGATGTCTTCGCTTTCCATTGCGCGGGAACGGGAGGAAGGCACCTTCGACCAACTGCTCGTCGCCCCCTACCGTCCGAGTGAAATCATTGCGGCAAAAGCCGCGACCTACGTCCTTGTGGGGCTCGTCCAGATGACCATGATCTTCCTGATTTCGCTGTTCTGGTACCGGATTCCGTTCCACGGTTCCATCGCCCTGCTCTACCTCGGGCTCGTCACATTCATTCTTGCGGCGGTCGGCGCGGGACTGTGCATTTCCGCACTGTCGAATACGATGCAGCAGGCGATGATGGGGATGTTTCTGACCGCCATGCCGTTCACCCTGCTCTCCGGACTCGCCACCCCGATCGACAGCATGAATGATTTCTTCCAGTATCTGACGATGCTCAATCCGATGCGCTACGGCATTGTGATCATCCATCGGATCTATCTGGAAGGCGCGGGCTTCCTCCTGCTGTGGCGCTTTTTCCTCTATATGTTCCTGATTGCCGCCGTAACGCTCTGTGCCGCCAACGCAATTTTCAAGAAACAGCTCCACGGCTGACATCAGGATAAAGCGTTATCCCGGTATTCATCCTCCATTCCCTGAATCCGGAAATTTTTTCCTTTTTTCAAAAAAGGGGGTTGACAAAATCAGCAAATGTCTTATAATATAAAAAGGAACAACAGGAATGATATGAGAACAACAAAAAGAACAACCAATGCTTATTCCGATTTGGAGAATGATCTCCGGCAGGATATTATGGCCAATCGTCTGGCAGGCGGAGAAACCATTCCGACGGAAAAAGAGCTGATGGAAAGCTACGGCATCGGCCGCAATACGGTGCGCAGGGCGTTAGCCAATCTGGTGGAGGAGGGACTGCTCCGCAAGGTACACGGCTGCGGCACTTTCGTCATTCCTCCTGAAGAACGGACAGCAAAGACGCATACAAGAAAACAATCCGGCAGGCAGATTCTTTTCCTCTCCCTCTCCACGGCGATGAGCGAATCCAGCTTCCGCGGAGGCAACACCTTTGAACCGATCTATGCCGGGCTCAACAGCGTATTCCAGAAAGCCGGGTGCAATTTACTCCTTACTCAGATCGGCATGGACTGGACGCCTCCGCCATGTCTGGCGTCCCGTGATGTCGGCGGCGTCATCTTCCACGGACGCACGGATTACAGTTTCTGGCAGAAATACATCCGTCCCCTGCCCCATGTCGGAATCCAGTACCAGGCGCCGGCGCTGGAATCTGACTTTGTCGCACTGGACAACTATGCCTACAGTGCGCTTTCCGTTCAGCATCTCCACCGGCTGGGGCACCGCCGGATCGGCTTCCTCTCCGATGAGATCGAAAATCAGCTTTCGGATGAACGTTTCAGAGGGTATCTCCAAAGCATGAAGGAGCTGGGACTCCCCGTCGAAGAACGTTACTGCATCACCTGGCAGCGTCCCTTTTTGGATGGCGTACTGGCATCCGAACCCGCCACGCCGGATTATCAGCCCTATCTGGAAAAGGCATTTACAGGCGGGTCTCCGCCCACCGCCCTGGTCTGCATTGATGATCATCGTGCTTCATTTGCAATGACGGCTCTGGAGAAAATGGGATTGGCGGTCCCGCGGGACATCAGCCTGACCGGTTCCTTCAACACCCCCGCCCGCCGATTCGGCAAGATCACCGGAGTCTGCACCATGCTTGAAAATATCTGCCGGGAAGCGGCGCGGCAACTTCTTGCAGTCATGGAGGAACCGAAGCAGACGGAATTCAAGACAATCATGATTCGCCCGGAATTCGTTTCAGGCGACACAACCAGAGCATTATAACGCATAACAATCCGAGGGAGACTGGAAATGAAAAATTTATTCCGCAGAATTTCTTCACCGCAGGACACACATGGAAAATCCGGCGGCAGGCAGAAATTCACCTTGTTCGAACTGTTGATGATAAAACTTTATAAACGAGGTGTTTCGCCCTGCCTTATAACCTCTCCGGCAAAGTCTGCTCCGGCTTTGCGGCGTGAAGCGGTCTCCGGCAAAGCGCGCAGTCAATCCTTCTCTCTTTCTTCTTCATTGATTCCAATGTTTTCCCTTTCCGTCTTTCTTCATTCAATTGTTGAATTGTTCCAATGTTTTTCTACTTCTTCCTTCCGTGTTTTCTGTTCGAGATTCTTACTTCGCAGGGTGAAAATACGAATTTTCACACTGATCAAGCTTCTGATGAGGGAAAGTTGTAAAAGTGGTATTTCATTCCGGCAGCAAGGCAGGACGGAACATTGCCAGTCCCCTGATCTTACTTCTTCTTCTTTCTTTCCATTGTTGAATTGTTCCAATGTTGAATTGTTCCAATGTTTTCTTCCTTCTTCCTTCCGTGTTCCCGGTTCGATATTCTTACTTCGCAGGGTGAAAATACGAATTTTCACCCTGATAGAACTTCTCATCGTGATTGTGATCATCGCGATTCTGGCAGCGATGCTGCTGCCTGCGCTGAATGCAGCCGGAGAAAAAGCAAAAGCCATTTCCTGTGCAAACAACCTGAAACAGCAGGGAATCGGATTTGCCGGTTATATCGCGGAATCAAATGACTGTTTTCCCTGCAGCGGAACCGGCTATAATGCCAAATATGTTCTCTGGTGGACATCAATCAAACCAAACCTGGGACTCAAATATTCTCCAAACTGGAATACGCAAAAGGCATACTCGAAACCGTTCATTTGCCCATCGGTAAAGAAACCATATGGGTTCGAGTCAAGAACAATTGAAAATACAAGGGACATTGTCTTTTGCAATTATGCGATGAACAGGCGGTTATCCCTCGGAAAGATCACAAGATTGAAGCAAAGTTCCGCAGTCATCTTAACCATCGACAGCAACGGATTTCCGGGAATGTTTCAATATTGGATGGCGAACGATAATCAGGCATTGTACAAATCCGCCGGAGTAGAAAAAGTTGCCCGCAACAGCCATAACCGTTTCACACAGTTTCTTTATGCAGACGGACATACCGGTTCAGCCTATCTCCCCGTCAGGGGAGAGGTCGAAATCGAAAGGAGCCCCTTGTATAACATAAACTTCAGCTTCCCTTGAGTATAAATTCATGAAAAAGACATAAAAGTAATCTCATGGAAAAAATAATGAAAGGCAATTCCCCAATGAAAAAAATCATCACTTTACTGTCGCTTCTCGCCATGACGGCGCCGGCGGCAGTCGAAATCAAAGAACAAAACGTCAATGTGTCCATGAACAACGGCACGCTGTCCGCAAGACTCGTCAAAGGACGGAACTACGCATTCAATCTCACCGGCAGAGACAGGAACGGCAAATCGCTCGGACTTGTAATACAAAGCATGATCTGGTATCACGGACGTACCGGCAATACACAGCATTTTTATCAGGATCAGTCCGAATTGAAGTGGAAACCGCAGAAATATGAAATCAAAGGCAACATGGTCCGCGTCTTCACAGGAAATGCGGATTACGACGTCACCCGTGAAATGGAAATGTTCGACAATATCGGCGCCGTCCGCCTGGAATATATCATAACATCCAGAGAATCACGGGATTTCAGCAGGGATAAGTTTCCCATGATTTATCTCGCAAAAGAGATTCAGTCCGTTTCCTTCGACAACGGCAATCTCAAAGACTTCCGGACGAAGCCCGCCCCCGGCGGCGAGGATCTTGTCAACACCCGCGCATTGCTGCTGCACATGCCGGAATATGATAAAACTCTCCTCATGCTGATCGACATCAACACACCGCTGAAGTACGGACACAAACTCGGGCTCATGCCGACATACAGGAAAACCGGCTGGTGCAAAATCGTCAGTTTCAATCAACTCTGGCAAGGTTCCCTTCCCTATTACGACAAAGGCATGAAACTCGGAGCCGGAATCTATTTTCAACTCCTCGACGGCGGGAGCCTGACGGAACAGCAGAAAACAGCGGCGCGGCAACTGGCTGAACGCTTTCAGTTGGCTCCGGCACAGTTCTCCGGCAGTCTGCCGGCGCCAGAATACAGAGCTCCGTCCGGGCTCGCGGGAAAGCTCGGCGGAATTCCCGGTGTCGGGCTCTGGCATGAATCCCCGATGAAACGTGTCTATCCCGGAACGGAAAGTCCGGACAGAACCGTCAGTGCAGTCAAACTGGAATCGGCAGCCAATGAACGGGAATCCTTTCAACTGGTCCTGAATCCGGAAAGCCCCGCCGTTCTGGAAAAAGTAATCTTACCGGAGCTGACATCCTCCGGGAGACATAAAATCCCGGCAAAGAATCTTCAAGCCTGCGCACTGGAATATCAAATTGTCGAATCCCCGCTTGCCCTTCTTTATGGAGAACGGAAATTCGCGGACAAGCTCCTGCCGCTGCCGGAGCGCCTGCCGCTGAAACTGACGGCAAAAGAAAACAACATCCTGCATCTGACGGTTTACACTCCCGCCGGTACTCCGCCCGGACTCTATGCGGGGAACGTCACACTCCGGATCAATGGAAAAGAATGCAAAGTCCCCGTTTCGCTGAAAGTCTGGGGTTTCGAACTTCCGAAGCGTTCCGCTTACTGCGCCCACGGGCTGCTCTGGAACTCTCCGCAGAAAGACCGTGAGGAGGTTTTAAAGTATCTCACGGCATGCGGGATGAACGGAACGGTCTATTACGGCGGGCAGAGAGAACTGCGCAAATACTTTGACGGCAAGGAACTCCATATGCCGGACGATTTCAGTCTGGCGGAAAAAGCCATAAAGGAATACGGGATGCCGATGTTTCAGGCGCCCTGGCTTTTCCTCGGAGCATGGGATTGGAAACCGGGGAAAAAAGTTCACTTTCTCAATCTGGATGTCAATTCCGGAGAGTTCGAGGAAAAATTTGCCAATTACCTCAAAAGCTTCCATCGTCAGGCAAAAGAAAAAGGCATACTGCAAAACAGCTTCGCTTATCTCTGGGACGAAATGACCGGCGGACATTATGAAACCATGCGCAGAACAGTCGGCATGGTCCGCAAATATGCCCCCGGACTCCGTCTCATGACTGTCGCAGCCCCCGATCCGGAGGTTCTGGCAAACAATGACATCATTTGCGTCGGCCCCCTGTCCCACTGGTGGAGCAGGGATGCTCAGAAAATCGTCCGGGATTCCCGGAAAAACGGCAAAGAGTTCTGGATTTACATGAACGGGGTCACGTTCGGCACCGATACGGAAGCAATCGTGCCGCGCCTGACTCCGTGGATGTGCCATTCCCGCGGAATCTCCGGCTTCCTCCAGTGGAGCATGGATTACAACTGGAAATACGGAACCTTCGCAAAAAACGGCCATGTCTGGCTGCTTTACCCATCCGCAGACAAGCCGGTTTATTCCGTGCGTCTTGAATACTTCCGTGACGGGGTCGAGGATTTCAACATGATGAAGCTGATGGAAAAACTCCCGCCTGAAATCCGCACCCGGCTGGAAAAAGAAATCGAGAGTATCGCCCCCGCGTTCGGGAAAACGTCTCTTGATCCGGTCCGTCTGGCTGAAGTCCGTCGGCGGATCGGGGAAACTCTGGATAAAAATCTGAAATAAGCGGCTCCGAAAAGAAACGGCATTCCGGAATCTTGCGGGGAATGCCGTTTCTTTTATTTCACCGGACGGTAAAAGGTGCCGCGCATACCGGACTCGGAAACGATCAATCCGGCACGCTCCATGCGGCGGAGATGCGGAGCAATGCGGTCAGCTTCGATCCCGACCGTAACCGAAATATCCTCGGCAGTGCATGGACGCGAACGCAAGGTTTTGAGAATCAGCTCGTTGTATTTCCCGATATCCAGTTCTTCATGATTCGCATTCTCAATGCGCCGGGCATGTCTGGCAATCTTCTCGACCGGGACGGAACGCCCGATCACCCCGGCAATCTGATCCAGAACCGCATCGTCCTCCGGCTGAACCCACTCATAAAGCCCGGGACGGTCCAGGGTATTCAACTGCACCTTGTCCGGCATGATCCTTGCGGCAAGCGCGCGGAACCGTTCCGCGGACTCCATGCTGTCGTTCACTCCGGGGAGAATGAAAATCTCCAGCCAGACGGCGGCGCGGGAATGCCGTTTGAAGTTGATGATCCCTTCCACCACGCTTTCCAGAGTAATCCCCGCCGCCTGACGGTTGATTTTATAAAGTTCCTCGTCATTGGAGCCGTCCAGAGAGGGAACGATCAGATCGACGGGCGCAATCTCCTTCACAAGCTGTTCTTCCTTCAGAAGCGATGCGTTCGTCAGCAGACAGATTTTCAGTTCGGGATGCGCCTCCCTGATATGGCGGATGATCGTGCCGATGCCGGAATGCAGAGTAGGTTCGCCGACGCCGGAAAAAGTCACATAGTCGATTTTCTGATGTTTTGCCAGAACTTCTTCCAGCTCCTGAATCACCTGCGGAGTCGGAAAATATTCCCTGCGCTCGCAGGTCAGATTGGTGGTCGCCCCGCATTCGCAGTAGACACAGTCCATCGAACAGGTCTTATACGGCAGCAGATCAATGCCGAGAGAAAGCCCGAGCCGGCGGGAGGGAATCGGCCCGAACACACACTTTGTTTTGATTTGACTCATAATAAGCAAAAAACTCCTTTGAATAAAAGCACTTTCCGGTTTATAGTAATAATATATGCGTTCCCGGACAAGTAGTCCAGCGCAAAATGCAAGGTTAATCAAAGATTCAAGGAGGCTCCTTTGGATTGGGCACAAATTTATGCGGCGGTCTTCATCATGGCACTGGGACTTTCGCTGATCCTGACTCCGGCATGCCAGAAAATCGCCCAGATATTCGGGTTCCTTGACATTCCGAAATGCGAAGGTCACAAACTTCACGCAAAATCCACTCCGCTCCTCGGCGGCGTCGCCATGTATTCGGCATGGATTCTTACGATTCTGGCTGCGCTGGCGGCGGTGACGTTCATTCTCCCGGAAAAGGCCATGCAGGATATCATTGCCGGAGTCGCGGGAATCAAACTGGTCCTGCGCGAATTCGCCGTAATCATTCTCTGTGCGCTGGCGGCGCTCGTCATGGGAACATATGACGACAAACATGCAATGAAGGCGCATCACAAGCTGTATGGGCAGATCGCCATCGCCGTTGCAACCGCGACTTTCGGCGGGGTTCATATCACCCTTTTCATGGACCTCCCGTTTCTGAGCTGGTTCCTGACTGTGTTCTGGATCATTTTCATTTTCAACGCAACCAATTTCTTCGACAACATGGACGGTCTTGCCGTCGGTACAGCATCCATCGCATTTCTGTTCTTCACAACTGCGGCAATCGTCAATGAACAGTACTTTGTGGCGTGCCTCGGCGCCTGCTGCGCGGGTTCGGCAATCGGGTTCTGGTTTTTCAACCATTCCCCCGCATCAATTTTCATGGGAGACGGCGGCAGTCATTTTCTCGGTTACATGCTGGCGGTCATCAGTGCGAAGGTCACTTATTTCAACCCGCTGGTCTCGGAATCGCGCCTCTCGATCCTGATCCCGCTGTTCATCCTCGCCGTCCCGATTTTCGACACCCTTGCCGTCGTCGTGATCCGTCTCCTCAACCATAAGCCGATCTATGTGGGAGATCACAACCATATATCCCACCGTTTTCTCCATATGGGCATGTCCCGCAAACGCGCGGTTCTTCTGGTGCATCTTCTGTGCCTCATTGCGGGACTGGGCGCCATGCCGCTGCTCTGGGGAGATGAAAGATCCTGCCTCATCCTGATTGCACAGGGTGTCACAATACTGCTGATGCTGACGCTGATCCAGTATTCCGGCACCATTCAAAATAAACAGCAAGCCCAACTTCAGGAAATTTCCCCCGATGAAAAATAATTCAACAACCGGACAGATGAGCTTTGAACGTGTCGGCGACTCCTGGCAGATCGCGGTAAGAACGGCGGACGATCTCTCTCACGTCAAAGACCTTGACGCCGCGCTGTGGGCAATGACCAGCCTGCCGATCGACTCCATTTCCTGCGACCCCGAATTTCTCGCGTTCATGGATGACGACAACAACGGTAAAATCCGCGTGGATGAAGCCAGACGCGCCATCACGTGGCTGTTGAACATCCTGAAAGATTACTCCGGAATCAATGCCGCTTCCGATATCCTGAAATTTTCGGCAATCAACGATGAAACGCCCGAGGGAAAAATGCTTCTCAGTTCCGCCAGGCTCGCCATGGAGAATACGGGAACGGAGGAACCGCGGGAAATCTCTCTTGCCGATATTCGCGACCGGAAAAAAATCATGGCGGCGGGACTCCAGAACGGCGATGGAGTCATCCCCCCTTCCCTGATTCCCGATCCGGATGTCGCGGAATTCGCAACCTTCGCCATGAACTGTGTAGGCAAAGTCACCGATATTTCCGGACTCGACGGCATCAACCAGGAGATTCTGACGCAATTCACGGATAAAGTCAACGCCTACCTGAAATGGCATGAGGAGCCTCTCAATGCTCCTGAAATCCTGCCTTACGGCGATGCTACGAAAGAAGTCTTCGGGATCTATCAGGAAATCGCGGCGAAAGTGGATGAGTTCTTCACTTTCTGCGGCATCCTGCGCATGTCCTCCGGCAACACGACCAAAGCACTGCCGCCGCTGGATATCATGGATTCCGCCGCAATGGAAAAATATCTGAATGCCGCACCGGTCTGCGAACCGAACGAAAAATCGCTGCTGCGTCTGAAATCAGACCTGAATCCGCTCTGGGCAAACAGGCTGATCTCTTTCTTCGCAAAAACTCTTCCGGGGAAAGAGGAAATCACGCAGGAGGAATGGAATGCAGTCAAGGCGGGACTGGCAGTCTATGACGCCTGGCTCAAACGGAAAAACACGGATTGCCTGGACACGCTTCCCGTAGACCGGCTCAAATATTTTCTGGCGGAAAATATTGCGGATAAGATTACGGCAATGATCGCTTTCGATGCGGAGCGCAAGGATGAAATCGGCTGTTTCAAGGATGTGCGCAAGCTCATTCTCTACCAGCGCCACATGCTTGAGTTCATGAATAATTACGTATCGCTGAAATCTCTGTTCGATCAGGAGATCACTTCCATGCTCCTGGCGGGCAGGCTGATTATGGACGGACGGCATTTCACCCTGACAACCCGCGTCTCCAACGTGGCGGCGCATAAGAAACTGGCGGTCAACTGCAATATCTGCACGATGTATGTCGAGGTTTCCACCGGGCAGGTCGGAGCGATCCGGAAAATGACTCTTGCAGTTGCAGTCACGTCAGGTGATATGTATAACCTTTTCATCGGCAAAAGCGGCGTATTCGTCACACCGGACGGAATTACATGGGATGCTCAGGTCATTGATTATATTCAGCAGCCGGTCTCCTTCTCGGAAGCCCTGCGGATGCCGTTCTACCGGTTCGGTACTTTCATCGGCAAACAGATTGACAAATTTTTCTCGGCACGCACCAAAGAGTTTGAAACCGGTTTTGAGAAATCCGTTGCACAGGCACAGTCTTACGATCCCAAGAATCCGCCTGCGGCAGTCAAACAGCAGACTCCGGCAGTCAGCGGTTCCATGCTCCTGATGGGCGGCGGCGTCGGGCTAGCGGCAATAGGAAGCTCCATTGCGTTCATGGCACAGGCGTTGCACAATATCTCGCTGTGGAGCGTGATCGGTGTTCTTTTGTGCGTCATGCTGATTTTCGGCGGACCGGTTGTTGTGGTATCGCTGGTCAAACTCTACCGCCGCAATGTTGCGGGTTTTCTGGAGGCCGGCGGCTGGGCTCTCAATAAACGCATGCGCCTCTCCAGAAAAATGGGGCTCATCTTTACGAGCCAGCCGCGAATTCCGGTGACGACTCTGTTGAATCCGGTGGATGTCGTCGGCGGCTTCCTCAAGCAGGAAAAAGGAGTAAAGACTGCGGCAGAAATGTCCGGCTGTGCCAAAATCCTTATTGTTTTTCTTGCTTTGATTCTTGGTGCCGCGGCAGGTTTTGGAATCTGGTATTATTTTCTTCAGAATATTTCGATTCAATTCTGGAAATAGAACAGTCGCTCCTGCGGTGTCCGCGGTGCCGGCAGAAGCATGACGGACTTGAAAATTCCGCATGGAACTGTTTTTACGAATCATACGGAATCGTCTTCTTGTTTTCAGTTGTTTTCCGGATAAAAAATCAAATAATTTTTAGAATTTGCCTTGATTTTCTATTCCGTTCGGGTATATTAAATGCATTCTCTGAAATAAGAGATGCGCCCATAGCTCAGTCGGTAGAGCAAATGACTCTTAATCATTGGGTCCAAGGTTCGAGTCCTTGTGGGCGCACCATTTTAGCCTCATTTCTAAAGAAAAGTTACCGTTTATTACCATTCAGAGCTTTCTTTCTCTTTTTTCCGTATTATTTTAGCCAAAACAGGATTTTTCATCGCCGGAGGATGAAATGGGAAAGAAAAACAAGATCAAACTGGAAACCGGAACTGTTTATCAGAAGGAAGAAGGCGGAACTTATTATTTCCGCTATCAGGTCAATCATGAACGAAAATGTGTCAGTCTGAAAACGCAGAATCAGGAAGAAGCTCTGAAAAAAGCAAAAGAACTTCTGCCCATCGTTCAGGCAACAACAGCAGAAGTGATCTCCGCACATGTCAAAGTGGCACGCAATCTCGCAAGAAAAAGCCGCCCGCTTGCTCTGAAAGACGCCTGGAAAATTTATGCGGAACATCCGGACAGGGCATTTCCCGCGACACGTCATGAAGAAATTTCCTACGAAACAACCTTTACGGAATTCATACGTCACGTCGGGGAAGAAACACAGGTGGCGGCAATTACACCAGGTATCGCAGACCAATATGCGGCTTATCTCAAGACGACAGCGATTTCAGTATCCACACATAATCGGAAAATTCTCCGTCTCAGAAAAATCTTTACCACACTCTCGGATTATTATTCCGAAGACAACCCGTTTGCATCCCAGAATCTGCGCAGAAAGCCACGGGAAGAACAAGGAAACACGGTGCGTCGTCTTGCATTCACAAAAGAACAGGAAGAAGCAATTCTCAAGGTTCTGGACGATCCGAGTTTCAAAGTCATGAATAAAAAAGAGCTGAAAGTCATTTATCTGATCGGGATGTATACAGGACAGAGGCTGAAGGACTGCGTTCTCCTGCAATGGGATCATGTGGATTTGATGCATCGCCGGATTTGGGTGAAACAGTTTAAAACCGGGAAACAGGTATCTATTCCCATCGCAGAACCGCTTGTCCGCGCACTGGAACAGGCAAAAGAATGGCGCATCGACTCCTATGTTTCTCCCAATGTGGCAAAACGTTATTTGACGGTAGACGCAAAGGGAAAATCCGTAGGCGATAATTTTGTCAATATCGACGTGATGCGCGTCATCAAACGTGCCGGAATGGAAACCAATGTCGAAGTTCCCGGCAGAAAACGAAAGATGGTTGTCTACGGATTTCACAGTCTGCGCCACAGTTTTGCCTCGTTCTGCGCGGAGGCGGGTGTTCCGAAAGCAGTGGTGGTTTCGATCCTCGGTGCGAACAGCGACATCATTGATCAGTTTTATACGCACGTCGGGGAAGATGCCCAGCTCAAGGCGATAAAAGCCGTCAGCGGAACCGCAGGACCATCCGACAGGGAACGGATCGAAAAAGCTTTGCAATATCTGCAAAATCTTCCAGATACACAAGAAGTGCAAAGTATTATTAAAATCTTAAAAGATTGATTAATATGCTCCCTTACAAATACACAGGACAGTAATGTCTCTGTGCATTTATAAAAATATAAAATGCACTATATGAATAAATATTTTTCTATAGAAAAAGAAAATAAGAATATGCTTTATTAAAAATATTATTTATGCAAAAATGGAATTTATTATTATCTCTATTAAAAAATAGAAATTATACTTGATTTATGAATTTTTATTTGCTATATTAATTATATTAGATATGATTTTATTATACTTATATATTTATGCAAAAGAAATAATGAAATCAAAAAAAATGAAGGATAAAAGCATGAAATCAGAATCAGTAAATAATGGAAATCTACCATCTAATTATAGCGATAATTGTTCACAAGCCTCATCTGCATTTTCTCAAGATATCCCCCCATCTGCAAATGCTAATCTTCCAAACATGCTACCCGATAATTCTTCCAGTTCTGACTCATCCTCCAATCAAGATATACCTATGCCGTTCGTCTCACCAGTCCCCCAAAATGCCACATACCAAGAGCCATGCCATACTTCAATGGATTTTAACAAACTAGTTCCCAGCAGTCATTTTATTCTTGACAACTGGGAGGGAAAAAAAGCGATAGGCTGTCAAACGCTTGGAAAAGTTAAAAATGCAGTTTTCTGGGGAAATGGAAATCTTACCGCCTGGGGATTGTCTATTGCGGCCTATATCGCTGACAGTAGTCAACATCGTGACTGGTATGGAATCAACCAAATACAACGTGCCTGTGAGGAACAGGGAAATATTTTGCCGACCGGCATAAAAGGGGGAATTCCATGGCGTTTTAATCAAAATAAGGATGTTGTATACTTCAAAAATATTACAAATGAACAGGATTGCTGGAACTTTCATCAGCAAATAAAGCTTCTGCACCTAAATCTCGCTTTTGATGATCTTCGCAAAGAACTGGATTATGGAATAATAAGAAATGGGAAAAATGCGGTTCCCCCCGAAAACTGGAC
>DPDG01000087.1:0-5876 GCA_003526375.1 Lentisphaeria bacterium
CAAAAAAACAGGAAAACTTGAATCAATATACTTTACATCTCCGCAAAAGGCAACACTGCGGAATTATTTTCGGGAAAAATCCGCCTGTTCCGCTTTCCGTTTCTCCGTGGCGTGGAAATGCAGCTGGAGCGCGTTCCATGTATTGTGCCAGAACACGTAAAAAGTCAATCCCAGAGTCGCGAGCGGGTCGGCATACAGCAGAGAAAAGTAAATGGTGAGGGTCGTATTCTTCTGCCCGAGCGCCTGACTGCATTCCAGCCGGTGATCCGGTCTGCCGATCCGGCGTCCCAGCGCGAAACAGACGACGCACAGCCCGATGGAAATTCCGGCGAGCCCGGACAACGTCAGAAGCGGCTGATGAGAGGAATGCAGATATTGGGAACTCTTTGCCGCCGCCAGCAGAAGAACTCCGATCCACAGATAGAATGTCACGCCGATACAGCGCATCGCCATCCTCTTCGCGCCGCTCCATGCACAGCGCAGGATCAATGCCAGCAGAGCAGGCAGAAGCACGACTTTCGCCACGCTCGCCAGAGAATGCAGGCAGACTTCCATGGACACGGACGCCCCGCCGACCACCCCCAGCAGCAGAGGCAGAAGCAGAGCGATTGCAATATTGCTCAGACAGACCGCCACCGTAGTGAACTCGATGTCGCCATCCAGCATACCGACGATCACCGGGGCGGCGGCTGCCGTCGGCGTAATCCCGATGTAAAACGCGGTTTCGGCAAACCGCTCCATCCCCAGAAGACGGAACACGCCCCATGCGATCAGGGCGATGGCGACATTCGCCGCCAGAAGCTTGAAATGCAGCGGGCGCAGTTTACGCCACGGCGCATCCATTCTCATAAACGCAAGCAGCAGCATGGCAATGATCAGATACTGGATCAGCCATGCCGCACGCGCCGCCTCCGGCATCAGGATGCCGATGACGAAAGCAAGCGCGAGAAGCAGATTTTTCAAATACGCCTTGAACATGGTCAGTAGATTTCGATTTCGCGTATCCAGAGGAGATTGGACCTTTCGGGGTGTCCTTTTCCAAGTTTCTGGAGGAAACGGATGCGATCCGTCTTCGGCAGTTCCGCGCCGGGTTTTACGCTCGAAACCTGATCGGTTCCCTCAGGCTTGACCACAGCCACGGTCTTCCAGGTGTCGCCCTCGGGATACTGCACGAGAAGTTCCGCGGAGGGCTTCTCCCAGTAGATCAGGATGCGTTTCAGCTGTTCCGCTTTCGGGAGCTTGAACGTAATGAACTTATCCTCCTCGGTCTCCTGCGACGCCCATGCGGCGTCCGCCCAGAAGATTTCTGGCGAGATCTGACCGTCGTTCAGCGCTTTGGGCGAATATTTCTCGCGGGACGGTGAGGTTTCCACTTTCGTCTTCGGATTTCTTGCGTGATTGCCGGGAGTCAGCACCGGCGCGGCGAGATTCTGATCCGGCATATAATCGTCCTGGCAGCGGAAGCGCACCGAGATGCGGTCCGGTTCAGGGCTGATCAGTTTCAGCGGCACGCTCATTTCGCAGAACTGCTGCTGGAGCCGCACCTGAACGGGCGCGATCTTCTCCCATTTCCACTGGAACGGTTTCGTCCCGGCGAAGCGGTAAAGAGCGCCGTTTTCGACTAAATACCGGGTTCCCTCGTTGTCGTAACCGCCCTCGGAACCGACTGCGATCAGGGCTTTCGCATGATAGCTGAGTTTGGCGCGTTCGATCGGAGCCGCGGCGGTGTAGCAGAGATCAAGATTGCCGTCCCTGATCCGGAGCGAGCCTCCGACGAAGTCCACAGGGGCATCCGCACGATTGTCGCCTTTACGATCCGTCAGACGAACAAAATGATCGCCGACGGGAGAGACAACCGACTCCGGAGCGCGGTCCAGTCCTTTCGGCTTCAATTCGACCACATTCGGACCGGGTTTCAGTATCTGATAGGAAACCTGTTTGACCTTATCCCAGTCGCCGCGGGTGAAATCGGGAATCGCCACCGGTGCACCGTTGAGCTGCATGGACTTCCGGGACGCCTCAATCAACGAACTCCACTCCGCCGCATCGTAAACGTCAATATCGAGGGGCAGACCGTTGTTGAGACAGTAGATCAGACGCATGTCCATGACCGTGTCCATGCCGCCGTGTCCCCCCATCTTTCTTGCCAGATCAGTAAACTGGGTAAAAATCGGATGCCGGTATTGGGCGATCAGTTTTTCCGCTTCGCGCTTTTCCAGCAGAGTATGGGATTTCGGATCGAAAGCGAAACACATCTCCGGATAAGCCTGCGTGAATCCGCGGGTGCCGTAAAGTTTGTAGCCGCGGCTGTAAGGTCCGGGCAGAGAGGTGGTGTAATAAATCAGGATGGTTTTGCCGCGATTGGTCCGGATGACGGAAAGGTTAATGTCGGAAAGGAAAAAGCGCCTGGTCAGCGGATCGTCTTTCCCGAATTTCACCGCCGCGGTATCGCGCAAAGCAAAATCGGCGCTCGAAACAGAGTTCAGGGTCTCCATCTTGTCGCCCCGGTGAATGCCGAGCCAGTGTGCGACCGGACCGATGCCGTGCGTCGGATAGGGATTCGCACTGCGGACCGGTTTGTCGGAACCGGCATTCTGCCGCCAGTTGGTTTTGTCCGCATAGTTGAAACGGTAGTCGCGCATATCATGAAAATAACCGCCCTCGACATGAACGGGCTCGCCGAACAACCCTTTCTGTTTCATGTTCAGCACCGCCAGCGCATAATCGTCGAAATTGCAGTTTTCCAGAATCATGCAGTGCTTCCGCGTCTGCTCGGCGGTATCGACCAGTTGCCAGCACTCCGCGATATTTCTTGCTGCGGGAACCTCGACGGCGACATGTTTGCCGTGCTTCATGGCATGAACCGCAATCGGGGTGTGCAGGCCTGCCCCCGTCGTGACATAGACAAGATCAATGTCATCGCGTTCACAGATTTTCTTCCAGTCGTCCCTGCCGGTGTAATAATCGACTTTGTAGGGATACTTTTTGGCGGCGAGCATCTTTTTGATCCTGTCAAGTTTCTCCTGATAAAGATCGCAGGCGACTTTGATGGTCACATTGTCCGGGAAATTGGAAAAACGCTTCAGCGCATTTCCGCCGCGGTTGCCGGTGCCGATGAATGCGACACGGATGTTTCTGATCGGTTCGGCACGCAAACCAAGCACATTCTTCTGTCCGGGCTGACGCGGAGGCGTCGGGAAAACATAAGGTTCGACGGCGGAACCCGCCGCCGCTGCGGCGCACAGAAGTGTGCAGAGGATGAGTTTGATTTTCTTCATGAGATTGTTCCTGTTCTATATTAAAATTGAAATTTCACATCAGCGGACATGAGGCGAAACATGATAGTTGCGGAGACCTCCGGCTCGGATTTTTTCCACATGCCCGTCCGCCATCGTGTAGTTGGCGCTGCTGTTGTGGCGGTTCACCGGCATGTATTTATGGCTGTCCCTCACCGGAATGCTGTTGTCCTTGACCTGCATGGCGTAAACAAAATCATAAGGCCTGTCTTCCTGCAGATAGTTGTTGCTGTAAACAGTGTAAGCCGATGCCCGAGGGTATTTGAAGATTGCACCGGCAAATCCCGGATAGGTCAGTTCGCCGCTTGCCTGCAGGTTCGGGTTGTCCCACCCGTAATACTGAATGGAGGGCGAGAGGCCTTTGTATTGCGCCTGATCGGCAAACGCGATCAGCCTGGAGGCATGCTTCAAAGTCGTATTCTTCACATAGCGCACCGGCGTCTGAACTGAAGCGTCCAGGCTGGAATAATCCCCGGTATAGTAGGCGCCCACAACCGGAGACATGCCGTATGCCAGCCCGGTTCCGCAGGTGCCGTTGGCTGCCGACGGCGCCGTAATTGCCTGCGGCGCGCTTGGACATCCCATCGCCTTGCTGAGTCCGCCCGCCTTGTAAATGGCTTGAAGCACATCACTTTGGGAATCCGTCGCATCGGAAGTTTTCTTACCTACATACAACCCGAGAGTATAAGACCACGGCGGCAGGGAGAACTTCTGCCTGCCGATTGCCGGATAATACCCGCCGTAATCATCAGAATACAACGAAAGAGCCGTTCCGAGCGATTTCAGGTTATTGACGCATGAAATTGCGCGGGCACTTTCCCGCGCCCTGTTCAACGCGGGAAGCATCAGACCGGCAAGAATGGCGATGATCGCAATCACAACGAGAAGCTCTATCAAGGTGAAATATCCCGTAATGTCCCTCCGGACAGGAAATCCGGTGTCGCATGAACCGGCGGAAAAATTTTCCGGTTTCCGCAAAACTCTTTTTCCCCGCAGCGGCAGATGCCGTTTTTGTTTACGGCAAACTCTGCATTCCGGTTCACGGCATGAGACGGAGGCGATGCCCGTTCGGGAAATACCGCTGCAGGCGGCAAAGTCGGCAGATGTCACTTTTCTCTCCTTTTCCATAATCAAATACTCCGGTGTTTAATTTAACGGGAACGTTCCCGTTATCCTTAATTATAATAAAAATTTTCTTTTTGTCAATAGTGATTTCAAAAAAAACAGAAAAATATTTCACTTGATGATGCGATATGCCTGTCTGTTATTGCGCCGTTCTTACGGCAACATTATCATAAGTGATATGTCCGGCTCTTATCTTTTCCGCATGACCGTCAGCCATTACAAAATTCGCATATCCCGCATGACGGAAAATCGGGGCATACTTCAGGTTCCCGTTGACCGGAATCATGCGGTCTTTGACTGTCAGCGCCAGAGCCTCGCCATACCCCGGGATCGAACTTTCCGTGACAATGTCGCTTCCGCGGTACAGCACATTCGGACGGGTGAAGTTGCAGTTGATGATCCCCGGATAGTTGATTTCCATCGGAGATATCGCATAGACGGTGCTTCCGGAATATCCCATGACGCCGACATTGTAGAACTGCCCCTGATCGGCAAACACAAACAGACGGGACGGTTTCTTCACCTCATTCATTTTGCGGGCATAGAGCCCGGCTCCCGATGTCTTGTTCAGCGTCATTGCAACCGAACAGCTCATACCGTAAGCGATTCCGGCAAGACGCGGAACTCCCGCTGCCTCAACATCCACCGCATACGGCTGTCCGGCGGAAGGGCAACTGAATACTTTCGGCATACCGCCTTTCAACGCACGGCTCTGATCAATCTGCTCATAACTCGCCGGCGCCATCTCCGGATGCCCCAGATACGGAGCCAGAGTCAGGACAAACAATCCCATTCCGGCGGTGCGCCCGGGTCCCGCACTCGTGAAATAACCATTGTTGTCATCGCAGTAGGAGATGGATGCAAGACCGATATTCTTCAGGTTGTTCCTGCAGGAAATTTCTCTGGCTTTCTCCCTCGCCTGATTCAAGGCAGGCAAAAGCAAACCCGCCAGAATCGTGATGATCTGTATTCTGTGAAGCAGATAAAAAGTTGCAAATATTTCATTATTAGATAGTTTCATTTCTGATACTTCATAAAGGCAAAGTTGCTGTTGAAATTTCATTTTACGCAGAAAAATCTCATGTTTTGTTCTGAGATGCCGCAGGAAAAGCAAGTGAAGGCAAGTGATTGAGACCAGGTGCAGTTTGAGTTGAAAACAGGAACTTTCAGGGATGAGAAAATCATCGGAGATTTTCTCATGGGGGACAGCTTTTCTGTTGTTTTTTTCGTCAGAGTTTTTATGGTGACGAAAAAAACAACAATCCCAGCGGAAATGGAGGTTTGCATGAAACAGAAACGTCGCGCAAAAGGAATGGGTCGTGTCTACAAGGAGAAAGGCGTATTTTTCCTGCAATACACAACGAAGGACCATAAGCGCAAAGCGATGATTTTGCGAGAGGAAAACGGTGCTAAGATCACGGAGGAACGCCGTGCGGAGAGTGTAGCCCGGGAATT
>DPDG01000087.1:6056-6288 GCA_003526375.1 Lentisphaeria bacterium
CCGCGAGGAATACCTTGAGGAGAAAGCAAAGCTGAAAAAGCTGAAAGCGCGACTGACGATCACTCTGGACGATGCGTTTGAACTGGCACAGCAGAAACCGCACAGCCGTCCAGCCTCGGAACAGGTATTGCGTGTGTCCCGGCGGTATTGGATTGATTTTGTCTCTTTTCTGAAAGACAATTACCATTTGACGACATTAGATGAGGTGGAGCGCGCTCATGCGGAAGCATAT
>DPDG01000087.1:6470-6912 GCA_003526375.1 Lentisphaeria bacterium
CATATATCTCCCATATCCGTAAAAACGGCCGCTGGAACAGAAGAATCAGCTATGAAAAATCCCGCTGTCCACAACGGAAGAAATTCAAGTCTTATGAGTTCGGCGGCATGTTGAGCGCCACGACTTTGAACCGTTATCAGATGACCTGCAAATCCGTATTCACATTTCTGCTGCCTGATCTCGGATATTCGGTGGAAGAAAATCCGTTCTACTTCATTCGTCCATTGAAACTTGCGCCTGCGGAACGTGAGATTTTCACGGAAGAAGAATTGCAGTTGATTTTTCAGAATCCACCGCCTTTGATGCGCGGTTTGTTTACAATCGGCATCTGCTGCGGTCTAAGACTTGGAGATGTGGCAACCCTCCGCTGGAGCGAGATCGAAGGATATGCGCCGAATCTGGTTGCTCCGGATTTTTATCTTCATGAAATCATCCGCGTAAC
>DPDG01000115.1 GCA_003526375.1 Lentisphaeria bacterium
TTGCGAGGTTGCGAGATTGCGAGATTGCGCACAGCGATGTCTTACTCGCAACTTCTAAAGTGTAATGTCACTACTTTATGGCGGCATTACACTTTAGAAGTGGACCGTAATTGAAGATTTTATTCTTTCGAGAATTTAATACCCCGATGCGTTGCATCGGGGATAGCCTGCTCTGAAGCAAAATTTTATTTTGTTGAGAGGATTTTACGTCGTCTGATGCTCTCGCAATCGAAACATAAAGCTTCTTTCATATTGGATAGCATACGACCTCACGAAGAATGGGGGAGATAGTCCTCATTCATCGTCTTGGGGTATTGCTTCAGTGTCACGTTGAATTTAATAACAGAATCAGATTTTTTCTCCAAATTAAATTCTCCTTGATTATTTGAATATACGTTCTGTATCAGTATTTCCCTTTGGATTCCATTTCTTCTCGCAATCTCGCTATCTCGCAATCTCGCTATCTCGCAATCTCGCTATCTCGCAATCTCGCTATCTCGCTATCATTCTACCTGTGCGGCGCGAATGATGGTCACGGTTTCAACAGGGACATCATCATGCCCGGCTTTGGAACCGGTCGCGACTTTTTCAATTTTATCGACCACATCCATGCCTTCCACAACATGACCGAAAACGCAGTAACCGAAACCGCGCGGAGAATTGTCCTGATGATCCAGGAAATCATTGTCAACCGTATTGATGAAGAACTGACAGGTGGCGCTGTCAATCACACCGGTACGAGCCATGGCAATGGTTCCGCGCTTGTTGGAACCGCCATTTGCAGCCTCATTCTTAATTGGCGCCTGCGTCGGCTTCTGCTCCATGTCGGCAGTCAAACCGCCGCCCTGAATCATGAATCCCGGAATGACCCTATGGAAAATCGTCTTGACATAATGCCCGGATTTCACGTAGGAAAGAAAATTCTCCACCGTAAGGGGCGTATCTTTGGCAAAAAGTTCGAGGGTGATGGAACCGAGCGTTGTCTCGATCACGACTTTGGGAGCGCTTTCACTCATTTTACTGATCCTTTTGTTATGCTTTCAACAGTTTTACTGCATAGTTTCCGATTCTTGCGTTCACATGCTCCCAGACACGTTCCCGTGCCTCGAAGCTCTCATAAAAAACAAACAGCGTAGGGCCGCTTCCGCTCACCATGACCCGGTTCTCCCCGGAGGCAAGCTCCCGCTTCAGTAGTTCCAGCAGCGGAAATTTCTCCATGACGGCATACTCCAGATCATTCCGCAGAAAAGACGCCGCACGCAGAAAATCCTCTTTATGCAACGCATCCAGAAGCGATTCCAGAGAACGCATATCCTTTGCAGCAACAGAATAATCCAGATGACGATAGCTCCACGGAGCGCTCACCGGAAATTCAGGAGCGACAATCAGGAGCGGCAACACACGCGGAATATCCGGCACCTCCTCCAGAAGCTCTCCGACGCCGCGTCCGACCGACGGAACCGGATTCAGGAAAAACGGAACGTCTGCACCGATTTTTCCGGCAATCCGGTAAACCGCGTTACCATCCAGTGCGCCGAATTTTTTCTGCAACAGCAGCAGGACCGCCGCCGCATCGGAACTGCCTCCGCCCATTCCCGCCGCCACAGGAATCCGTTTATCAAGAAAGATCTCCATTCCCGTTTCGATCCCTGCGGTTTTCAGGTAAAGTTCCGCGGCTTTCCAGCAGATATTGGATTCGTCGGAAGGCACACCGGAAGTCCGGCATGAAATACGGGTTCCAGGCTGTTCCGTAAAAACAACGGAAACGGAATCCGTAATCCTTTCCATCGGGAAAAACAGGGTCTCAATCTCATGATAGGAGTCCGGGCGCCTGCCCATAATCTTCAGAAAAAGGTTGACTTTGCCCGGAGTTTCCAGCGTAAAAGTTTCCATAATGATGCAGATATCTTATTTTTTGAAACGGTAGAGATCATATTTCTTGTTGTATGCGTCGATCTCCTCCGTGATCGCCACGGCAAGCTCAAGGGCACGCAACCCCTGCGCGCCGGTCACGCGCGGCTGAACGATCATCGGACCTTCCTTCGTCCTCTTGACCGCCTGCACGAAGTCATTGATTTCCGCCGCAAGCGCATTCTTTTCGCAGAGATTGACATGCTTGCTGGCGACTCCGAGAAAACTTTTGCGGATAATTTTGCCGGTGCTTTTGGCATAGTCCATTGAAATGTAGGAATCGGTCTGGAACACACGGAACTTGCGCATGGGTTCGGTGCTGACACGGCTCGCCGTCACGTTGGCGACGGTTCCGTTCTTGAATTTGATGCGGACATTCGCAATATCCTCGGTTTTGCTCAAAACGGGCATTCCGACGGCGTCGAAGCGTTCCACATCGCTGCCGACCATCGTAAGCACGAGGTCAAGATCATGGATCATCAGATCGAGCACGACGCTGACCTCAGTGCCGCGACGGTGCAGCCCCGGGCGCGGCGGCGGATATTTCGCAAGGCGGTGCGCCTCGATGAAGAGCGTATTGGAACGGTTCTTTTCCAGAAAATCCATCGCGGCATTGAAGCGTTCCACATGCCCTACCCCGAACACCAGATTGCGCATCTCCGCCGCTTTCACCATCGCACGCGCCTCATCGACAGTCGCCGCGATCGGCTTTTCCATCAGGATATGCTTTCCCATTTCAATGAGCGGCATGGCGGTTTCGTAATGGCTCGTCGCGGGAACGGCAACGGTAAGAGCGTCGCATTTTTCAGCGAGCGCCGCAACCGTGTCAAACGCGGGAACACCGTATTCCCTGCCGATATCCGCGGCGGCTCCCGGAGAAACGTCATAGACGCCGACCAGCTCGGCATCCGGATTCGCTTTATAGAGTCTGGTATGATGATGCCCCAGGACACCGACACCGACGACTCCGACTTTGATTTTCTCTTTTTTCCCAAACATAAAACGTTCTCCGGTTTGATTGTCAGTTCATCAGAGGGACTTTGCAAGAGCCACGGCTTTTCTGATGCCTTCGGCGTCCGCCTTGTTCAGCCATGTGCCGCCCGCGGCGGAAACTTCGGGAACTGCAAGCCAGTCCGCCGCATTGTCGATCGTGACGCCGCCGGTAGGCATGAATTTGATTCCGAGGTGTTTGTAAGGCGCGGCAATGGATTTGAGCATCTTGACGCCGCCCGCCGCCTCCGCGGGGAAGAATTTGAAGAAACGGCAGCCGAGCTCGTATGCCTGTTCGATTTCAGACGGCGTGCAGATTCCGGGCGCAAAAGCATATCCGTTCTTCATGGCTTCGCCGACCACCGTGGGATTGAATCCGGGAGCGACGGCAAACTTCGCGCCGGCATCGAACGCCCGGTGCAGATCGGCGGTATTCAGGATCGTGCCTGCGCCGATGAACATTTCAGGAAAACGCCTGGAAGCCTCGCGGATAATGGATTCCGCCGCTTTCGTGCGGAATGTGATCTCCGCCACAGGCAGCCCGCATTCACAGAGCAGCTCACATCTTCTGAGTCCGCTTTCAAGGTCTTCGAGAACCAGAACGGGAATGATTTTGTATTGGGCAAGAGTATCGCCGATGGATGTTGTCATTTTTCATACCTCACATAATTGTTTTTGTTTCAATGCAATGTAAGGAATATACCATAGTCTTCTCTTTTTTGCAATTTGAAATCACGGCACACCCGTAACTTTTTCTCCGTTCCGCTGAACTTCAGAGACGGTTCCCCGGAATCAACTCATCAGTCCCTCCCGATTTTTTTCCACGGCGGACTGGGAAAGCAGGGCGGGAGACGTCACCACCATGCCCGATGTATCGCTGCACTGCTGGAATACGCGCAGATCGAAAATCGGCAGAATCGCCAGCAGGTGATCGAAGATATCGGACTGAATGCCCTCATACACAGCCCAGCGCGTATCATTGGTAAAACAATAGATTTCCAGCGGAATTCCTGTCGCGCCCGGCTGAAGCTGACGCACAAGCAGAGTCATCCCCTGATGAATCTGCGGATTGTTCCGCAGATAGTGCTCGACATACGCGCGGAATGTGCCGAGATTCGTTACCCGCCGCTCATTGATCGGCTTGGCACCCCTCGCCTCAAGCTCCGCGTTCCATGCGTCTAATTCCTCCCGCTTCTTTTGAAGATAACCATCCAGAAGCACAAACTCCTCCAGACGCCTGATCTCGGCTTCATCCAGGAAACGCACGCTGCGCTGGTCGAGATAAAGCGCGCGCTTGATGCGGCGTCCGCCGGCCTCCTGCATTCCGCGCCAGTTCTTGAAAGAGTCCGTGATGAGCTTGCGGATCGGAATCGTGGTAATGGTCTTGTCCCAGTTCCGCACCTTGACCGTATGAAGCGCGATTTCAATCACATCGCCGTCCGCGTTGAGGCTCGGCATCTCGATCCAGTCGCCGATCCGCACCATGTCGTTCGAACCGATCTGAACGCTCGCCACAACGGAGAGAATCGTATCCTGAAAAACCAGCATCAGGACCGCTGCCATCGCGCCCAGTCCGGAGAGAAGAATCAGCGGACTGCGGTTGATCAGAACCGCAATCATCAGGATGACAGTCACCAGCCCGATAAAGATTTTAAACAGTTGCAGATATCCTTTGATCGGTTTGCTTGCCGCATCGGGACGGCGGCGGTAGGCGATATCCACCAGATCCAGTATCCTTGCCAGCGTCAACGCCACGCTCAAGACGATAAAAGCGGAACACACATTGCGGATGATGATGACAAGTGTTTCACGGATTCCGGGAATCATCGCCGCCCCGCCGGCAAGCACAAGAGCCGGAACGATATTCGCCAGATGCGAAATCACGGACAGACGGACAGGGTTTTCCTCGCTCTCTCCCGACGGCAGCGCCTGCATCAGCCTGCCGACTCCGTGGAGCAGAATCCGTTTCGTAATCCAGTTGATGATCCATGCCAGAACTATGAGTGCACACGCGACAATCGCACTGTATGCCCACGGATACGGCGACAAAGTTTCTTTCAATCCATGCAGATATTCCACGATCACATCCATCTCTCACCTCCGGTTATCAGTAAGTCGGTAATATATACCCGGAAAGAGGATTTTGAAAGCACAGTTCAGGAACGTTTGCAAACCAAAGAAAAAAGCAGGCTGACGGCAAGCGGCAGGAAAACGGCTGCGGCAGATGTGAAATCAATGGAACCTCTCCTGAACGCCGGAATCAAAATTACAACGGCGAATGCGACACAATTCAAAACCTTACAGAAAACTGGGATTCCCGAAATATGCGGCGCATCGCAATGCACACACTTCACCAGATGCGGCAATCATTTTAATTCTATATGATCCCAATATGCAGATCAGCGGCAATTCACTGTTAATCATTTCCTAGATTCTGTTCACATTATTGACTTTTTTTATTTCGATGTTATATTCTTCTCATGAAAATCACACTGGAACAATACGGAAAAATTGCAAAATATTTGCCGCGTCAACGCGGAAATGCAAGCCTGAGTAATCTCCAACGGGTGAATGCGATCTTGTATGTTATGGAAAACGGCTGCAAATGGAGGGTGCTCCCGGGAAGAACTCACAACAAAAATTCATTTGGTCACAGCATCTGATCGTGCGGCGGTTTCATTCTCACTTTCAAGCGGGAATGCAAGTGATGGACCGGAAGGACGAAAACTGTTGAACGTTACACCCTATAATAAAATCCATTGCTATCTGATTATGGATCGAGCTTATGAAGGCGATGAAACCTGTGCTTTGGTAATCAAGCACGGATATATTCCAGTTGTTCCCCCAAAACAGAATAGCAAACTCCCGTGGGAATATGATAAAGAGCCTTATAAATGAAGAAATACTGTCGAACGCTTTTTCTTGCGAATCAAGCGTTTCCAAAAAAATTTTCACTCGTTATAATAAGCTGGATATTGTATTCACGGGATTTATTTTATTTGCTATGATTATATAAGCTCTAAACAACGGGAATAGAACTTTTATGCGTTATTATTTTGTTGATCAGATTGAAAGAAAGATTCTTGAATTACTCTTAATTGAACTATTGGAATATTGTAAAACTTTTTCGCTCATTTGGAGGAATGAGTTTTATGATCGTTCTTATAAAAAATATCATGATGAATTCATTGCAAATCTGGAAAAGTTTATTATAAAGCAGGAGAAAGTTTTTTCTTGGCCGGGGACACGAATTACCGGGATTCCTGCTACACGGTATACATTTGACTTCTCAGAAGACACCTTAAATGTCTTATTAAAATATCTTTCAATTTATTCCTGTTGGGGTTTTGAAGACTTTTCTCTGCAAGATCAAAACGATATTCCAGTTCTTACAACCATTTCACATGAGCATATAGCTTTTTTGGATATAGAAGATTCTATCTATCAAAATTTGATTAAAGATATCCCTTTACTAAAAGATTTTTTAGTAAAATCTGAAACCTATACTCCATCTTATGCTGTAGTCCGTATCAATAACGATATAGATTGTACTTCTTACAGTCATCCAATTGGGATTATTAAGTTTTTCGATACCGAGGAAATGGCAGACGCTTTTTGTGAAACACTAGAGGAATTGAAAAGTTCAGAATGTTTTTATATGGTTGTCCCTTTTCTCGGAGAACTTCCCAAAATACATCATACAACAAGTAGAGCTGAAAGTAACAAGAAAGACTGTTTTCTTGCGTGATTCTGATTCTGAAAATGATTTGAGGTGGAAAGCCATGAAGAATAAAATCTTAATTGTAATACCCCCGTTTATCAAGGGCGGCATTATAACAGTTTTATGGATATGATTATTTTTTACTTATTTATTAGTTCCATCGTCTTGATATATTACCTATACTTATGGAGGGTGCACTGTCGGGTAAAAGAGTATTACTGGACGAATTTACCTGATGAACTGAAAACATATGTCAATTATGTCGGGCATCGTTACGTTTTTTTTATTACAGAAATTCCATAGGGTAAAGAAGAAGAAAAGTTTCAAGAAAAAAGAAATAAAATCTTAATTGATTTTGATTCTGAAAAAGGACATGCATTCATCAAGGCAGAAAGAAATTTATCGAAATGTGAGTGGCTGTTTCTTTTATTATTATTTTGGGTCTTCACGGGAATTTG
>DPDG01000052.1 GCA_003526375.1 Lentisphaeria bacterium
AGAATCCCGGACAAAGATTCTGGTCATCGTTCATGATTCCAGCGACATTTCCAACCCGTTCCTCTACATCATGCCGGGAGTCCAGCTTGCAGCGGAAAACCTGAATGTTTCACTGGAATCCTGTTCCGTGGCGTCCCTCCTTTCGCGTCCGGCGGATGAGAGCGCAAGGCAGATTCGCGAAAACGGCTTTCATGGAATTCTCTGGTTCGCCAGCAATTTCAACGGCAATGAGCCTTTGATCGAAACGCTCAGGAAAACAGACCTGCCGGTGCTGCTGCCTCATGCCGGCCGGAAAGACCAGCAGATCACAGGATTTTCCACAATGGGAACGGATTACCGGAAGGTCATGGAGGACGGTCTCCGTTATCTTGCGGCACAGGGGCATCGCAGGGTTGGAAACATCAGCAAAGACGATATGCGCGGGATCACTGCGGAAGAGTATTTTCAATGTATACGCCGGGTCGGGCTGGATGATGATCCGGCGCTTCTGAGCCTGACGGGAAACGAGATTCAGGACAGGGAAGCCGTGATCGAAGCGGCGGCACATCTCATGACGGAACTGGATGATCCGCCAACAGCGCTGTTCTGCTTTTCCGACTTTTTCGCATTGCATGTTTATGAATACCTTCACCGGGAAAACTTCCGGATCCCCGATGATGTCGCGGTGCTTTCCATCGGCGGACAGATCGGATGCAACTTCCTGAAACCCTCGTTGTCGGCAATCGACTTCGGGAGTCTTGATATCGGGCGTTCCGTCGTACGGTTTCTGTTGGAAATGATCTGCGACAAACGGCGCATCCCGTTCATCGTGACTCCGCATCACATCACCGAAAGAGAAAGCACAAAAGGATTAGCATATCATCAAAAATACAGGAAAGGAAATCAATTATGAAGTATGATAAGGGAATTTTCACCCTGATCGAGCTCCTCGTCGTGATTGCGATCATTGCGGTTCTGGCGGCAATGCTTCTGCCGGCACTGAATCAAACCAGAGAAAAAGCAAAAAGCGCACAGTGCATTTCCAATTTGAAACAGATTGGTATAATGTCCGCATCCTATTCCAATGATTATCAGGATTATGTTATACCATACGCATTATCTTACTTAGGAATGGGTTACAGTAGTTCTCCATCCAACTGGAGTCAAAACATGAGTCTTTATCATGACGTATTTCGTAATTTAGGATATACCCCTGCTTGGAATAACGGTGTACGGACTTCCACATTTATCTGTCCGTCTGTAAAAAGTAAACGCTCTATATTATCGCAACTGTATAATGAGCAAATCTATGGAATTACCTTGGGGTGGATATGGAACAAAGATATTACAAAGAAAAGCATGGCTAAATTATCTCGTGTCAGAAATCCTTCCATTAAAGCTTATTGCGTAGATTCCAGTGGTTCAAGCTATGCAGAATCAAGCGCTCTTGTCGGATTGGGAACAAACCCGTCCAGCAGTGGAGGCGGCATTGCATACGCTCGTCATGGATATAACTGCAATATTTTGAACATAACCGGTTCGGTATTTCAACTTTCCCGAAGTGACAGAAACAGAAGAAAAAATGTATTGACAAAAAATGTAGGAATCAATTGGGAAACTGATCCGGTATTTGTTTCCCGTTATTTTTGGAGTGAATGAACTGTTTTATTTGAAACAGCCCATTGCCAGCCATTAATTGAGAAAGGATTACAATGAAATCTGCAATATTTTTATTAACAGTATTATCTGCAACAATATGTCTCAATGCCGCAGAACCGATATTGGAATGGAATTATGAAAACTGGAAAAGGAATCGGTCCGTATCACAGAACGGGCAAGTCTCCATTTACGGAGTTCCCGCGAAAAAAGGCGGAGTAAATGGTTCCACCGGCGTTATATGCGGGGATAAAGCTCGTGTCCAAATTGCTTTTTTTACACAGTGCCAGGATTGGAAAGAATTTACATGGGAAATGAAGTTCAAGCTGGATGACAAGGCAGATTCCAGACAGGGCAATGCGTTGTTCTGTTACGGAAAACATTCATGGGAACGCGCGCAGTTTCTGTTATGGATCACGCCTAAACAGCAACTGGAAGGCAGATTCACGCTTAACATTGATGGGAAAAAAGCAACTGTTTCCGCGACGTCCTCACCGTTGAAATTCAATCCGGGGCAGTATTATACAGTTCGAGTCGCCTCCGGCAGTGGCAGTGCAATGAAAATCTGGCTGGACGGCAGACTTGTAGCTATCCGCGAAAAAAAATCTTTCGGATTCAATGATCTGGTATGCAAAAGCCCGAAATGGTATCCGTTGCTGGCAATCGGGCATGACCTTGCCAATCTGGAAAAAGTTTACCGTCCTCTGATGGGCATTGTGGATGAAATTAAACTCTGGAATACATTCGAAGAACCCACTCTGAACGAAAAATTGACATCTGTTGCAACTGCAGGAGACCATTTGCTTCTCAAACAAGGCAGCAGAGCGTCGACTGGAAAATTCTCCGTATTGGATCGTCCGGGGCAGGCGCTCGGAAGTTTCATACGACCGGAACAGAAATTTCTGGATGCGGCGGCTCATGCGGAAATAGAACTGACAGACAAAGATTTAATTGTGAGTTTTCACTGTCCTGTTGCCGATGGCATGAGACCGGAAAAATCCCGAAAACAGATGTGGAGTGGCGAACTCGTTGAGTTTTTTTTTCGTCCCTCTCCTGAAAAAACTGAATATTTCCAATATGCGGTCAACTTGACCGGATTGTTTGAATCCTTTCGCTGGACATCACGGGGAAATGCAGACAGCGGATTCAAAAGTTCGTCAACTTTTGAGGTGGCGGACGAATCGCGAAAATGGACCGCCGTAATGCGAATCCCACGCAAGGAAATTGGTTTGGAGCAAATCAAATCCGGTCAGACTGCAACCATGAACTTCACACGTACCGGTGCAACTGGCGGAGGACAATCCACCTGGTCATCTGTTGGAAGCAACTTTCATGATATAGACTGTTTCAGGACTGTTGTGTTTGAAAGCCGGAAAGATGCGCTCCGGGACGAATTGAAAAAAAGCAGGATGGAATTTGAAAAAATCGAATGCACGACAGACGAAAAAGCAAAAGTTGCCAAAGAACTGGACAAACTCGCTGTCATGATTGAAAAAAATGGGAATGATTCCAGTATGTTCAACGGTTTTCGCAGGCTGATTAACGGAATGCAGGCGCGTTACACAAGTTTACGATTTGCCAGTACTCCAGCTCTGATTTGGACACAGCCCTTTCCATGGGGCAATGATATTCAGGTTTCTTCTCTTTCCTCGAAAACTGAAAAAATTTCATTGGTACTGCCGCAGAACAGCTATACATTTACCAGCTTTGTGTTCAGCAATCTCACCGAAAAGCCATTTCTGGGACAACTGAAATGTTTCCCCGCAATCCGCAGGGAAAAGAAGCTGATTTACAACACTTTCAATAGTTCTTTATGGAGCGATGAAAAACATCAGCAGCTTCCGGTCTACCGAAATGCCGTATTTTTCGAAGCCATTCCGAAGGAAACAGCTTCAGGCAGTACGATTTATGATCCCATGAGCCCGCTCCCCATGAATACGCTGATTCGCGCAGCCGGAAAGGAGTCGAAACAGCTTTGGCTTCGCTTCAGTTCCGAAGGAATGACGCCGGGGCTGCATAAGTATATCCTGTATCTGAAACCCTCCTGCGCGGGCTTTCAGGTGCAGGAGATCGAATTGAATGTGGATATTCGTCCGGTTGATTGTTCCGGTATAAAACTGGATTCCGGACATTATACTTCTATTTATCAGCATGGCGCAAAAGAAGGACTGATCCGTTTTCTCGCAGAAAAACAGAACAACCTCATTTATACAGGTTGTTTCGGGCAGCGTTCTCTGGATATCTATCCAGAGGTCGACAAACAGGGAAATGTGCTGAGATTCAATGATTATAAACAAATTGACGATATGATTGACAAGACCATTCGCAACGGCATTGCAAAGACACATATCAAACTCTGGTGTTTTTTGGAACTTGCCTCCTATGGTCTGGCCCGGAATGGAAAAGGTCAGCTTCCCTACAACAGCCTGGAATGGAAAAAAGCATTCAAAGCGTTTCTTGCCGATTTTACGGGACATCTTGAAAAAAAATACGGAATCGGAAAAGATCGGATTGTCTTTTATCCCGTAGATGAACCAAGTGGAGACATCAACGATCCCAAGAGTCGGATGTATCAGGCATATTTACAAGGCGCCATCATCAAAGAAGCTGGTAAGGATTACCGGACAATGGTCAATCCCCTGCCAGATGTATTGAGAGATTTTGCAAAAAAGAAAAGTGATTTGACAAAACTGCTGGATGTTTATGACATCATCGAACTCTATCGTCCAGGGATAACTCCGGCAATCGCCAAATGGGCAAAAGAAAGCGGCAAAACGATTTGGACCTACGGCATCTACGCGACTACCGTCCAGCCTGATGTTTACCGTCGGGAATACTGGCAGAGCTTGCGCGACGGATTCACGGAAGTTATAACTTACTGGCACTTGGAATCTCATGCCGGCGGAGATGGTTTTAATCCGCAGGATGGAACAACTTCACGTGCTGATTACGGCAGTATTTATGCTGATCTGAATCAGGGAACTGTCCTGTCCAGCCGCAGACACGAGGCACATGATCTCGGACGCGAGGATTTCCGTCTGGCAGAATATTGCCGCCGCCTGCTGAAAAAGAAAAACAATCTGTCACTGACGGCAAAATTTGATATGATCATAAAGAAAGCCGCCGGAGGCAATATGGAAGATATGGAAAAAGCGCGCCTTGAATTGTTGCAACTCGCGGAAGCACTGCAACAGTAAATGGCGTTACTCCGGTAAATCAAATTTGCACATCGCAAAAGATAATCGGAGTCGCGGTCTGGGATACCGCCAATATGCTCGCGGCAACCTTTGAATCCTTCTACCGTCCGGCGCTGATCGCTCTCGGTGAATCCGTCTCCTTTTCTGCGGAGTTCCGGATGGAATAGACCGGATATTTGCGGTATTTCCGGCAGCGGCGGCTCCTCCGAGTCTCTTGACAGGCGGGAGATACCGCTGTTTTTTTCTCTTTTTCCGTTTTTTCGGTGCTTTTTTGTGGAAAAGTGTCATGAGACATGTATATTCCGTAAATGTAGGTATGGAAATCGCTTTTTGCATTAAAAAATGGACATCAGGGATAAAATATGAAACAGAAACTCCTGCTTCTCGGAGCCGTGTTATTCGGCGTGTTGGCTTTCATGTTCACGTTCAGCCAGATCAATAAGGAAAAGGCGCGTCTGCAGGGGGAGACCTATAAAATCTATCTGATTCAGGTCGCCAGGGATATCCCGGAGGGGGAAAAGATCACGGAGGATATGATACAGAAGAAACTGGTCCAGCGTTTCCGCAACGCCAGATATGAGCGTGAAATCCCCTATGACAGACGTTCTCTGGTGATCGGGCGCGAGGCGCAGTCCCTGATCCGCGCCGGAACCCTGCTTCAATGGAGCGACCTCAAAGTGTCTCTTACATCCGGGAAGACCGGGCTGACCTCCCTGATCCGCCCCGGCTACCGCGCGATCTCGATTTCCGTCGATGCGACCAGCTCCGTGACGGGCCTTGTCCAGCCCAACAATTATGTGGACCTGATCGGGACGTTCCGTTTTCCCGACACCCGCGGCGATTCCTCGCTGGATACGATTACCCTTACGATTCTCCAGCGGGTCCGTGTGATCGCAACCGGAACCGATATGGGTTTTCTTGCATCCTCCGCCGGGCAGAACTATGCGGCGCGGAGTTACAGCACCGTGACGCTGGAACTGACGCCGAAAGAGGTCGAGATGATTATCTTTGCCTCGCAGAAAGGGCGCCTGACCATGAGCCTGCGCAACTATGAGGAGTCCGCAATTACCCAGAAACTGCAGAGCGTCAACTGGAACTTCCTCCAGAAAAATATCATGAATTACAATGCCGAGCGTGAAAAGATGATGAGAGCCGGAAGATAAGGACGGAGGGAGTTCTTATGTATGATATCGTAATCAGAATCCCGGAGAATGAACCCGTTACCGGACAGCTCGGCAACGGAATTTATATTGTCGGTTCCGGCGCCGATTCCCATATCCAGCTCGATGCGGACGGCATTTCTCCGCGCCACTGCCAGTTGACGGTGGAGGACGGCGGGATCAAAGTCATGGATCTGGGATCGAATACGGGCACTTATCTTGACGGAGAGCGTCTCGGTGTCGGTGCGAAAGAGGTTCTGCCCGGTGACGAAATCCGTATCGGGGGGATTGTCATCGAGTTTCCGATGAAGGACCCGGAACCCATTGACGCCCGGCCGCTGGTCAATGCGGAGCCCGAACCGCCGAAAGGAGAGACTCCGCCGCCGACAGTGAGTTCAATCGAAAGCAGACTGGAGACGATTTCCGCACCCGGACATGGCGGTGTGGAGATTCTGTCCGTTTCCGGCGTGCCGTTCGAACACCGCCCCCTTCTGCAGGAGATCAAGAAGCGTGCCCATGCGGAACTGATCAAACGCCTGAACCTGAAACGGCTCGTCATGAGCGGCGCTTCGGAAAACGACCTGAACAAAAGAGCGGCGAATACGATTCATGAGATCATTGAGGAAATTTCAATTCCTCTGCCGGAAGGCATTACCAAGGAACTGATCGAACGGGAGCTGCTTCACGAGGCGATCGGGCTGGGACCGCTGGAAGAGTTGATCGCGATGCCGTCCATTACGGAAATCATGGTGAACGGCCCCGACCATATTTATGTGGAATACAAGGGAAAGCTGCACCGGACGGATATGGCGTTCGCGGACAATAATCAGGTGATTGCGGCGATCGAGCGCATTGTATCGCCCCTCGGCAGGCGCATTGATGAAAGCTCCCCGATGGTGGATGCCCGTTTGAAGGACGGTTCCCGTGTGAATGCGATCATTCCGCCGCTTTCTCTCGTGGGGCCTTCCATTACGATCCGTAAATTCTCGAAGGTTCCGCTGAAAGTGGATGACCTGATCCGGTTCGGCTCCATTTCCGCGGATATTGCCCATTTTCTTGATATCTGCGTGAAACTGCGCAAGAATATCGTGATTTCAGGCGGAACCGGTTCCGGAAAGACGACCCTTCTGAACATTCTGAGCGGATTCCTGCCGGATACGGAACGCATTCTGACGATTGAAGATGCCGCCGAACTCCAGTTGAGGCAGGATCATGTCGTGAGGCTGGAGGCGCGTCCGGCGAACATCGAAGGCAAAGGCGAGATCAGTATCCGCGATCTAGTGAAGAACGCGCTGCGAATGAGACCGGACCGCATTGTGATCGGCGAGTGCCGCGGCGGCGAGGCGCTGGATATGCTTCAGGCGATGAATACCGGTCATGACGGTTCGCTGACGACCATTCACGCGAACTCGCCGCGCGACGCTCTTTCCCGTCTTGAAACGCTGGTTCTGATGGCGGGATTCGACCTGCCGCTGCGTGCGATCCGCGAGCAGATTGCCTCGGCGATTGCAATCATCGTGCAGATTTCCCGTGAAAAGGACGGCTCCCGCAAGGTGACTCATGTCAGCGAGATTACGAAAATGGAGGGTGAGATCATCACCATGCAGGATATTTTCGTATTCAAGCAGGACGGCTGGGACAAAGACGGGAAGATGACCGGGCGCTATGTGCCGACGGGCAGCATCCCGACCTTTATGGACGATATCAGGCGTGCAGGAATGGATCTGGATATTTCCATGTTCAATAAAGGCGCCGGAAATGGAGGGTTCCGATGAACCTGACGGTTTTAGCCAGTCTCTGCGCGGGAATTGCCGTAACCTGCACCGCGCTTGTGTTTGTGGAATTCTTCTCGGCGCTTTCCGCCCGCTACCGGGAACGTTTCATTCAGGAAACTTCCGTGGAAATGGACGATGTCCTCCTGAACATGCCGCCGTCCAAGATTCTGGATGTGAGTCTGGCGCTTGCCGCCGCATGTGCCGCGGCCGCCGTATTTGCCGTAGGTTTTCTGGTGGAGAACATGACCGTGATGAAAGGCGTGGTCGCGGCGCTGCTTGCCGCGGGGCTCGCGTTTCCTGCGCCGCGTCTGCTGCTGCGTCATCTGCGGAAACAGCGGCTTGCGAAATTCAATGAACAGCTGGAGGATGCCCTGCTGTCGATCAGCGGGTCTCTGAAGGCGGGATTCAGCATCAATCAGGCGCTGGAGGTGATCGCGAATGAAAACCGCAAGCCGCTTTCCTCCGAATTCAGCCTGCTGATGCATGAAATTCATCTGGGGGTGTCTCTGGATGAAGCTTTGGACAAGATGGTGGCGCGCTTGAACTGTCCGGATTTCGAGCTCGTTGCAATTTCGATCATTACGGCGCGGCAGACCGGCGGCGAACTGACTTCAATCCTTGAGCGCCTGGCGTCCGTGATTCGCGAACGTGTGCGCATTACCGGCAGGATCAAGGCTCTGACGGCGCAGGGGCGGATGCAGGCTGTGATCATCGGGCTCATGCCCTGGGCGCTTTTCATTGCCATGATGTATATTGCGACGGACATGATGACGAATTTCTTTTCCAGCCTGCCCGGCATTCTCTGCATTATCGTCGTGATTGTGCTTGACGTATCCGGTTTTCTGCTGATCCGTAAAATAACTTCCATCGATATCTGAAGGAGAATACGTTTATGGTTCTTACATTGCTCGCTTCTCTCTGCGCCGCGATTGCCGCGGGATGTGTTTTTCTCCTTTTTTTCGATCTGCTCCGCATGATTGAAATTGAAAAACAGGAAGATGAGATGCATGAATACAAGCGGCTTCCGCTGGTGTTCCGTTTTTTTCTGCCGCTGGTTTCCAATGTGGGTTTTATAGCGAACCTGCCGCTGTTTGACGTTTCGCGCAGGAATACTGAGGAGATGGTTCAGATGGCGAGTCTTGACCAGGCGGTTTCCGGGCAGCGGTTCTTTGCTTTGAAAATATTCATGGCACTTTTCGGTTTTCTTCTGTTCATTGTGTTTGCGGCAATGGACAATGCCCTTTCCGGACTGCTTCTCGGCGTTGCATTTGCATTCTATCCCACCTTGTGGCTGAAACAGATTGTCGCCAGGCGCCATCTTTCGATTCTGAAAGCTTTGCCGAATGTATTGGATCTGCTGACGCTGTCCGTCGAAGCCGGAAAAGATTTCCTGACGGCGCTCCGGGATATCATGGCGCGGCGCAAGGTGGACCCGCTCGGAGAGGAATTGAACCGCGTGCTTCATGAAATCCAGCTTGGCAAAGGGCGGCAGACGGCTTTGAAGGAGATGAGCGAACGGGTGCGCCAGCCGGAACTTTCATCGGTCGTGAATGCGATTGTCCAGGCGGATGAACTGGGCGTGAGCATCGGGCAGCTGCTGCGGATTCAGGGGGACCAGCTCCGGAACAAGAGATTTGTCCGTGCGGAGAAACTCGCGAACGAGGCGCCGGTCAAGATTCTGTTTCCGGTGGTGGTGTTTATTTTTCCCTCGGTATTCATTATCCTGATCGGCCCGATCGTTTATCAGGCGTTGAGAACACTGGCAAGGTAGGAGCCGCATGATCTGCAATCTGACGAAAAAGACCGTGATTTCCTCCCGGACCGAATGCGCCGTGGGGCTCTGGCAGAGGGCGAGGGGGATGATCGGGCGGGATTTTGACTGTTTCGATGCGATGGTGTTCGATCATTGCAGTTCGATCCATACCTGTTTCATGTCGATCCCGCTGGATGTGATTTTTGTCAGCCGTGACCATAAAATTCTGAAAACAGTGCGGAATTTAATGCCGTGGCGGCTGTTTGTCTGTTGCAAAAAGGCATTTTATGTGATAGAATTACCTTCCGGTACAATAGAACGGACGCGCAGTGCATGCGGTGATATCGTGGATCTGGCGGCGGTGATGGATGCCGGAACGGAAAAAGAGTTCGGCAGTGCTTTGCTCCGGCGGAAAGCGGAGAGCGCGGTCCGGTGTGAAAAAAAGGATTGAGATATGGTGAAACTTTATTTTCTGAATGGTCCCCGGACCGGCGAATCGAAAGAGATTCCGGCGTCCGGAGTCTGTATCGGCAGGGAGACGGACAATGATGTTCAGCTTCTTGTCGGCGGCGTTTCGCGTTATCACGCGAAAATCAGCCTGAATCCCGCAGGGAAATGGCGTGTCGAAGATCTGGGCAGCACCAACGGGACGAAACTCAACGGCAATCCGCTGACGATGCCTGCGCTTTTGAAAGACGGTGACCTGATTGTCGTTGGCGATCAGGTTCTGCGTTTCGGCGAGGAGAATGCCGGAACTGCGGATAAGACAGCGGAGGTATTGGAGGAACAGGCGCAGAAGAAGAAAAAGCCGCAGGTGATTTTCCATACTTCGCGCCCTGCTTCCGCACCTGCGCAAAGCCCCGCACCGGCGGAAAGCGAACCGTCCGACGTGACGCAGAGGGCGGTTCCCCCGAAGAAACTGGTGACGATTTCGATTCCTCCGGCAAAAACGGCGCCCGCTCCGGAAAAGACCGCCGCACCGTCTGCCGCGCCGGATATCAATAATCTCTTTTCAAAGAAGAAAGCGGAGAAAAACGTTCCGGAGCGCCGTTTCCTGCGGCGCGGGAATATCCTGTTCACCATAGGCGTGATCGGGATTGCCGTGATCTTCGTCAGCCTGTTTCTGCTTTTCGATACAGCGTCTGACAAAAATACCGCCCCGGCGGTGCCTGTTTCCCTGTCGGACCGCAACCCGTTTTATCTGAATTATGAAAAACAGATTGTCTCAAAGGACAACGTCTTCCGGTTTGCGTTGAAAATCGAGGATAATTCTGCGGTTTTCATGCTGGACGACCTGAAACACCGGCGGCATTTCGTCCGTAAGTTCGGCGAGATCAACAAGGATTACATGAAGACTCTGCTCAGTTCAATCAAAGAGACCGATTTCATGAAACTGGAGGAGGAACCGCCGTCTCCGTCCGCTGACGGCGTGGACGAAACACGTTCCCTGACGGTCAGTTATGGACCTTACCTGAACAGCATTACGGTGCGCAACAATTATCCGAAAAGCTCTTTTGAAGCGATTGAAATGGCGGTGGACCGTTTCGCCGAGGATTACGGACTGAAAACGGTTTCGCTGTCTGCCGTGGAAATGCGGGAGGAGGCGGAGAAGGCGTTCCTGAAAGCGGAGGATCTGTTTGCCAATTATCAGGCGCGCCCGGACAATCTGCGCAATGCGATTCTGCGTTATCAGATTGCCGTTGAGTTTTATGAACAGTTCGATCCGCCGCCGAAAGAGTTGAATCTTGCCTCCAGGCATCTGAAAGAAGCGGAGGGGATTCTCAGGAAAATGATCAAGGATGCGGAAACGAACATCAATATTCTGTTCCGCCGGAAACAGTATGCGGAGGCTGCGCAGGAGTGCCGGAAACTGATGGAGTATCTGGACCCGGACAGCAAGCCTTATCAGAAAGCGCGTGCCAATAAGATCAAACTTGAAACTTTAGCGAGCGGAAAGAGATGAGGAAGAATATGAAGAAATTATTTTCCGTATTGTCAGTTCTTTCTCTGGCGTTCTTCTTTGCTGTTGGATGTCTGGAGAAGAAAGCGGAAGTGAAGAAACCGAAACTGGATATCACATCGGCGCCGGCGGGAGCGACGGTGTCGCTGCTCGGAAAAGAGCGGGGCGTAACGCCGTTCCATTGTTCTCTGCTCCCGTCTACTTACATCGTCAAACTTGAGAAATCCGGATACCGGGCGGAGTTGATCAGGGTGGAAATCAAGCAGGGGACGGACAGAAAGATCGATGCGAAGCTGAAGCCTGTCACCGCGTCCGTGATGCTGACCAGTGTTCCTGCCGCGGCGCCGGTGATTTTTCAAGGTAAAAAGATCGGCGAGACTCCGTTGGTGATCAAAGACCTGCCTTACGGGGAATATTCCGCAGAGCTTGCCAAGAGCGGTTATACGAAGCGGACCGTTTCGTGGAAAATGAATGAAGACGGGCGCCCGGTTCAAGTTAAGACGGACCTCGCTTCCAATGTCGGCACATTGAAGATTACCTCCAATCCCGCCGGGGCGACCGTTACCTTGAACGGTACTGTGATGGGACGCACTCCCTTTTCCGAGCGGATCGAGGAGGGCAAACACAATCTGGAGATCTCCAGAGACGGTTACGTTACTCTGAAACAGGTCGTGACAGTGGTGCGCCGTCAGGAGACTTCGCTGAAGGACGTGAAGCTTGAGATCATCCCCAGCACGCTGAAGATTACCTCGACGCCGTCCGGTGCGCGGGTTTTTGTGAATGACAAACAGTATTCGGATACCCCGATGGAGCTCAGGCAACTGAGTCCCGGCGTATATAAGATCCGCCTGGAAAAGGACGGTTATGATCCTGCGACGCGCGATGTCACGGTCACGGCGGGCAACGAGCTCGAAGTCGCCCTGAATCTGGACAGCAATACCGGCGGAATTGATCTGGTGACGGTTCCCAGCTACATCACGATTTATCTGGACGGCAAAATGGTGGGGACAAGCGAGCCGGACCCTGCCAATCCCGGCATGTCCAAACTGCTTTCTCTGCGCAACCTGAGCATGGGAAAACATGTCGTCACAATCGCCCATAAGCGCGCCCGCCCGGAGAAACGTTCTTTCTCGGTCGAGATTAAAAAGGGCGAGGTCAAGCGCCTGCCGAATCTCACACTCTGGATCCCGAATGTCAAGCTGACTCTGAAATCCGGCCTGACGCGTGTCGGGCGTCTCGCCTCGAATCTGAAAGAGGAAATCATGTTCGAACCGGAACCCGGCGTGAAGCAGTCCTATAAAAAAGCGGCGATCAGCGACATTGAATATCTGAAAGCCAACGAATAAGCATTACGAAGAAGGAATAAAATGATTTTAGCGGTTTCTCTGATTGCCTGTATTCTCATTTCCCTGTTGATCGCGGTGGTGACGGGATACTTTATCCGGTCTGCAAGCCTGAAAAAATGGGAGGAGCTCCCCCGGAAGCGCGGCGCGGGAGCGGTGCTCGGGCTTCTTGCACTTCTTTTTTTCATTCCGAACGTGGAACCGATGTTTTCCGCGAAGGAAAATCTGACGGTTCTCGTCATTGCCGCCATTGTCCTGACCGTGCTCTGCTATCTGTATCTGGATTACCTGTTTTCCCGCGCTTTTGCGGGTGCATTGATCCTGGTCGCGCACTTCATGCTCAATGCCTCTTATGCCGCGGACTTGAAATTCTCATCTTTTTTCGCGTTCATGTGTTTTGTGGTCGGAACGATCGGAATTTTCATTTCAGCCAAGCCGCACTGGATGCGTGACTGGATCCGCAAAATTGCCGCCAGCACAAAGTGGCGCATTGTTTCGACGGCGGTTCCGCTGCTTTTCGCAATCGCTTCGCTGATTCTTGTGATCCAACTGAAAGGGGTATTATGATTCCGCTTCCGCCTGAAGGTGTGACGGCGTTTCTTCGTGCCTGCAATCCCGTGGATTACAGTGGTTTTATGGAGAAGATGACACTTCTCGGAGAGCTGCTTTACGAGACGAATGAATCTTTCAACCTGACGGCGATCAAACCGGACGGATTCTGGTGCAGGCATGTCGCCGACTCGCTTTCCCCGGCGTTTGCGATGCCGGATTTTTTCAAGACGCCGAAGCATATCTGCGATCTCGGCTGCGGCGCGGGTTTTCCATCGCTGGTGCTTGCGGCGGCGTTTCCGCACTGTTCCTTCACTCCGGTGGATTCCACCCGCAAGAAAGTCGATTATGTGAATTCAGCCGCGGAGAAACTGGGGTTGAAAAATCTGAAAGCGATCCATGCGCGCGGAAATGAACTGGGACGCAAGGTGCCGTATCGGCATGCTTATGACTGCGTGACTGCGCGCGCCGTCGCTTCCTCGGAGATACTGATCCGTGAAAGCGCGGGGCTTCTGAACCGCAACGGTTGTCTGATGGTTTACCGGACTCCTTTGCAGTATGAGGAAGAACTTGCATTTCTTGAAAAGAATAAAAAAACGGTTTTTGAAACGACGGACACCTTTGCGCTTCCCGAAGACGCCGGCATCCGTCTGTTCCTGCTGATCCGTTTCAGATAGCCGAGAGCCTGCGGAACTCCTCCCAGTAGCGGCGTCCGAGTTCATGCTGGCTTTCCGTGGAAAAGTGAAGCCTGTCGCCTCTGTCGGCAAGATCGGAGGTCGGAACCCATCCCGTATGAGGGAGTTCTTCGGAGACCTCTCTGATCATGCGGTTGTAATCCGCCACGGGCCATGAGGGATTCAGAAAACTTCCGAGTTCCCCCAGAATGAACGGAATTTCCGGCAGATCAAGGTCTTTCCGGAAATTCATCACGACCTGTTTCAGCTTATCCTTGTAACCGGGAGTCTGCTGGCTGGCGTCGGTCTCCCCCTGATGCCAGAGGACTGCGGCAATCCGCCCGCTTTTCATTGCCTCCCGGGCGAGCTTGAGGCTGTCGTCATAAGGATGTGCTTCGCTGTAAGGATCTTTCCCACCGGGCAGCCATGCCGCGATCGGGGTGCCGCCGATGGACGCGGGGATCAAGCCGATTTCGTATTCGGGAAAAAATTGTTTCATGTATTTCCCGAATGTCCGCCCCGGACCGACTCCCGCGCGCCGCCGGTCTCCGATGGTAAGCCCTTTTTCTTCAAACGGATCCCTGGAATCGACAAGGCCGAGCATATTCAAGCGGTCGTAATTGAACGGATCAACGGCGGGAATCCATTTGAAATCGCGCCGGATTGCGGTCAGTCCGGGGATTTCCGTAATGTCTTCCTGTGTAAGATAACCGCGCCCGGACATATTGGACTGCCCTGCAAGCAGCACCAGTAGCTTGTGATTCATCTTGTGCTCCCGTAAAAAGAAAAACCGGACTTTTCCAAGCCCGGCTTTCTGTTGATTCAAATGCTTTGTTCAGTCCGCCCATTCCGTGATGGCGGCGACACATGCGCAGTCGACGATGTCATCGGCGGAGCATCCGCGGGAAACGTCCATGAAAGGCCTGCGGAGTCCCTGTGCCAGCGGTCCGATGGCAGTTGCGCCGGCGAGACGCTCGGTGGCTTTGTAAATGCTGTTGCCGCAGTTCAGATCGGGGAACACAAGCACGTTGCAGTGCCCGGCGATTTTGGAATCCGGCGCTTTTTTTGCGGCGATTTCAGGAAGAATGGCGGCGTCGAACTGAAGCTCGCCTTCGATTGCGAGATCGGGCGCGAGGGCTTTGGCTTTCGCGGTCGCTTCTACGACTTTTTCGATGATCGGGTCATGCGCGGAGCCTTTCGTCGAGCAACTGATCATACCGACTTTGGGTTCGCCGCCGACAAGGTCCTTGAATGTCTTGGCGGTCGTGACGGCGATCTCCGCAAGCTGATCCGCATTCGGGTTGATGTTCATGCCGCAGTCCGCATAGACGAATACACCGTTGTAGCCCCATTTGGTGTCAGGCATCTGCATGATGAAGCAGGAGGACGCCGTCTTGATGCCGGAAGCCGTCTTGAAAAGCTGGAGCGCGGGGCGTGTCTTGGACGCCGTGTTGTGATTGTACCCCTTGGGATTGCCGCCGCCGGAAACATATCCGTGCGCATCGCCCGCCATGACCATGGTTGCGGAGAAGAAGCAGGTGTCCTTGAGAGCCGTGCGCGCCTGTTCCGGGGTCATGCCTTTTTTCTTGCGGAGTTCGCATACGAGATCGATATATTTCTGAAGATCGGGGGTTTTTTCTACATCGACGATTTCGACGCCGTCAAGGTTGATTCCGTTTTCAGCGGCGAGCTTGACGATTGCATCTGCGTCGCCGACGAGGATGGGTTTTGCATAGCCGGTCTGCACAAGCTTTTCAGCGGCTTTGAGGTTTCTCGGATCATCACTTTCCGTGAGACAGATTTTTTTTCCGAGCGTTTTCGCTTTCGCGCGGATTTGTTCCAGGACATTCGCCATTTTTCAATTCCTTTGTTTTTATGTGAAAAGTTAGAATATTCCGTCCTATAACTTAACACATTTTTCCGGGGATTAAAGCCGGAAAACTCTCTTTTTGAGCAAAAAACATCAAAATCGAGCAAAAGATCGCAAAAATGAACTGCTTCGGGACGGTTCATCTTTTTCCGCATATTCGCTGCGTCGCAGCCATAAGTTCCCCGGAAAGGACAGAAAGAACGGGAAGACAGGAAAATTCAGCCTTGTTACGGTGTCCGGAGATGGCAGATTCTCTTTTTTTTGAAAGAAAATCAGATTTTCTTCCGCTTTCCCTATTGCAATTTTTCTGAATTTGATTATAATTAAATATAACGTTATATTAAACCTGTGAAAAGATAATGAGACAGCAGAACGGAAAAGTGAGACTGGCTGATATCGCCGCTGAGGTGGGGGTATCGGTAATGAGCGTGGCAAGCGTGGTCAACAGTGCCGGGAAGAATTCAGTCAAGGTCAGCGAGGCGACCGCCCGGCGGATTCTGGAAGCCTGTAAACGGCTGAACTACCAGCCGAATATGAACGCGCGTGCTTTGCGGGGAACCCCGTTGAAGCTGATCGGTGTGCTGGTTGACAGTCAGGCGGGGCAGGCTGTTCGTCTGCTGGTCTCGGAACTGGAGCGCGTGACCGCCGCCGAAGGTTATCTTCTGCTGGTCGCACAGGCGCATGACAATATTGAACAGCTCTACAAAGCGTATCAGGTTCTGCTGCAGCATGGCGTTTCCGGCGTGATCTGCCTCAGCCATGATTATCCGAACGGGCATGACGAGCTGGAGAAGTATTTCGGGAATGCGGAAAAGATCGTCTTTCTGGCGGACCCCGGACTGGAGGGGCAGCCTTTTGTGGCTCTGGATCGTATTTCCGCCGTTTCCGCTGCCGTTTCCGCCATGCGTGAAAACGGTTCGGACCGGATCGGATTGTGCATTGCCGATGATAATCTGAATTACAGTGTGGCAGTGGTGGAGGGATACCGGAAAGGGCTTGCCTGCCTGCCCGAATATATTTACCGTTATACGCCGCCGTTCTGCGACGCGGCAGCCATTGAGCGGCTTATGTGCGGTATGATTGACGGTTTCATCCTGCCGAATGGACTGAACGGAATCATCGGCATGAATGATTATTGCATTGCCGCGCTTCTTCAGCAGTTGACCGGACGCGGAATACGGGTTCCCGGGGAGATCCAGTTATGCGGATATGACAACGAATTGTTCTGTAATTTCACGGTGCCCGCCTTGAGTTCCATTTCGGGAAACATCCGTGGGCGCGCGGATGCGTTGCTCAGGACTCTGCTGGAGCTGCTGGAGGGGAAAAAGCCGGAGAAACGGATCGTGAAGGCGGAATTTATTCCCAGGGGAAGCATGAGAAATGTCTGACTTATGGAAAATACTGAATATGAATTCAAAGGAGGCTGCCATGAGGAAAAAAGAGAAATTAAAACAGGGAGGAAACTGAGATGAGCTGTTTCAAGATGAAATTCACATTGATAGAGTTCTTGATGAGTAAAATCTGTAAAAGGAGTGTTCCGCTCCGGCATTGTCGATTTGCGCCCTGCGAGGCTTTTTCTTTCTTTATTCGATGGATCAAATGTCTGCCCGGTTCTTCCACCCTCCATGTCCCCTCTCCGATATTCTTATTTCGCAGGATAGGAACAGGAATTTTCACCCTGATAGAGCTCTTGATTGTAATTGCGATCATTGCGATTCTTGCGGCGCTGCTTCTGCCTGCATTGGGGAAGGCGCGGGACAAAGCGCAGTCGATCCGGTGTGTCGGCAATCTGAAACAGCTTGGAACCGCCTGTACTGTATATACCGTTGATTATAATGATTATCTGCCTTTGGCGATGGTGAGGAAACCGCACGTGCTGACCGGTTCCGGCTATGAGGGCACCGGCTGGATGGTCTACATCTATGAATATGCCACCGGAAAAAGTTTTCCGTGGCCGCTTGCCGCCGGTGAAGCTTTTTCGAAGATTTATATCTGCCCGAGCGGACCGGAACAGGTGGTCAAACAGCTCGGCAATGCCCAATGCGATTTCACCAATTACTGTTACAGCGCGCATATCGGAAAGGAACCCGGAGGAGGGTTCTTTTCTTCCGGCGCCGAGTGGTACAACCCGCTCAAAGTGACGAACTCCAAAATAACCTCGAAACTGGTCGTCATTGCCGATGGGCGTTCGCGCTCGAAAGCGCAGTGGTGGATGTGTTTCGAGACGAATCAGGCGCTGGAACGGGGGCTGGACGGGCATCTTGACAAGCGGCACAATAAAGCCGTCAACCAGCTGTATGTCGATGGACGGGTCGGCACGGAGCGTCCCGCCCAGTTGGATGCTGAGACGTTTAATGCAATGTATTTGTTTGTCAAACACTGAATATATGAAAGGATGATGGAATGAAAAAACTGTTCACCGTATTGATGCTCCTTCTTGCGGGAGCCGTAACCGTCTCTGCCGGAAATCTGTTCCCTGATCCGGGAATCCGGCAGAAACAGAAATGGAGCCTGCCGGAGGGATTCAGGATTACAGCCGATGCGTCCCGCCCCGGAGACAATATGATGATGGCGGAACGGTCGGATTCTGCAAAATACACGGTTGCAAGGTATTATCTGAAGCTGAAACCAGGTGCGTATAAGTTGACTTTAGAGGCACGTTCGGAGAATCTGAAAGGCAGCATGGCGGCATGTGCCGAGTTCCATTCCCGGGACGGGAAGTATCTCGACGGCGGCATTTATCCTGGAAAAGGACACAGCCCGAAGTGGACGGAGATCAGCGGCGAGTTTCAGGTGCCGGAGAATGCCGCGAGCGTCACCGTGGGATTGTATCTGTGGCGGGCAAGCACCGGCAGGGCATGGTTCCGGAACATTCGTATCGAACCGATTACCCAGACTTCCGTCTATCTGCTGGTCCCGGCCCAGCCGAATATCATCCGGGAGGGTGGGAATGAGCTGATTTTCGGTGCGTTTCATTCCACGCCTGGGCTTAAGCTGAACAGTGTTGTGGAATTCTTTGCCGGTGGAAAGAAGGCTGCGGAATTTACGGCTCCCGTAAAAGGGGAACGCATCTCCGGCGTGATGAATCTGCCGGCGACGAAGCAGGGAATGTTCAAAGTGACCATGAGAGATGCGGACGGAAAAACGGTGGATGTCACAAAGATTCCTGCGCAGGTGCTTCCGGCGTCATTCAAAGCGCCTGCGAACGCTTCCGTTCTGGACCGGCGGGGACGTCTCCGGGTGAACGGCAGAAAGTTTTTTCCGCTTGGCCTGTTCATGAACCATTATGACGCGCGTTTCCTGAAAAACGATCATAATCTGTTGCCGAAGGATCTGGAAATTATCGGAAAATCACCTTTCAACTGCATCATGCCTTACGATGCCCTGCGCTGGAAAGAGGGGGAGATCGTCGGCAGAACGACCACCCGTGAACAGATCCGCGGAATCATGGATCTTTGCAGTAAAAACGGCATAAAGGTGATCTTTTCCGTGATGGATGTGGTGCAGAAGAAGCCGTGGTGGACGAATTACGGCGGCGCGGGCGGGGAAAAGGAGGCGCTTGAAAAGATCATCGGCGACTTCAAGGATCATCCGGCGCTGCTGGCATGGTATACGTTTGACGAAGCGCCGCTTTCGCAGCGGGATTACCAGCGGGGACGCTGCCGGCTCATCAACCGCCTTGACCCGTGGCATCCGACGTGGATGGTGCACTGCAATCCGGCGCGTAACAGCGCGATGCTCGGAGGTGTCGCCAATGTTTACGGAACTGATCCCTATCCGATCAACCGGGGCAGTGCCGATACGAACCATCAGAATGCCTTGATCGCATGGACGGAGCTGACGATGAACATCTGCAGGGTTCCCCGCGGCGGAGCGCTCTGGAACTGTCCGCAGATTTACAACGACGGCCATTACAAAGCCGCCGGAGACAAAGTGAAAGACCATCATCTGTACCAGTATCCGACGGAACAGGAGATGCGTTCCATGGTGCTCATGCAGCTGATCATGGGAGTGAAAGGCATGATCATGTATTCCTATTTTGATCTTTTCAGCGGACCGGAGGGCAGGAAGGAATTTGACCGGCGCTGGCCTGAGATATGCCGTGTTGCAAAACTGGTTTCGGAGCTGGGGGATTATGTGCTGGGGGATGAGGACGGATGCCGTTTCACATGGAAGCAGACTGCCGGAACAGTGAAGGCGGCGTCATTCAAGGCGGATGACGGACGTGAGGCGGTATTGATTTCCGCTTCCGGTCCCGGAACGTCCGGCGCCGAGTTGGAGTTGCCGGGACGCTGGGCATCCCGTTACGGCAGAACGGTGCGGAATGCGCGGGGAGTCTGGGTGTTCCACGGTAAAAATATGGATGGCGATGTGCTGTTCAGAATCAGGTAAGGGAATGGGATTATGGAGATTTTGATTTGCGGGAGTGCGGCAGGCGAGGGTATTCCGTCGGCATTCTGCCGGTGCCGGGTCTGCCGGAATGCGAGAAAATCAGGCGGGTTCGACGCCCGGACCCGGACTGCCTACCAGATCGGGGAAGAAGTCCGGATTGATTTCGGTCCTGATTTTCTGGCGCAGGAGATCAGGCTCGGGTTTGATTCGGAAAAAATCCGGCATCTGTTCATTACGCATGATCATGCGGATCACTTTTACCCGGAGACCCTGAATCACCGCCGCCCGGCTTACTCCAAAGTTGCGCCGGGGCGGATTCTGAAAGTATACTGCAATGAAGCCGTGGAGCGTGCGGCTATGGCGCATCCGGTCATCGGGGAGGGGATTGAAATCCTGCAGATGGAATTTGTCCGCCTGAAAGCCTGGGAGCCTGTCGTGTTGAGGGAGGAGAGAATGACATTGACTCCGCTTCCGGCTTATCATGCGCCGGAGCAGGAGGCGTTTTTCTTCGATGTGCGGAGCGATTCCGGCGAGGAATGGCTCATTGCCAACGATACCGGATTTTTTTCCGAACCTGTCTGGGAGTGGCTTGGGAAACGGAAGTTCGACGGAGTGATCCTGGACTGTACGTTCGGGCTCCTGCCGGATGACTATCCTTACCACATGGGTGCGGGAAAGAACCTGCTTGTTCTGCGGAGAATGCGGGAATGCGGCATGTTGAAACCGGATGCACGGGTTGTTGCAAACCATTTTTCCCATAACTGCGGCAATACGCACCGTGAATTGTACGAGTTTTTCAAACCATATGGAATTGAGACGGGATATGACGGTATGAGACTGGAAAGCCTGTGCCGCTGTCTTGCCGGAGAGAGCGTTCCGCATCCAGCCGTTGCGTATGAGGTTGAAACCTGAATTACTTTTTGTGCCTGATTGTCCGGGGAAAGGTGGAATCGCGGAGGATCAGGCGGGTCGGGATTTTCAGAATTGTTTTATGGGAAGGCGCATCGTTGATTTCCGTGAGAAGCTGTCTGATCGCAACGGAAATCATGTCGCGTCGCTTCTTCATCTTGAATAAGTGATATTCAAAATATTTTCCAATTTTTATTGTTTTTGATTTGCAAAATGGAAAAACAGGAATATTATTTATAATAAAGCGTTTTATTAAAAGAGGAAGATATGAGGACATCCCGTACAGCGAGATTGATTGATGTTGCAAAGGCTGCCGGCGTATCGTTAGGTGCGGCATCTACCGTAATTAATGGCGGCAAGACGTCCATTCAGGTAGGAGAAGAAAGCAGACGGCGTATTCTGGAGGCTGCAAGACAGCTTAAATACCGTCCAAACTTGACAGCACGGGCTCTTTCCGGAAAGTCAACCCGGCTGATTGGAATCGTCAATGCGGTTATTTCGCAATATTCCAGCGCCGTTTTTGTAAATCATATTCTTTCTGTTGCAGCAAATTATGACTATCATACTTTACTGGATATTGTTCACGTCGGTAATCATGTTATATTTGACAAGGGAGTAGAAGGGCTTGAGAATCTGCTGGCACGGCATCCGGATGGCCTGATTTTCATGGGAATACCGGATCAGGAGGTAATGAAGCATACTACCGTTCCGAATGTCACAATCGGCTTCAAAGATAATCGGCATTCTGATTTTTCCTTTGATTTGGAGGCTGGCGGATATATGGCGGGACTTCATCTTGCAAAACACGGACGGAGGCGGGTTCTTTTTATCTGCACCAGTCAGGACGCCAATAAGGAAAAACTGTTTGGTTTGCGGCGTGCCTGGCAGGAGTCCGGTTTTGCCCCGGATGCCGTTGTTGTGATAGAGAGAGTGTTGAATGATATTTATGGCGTTGAAGATCTTATCCTTCGGGAGATTGAGAATGGCGCCGATGCCGCGTTTTGTTCCAACGACTTTCTTGCGGCACGTCTTCTTGCATTCCTGCATGACAGGAAAATTCATGTGCCGCAAGAGATTGCTGTTATCGGTTTTGACGGTGATATTTTCAGCAGTATTATTACCCCCTCGCTTACAACTGTTGTACAGCCTTTTCAGGAATGTGCGGAGCGTGCGGTAAAATTGTTAATTGAACGAATTGAAGGAAAGGAGAGTGGAAGGAAAAGAAGGAAGAATATTAAATTATTGCCCGGTTTCTTTACCGGACAAAGCTGCGGTTGCGAGACAGGAGTATTGCCAATTGCAGGCTGGAGTCGGGATATGCTCTTTTTAGAGGAGTTTTTCGGGAAACGTATCAGTAAATATGAGGATTTCATTTTGCAGCACCAGATGAAAAAGGAGTGATGATATGAGACGGATTCATCTTAGATATTTTACATTGATTGAATTGTTAATCGTTATCTCAATTCTTGCAATTCTTGCGGCAATGCTGCTGCCGGCATTATCAAAGGCGCGGGCAAAGGCAAGACAGGTTGCCTGTCAGGGAAATCTGCGGCAGATCGGGATGGTAAACCATCTCTATACACTTTCCTATGACGGTTTCATTCCGGGATATCTGGAGGATGTCTACCGTGCATCGGGGACCAATGCCAGAAGCTGGATTGATATGCTTTATGATTATCAGCTTCAAAATGAAAAAATATTTGAATGCAACGGAATGGAGAGCGTTATTCCCGGTGGTGTCAAGGGGATCAATTATGGTTTCAGGCGCGATGAAGGCGGAACCGGTAAACGTTTGGGGGACTATGGAGTCAATATTACCAATGTAACCGGAAATGTCACGAAAGATAATAAACTTGTCCTGTACTATTACCGAAGGATTGACAGACTTCGGAATTCCTCCGGAACACTGATGGCATCAGAAGCAAGAAGCAGTGCCAACAGTACCTATCACATAAGCCGTGCCAAAGATAAGAAAACAGTCAATAATATTCGTATCGTGCATGGTAGATATATCAATCTCCTTTTCTTTGATGCACATGTCGTTCCTCGTTTATATAGTGATCTCCGCGTCCGGGCACAACAGGAAACAGCGATGTGGGAAGGACAATGGTAATGATGATGCAGATATTGCCGACGCTCTTCTTGGGTTCGCTTATATTGGGAACATCTGAGATTTCATGGAATCGAGTGGAAGATTCTCGAAGATGCCGGCCCTGGCGAACTCAACGTATTTTGCCGCGTCCGCTCTTTTTTGCTGAAATTCAAAACTATCGGTTAGTCGAGAATTATCTGCATTACTGGATTGACCGTCCTCTTTACCATGACAGCTCTCTGCGCGGCAAAAACAGTTATATGGAGAGTATGCGGCGCAATATTGCCATTGCCCGTGAGTATGGATTGGATGGCTTTACGATTTTAGGCAATGCTCCATCACTCAGGAATGATTGGCGTTTGCTGTTGAGTGTGCTTGCTGAAGAAAAAGGGATTGGCTTTGCCGGAATGGCAGGGGCTGTTTATTCTCGTGTTCCCGATGCTCAATGGTATGAGAATTTTCTTGACAATTATCGAATCGCTGCTTCTTCTCCTCATTCCCTGCGAATTGGAGGGAAGATTGTGGTTTGGGCTTATCATGCTCAGTTTTTCCCTGTTGAACTGTTTTCCAGACTCAGACTGCTGATTGAAAAAGAAAATCTGCCTGAACCATTTCTCTTTACTATTGTTAATGATCTTGAGATGCAGAAAAAGTTTCAGGAAAAAGGTTTTCTTTCCAAAGACGAGGAAGCGCAGTTCCGTGCTTTATTGGAGGAGCAATTGTACAATGCTGACGGGATTATGGTTTATCCCGCAGGTAAAAATCGTCCTGAGCATGGAGAATATGCCGCCCGTCCTGTTCAGGATCCTTTTTACCGACGTTATACCCTGCCGTTTCTGTTGGAGTTACTGGCAGAAGAACGATTTTCAAATAAGGCTGTAGGTGCTTATGTGTATAAGGGGTATGTGAACCATCTTTCTGGAAATATTGCAGGTGAATACGGTTCTTCCGCATTTCGTCTGGCAATGGAGGAACTCATGCTTCTGAATCCGGATATCATCACTTTTTTTGAGTGGAATGAGGCAAATGAGAATACCCATTACCAACCGACGGTAGCCAATGGGAATGCCATGAAGAGAATTGTAAGAAACTATATGAGTCTGTTGCGCGGAGAGCCGTCGCTTCCGGAAAAAAATGACAATACAGCGATACCGAACCTGATTGTATCCAGCCGCATGGTATTGCGTCTTGGCGAAAATATTGAATATGAATTTTTGAATCTGCCCGATACGGAGAAAACGAGCTTATATTCGGTCGAACTGAGATTGAAGGATGTTTCCGGTGCGGTATTGAAAAGATTTCCAGCGGAACACTTTAACCGTGCTGAATTCAAGTCCGTTACCATTTCCGTTCCAAGTCTGCAATTTTCCGTTGAAAGTATTCTGATACCGGAGATTACGATTACCGGGCCGGATGGGAAGATGTGTCATTATGAACTTCGGCATATGCGGATTGATCCGAGCGTGTGTTCCAATTATAAGGAAATTATGCAACCTGTGCGGGAACAGCTGGCATGTGATTTCCGGTATTTCTGGACGGGGGATACCCTGAAAGCCGAAGTGAATTCAAAGATTCCACTCAGGTCTTTTGAACTATTGCTGAACGAAGATGAAGTCGCTGCCGCCGGGGATGTCCAAGCCAATGGTGATTTATCCAGGACCGTCACCATACGCGGGCATTTTGCCGCATTTGAACCCGTTATGAAACAGATAAGTTTTGAAATTTCCGGTTCTCCTGAGTGGTATTTCTGTCGTGACCACTATCGCAATGCGCCGGATCAACTCAGACAATTTGAAAACAAAAAAGTATTGATCAACTATAGAATCCCTTTTTACTATCCGGAATATTTTTTTATTCGGTATCTGCCGGCAAAAAATGCAAGATTGAAAATTGCTGTTGATGGTTTTCTGCCATTGGAATTCAAATGTTCGGATTTGGAAAAGAAGGGTAAATTTGCTCAGGCTTTCCCCGGAGCGATCCGGCTGGATCTTGAAATCGTGCGGAACCTTGCGGATATTCCAACGCCATTGAATCGTAGAAAGGCACAACTGCAATATCGCCTTGCACACGGAATATCAGATTACCCGCAGGCTGCGGAACTGCGCGCTGTCAGCATGGATGGAAAAATCAGGCGTATGTTTATTGATATCATGAATCCGTCCTGTAAAAGCACCTTGAAGCTGCCGGTTCTTGATGTGAATGCGAAGAGAGCTGTGAATGTCGATATTCCGCAGCGGATGCAGCGCGATATCGTTTATCGTTTCTCTCCTGAACATGGCGCATTGCTTTATGCGCCGCGCTATCCTGAGTTCACAGGTGAGCTTGGGGGTGGTTTTCAGTATCTGGAACCGTTCAACCGTCCACGTCCCGAGTTATTGAAACATCTTGGGGGTGCTTCTGCCGCTCCGCAGTGGTTTTACGAAGATAAGCGCTGGGGACTTCATTTTGATGGAAATGCCAATTATGTGAATTTTCCTCGTGAGGCATTGCCTTATGGAGCCTTTACACTGCAATTTGAAATTCGCCCGTCTGAAGCGGGGCGCAGTGAGGTGCTGTTTCGCAATTTCAGCCATCATGACGGATCATTGAACCTGTTCCGGCATAATGATAAACTGATGATGATTTTTACCCGCCGCACGGCTCAAAATAAAAGTGAGCTGATCAGGATCACTACCTCGTTGGAACTTCCCGCCGGCAGTTGGTCGAATGTCAGCGTTGCAATGGACTTGGAAAATATTACATTTACTGTCAATGGGAAAAGTGAGAAAAAAGCGTTTCCATACCAGGGATATTTTTTTAAGCCGTCCATTTTCGGCGGTCATGTTTATCCGGCATTTGCAATGCCGTCTTCAAATACAAAATTTTTCAAAGGGGATTTACGCTTTATACGGATTCTTCATGGGATTGAAAATAAAAAACAGATATCAAAAAAGGAGACTTTGAAATGAAAAGATTTTTTTCCGTTCTCTTATTCTGCCTGGGGGCAGCAATTTCCGGTTCGGAGCTGCAACTGTCATCGCCTCGTGCCATCAAAGTAGATGATCCGGAAGATCCTGTCCAGATATTTGCGGCGCAGGAGCTGCAGAGACATCTGAAAATGATTTCCGGTATTGAGCATCCGGTCGGAGAAACGGAGCCTGCCACCTTTGTGATTGGACGAAAAGCTCCGTCCGATATGGAAAGAATGAATACGGGTGAAGGACGTTATACGTTTGAGAACAATGTGCTTTACTTTTACGGGGAGGATTATTATGACAGGAAGCGTTCCCTTGACAAGATTCTGGCTGACCGCGACAATCGGACGGGCACTTTGAACAGTGTTTATACATTCCTTGATCAAGAATGCGGGGTCCGTTGGACGGCGCCAGGCAATGATCGCATTGTATTTATCCCGCGGAACTCAGTTGTTCTGAAGGAAAAGAAAGTAAATAAGTGGAGATTGCCTTTGGAGTTTGCCTTCGTGCGTCCTTACTTCTGGAATCCCAAGCTGATTGCCGGAAACAATAAGAGGGTTCCTGAAGAGCTCCGTTTTTCCTCCTCTGAAGTTTACCGGAAACGTTTGGAACATATTGTCTGGACACGCCGTATGAGGCTGGGGGCTAATGAAATCATCCGTTTCGGACATGCCTTTACAGATTACCAGGATCGTTTTCTGAAGACTCATCCGGAATATCTTGGAATGAATCAGGATGGTTCCCGCGGTCTTCCTGATCAACTTAAAACCCGTGTTAAACTTTGCGTTTCCAATGAGGCTGTCGTTGATCAGATTATTTCTGATTGGCAAGCGAACGGTGCAAAAAAGTATCTTAATGTATGTCCGAACGATGGAACTCCCGGCTTTTGCAGATGCCCGCGGTGTCTCGCTCTTGACGAACGCAGGGAGAATGAAAGATTTCTTGATCATTTGACGGACCGTTACGTCAATTTCTGGAATCGAATTGCAGCCAAAGCCGTGAAGATTCGTCCGGATGTGACGCTGGTGACTTATGCATATAGCTATTATCGTTTTGCACCGCGTCGGGAAAAGATTCAGTATCCGGAAAATATCTTGCTGGGGCTTGTCCCGATGCTGATGGAGGATAATCGCCGGATTATGGAGGAATGGCGGAAGGCTGGAGTCCGGCACTTTTTTCTGAGGCCAAACGATCTCTGCTATGAAGCTGTTTATTTCCGGGGATTTGAAAGAGGCATTTGGGAACAATTCTCCGCTGCAAGAGATATTGGACTCAACGGCATGGATTTCGATGCCTGTATCGGCAATCCGGCTACAGAATTGGATTTTTATATCGCAGCACGGGCTATGGCAAAACCGCAGATGAGTTTTGAGGAAATTGAAAAAGAATATCTTTCCATCTATGGCGCCGCAGCGCCGGCAGTAAAAAAATTCTATGAACTTTACCGCAGGAACGGAGATAAAATGATGAGAAAAGTCTACCGGAAACTGAAGCAGGAGAAGCGTTATCTGCTGGATTCCGGGCAGATTCCGATCGTCATACAGGAGAAGATTAATTTTTATTACCCGGTTTCTCTGATGCGGGAGGCATCCGCACTGCTTGAAGAAGCTTTACAGTACGCCTCAGAACTCAATGAATCGGAACGCAGGCATCTTGCACGCCTGAAGTCCTTGAATGATCACAGTATCATGACATTTGAACTGGTTGAAGCTTTGAACCGGAAAGCTGCCGACATTGAGGAGAAGCGGAATAAGCTTCTGAAATATAGAATTCAACATAAAGATCTGGGGTTTTGCTGGCCTCTTCTGTTTACTCGTCCACGGGCTGAAGGCAATCTGAAAATCCGGTGATGCCGATGCAGACAAGAATACGCTGAAACAGCCTCGGGGCATTCCTTTGATCTCTTTCAGAGCCCCCTGGCTGAGTTGTTCCTGATGTCGTGAGAGATGTATTTTCAGGAGGTGCCGGATCACCGTGGACTCCGTTTTACTGTCTTGCCGACAACCGTTCCCATGTCACATGGTGCAACCGGTATCACGAACTGGCAACCACATTGCATATACATTTGATTCCAAAGAGTTTTATCAGATGAAAAATATACTGACGGGGTGAATAAATGGTGGGTATAACTGGACTCGAACCAGTGACCTTCACGATGTCAACGTGACGCTCTAACCAACTGAGCTATACACCCTTGTTTTGTTGATGCGTTTAATATAACAGCTGTCTTCGTTATTTCAAGCTGAAAAAATAAAAAAATGTTATTTTTATATTTGCCGGCGATGGAGATGCATGGCTTCCGAAAGTGTGGAAAGCAAGGTTTTGAAGGATAGAAAAGACTGGAAGACCAAAAATATGAGCACAAGTCGATTCTTTCCGGTTTACTGTATTTGTCTGACGGCTGTATTACTGTGATTTGACAATGTCCCGTTTCCGTCTTATATTGACTCATGACTCAGAAACGAGGGGAGGAAACAACGGATGATAGGTATCATTTCACTGCTTTTAATCATATATACTTTGCTTTTCATTACCAGAATTGCCGCCATTATTCTGGAATACACGGGACTGTCGCAGGAATCGGCGCGTTTTCAGGCCCGTTCCGCTGTAACCGGATGCGGTTTCACCACGTCGGAATCGGAGGAGATCATGAACAATGCGATTCGCCGGAAAGTGGTCGGGAATCTGATGCTGATCGGGAATGTCGGGCTGGTTGCGTCGCTTTCCTCCATGCTCATGAGTTTCATTCATGTGAATATGGACAACCTGCCTTATGAAGTTGCAATCCGTGGGATTCTGCTGGGCGGCGGACTTCTGATTCTCTGGGGATTGTCAAAGAGCCGTTCGTTTGAACGGCTGGTGATCCGCATTTTTGAGATTGCCGTGCGAACTCCGATGGAACTCAGCACTTACCATTACGGTTCTCTCTGCCATCTTTCAGACGGTTTTCAGGTGAGTGAATTTCTCGTGGAGCATGGAATGCATCTGGCGGGGAAAAGTGTCTCGGAATGTTCTTCATTGTTCGGGAATGTCAAACTGCTGGGTATTCAGCGTTCCCCCTCAGAGTATGTGGGATATCCGGACGGCGCCGTTTTGATTGAGGAAAGTGATCTCCTGATTCTTTATGGAGCCAAAAATGACCTTAACCTGATGGAAAAGAAAGTGAAAATATCCGCTTGATTTTTTATGACATCTGTGTAAACGGAAAATGAAAATAATTTTCGTATTTTTTATATTCAGATTCTTGTATTCTGGAAAGATGGTGTTATTATAGCTTATGGAAGATGCCCGTTTTGCTTTGAAATTGCTGAAGGGAGAGTATTGAAATAATGGTCGATACTGTTTATTATGCTCATACTTTGCCGGACAAAGGACCGGAATCCTGGCAATATTTGAAAGATCATTTGTGTAATGTTGCAAAAATGGCGGCGCAGTTCGCTGCGTCTTTTCATGGAGAGAATTTCGCAAAAGCCGCAGGGTTTGCACATGATTTCGGTAAATTCAGCTCTGAATTTCAGGCGAGGCTGATGGATGCGGAGCTTGATATGAGTTCGCGTGACAAAGATCACTCTTCCGCCGGAGCGCAGATCCTGTATGAGAAATTCCTGATGGCAGGGCATTTATGCGCTTATGCCGTGGCGGGGCATCACAGCGGTTTGCTGGATCACTGTTCCAAAACCGGAAACGGCTGTATGGAGGCGCGGCTCAAAAAGAAATTGCCGCCGTGGAAAACAGCCGAGGCGGAACAAATCCTTGCCGGGATTGATTTGAATTTTGAACGCGATATTCCGCGAACTCTTTTTGCATCGTCTTCAAGGGAGTTTTCCCTGTCGCTTTTCTGCCGCATGATCTATTCTTGTCTTGTGGATGCGGATTTTCTGGATACGGAGGCATTCGTCCTGCCGGAGCAGGCGGCGCAGCGCCCGAAATGGGATTCCGATATTCTTATAAGAATGAACAAACTGCTGGATGAGCATCTGGACGGTTTCAAAGAAGAGAACCGGAAGAAAAGATTTAATGAACGTGAAATGAGAGTCCGCGAGTTGAGAAACGGAATTCTGGAGGATTGCCGGAATGCCGCGGAGCATGAGCCCGGGCTTTTTACGCTGACTGTTCCGACGGGCGGCGGCAAGACGCTTTCCTCGCTCTCTTTTGCTTTGCGGCATGCCGTAAAATATCGGAAAAAGCGGATTGTTTATGTGATTCCGTTCATCTCCATCATTGAACAGACCGCCGGACAGTTTCACGACATCTTCAAGACACTGGAACCGAACCCCGTATTGGAGGTTCACAGCAATATCCCGCTGGAAAATGAATCCGGCGGCGAGGTGGACGAACTTGCTGACGAAAGACGTATGAAGCGTCTTGCCGGCGAGAATTTCGATGCGCCGCTTGTTGTGACGACAGCCGTTCAGTTTTATGAATCCCTGATGGGGAACCGTTCTTCGCAATGCCGCAAGCTTCACAACCTGACCGATGCCGTAATTATTCTTGATGAAGTCCAGAAAATCCCGGTGGAATACATTCACGTGATCCTGACGCTTTTCAAGGAACTGAGTACAACTTACCGGGATACGGTCGTAATGTGCACCGCGACTCAGCCTGCACTGGTCGAGAACCGTTATTTCCCGATCGGACTCAAAGAACCGCCTTATGAAATGATCCGTGACCCGCAAAAACTTTACGAAGCCCTGAAACGGGTCAGGATCGTGAACCTCGGAAAGCAGAGCGATGAAGAACTGCTGCTGCGCTTTGAGGCGGAGGAACAAATGTTGTGTATTGTCAATACGCGCGGTCATGCTTCAAAGCTGTTTCTCGGACTGAAGCGCAGGAAAGGGGATTATCATCTGAGCACGATGATGTGTGCGGTTCACCGTGCCGAAGTTCTGAAAGCGATTCGGGAGCGGGTGGCAGCAGGACTTCCCTGCCGCGTGATCAGCACGCAGTTGGTCGAGGCGGGAGTCGATATTGATTTTCCTGTTGTTTTCCGGTCGTCCGCCGGACTTGATTCCATTGCGCAGGCGGCGGGGCGCTGCAACCGGAACGGCGCTCTGGAAATTGGCAATGTCTATGTTTTTGAGTCGGAACATCGCCGTTCCGAGCGTTTTCAGCAGTCGGCGGCGAATATCGGCGCGGAGGTGCTGGATGTATACCGGGAAGACCCTCTGGGTTTGAATGCCGTGGAGCGTTTCTTCGGTCTTTATTATAACCGGGAGAATGCAAAGTGGGACAGCCGGGATCTGTTGAAAAAGCAGTTTTGGGACTTTCCGCCGGCGATTGACGGAAAGCGCATAGAGCTTCAGTTCATGTTTGCGTCGGCGGCAGAAAAGTTCAAACTGATCGAACAGGACACGGTTGCCGTGATCGTGGAATATGACAGTGACAGCATTGCTCTATGCGCGGAACTGCGAAAGAATCCGATCATGAATTATGGGATTCTCCATCGTTTGCAGCGTTATACGGTTCAACTGCACCGGCAGGTGTTTCTGCGTCATGCCGGACGGGAAATCGAGCTGCTTCACGGTGATATTCCCGTATTGATTTCAGCATGGACAAATTACAGTAAAGAGGTCGGATTGACCTTTGATGATTGTGCAAGTGATCTTTTGGAAGCTTAACAGGGAGGTGAAAGGAATGGGATACGGAATCAAACTGCTTGTATGGGGAGACCGGGCGTCGTTTAACCGCCCGGAAATGAAAGTGGAAAGAGTGACTTACGATGTCATGACTCCCAGTGCCGCGCGCGGGATTCTTGAAGCGATTTACTGGAAGCCGCAGATGAAGTGGGTCATCGACCGGATTCATGTGCTGAACCCGATCCGCTTCAGCAATATCCGCCGGAATGAACTGGGAGGAAAGATTGCGGTGAATATGAAGAATACTTCGGACGGCAGCGAGATGGGGGTTCTGATTGCGGAGAACCGTCAGCAGCGCGCCGGAATTATCCTGCTGAATGTGAAATATGGGATCGAAGCGCATATTGACGTCGTTGAAAAGGACCGGACCAACGAACATTCGGGAGCAAAGCATCTGGAGATGTTCAAACGCCGCGCCTCCAACGGCCAGTACTTCCATCATCCCTATTTCGGGAATCGCGAGTTCCCGGTCAATTTTGAACTCGTGGAGGAATTTCCGAAACCGCACGAGGAGTTGAAAGATACTGACTTCGGTTATATGCTGAATGATATGGTGTTCACACCGGATAAGAAGGGACGGGTTGTTGAAAGCAGTCAGGGGCGCCGTTTAAGTGCGACTCCGGTCTTTTTCCGCGCAAAAATGAAGAATGGCGTGATTGAGGTTCCTCCCGCTGTTGCGGAAATGGAGGCGGCGGTATGATACTTCAATCTCTGGATAAATTATATGACCGTATAAAAAATGAATCGGAATATAATGTCTCCGAACCCGGTTACAGCCTTCAGAAAATCGCTTTTGCCGTGGTGCTCAATCCGGATGGATCTCTGTTCCAGATTGAGGATATCCGCACTTTGAACGGGAAAAAGATGGAACCCCGTCAGCTTCAGGTGTTTGGTGCGACTAAACCCCCCGGAAATGGTTATAATCCTTCATTTCTTTGGGATAAAACCAGCTATATGCTTGGTTATGTACCGGAGTCTGCAACTGAAAAAGAACTGAAACGCGCGGCACCCTCTTTCAACTCTTTCCGGGAACTGCATCTTGCGTGTGAAAAAGAGGTCAATGATCCCGCTTTCTCGGCAGTCTGCCGTTTTTTGGAAAAGTGGGAGCCCCGGGAAGCGGCAAACTATCCGTTCCTGGCGGAAGCAACCGGATATGGTGTATTCAGGATCAAGGCGGAACCGGGATATGTGCATGAGCGTCCGGCAATTGTCGATTACTTCAAACGGACCCGGATGAAGACTGCGGATCAGAATGCGGTGACGGGGCAGTGCCTGATCTCGGGGCAGACTGTCCCGATTGCGCGTCTGCAGGCATTGATCAAAGGAATCGGTGCGAAACCTGCCGCGCTGGTCGGCTTTAACGACAAGGCTTATGAGTCATATGGCAAGGAGCAGGCGTTCAACGCTCCGGTCGGCGAGGAACAGGCGTTCCGTTATACGGTCGCACTGAATGCTCTGACCGATGGCCCGATGAAGCGGCATCACTGCATTTCGATGGGAGACCTGAAAGTGATTTTCTGGGCGGGGAAAAAGAGTCTTGCCGAAGATTTTGTCGGCGGGTTTTTTGATACGCCCCGTGATTCCGGAGATGATTCGACCCGTAAGAAAATCGCTCTGCTTTTCGAGTGTTTCCGGGAGGGCAGGATTCCGGACCGGATGCCGGATTTTGACCCCGATGTGCCCTTTTATGTGCTGGGTTTGTCTGTCAATGTGACCCGTTGTGTGGTTCGCTTCTTCTATACTTCGACAGTCGGGGTGCTGTTTGAACACTTCAGCCGTCACTTCCGCGATATGGCTTTGGAGCGCCGTTTCGAGACAGATTCTGAGTTCCCGACGGTCCGGCAGATTCTGGATCAGACCTGTGTTCTGAAAGGCAGTTTCCCTGACCGGGACAGCATTCCGAAGAATCTGCCCGGCACACTGTTTGACTCGATTCTGCGCGGGATTGATTACCCGGCGGGTGTTTACAACCGGATACTTCAACGTATCAAGCACGACCAGTATCAGGATTATATCAAGGTATCTTTTCTCAAGGCATTTTTAATACGTAACCATAATAAGGAGTATAGTATGAGTCTGGACAAAAACATTGCGGATCCGCCTTATCTCTGCGGGCGTCTGTTGGCGGTGCTTGACAAAACGCAGCGCGACGCTCTCGGCGATACCAATACAAACATTCGTGAAAGTTTTTATGCCGCAGCTTCAAGCCGTCCCGGCGTCGTTTTCCCGCGGCTTCTCCGGCTTTACTCGCATCATCTCGGCAAACTTCCCACAGGCGCCAGGATTGCCCGCGATTCCCTGATGCAGGAGATCATCGATAAACTGGGACATACCTATCCTATGAATCTGAATCTTGTGGATCAGGGCACTTTTTCGATCGGTTATTATCAGCAGATGCAGGCTTTCTTCCAGAAAGCGGATAAAAAAGAGACCGGCTCCGAAGATGAGAATACAAAAGAAGAAACAAAGTAATGTTCAGATAACACAAAAAAAGAGGAGATAGAGCCATGACACGTTACGATTTCATGTTCGTTTTCGATGCGAAGAATGCAAATCCGAATGGAGATCCCGATGCCGGGAACATGCCGAGAATTGATCCGGAAACAGGAAAAGGCGTAATTACGGATGTCTGCCTGAAACGCAAGATCCGTAATTATGTTCAACTGAAATATCAGGATGGCGTGAATCACCGGATCTACTTCAAGGATGCCGTTGTTTTGAATAACCTGAACAAGGAAGCTTATGATGCCGCCGGATTGTCTCCTGCCAAAGAACTCCCGAAAGAGCTGAAAAAGGCGCGCGAACTGACGGCTTTCATGTGCCGGAATTTTTACGATATCCGTACATTTGGCGCAGTCATGACAACGGATGTCAATTGCGGGCAGGTCCGTGGTCCGGTTCAGTTGTCTTTTGCGAATTCGCTGGACCCGATTTTCATTGCGGAACATGCCATTACCCGCAGTTCCGTCACGAATGAAAAGGACGTTGCCAAGGTGCGTACGATGGGGCGCAAATATACGATTCCCTATGGCCTGTATGTTGCTTATGGATTCGTGAATCCCCGTCTTGCGGCTGAGACCGGATTCAATGAGGACGATCTGGCTCTGCTGTGGGAGGCACTGGGAAAGGCATTCGAGTTTGACCAGTCTGCGGCGCGTCCTGCCGGCAGTATGGCAGCACGCAAACTGATTGTGTTCAAGCATGAAAGCGAACTCGGAAATGCGCCGTCCCATAAACTGTTCGAGCTTGTGAGAATTGCACGTGCGAACGACCCGAAAGCACCTCCGAGAGCTTTTGAAGATTATACGGTTGCAATCGACCGGGAACATTGTCCGAAAGGCGTGACGATCGAAGAACTGGTCTGATTGACTGTTTTTTGCTTCATAAGGGGAAGGCGTGTCCGGGTGATGTGTCTTCCCTTTTTTTGCCTGTAGCAGAGGTGTGCCATGTATTCTGAAGATGATTATATCATGATCTCCGCGCTTCAGCATTATCTGTTCTGTCCGCGACAGTGTGCTTTGATTCATCTGGATCAGTATTGGAGTGAAAATCTGCTGACTGCTTCGGGGCGCGTCATGCATGAGCGCGTGGATACTCCCGGCACGCGTCATAACCCGGATTGCAGGATTGAATATTCCGTTCCGCTTTGCTGTCGCCGCCTCGGAATCAACGGGATTGCCGATCTGGTGGAGTACCATAAAAAGGGAAATGGAGTCTTTGAACCGTCCGTTGTAGAGTATAAATTCGGGAGACCGAAGGAAAATCGTTGCGACGAGGTTCAGCTTTGCGCCCAGATGTTCTGCATGGAGGAGATGATGGACTGTTCCATTGCATCCGGGGTTATTTATTACGGCCGTACAAAGAAACGCCATGATGTGATCTTTGACCCGGAACTGCGTGCATTGACCGAACAGATCGTCGGTGCGGTTCATTCTCTGATTTCTTCGGGGAAGATACCCCCGCCCGCTTACCGGAAACATGCCTGTGAAAGCTGTTCCCTGTTTGAATACTGCCGTCCGCTGGACTCCCTGCAGGTGGAACAATATCTGGAGACGATCGAATGAGAAAATTATTGAATACTCTGTTTGTCACCACGCAGGGAACGTATCTGCGGAAAGAGGGACAGGCGATTGCGGTTAATCGGGACAAGAGAACGATCATGCGTCTGCCGCTGCATAATCTGAGCTCGATTGTCGTTTTCGGGCGGGTTCTGGTCTCTCCTTATCTGATGCATTTCTGTTCCGAAAATAATATCTTTATCGCGTTTCACCGGGAGGACGGACGTTTCCTCGCACGTGTGGATGGACCGGTTTCCGGTAACGTCCTGCTGCGTCGCGAACAATTCCGTGTGGCTGATTCTCCTGTGCGTTCCGCCGCTGTGGCACGCAATATTCTGCTTGCGAAGCTGGCAAACAGCAAACAGGTGCTCCTGCGTTTCCTGCGCGATCATCCTTCGCCGGAAAATCAGGCGATTGAGGATGCCGCATCTTATTTGAAAGCGCTGATGCGGAAGCTTGCACACGGACACGAATGGGATCTTGAGCTGCTGCGAGGAATGGAGGGCAGTGCGGCGGAACGTTATTTTTCCGTTTTTGACGCTCTCATCAGGAATGAAGAAGCCGGATTCCGGTTTTCCGGGCGCAGCAGACGCCCTCCGATGGACCCTGTCAATGCGCTGTTGTCTTTTGCATATACTTTGCTCGGCAATGAAATGGAATCTGCTCTGGAGTCCGTTGGACTGGACCCTGCGGTCGGTTTTCTGCATCGTGACCGCCCGGGGAGGGCGTCGCTGGCATTGGATCTGCTGGAGGAATTCCGGGCTTTTCTGGGGGATCGCCTGGTGCTCTCCTTATTGAATCTGAAGCAGTTGAAGCCCGGCGATTTTGAGCATGGCGGCAACGGCGCGGTCAAACTGAAGGATCATGGGCGCAAAACATTTCTGAGCGCTTATCAGGCTCGTAAGAAAGAGCTGATCGTTCATCCCTTTACGGGAGAAAAAGTTGAGATAGGCCTGTTGTTCTTCATTCAGGCGCGTCTGCTTGCCAAACACCTGCGTGGAGAATTGCCGCAGTATCCGCCGTTTGTCTGGAGGTGAACGATGTTGGTTATCGTGAGTTATGATGTTTCGACGCTGACGAAAGAGGGACGCAAACGTCTGCGTCATGTCGCCAAAATCTGCCAGAGTTACGGACAGCGAGTTCAGAATTCCGTTTTTGAGTGCGAACTGGACCATTCTCGGTGGGTGAAAGTGAAAGCGGAACTTCTGAATGAGATCAATTTGCAGGAGGACAGTTTGCGCATCTATTTGCTGGGGAATCACTGGCATGGTCATAAAGAGCATTTCGGCACGAAAAAGACCTTTGATATTGCTGAGGATGTCTTGCTGATCTGAGAAACCGCGGGCTGTCTGGTGAAAAGATGAGTGTCCTTCCAGTCTTTCACTTATGGCTTGAAACTGACCTCCGGGCACGAACAACCGGCAAGCCTGGTCATGAAAGAAAGATTGAAAATGCACTGCCGCGCGGGTGACGCGGCAGTGTTGAGCAGCCTCAAATCCTCGACAGGTGCAGGAGAATGTAATTGGCAGAAGTCAGTAGAGGGAGTAAACTGTGCTTCCGTCCAAAACATCTTTTATAGCCTGTCGTCCCCCCCGATCAATGGGTGAAGGAAGTTGAGGTTACGCATATTATACATTGAAAAAGCAGAATGTCAAGCATGTTTTGTGAATAAAAACACAATTTATTTTTGATATTTTATTTAATTGTGAATAAAATCACAGTTTAACTGCCGAAGAAATAAGATTTTTTGCATTGCCTTTGATGAAATGTTGTATTTGACAGGATTTTCAATATTGAATCTGCTGTCGGCTGTGCCGGTAATCCCGTTTGCCGGGTGAGATGTCGCAGGGCATACCGGAAACGCAAAATGGTTCGACCGGACTTGCGGGGGAATATTCCATTGGTGAAGTTCCCTGTCCGCTGGGGGCGGAAACGGTTCCGTTATATAAGAAATGACCTTATTGCTGCAGATAGCCATAAGGTCATTCTCCAAGCGGAATTTTGCTTCAGTTCTTCTGCCTGGCAAGAAGTTCTTCCACTTCTCTGGCGCCGCTTTCATAGAATTTACATTCTTCGGGTTCCAGCTCACGAAGCAGCCGCAGGAATTCGCCGGCGTGGACACGTTCTTCATCGGCGATATCCAGCAGGACGGCTTTGGCTTTTTCGCAGTCGATGGAATCGACAAGTTGCGTGTACAGTCCGACAGCCTCATATTCGGCAGCAATCATGAAACGGATTGCACGGATCAATTCGCTTTTTGTGAGCTTTGCCCCGGCTTTGGACGATGGCAGTGATGAACAGAATTCAGGCATGATATTACCCCCCTTTTTATATCTTTGACATACTCCGGCGGTTCCGGAGCATTTTTATCCCCGTTATTATTATAGCCGTTCTGAATCATTTTGCAAGCTGGAAAATGTGAAAACAGTCATATTTTATTTGAAATCAAAAGATTATGCTGATCTTTATGCGATGCTTTTTTCTTTGCCGCCGATTTGAAAAAAAAGATTGCGCGAGTAAATTAACAGCGTTATGGAAATTTGAAAAACTCAACAGGAAGGAAAACAATATGTTCTTTGAAGAAACATTCAGGTGGTATGGACCGGAAGATCCGGTTTCTCTTGCATACATCCGCCAGGCTGGCGCAACGGGTGTCGTGAACGCGCTGCATTCCCTTGCCCCGGGAATTGTATGGACCGAGGACGCGATCCGCGAACGCTGCCGCATCATTGAGGATGCCGGGCTTACATGGAGCGTGATTGAAAGTCTGCCGGTTCACGAGGACATCAAGACCGGTGCGCCGTCCGCCGCTCAGCTTATTGAGAACTACAAGACCTCCATCCGCAATCTCGGCAAAGTGGAGAACGGCCCCCGCGTCATTACCTACAATTTCATGCCCGTTCTTGACTGGATCCGCACCGATCTTCATCACAAACTGCCGGATGGTTCCGAGACTCTTTATTATGACCAGAAGCAGTTTGCCGCGTTTGAAGTCTTCATTCTTCAGCGTAAAGGCGCAGAGAATGATTATACGCCCGAACTGCTCAGGAAAGCCGAGGAGTATTACAAAGGTCTTTCCAAAGCTGAAATTGATGATCTGACAAGCACATTGATCGATAATTTCCCCGGCTTCAAAGGGGTCAAGCTGGATGATATCCGCGCGATGCTCGGAAAATATGAAGGGTTTACGAGAGAACGTCTTGAGGAGAACCTTCATAACTTCCTCAGTGCGGTTGTGCCTGTCGCGGAAGAAAACGGCTGTTATATGGTGATTCATCCCGATGATCCGCCGCGCTCCATCCTCGGACTGCCGCGCATCTTCAGCAATATCAAGGATGTCCGCAGGTTGCTCAAGGATGTGGACAGCCCTGCGAACGGTGTCTGTTTCTGCTCCGGCAGTTTCAGCGCAAGCAAGGACAACGATGTCGTGGCGATGTTCAAAGAGTGTGCCGACCGCGTTCATTTCATGCATATGCGCAGCACGCAGCATGAGGGTGACGGCAACTTCTTCGAGGCGAATCATCTGGAAGGCAGAGTCGATATGTATGAACTGATGAAGGCTCTCTGCGATGAGCAGGTCCGGCGGAAAAAAGCCGGACGGAAGGATTGGCGCATTCCGGTGCGCCCCGATCACGGGCACCGCATGATGGACGATCTGGAGAAGCCGGATTCCCCGAACCCCGGTTATACCTGTCTCGGACGTATGCGCGGACTTGCCGAGCTTCGCGGCCTGGAGCTTGGCGTCATGCGCGCGTTCCATCCGGAACAGCTTGAAAAGTAAACACATTCCTTGTTCCCCGCGTCAAGCTGTGATTCCTGTCCGGGGCATGGCTTGACAGGAAGCGGGGGCATAAAATCCGGTTCGGGAACGGCTTTACAGCGAAGTTTTCATTCCCTTGCTTGAAAAATTCTGGTTTGACTGTATATTCTATATCCGGTTATGAATCTGCAAAGGCGTGAAGAATATGTCGAAACTGGTCAGATTGAGTCTTTCTCTGGAAGATACCTTGCTGGACAAGCTGTCCGCTCTGGTTCAGGACGGCGGTTACGAAAACCGTTCGGAGTATATCCGTGACCTGATTCGTGACGAAATTGCCCGCAAGCAGTGGAGTTCCGGCGGAGAAGTGATCGGCACATTGACGCTGATCTACAATCATCACCGGCGCGGGTTGACGGAAAAGCTGGTGGATTTGCAGCATCATTGCCACTGCCGTGTCCTGGCTTCGACGCATGTGCACTTGAGCCATGAGATCTGCGCGGAAATGATTATGATGAAAGGGCGCGGAAGCGAGATTGAAGAACTTGCCAATGCGATGAAGCGCCTGAAGGGAGTGCTCAAGGCTGAGCTTGCGGCGGGAGCTGCGGGAGAATCCATATCCTGAATTATTTTTTTGTCTTTGTGGTATTACGAAAATAAAAAATGTAATAATTTTTTGAAAAACGGTTTGACTTACAGTTACTCTAAGGTATATCTTAGAGGAAAAATGATAGAGCAAAAGGAGTTAACAGGGAACATGAACGGTGAACAGGGAAAAGTTCTAATCCAGAGGAACAGAAATTGGGTGGAAATGGGGGTGTTCACCTTGATAGAGCTCCTCGTCGTGATTGCGATCATCGCGATTCTTGCAGGGATGCTTCTGCCTGCTCTGGGAGCGGCGCGGGAAAAGGCGAGGAGCATTCTCTGCCTGAACAATCTGAAACAGATCGGAATTGCCAATAATATGTATGCCGACGATAACGATGACCACTGCGTCCCCTACACGACGGTTCCCGGCACCGGGCGGCAGAAACTCGGCGACTACTGGTGCGGAGTGCTGACCACCGATGGCTATGACCTGACCGACAGTCCTTTGCTGGGGTCTTATTATGGAAATACGACCGGAGTCATGATCTGTCCCTCATCCTATGAGAAGATCGCCGATATGACAAGGGCGGAAAACGGCGGCGGATACGGATATAATGCCAAATGGTTCGGCGGGTATGACTGGTACCGGGGTGATGACATTCCGTATTACAAACGCTCCTCCATGCGGAACATCGGCAATACCATTGTGTTCGGTGACTGTGCGAGTTCCGGGAAATCCAGTTCCGCTTACGACACTGCCCGGTATACGGCATACATGTACGGCAAGGTCATGCCGGACGGCGTCACGCAGTGGTCGAATAAAACCAGTGGGACGGCCCATTTCAGGCATGCCAGGCGCAGTAATGTCACCTGGGGAGACGGACACGCCGGCAGTGAGCCGATCGGAACCTTAAATATGAGTCATCCCTGCGCCATTGCCTCAAAGGTCGGTTTTGTCGGCGTCGCGACGACGGATTTGTATAACCCGATGCGTGCCGGCGATGAATGCGCCGATATGTAATCTGTGGGGAAATTGTCTTCATGCCTGAACTGAAACCTGAAATCATCGGTCTGCTGATCGGATTGAGTTTTTCAATCGCGGTATTTGCATTCAAAACGGCGGTCGGGGAGTTTTACTTCCTGACCGGGAATTTCCGGCGGAAAGAGAAATTTCTTTTCCTTTCCGTGTCCACGCTCATTTACGGAATTCTTTTCGCCGCGGCATTTGCGGTCAATTCCCTGTTGCGGGAGAAATCACTGTTTCTGATTCAGAATCATAATTTCTTTCAGACGGGGATTGTACTTCACCTGATCGTTGCCGCGGGCTTTTTTCTGTGGGGAGTGCTTTTGCTGACGGCGGAACGAGAGCATCACAGAAGTCGCGGCTGGTGGTTTCTGGTGATTCCGTGTCCGGTTTGCGCCTCCGCGATTTTTCTTGCGTCGGCGTTTGCGGAACTGCTTCTGCCGGAGTCCGGATGGCTGGTCCGCCTGTTTGTGCCCGGCGTGTTTTTTCTGGTCAATTTCTCCGTTCTCGGGATTTTGAGCGCCGCAGTTCGGAAAGGCGGCCTGGAGGCGCGCGGCCTGACGGGGAGGTTGATGTTGTTTGTGGGGCTTTACTTTGCAGGGCTTCTTCTGCTGGTTCCGAATTTCGACCGTGTGGAACAGATGTACCGTGTCGTGGCTGGAAATGAGAGCCGGGGCGATGTAAATTATTGGCTTGTCATTTTTCTCGGAATCCTGCTGCTTGCCGGCTGGCTGTTTCAGGTTTACAGAAATGCAAAACAACAGAGATGCGGCTCTGTCCGCAGAGGAGTGGAATAATGGTGTTTTTCGATCTGCTGAAAACGTTTATCTTTCTGGTGTCAAGCGTGTTGCTTTACCCGGTGCTGATTCTGTTGAGTGCTTCGGCTGTCTATATCATCTGGAGTGCGGGGCGTTTTCTCGGCGAGTGGATGGAGCGCGCGCGGTGCGGCGGGTTCGATCCGGCGAAGGACTCCCCGCAGGAGTTCCGTTTCCCGCTTCCTGTCCGCCGTTACAGGGAAATGTTGAAACACCTGGATCTGCATGACGATGCGGCAGTGGCGTATCTGATGCGGCAGGCTGTTGCCGAGAGGCAGGGGGCGTTGGAAAAATATAAAATTCTGATCCGCCTGGCGCCTGCGCTCGGGCTTCTCGGGACTTTGATTCCGATGGGAACGGCGCTGGCAAGTGTCGGAAACGGGGAGATCAATCTGGTCAGCGCGGAACTTGTCGTTGCGTTTACGACAACCGTAGTCGGGCTTGCTGTGGGAAGCATTGCCTTTCTGATTCATTCCGTGAAGCGCCGCTGGACCGCTTCCGATATTCGCCAGATCGAATACATCACGGAGGTCATGACGCGATGAAATTCATGAGGAATACGGAACACGGCGATGATTCCTTCGATGACGATCCGATGTCGTCGGTCGGCAATCTTTTCGACATTGCGCTGGTATTTATCGTCGCTTTGCTGTTTGCACTGATGGCGACATTCGGCAAAGAGTTTTTTGAAGGAAAGACTGCGGCAAAAGTGGATTCCTCCGGAAAGATCGAGATCATCACGCGGCAGGGCAGGGAGGTGAAGTCCCTGAAGCAGTCGGATGAAAAATCCGAAGGCAGAGGCGTGCGCCTCGGAACTGCATACCGTCTGGAGGACGGCACCACAATTTATGTTCCGGAGGAGTGATGAGAACTCTGCTGGTATTGCTGATGCTGTTTGCCTTTTCTCTCTGCGCCGCGGAAAAGCGTGTCCTATACCTTGCGGGGGAGTCGAATGCCGCGGCGGCGAAACGCGCATTCCGCGATATGAAACTGCCGGAGCCGATTCGTTTTCTTGTGATTCCCGACGCCTCGGACCGCCGGTTGCTTGAAACGGAAATCGCCGGAGCCGACCTGATCATCGCAAACGGGCTCGTCCCCGAATTCCGCGATGCACTTGCCGCCTCGGCACGTCTCGGCAAAACGAAAATCCATCTGCTGGGAACGGAGCATCTCCGTCCGAGGATTCCGCAGAAACTGCTGGGGCATATCGTTTTCCCGATGGAGAAAGGTGTGGCGGAATACCGCAGTAATCTTTCCCCGCGGAATATGCGGAACCTGATTCTTTACCTGATTCATAAAGAGCTTGATTCCACCGTGGCTTTCGAGCCGCCGCAGGTCAGGGCAAAAGCGGGGCTGATTGACCCGTTTACCGGGAAATCTTATTCTTCTTATCGCGCTTACCGGAAAGAGCGTCCCGAAGTGAACAGGAACGGGCGTGCGGTCGTGATGATTTATTCCGCCGGAAATACGCCGGAGGAGACCGCCCTTCTGCGTCCGCTGGCGGATGCGCTGGAAAAACGCGGCATTGAGACGACTTATGCGTTCGGCGACGAAGTGATGCTGATCCGTAATTTCCTGCTGGACGGGAACGGCAAGTCCCGTTTCGATATTGCAATTGCATTTTCCTTCAAGTTCAAAGCCGGGCTCGGCGAGCCGTTGAAGAAAGCGCTTTCCGATCTGGATATTCCCGTCGTCAATGCGCTGAAACTCTACCGCCAGACCTCGGAGGAATGGGAGAGATCCGTGCAGGGAATGAACAATTTTTCCGTGGCTTTCGCCATGATCGCGCCGGAAGTGTCGGGACTCATTGAACCTACGCTTCTTACCGGGCGGAGAATGGAAAACGGAGTGATGAAGGATTTTCCGATGTCCGGCAACATGGAGCGGCTGGCTGACCGCGTGGCAAAATGGGTTTCTCTGCGGAAGAAGGCGAACCGGGAAAAGCGTGTGGCGCTGTTTTTCTATCACCCCGAGGGAGGCAAACAGTCGATCGGTGCAAGCTATCTGAATGTGCCGCGCTCGATTGTCAATATTGTTCGCGCACTCCATCGGAACGGCTATCATTCGGGCGGACTCGAAACATTGGACGAAAAAGCATTGACGGATCGCCTGATCGCCGGAGTCCGCAATGTCGGAAGCTGGGCGCCGGGGGAGCTTGACGAACTGCTGAAAGCCGGAACCTATGCCGAAGTCCCGTTTGAGCAATATCGACGCTGGTTTTCGGAATTACCGCAGGCGTTTCGGGATTCCGTGGTTCAGGAGTGGGGCACGCCGGAAGATTCAACGATCATGACGAAAAACGGCAGGTTCATAATCCCTGTCCTGCTTCGCGGAAATCTGGCTGTCCTGCCGGAACCGATGCGCGGATACCTCGGCGATGTCAATAAACTCTACCATTCCAGAACACTTGCTCCTCCGCACCAGTATGTGGCGGTTTACCTCTATCTGCGGCATGTGTTCCGCGCCGATGCCGTGATTCATCTCGGACGGCACGGTTCGCAGGAATGGCTTCCCGGAAAACAGCTCGGACTTTCCGAAGCCTGCGCTCCGGCGGTTCTCGGCGGCGACATGGTAAGCCTCTATCCTTATATTTCCGACGGCATCGGGGAGGGCATTCTGGTGAAACGGCGCGGCGCGGGGGTGATCCTTTCCCATTTGACTCCTGTGCTCGGCAGTGCCGGAATGCAGTCGGAACAGCGGAAACTGGCGGCTCTGATTCAGGATTATCAGAGTGCCGATCCCAACAGGAAAAACGCAGTTTTCGCGGAATTGAAAAAAGCCGCGGAATCCGGCGGCTTTCTCCGTGATGCGGGAATTGCGAGGCTGAATACGGAAAACCTTCATCAGTTGCAGCATTATCTGGAAGACCTGCTCCAGTCCGCGCTTCCGTTCGGACTGCACAGTTACGGCGCTTCACCCGACAGGAAAGAGCTGGAACGCATACTGGAGCTTTCCGGGAAGAAGGGAAAAGAGCGGGAGCGTCTGCGCTCTCTGCTGCTGCGTTCCGGTTCCGATGAATTGGATTCCCTGCTTGCCGGCCTCGCAGGGCGTTTCATTCCGCCGGGACTTTCGGGCGATCCGGTCCGTTCTCCTGAATCCCTGCCTGTCGGACGCAACTTTTACGGTTTTGACCCCGATAAATTTCCGACCCGCGCCGCTTTTGCAAATGCGCGGAAAGCAGTGGAAAAGCTGATTGCGGATTACCGTGCGGCACATGACGGGGCTTATCCTGCGAATACGGCGATTGTGCTCTGGGCGGGAGAGAGCGTGCGGACCGGCGGGCTCAACGAGAGCATTTTCCTGCATCTGATCGGCATGGAACCGGAGTGGGATGAGAACGGCAGAATCCGTAATTTCCGTCCGGTTCCCGCAGCTCGATTGAAGCGTCCGCGTCTGGATGTGACCGTCACGACATCGGGCGCTTACCGTGACCAGTTTGCCGGATTGCTGGCGAAGCTGGATGCGGCGCAGAGAGCCGCGGCGAAATTGACGGATGTGGAAAACTTTCTTGCCGCTCATAACCGTGCGTCCGTCCGGGAGCTGGTGCGTCAGGGGGCTGCGGAAGCGGAGGCGGTCCGGCAGGCTTCGCGCAGGATTTATTTCCCTGCTCCGGGGACTTACGGCGTGGGCGTCAACCGGCTGGCGGGAGCTTCCGGCGTGTGGGAGTCGAACACGGAAATTGCACAGGTTTATCTGGAGCGGATGAGCCATGGCGTCAATGCCGATGGGACACTCGGGGAAGCCGGAAACGGATTGAGGGCACAGTTGAAAACCGCTTCGGTTGTTCTGCACTCCCGCAGTTCCACGCTTTACGGCGTGACGGATATCGACGACATGTTCCAGTATCTCGGCGGTCTTTCTCTCGCGGTCCGCACACAGAGCGGCAGGGCGCCGGAGCAACTGATCCTCGACAACCGGAATGCGTCGTCCGTCCGTCTGACTCCGCTGAAACGCTTTATCGCGGCGGAGCTCCGGACCCGTTCCCTGAATCCCGACTGGATCGCCGCCCAGCAGAATGAGAATTATGCGGGGGCGCGGATGATTGCGCGAACGGTTGACAATCTCTGGGGCTGGCAGTCGGTGACGCCGGAGAATATCGATCCTTCTCAATGGAACGAGCTGTATGAGGTGTATCAGAAGGACCGTTACCGGCTTGGGCTCCGCAGGTTTTTCCAGCAGGAGAACGCATGGGCGGAACAGTCGGTTTCCGCGCGGATGCTGGAAGCGGTCCGAAAAGAGTTCTGGAATGCCCCGCAGCAAATCAGGACGGAGCTGGCACGGAATTATGCACAGAGCGTGATCGACAACGGCGTTGCCTGCTGCGATCACACCTGCAACAATCCGCTTCTGCATCAGATGGTGGTCAACCTGATCTCGGTCCCCGGAGTAATGACGCCGGAAAGTGTCGCGAAGTTCCAGATTGCCGTGGAACGTGCGGCTGCGCGGGAGCTTTCGGAGCAGATACGGGAACGCCGCAGCCGGCAGGCTGGTTTGAAACAGTCACCGCCGCAGCAGGAGAGTGCGCCCCGCCGGAGCCCGGAACTGCATCCGGTCAAAGGGTATAAGATGAAAGAGGCGCATGATGACAAAACGCGGATGAGTTCTTCCGGCATCCGCTGGGCGTCCATTCTGGCATTGCTGGCGCTGACAGGAGTCTTTCTTGCCGGGACACGGCAGGAAAGACAATAATGTTCTTTTTTTGAACGGTCTTATTTGACGGCAAGCATTCTTTCAATCGGCAGGACTGCACGTGCCATCAGTTCCGGCGGCAGTTCGATCACATTGCGCATCTCCGCAAGTGCGTCTGCGACCTCCTGAAGCGTGATTTTCTTCATGTTCGGGCAGAGCATTTCCGGTTTCAGCGGGAAAAATTCCTTTTCCGGATTCTCTTTTGCAAGACGGTGCAGAATCCCGGTTTCCGTGCCGATGATGAACTGCCTGTCCGCCGATTCGCGCACGAAACGGAGAATTCCGCCGGTGCTGAGCGCTTCATCCGCCTCCGCCACGATTTCCGGACGGCATTCCGGATGCACCAGGACTTTTGCCTCCGGATGCATCCTGCGCGCCTCGCGGATCATTTCCACGGTCACTTTATTGTGCGTCGGGCAGAATCCCTGCCAGAGCTCCATGGGGCGGTTCAGCTTGTTCATCATGTTTGCACCGAGATTGCGGTCCGGCAGGAACATGATTTTTTTGTCCGCGGGAATGGAGCGGATGATTTTTTCCGCATTGCCGGATGTGCAGCAGATATCGACCTGCGCCTTGACTTCGGCGGTGCTGTTCACATACGCCACGAGAACCGTGTCCGGATTCGCCTTTTTGTATGCGGCGACTTCCGACGGGTCCGCCATATCCGCCATCGGACAGCCGGAATAGAGATTGGGCAGGAGAACGGTGGAGTGCGGAGAGAGCAGTTTTGCGGTTTCCGCCATGAAACGGACTCCGCAGAAAACGATGACCCCTGCCTTGAGTTCTTTGGCTTTGATGCTCAGTTCAAGGGAATCGCCCGTGAAATCGGCAATGTCCTGAATATCGCTGGTGACATAATTGTGGGCGAGTATGACGGCATTGCGCTCCTTGCGCAGTGTCGCAATTTCTTCTGCAAGTGTCAACATGGTTCATTCCCCTGCATTGTTTACGGTTTTCCGGTAATATACTCCTTGAAAAGAAAATTAAAAGCTGTATTTTATATTTCACGACTATTTCGGTAATATTTGGAAGGAGGTGCCCCGTGACCGATCATGAACTCGAAAGACTGCTCAGCCTGACTGATCCCGGCGAGCTTCGCCGTCTTTATGACGACGCCTATCAGATGAAACTGAAATACATCGGGAAGAAAGTAAGCATCCGCGGCCTGATCGAGATCAGCAACATCTGCCGGAAAAACTGTTATTACTGCGGTATCCGCAGCGGAAACCGGAATGTGAAGCGGTTTCAGATTTCCAGAGAGGAAATCATCGAAACCGCATTGTGGGCATACCGTCACCGTTTTGCGTCTCTCGTTCTGCAGTCGGGAGAGATGATGTCGGACGAGTTCACGGAATTTATTGAAAGCATTGTGCGGGAAATCTGCGCAAAGACGGATCATCAGGCGGGAATCACGCTCTCTCTCGGAGAACAGTCTCCCGAGACCTACCGCCGCTGGAGGGAGGCGGGCGCGACGCGTTACCTGCTCCGTATCGAGGCGTCCGATCCGGAACTCTATGCGAAACTGCATCCGGCGGATCACAGTTATGAGGCGCGTGTGGCGTGCCTGCGTTCTTTGCGCGAACTGGATTATCAGGTCGGGACGGGTGTCATGATCGGGCTGCCCGGACAGACCGTGAAGCATCTGGTGAAAGATCTGCGTTTCTTCCAGGAGCATGATATTGACATGATCGGCATGGGACCTTATATCCCGCATGAAGATACGCCCCTCGGCGCCGGAATGACCCTCGCGGATGAATACCGGAAACATCAGTTGGAACTCGGGTTGAAGATGATTGCCTGTGCGAGACTGCTGCTGGAGGATGTGAATATCGCTTCGACGACCGCGCTTCAGGCGCTGGACCCGAAAGGGCGGGAGCTCGGGCTTCTCGCGGGCGGGAACGTCATCATGCCGAATGTCACGGATACTTCATACAGAAAAAGTTACCAGCTTTACGCCGGAAAGCCTGGAATCAATGAAAGTTCGGATCAGAGTATTGCCGCACTGACCCGGAGTATTGACGCCGTCGGGGAAACGATCCTGTGGGATGTCCGGGGGGACTCAAAACACTACTTCCGCAGGCATGGAAGATAGGCGGAGTCAGATGCAGTAATCGAAATACTCGCTTCCTTCGTGTTTCTCCCTGTATTTTTCGATGATGTCCTGAAGTGTGATTTTCGCCATGCTCCGGCGGATTTCCTCGTTCAGGGTACACCAGATTTCCCGCGCGGCGCACTCCTCTGTGACGTTGCATGATTTCGGGTGGCAGACGCAGTTGACGATGGATACGGGGCCCTCCATGACTTCAAGTATTTCAAGGAGAGTCAGGTTCTTCGGATACCGTGCGATCCGGTATCCGCCTTTTGCGCCGCGAATGGATTTGACCATTCCCGCTTTGCGTAATTTGATGATGAGGCGGCTGATATATTTTTCGGATATCTGCTGCGAGTCCGCGATCTGGTGGATCATGCGCGGTTTTGCACCGGCATTCAGAGCCAGGTCCAGCATAATGCGCAGCCCGTATCTTCCCTTCGTTGAAATTTTCATGAATGCACTCCCCGGTAAATCATGCTTTTCCGGCTGTTAATATGGCTGGAATCCATGATTTTGCAACCGGAATGTGAAATAAAAACAGGAATAAAATCTCTGTGGCGGCACGCTGTTTCCGCTTCCGGTATGGAGCGGGCTCGAAATGCGGCATGAAATCAGCCGGCATTGCCGAGCAGGGCGGCAAACTTGTGACGGTCCTCATCCGGCGCAATGACCGCAAGCAGGTCGCCGTCAAGGAAAATGAATTTTTCATCCGGATTCGGGATCATGTCATTGCCGCGGATCACGCCCACGATATGTATGTTGCCGATCTCTTTGAATTTGCCGGAGAATGTGCGGTTGGCAAGCTCGGAATCCCTGCCGATCTCCATCCACTTGAAATCCACCATGCTGACGAAAGAACTCAGATTGTCGCTCCGCTTTGCATCGCTTTGGCTCAGCATCAGCGGCGTGGAATACTGATCGCGCATCTTCTGAAGATTGTTCTGTATCTGGACCATGGAATAATCGAGTTTGTGAAGCGCAAGACGCGAGAGGTCCAGCCCGAGCTCAAAGACGGGGCGCATGACATCGAATACCTTATATTCATGCATTGCGTCCGCCTCTTCCTGAGAGTAAGCCTGCGAGACGATCTTGATATCGGGATTCAGAAGGCGCGCATTGCGTATGATATCCGTATTGACTTTGAATTCCTGTGCTGCCGCGATAATCATTCTGGCTCGTCCGACCGCCGCCGCTTTCAGGATCACCTCCTCCGATGGAGAGCCGAAAATACATTCAAAGCCGTCTTTGCGCATGTCGTTGAACAGGAAATAATTCGGTTCTATGATGATGTAAGGCAGCTCGAAATGTTCCATCACCTTTGCAACCACACGCTGGACACGCCCGCCTCCGGCGAGTATGATGTGATTCGTCAAAGCCGGTTCCGGCATGTTGAATGTGTTCATGACTGCGGTCGGGAAATGTTTCCGGAGGTATTCATACGCGGGAGTCGTGAGTGAGGAGACCGGCGGACCGAGCACCATGGAGCAGATCACGGTGCAGAGCATCAGCATATAAAGATCCTGCGTAAGAATTCCCGCCGCATAACCGGAGCTGAGGACGATGAATGCGATTTCCGAGGTCGGGAACATGCCGAAGAACATGGCGGCGGGGATTACATTGCGGTATTTGAACAGCCATGCGAGAACCGCAAGGAAAAACGTGCGACTGAGCCCCGTGAGCACGACCAGCAGCAGGATCATCCAGAAATGTTTCATCAGGAACGGGACATTCATCAACATGCCGATGGAAACGAAAAACAGCATGCTGAACAGGTCACGCACCGGGAGCATCTCGTAAAGCGCTTTCTTGCCGTAATCGGAACCGTTCAGCAGAATTCCCGCCATGAATGCGCCGAAAGAGAATGTCAGGCACATCTTGTCCGCAAGAAAACCGATTCCCAGGCTGATGACCGTCACGCAAAGCAGGAACAGCTCCTGTGAATTCCACGAGGAGACGTGCCGCAGGATTGGCGGAATGATGCGCGGTCCGACCAGAAACAGCACCGTGACGAATGCAGCGCCGATCCCGACCGGTTTCAGGGCGTTCATGAAGCCTTCGTTCAGGTTGTTGGCGTTCATGAGGAGCACCATCAGAGGAATGACGATCAGGTCCTGAACCAGCGAAACACCGATCATGGAGCGTCCGGAGAGCGTCATCATACGGTTGTGCATGGTCAGGCTCTTGAGCACGACTGCGGTACTGGTGGAAACGAATGCGGCGCTGGCGAACAATGCAGGGTAGCCGGCAATACCGAAAAAGCCTTTCAGAATGCCGAAAACACACAGGAGCGTGGCGAAAACCTGAATGATCGAACCCCAGACCGCCAGCTTCCTGACAGGGCGGATGTCGTCAAGCGAGAACTCAAGCCCCATGGAGAAAAGAAGCAGCGCCACGCCGATATCGGAGAGCCCCTGCAACTGATTCTGGTCGATGACGACCCCGTTTGCCCCGCTGTTGATGAGGCTGATCGTGACTCCGGCGAGGATATATCCGAGCAGGAGAGGCTGTCCGAGGCGTTTTGCGATCCCGCCTCCGATCAGCCCTCCGATCAGGATTGCCAGAAGTGCCGTTACGATGCTCATTTGCTATGGGGTGTTCATTTCTGCCGTTTGCAATAAAACAACGGGGGGAAGCTCATGCTTCTCATCCCACGGCGATTCCGCTGGGGAAATCGCCGCCGTCGATGGTCGCAAGCTTGAGCGTGTCGCCGGTTTTTGCAGCGAGAAGCATTCCGAATGACTCGATGCCGCGGATTTTCGCCGGTTTGAGGTTTGCCACGACAATGATGATCTTGCCGACCAGTTCCTCCGGCCTGTAATGTTTCGCAATACCGGAAACGATTTGGCGGGTTTCATTGCCGAGCTCGATTTTGAGCTTGAGAAGCTTGTCCGCGCCTTCCACCTTTTCCGCCTCCAGGACTTTTGCCGTCTTCAGCTGCGTCTTGAAGAATTCGTCAATCGTGACCATATTTTCTCCGACGGCAACGGTTTCCGTCCTGACCGCCTCCGGTTTCGGCTTTGCCTTCTTGCCTTCCGCCTTGAGCTGTGCCATCGGATCTTCGATGACGATTCTCGGAAAGAGCGCCTCGATGTCATGCACCTGCGTGCCGAATTCGAGTGTGCCCCACTTTTCGAGACGCCCGCTGAAATCGGATTTTGCCGCGATGTCTTCGGGCAGTCCGAGTTTCATGCGGAACTCTTTCATTTTGCAGGGCATGACCGGAAGCAGGAGGCCCGATACAATGCGCAGGGTTTCGGACGCAGTGTAAAGAACCGTCGCCAAACGCTCCATGTTGCCCTGTTTGGCAAGGGTCCACGGAGCGGTTTTCTCCATATAGCGGTTTGCCGCGCGGACTACGTTCATGACGTGTTCAAGCCCGCGGTCGATTTTCATGTTTTCGACCGCATTGCGCATGAGCCCGATGGAGGCGATCGCCTGATCCTTGAGTTCCAGATCGACGTCCTCAAGATTGCCCGGCCTGGGCACGCGCCCGTCGAAATATTTGATCGTGAGCTTGACTGCGCGGCTCAGCATGTTGCCGAGGTCGTTGGCAAGATCGCTGTTGTAACGCTTGATGAAAGACGCCTGCGTGAACGAGGCGTCGCTTCCGAGCACCATTTCCGCCATGAGGCAGTAACGGAACGCGTCCACGCCGAAAAGATTCATCATGTCCATCGGGTTGACGACGTTGCCGAGCGACTTGCTCATTTTGTCCTGTCCGCTGAGCCACCAGCCGTGTGCGAAAATGGATTTCGGCATCGGGAGTCCCATTGCCTTGAGCATCGTGGGCCAGTAGACGGTATGCGTGGTCAGGATGTCCTTGCCGATCAGGTGATGTGCGCCGGACCACCATTTGCGGAACTTCTCATCGTCCGTGCCGTAGCCGATGGCGGAAATGTAGTTGATCAGCGCGTCGAACCAGACGTAGCAGACATAATCCTTGTCGAACGGGAGCTCAATTCCCCAGGACAGACGCGATTTCGGGCGCGAGATGCAGAGGTCTCCCAGCGGTTTGCGGAGAAAGCCGAGGGTCTCGTTGGAACGGTATTCCGGCATGATGAATCCCGGATGCGTCTTGATGTAATCAATAAGCCAGTCCTGATACTGACTCATTCTGAAGAAATAGTTGGATTCTACCAGTTTGGTCGTCGGGCGCCTGCATTCGGGGCAGAGCCCGCCTTCGAGCAGATCCTTTTCCGTGAAATAACGCTCGCAGGGGACACAGTAATGACCGGTGTACTCCGCCTTGTAGATGAGCCCCTTGTCGAAAAGCTCCTGAAGAATCTTGCAGACGATTTTCTTATGGCGCTCCTGAGTCGTGCGGATGAAGTCGCTGTTATGGATGCCGAGGCGTTTCCAGAGTTCCTGGAAACGGACCACGGTTTCGTCGCAGTGCGCGAGAGGAGCCATGTGGCGCTGTTCCGCTGCTTTCTGTACCTTCTGCCCGTGTTCGTCGGTTCCGGTCAGGAAGAAAGTGTCCTCTCCCATTGCCGCATGGAAACGGGTCAGGACATCCGCCAGCATGGTTGTGTAGGAGTGTCCTATATGCGGTTTGTCATTGACATAATAGATCGGTGTGGTTACATAATAGTTTTCAGACATGTTGGACTCCTCTCTTTTTTCATTGGGCCATAAGTGTTTAATATACTCCTCTTTTGTGTCAGGGGCAAATGAAAAAGCTTGAAGATTTGGAAACAAACGGTTATATTTCATGAAAATCAATCAGTAATCTAACGAAAGACGGTGAAATAATGGATCATACGGCAAAGTCTCGCAATGAAATCGACCGGAACATGACATGGGATCTTTCCCGGCTTTATGCCGACGACGCCCAGTGGGAAAAGGATTTTGCGGAAATCGACGACGGAGTGAAGGCGTTCCTGAAGTTCAAGGGGCGTCTTGCCGAAAGCCCGGAGACTCTGCTTGCGGCGTTTCAGGCGGATGACGAACTCGGGCTTGTGCTGGAGCGTCTCTATGTTTATGCGCATCTGAAGGCGGACGAGGATACCGGAAATTCCGCAAACAGGGCGCGTCTCGACCGCATCAGCGCAAAACATGCCGAAATCGGCGGCGAATGCGCCTGGTTCCAGCCGGAGCTGATTGCGATGGACGAAAAGGTCTTTGAACATTACTGCAACTCTCCTGTGCTGGCATTTTACAAACGCACGCTTGACGAAATCGGCAAGGAACGCAAACATACGCTTTCCGCCGCGGAGGAACGTATTCTCAGTATGAGTTCTGACGTGCTCGGCACTCCGTATAAGACGTTCTCCCTGCTGAATGACGCCGATCTCCGTTTCGGTGAAATTACCGGCGAGGACGGCGTGAAAACGGAACTGACTCACGGCAACTACATCAAGTTTCTGGAATCCCCGAAACGCGAAGTCCGCAAGGCGGCTTTTGAAGCGACTTATGATACTTATGCCAGGTTTAAGAATACCTTTTCTTCGCTGCTTGACGCGAACTTCAAGACTTCCGCCCTGAGCGCGGAACTTCACAAGTTCCCGTCTGCTCTGGAGGCTTCGCTGTTTGAAGACAACGTGCCGCTTTCCGTTTACAACGGGCTGATTGACACGGTCCATGAGAATATGGGGTCCATTCATAAGTATTTCCGCCTGCGCGCCGAAAAGCTCGGACTGGAAACGCTGGATATGTATGACATTCATACGCCGCTCCTGCCGGAATGCAAGATGGAGGTCGAATGGAAGGATGCCGTCCGATATGTGAAGGATTCTCTGACGGTGCTCGGAGAGGAGTATCATTCCGCGATCGACAACGCATTTGAACAGCGCTGGATTGACATTCCCGAATGCCGCGGCAAGCGTTCCGGTGCCTATTCCAGCGGTTGTTACGGCAAGCCGCCCTATATCCTGCTGAATTATTCCGGCACACTGGACAGCGTTTTCACGCTTGCGCATGAGCTCGGACACTCCATGCACTCCTACTTTTCCGATCGCTGCCAGGCGTTTCATTACGCATCCTATAAGATTTTCGTCGCAGAAGTCGCGTCAACCACGAATGAACTGCTGCTGCATCATCACCTGATGGAAAACGCGCCGGACGACAGCATCCGCGCATATCTCCTGAACCATCTTGCCGATGAGGTGCGCGGGACGGTTTTCCGCCAGACCATGTTCGCGGAATTCGAGCGAGACATGTCCGCACTCTCCGAAGCCGGAACGCCGCTGACCGCCGATCTCCTGTCCGAAAAATATTTTGCCCTGAATGCCCGGTATCACGGCGACGCCGTCCGGCCGGATGACCGGATCCGCTGGGAGTGGGCGCGCATTCCGCATTTCTATTATGATTTCTATGTCTATAAATATGCGACCGGTTTTTCCGCCGCCGTCGCATTGTCGAAAAAGATTCTTGCCGGAGAGATCGAGCCCTACATGGGATTCCTGAAAGCCGGTGATTCCAAAGATGTGCTCGACATCATGAAGGATGCGGGTGTTGATTTTTATACAGGGAAACCGGTTGAGGCGTGTATGCGTTTCTTCGACGGGACAGTCGACCGGCTTGCAGAGATCATGAAATGAAAATTGTGCTTTGCATACTAATAAAGTCGCAGCAGAATCGTCTGAATGAATAGAGGTACTTACAGCGAGGAAGAAATTGAGGCGCTGATCACGGGAACCGAACGCGGGCTGATCCGTTTTGCCATGCGTTACCTGAAAGACCACGCGGGTGCGTGCGATGCCGTGCAGGATGCCTATATCAGGTATGTGAGGTTCCTGCAGGGACCTCCGCCGGGCGTGGTGGAGAATCCCGGCGCATGGCTGTTCCGGACGACACGGAATATCTGTCTTGACATTCTCAAGTCGGCGCGGATGCGTCTGAACGTGAGTCTGGATGCAGAGCCTGATTCCGGGGGCGGAGCCGTGACGCCGGGGGCGGATGCGGCATCGGTCCGCAAGGATGATGTTGCGCTGGCGCGTTCCCTGTTTGAATCGTTGAATGAGCGGGAACGGGAAATTGTCATTCTGAAAATGGAACATGATAAGTCTTATAAGGAGATCGCTGAGATCATGAACCTGACCGTCTCAAACGTCGGTTTCATTCTGCACGGAGCCTTGAAAAAATTGCGGAACGCTTACAGGGAGAAGGAGCTCCTATGAAAGAGTGTGAGAAAATCAGGGAATGGATGACGGCGTATCTTGCCGGAGAACTTTCGCCGGAGGATGCAGCGGTTCTGCGCGTCCATCTGGAGACCTGTCCGGCGTGCCGTGAAGAATGGAAGGAGCTTTCCGCCGCATGGAATCTGACGAAGTCTATGTTGGATTCGACTGCGTATGACGGAACTCTGCCGGACGGAAACCGTGCGGAAATCCGCCGTGCGATGAATCCCCGCAGGGAGTTCCGTATTGCGCCTGCACTCTGGAAGATCGCCGCAATGTTCATGGTTTGCGGAGTGATCCTGGCTGTTGCGGTCTATTCCGGCAGAAAGGATATCCCGCGAACAAAAATGGACGTGTTCATGAGCGCCGACGAGGTGAGGGAAAATGTCGCGGCGGCAAAGAAAGCGGCTTTGAACAGGGCGGAAGCGTCTGTTCCTGCTCCGCAGGTGAAGCAGGAAACGAAAATAAAAACTGTTTTCAGGAATAAAGCTGAGAAGCCGCTGTCGGAGCCGGAAGCCGCAGCCTGTGAGTCCATACCGGCTGAGCAGGTGCGTTCCGCCGAAAATGTGAGACGTTTCAAATCGAAGGCGTTGGTTGCAGGTGTTGCATCGCTGCAGCCGGAAAAGCTGACCTTGTGTTTCAAAGATTTACCGGAGATTGTCCGAAAAGACAAGATCGGCGTGGCGGATTTCTTCAAACGGATGAAGATTGAATTGAATGTGGATGAAATCACCGTGAAAGGGGATTCTTTTGAAATCCGGACAACCCCCGAAACACGCTTGAAGATAGAATCTGTTCTGAAAAAAAAACGGGATAAACTGCGTCAATGACAGCCTGTCCGTCATGAAGAAAATACCCCAAAACCGAATTGAAATCAATCGTTATCCCACCGCAGAATGTAACGCCCGGTGTTATCGTTACATCACCCCACAAAAAAGTAAAATTGAAGAGGCAATATTCCTATTGAAAATATAGAGAGAAAGACAAGGATTTTTCTCTTTTATGCAGTTATATTTATGCAGTTGTATTTTGTGGTAAGAATGTTATATTATAGGCAATAGCAAATAAGGATTACGCGTATGCCGGAAAACTTTGAAGTTTTATCTTCTGCCTCAGTGCAGACATTAAAACGCATAATCTACACCATTCGAGGTTTTCAGGTAATGCTGGACAGTGATTTGGCCGCGTTGTATAAAGTTGAAACAAAAGCTTTCAATCAGGCTGTAAAACGAAATATTGAGCGTTTTCCTGAATCCTTCCGCTTTCAGCTTACAACTGAAGAGTATCAAAACTTGAGGTCACAATTTGTTACCTCAAGTGGAGAAAGGGCTGGAGATGGGCAGCATGGTGGACGCAGATACCTGCCATATGTGTTTACAGAACAAGGTGTTGCAATGCTTTCAAGTGTTCTGCACAGTGAATTTGCTATTCAAACCAGCATCAAAATAATGAATGCTTTTGTGGAAATGCGTCATGTTATTGCTTCAACATCTACATTGTTCTCCCGCCTTGAAACCTTGGAACGGCGGCAAATAGCAGATCAATATGAAAATGATAAAAAGTTTGATCTGATTTTTGAAGCTTTGGACCGCAAACCGGAACCAGCTCATGGAATATTCTTTGACGGACAAATTTACGATGCATATACTTTTGTCAATAATCTAATATCCAAGGCTACATCTGAAATTGTGCTGATTGATGGATATGTAGATCTTTCTGTGTTGGATATGCTTGCAAGAAAAAAATCCAGTGTTGATGTTATGATCGTTACTCATCCTAAAAACAGTTTGACAGTACAGGATATTCAAAAATTCAATGCTCAATACCCGACTCTGAAAGTGCTCCGGTCGAACAAATTTCATGATCGTTTCTTTATTATAGACCAACAGGAACTTTATCATATCGGAGCATCTTTGAAAGATCTTGGCATCCGTTGTTTCGGCTTTTCAAAAATGGATGCCAGTCTGATTCCTGAAATACTGGCAAAACTCTAATTTTTAAACTTACTCAACACGGTTTTACAAAATCAATAAGGTTATTTTCTATACCTAAATGCTTCTTGATAATTCCAAACGAAAAAATAGACCCAAGGTTACCAAATATTGTGATTTAAGATTGAAAAAAACATCATCTGCGTGATATATTACCAACGATAAGGTGTAAAAGCTTGGCAATTGACATAGGAGCGTGATAATGAACAACAGCAAATCGGTTGAACCAAACATCGCGGATCTGGCGAATGGTTGGTTGAAAGAATACAAGTAGGATTATAAACTTGAGCAGGAGTCTTTGAATTCTGATATAGACAAAGCTCTTGCAGATTACTATTCAAAAAGCGGTGGCAAGGGTGGTAATCGTCTAGATGCAAAGTTGCTGTTGAGAGATAAGAATTTGGATTTCTATCCGATTCTTATTGAATACAAAGGATACAAAGACAAACTGGTCAAACTTGATGCCAATGGTCAAGTCGATAACCGAACTGCCAAAAACGAGCCTAATTTAAACAACATCAATTCTTATGCTGTCAACGGAGCTGTTCATTACGCCAATGCTATTCTGCACCATACTGATTATAGCGATGTCATTGCAATTGGTGTAACCGGTTTCAAAGATGAAACTGGCAAACTTCAGTATGAGATAGGTGTATACTACGTTTCAAAAAGCAACTTTGGTATTGGGCAAAGTGTTGGAAAATACAGCGACCTGTCTTTTCTGAAAGCAGATCACTTTGATGCTTTTATTGAAAAAGTCAAAAATCTGCAATTAACTCCTGAGCAACTTGAAAAGCTCAAAGAGCAGCGGGAACGCGAAATCAATATCAGTCTTGTGAAGCTGAATAATGATATTTACCAAAATGAAAAAGGCTTGGGTGAAAACGACAGAGTCTATCTTGTCGCAGCTTCAATCATTGCGACTTTAGGTATTCCAGGTAAGGTCAGACCGCTTGAAAAATCAGATTTGAAATCATCAATCGAAAGCGGTGATACTGATGGTGAAATTATGATCCGGAAGATCAAAGCATTTCTGGAATATAAATCTTTACCAAAAGATAAGATGAATTTCATTGTTCGAACACTTGAAAACACGTTGACCACCGCCAATATAAATAAGGTCGAGAAAGGCGAAAGCCAGTTGAAGCGTGTGTTCATAAAGATTGTTGATGATCTCGGTATTTACTACAAGATCGGATTGACCACCGACTTTACAGGCAAGCTTTTCAATGAAATGTACGGCTGGCTCGGTTTTACTCAAGACAAGCTGAATGATGTGGTGCTTACACCGTCCTATGTTGCAATATTGCTTGTCAAGCTCGCAAAGGTCAACAAAGATTCCTATGTTTGGGACTTTGCGACCGGTTCGGCAGGCTTGCTTGTTGCAGCAATGAATGAAATGCTGATTGATGCCAGAGATAAAATCAAATCTCCGGAAGAATTGGCGAATGCGGAGATTAAAATCAAAGCGCAACAGTTGCTTGGTATTGAGTTGCTGCCAAGTATTTATATGCTTGCAATTCTCAATATGATTTTGATGGGTGACGGTAGTTCGAATATTTTGAATAAAGACTCTTTGACCGAATTTAACGGACTTTATGGATCTGGCGAAACCAACAAAAAGTTTCCTGCAACTGCATTTGTTCTTAATCCGCCATATTCAGCACCGGGTAACGGAATGAACTTTGTTGCCAAAGCTCTTTCTATGATGGAGAAAGGATATGCTGCAATCATTATTCAAAATTCGGCTGGTTCTGGTAAGGCTGTCAGCTATAACACTGAGATTTTGGGAAGCAATACTCTCTTAGCAAGTATCAAAATGCCGATAGATTTGTTTATCGGCAAATCGAGCGTTCAAACCAATATTTACGTTTTCAAAGTTGGCGAAGCTCACCACAAGGACAATATTGTCAAATTTATTGACTTCTCCAATGACGGTTATACCAGAACGAATCGTAAAAAAGCCAGTATCAATCTCCGGGATACAGACAGAGCAAAAGAGCGTTATCAAGAGGTAGTCGACCTTGTCCACTTCGGGAAACACAAACTGAATATCCTTACTGAAAAAGAGTATTACGAAGGTCATATAGATCCTAACAGTGGTAAAGATTGGAATCAAACAGCTCCTGTTGATACCAAACCAACCCTTGCAGATTTCAAAAAGACAGTCAGTGACTATCTCGCATGGGAAGTGTCAAATCTATTAAAACAAGCAGGGGAGTCTGACCGCCTTAACAAATTGTTAAGTCAGGTTGAGTGGGGCGAATATAAAATCACAGATATTTTTAGCGTAAGAAACACTCAATGTATTTTATCCCGCGATGTATTACCAAAAGTGAATGGGATTCCATACCTTTGTGCAGGTTCAGAAAACAATGCAGTATCTACCTATATAGAGTATGACACCAAGTATTTAGACAGTGGGAACTGTATTTTTATCGGGGGAAAGACTCTTGTCGTGACATATCAAAAAGACGACTTTTATTCTAATGACAGTCACAATTTAGCGTTATATTTGAAATCCACCACAAACGCCACGCGTGCAACGTATCTATTCCTTACTTCTTGTGTATATCAAGGACTAAAGCATAAATATACTTGGGGAGACAGTATAAGTTATAAAAAAATACAATCTGACAAAATCAGGCTTCCGACTAAAAACGGAAAAATAGATTTTGATTTCATGGAGAGGTTTGTAGCTGAGCTGGAGGCTCAGCGTGTAGCTGAGCTGGAAGCTTATCTCACCGCTACAGGATTGAAGGATTATGAGTTAACCGTTGCTGAGCAGAAAGCTCTGGATGATTTTGAAAAGCAGAATGTTGCTTGGAAAACCGTGACTTATCAAGCTGTCTTCGACCATATAAAGCAAGGTCGCAGATTAAAAAAAGAAGATCAGCTTCCGGGGGAGATTCCATTCGTTATGGCAGGAACAACCAATACCGGCGTGGTCAATTGCATTTCAAATCCAGTTGCAAGCTTTCCGGAAAATTCAATAACCATTGACATTTTTGGTAATGCTTTCTATCGCAGCTACGCTTTCGGTGCCGGTGATGATACCGGTGTGTATTGGGATACCCAAGCTGACTATACCAGTAAACAAATGTTGTTCTTTACTTCATCTATGGAAAAATCCATTGCTGGCAAGTTCTCTTATGGCAAGAAATTGAGAAGTTCCCAAAGCCTGAACATTGAAATGTATGTCCCTGCAGATGGTGATAATATTGATCTCAACTTTATGGATACCCTGATTTCAGCAATTCAAAAACTGGTCATCAAAGATGTCGTAAAGTACAGCGACAGAAAAATCGCAGCAACAAAACAGTGTTGCAAGAGTAAATATAGATAATTGAATGATTAAAAATTAGGCTATTGAGATGAATACAAAAATATCTAAAAAAGATCCCAGAGATGTCTTCCCTGTTTATTCTCGTAGCAAATATCATTCTACAGCAAAACGTATTAGGCGTGCATTAAATGACAAGCAAAATCCATCAGATGATGATATTGACATCGTAGAAAATTGGCGTGCTTCGCATAGGCATATTTTGAATGTTTGGCAAGTTATTTTGAGAAAGCGAGCAACCGCAGAGCAGAGTTTTATGTCCTGTATGTACAAAAAAACTCCGCACGGAAAAATGCGGAGTTTTACAACAGTCAGACTGTGCGGATTCAGGAAGCGGGAGCTTCGGCTTTCTTTGCAGCGCTGTTGACAAGAGAAGCGAGACGGGATTTCTTTCTGTCCGCTTTGTTCTTGTGGAACGTGCCGGATTTGACTGCTTTGTCAAGAGCCGCATACTGAGTCTTGAGGAGTTCCGCGGCGGAATTTTTGTCTCCGGCTTCGACGGCGGCACGGAGTTTCTTTTCCATTGTGCTGATCGTGTTTCTGCGGGATTTATGTCTGACGCGGGCTTTTTCGCTCTGCTTGTGGGTTTTGACCGCAGACTTTCTCACAAGTACTTTTTTCTTTTCTGCCATTTAAAGATCCTTTCAATTATGATAAGATTGCATTATTGCTATTTCAAAATATATAATATAACTTGCAGTTGCACTGCTTTTCAAGTCGGAAAGACTAAATTTTGCGGAAAAAAAGTTCTGCATTTCCATGAAAAGTATAAAATCCCTCTAAAAGAGCTTGAAGAAAACACGGAAAGGATGTAGATTATAATTGTAATTTTATTGGTTGCCTGTCCCCGCTTGCTGAATACGGGGAGGATCAGGCGGGTTTCGCCAAAAGACCCGCCTTATTTTTTGGCACCGTTTGGGTAAAAATTTTAACAGCCTGGAGGCGGTAATTATGAACAATGAACTTCTGGCAACTCTTGAGTATATCGAACAGGAACGCGGAATCAGTAAAGAGCAGCTCGTGGACGCCGTCGAAAAGGCTATTTTGACAGCGTCGCGCAAAAGCATTCATCCTGCTTCCAATCTGGCTGTGAAGCTGGACCGCCAGACCGGCGAAATCAGAGCCTGGGCGCAACTCGAAGTCGTCGATACTTTCCCGAACAATGACCAGATCACAATCGAAAAGGCGAAGGAGAAGTATCCCGATGTCCAGCTCGGAGACGTGGTGGAATGGGAAGTGACCCCGAAAAACTTCGGGCGCATTGCCGCGCAGACTGCGCGCCAGGCGATTCTCCAGCAGCTCCGCAAAGCGGAAAAAGCCATTGTGAAAGAGGAATATGACGAGAAAGTCGGGGAGATCGTCAACGGCACCGTGAAACGTATCGAAGCCGGCGCGATTATTGTTGACCTTCAGAAATCCGAGGGTATCATTGCCGCGAAGGACAAGGTTCCCGGAGAGCAGTATATGGTCGGGGAGCGCATCAACGCATTGCTGGTCAAAGTGGATACGCTGGTGTCCGGACCGAGTCTGATTCTGTCGCGCTCGAATCCGGGTTTTGTCAAAAAACTGTTTGAACGCGAGGTTTCCGAGATTCACGACGGTGTCGTTGAGATCGCCGGAATCGCCAGAGAAGCCGGAATGCGCACGAAGATCGCGGTCCGGAGCAACGATCCCCGCATCGACCCGGTCGGCGCGTGTGTCGGAATGCGCGGCATGAGGGTCCGCAATATTACAAGCGAGCTCGGCAATGAGCGTGTTGACATCATCCGTTATGAGGATGATATCAAGGTGTATGCCGCGAATGCCCTGCATCCTGCGAAGCTCGAATCAATCAGCGTGGATGAGAACCGCAGAATGCTGACGATCCGCGTCAATTCCGAGAATTCCCGTCTGGCGTTCGGCAAGAAAGCGCAGAATGTGCGTCTTGCGCAGAAACTCATCGGCTGGAACATCAATTTTGTAACGGACGACGCGGTGAAAGAAGACTCTTTCGAGGAGAAGAAGACGCAGTATATTTCGCAGCTTTCCTCCGAACTTTCCATTTCTCCCGCCAAGGCGGAAATACTGGTGAACAACGGTTATCTGACGGTGGAAGGGCTGAGGAGCGCGGGAATTTCCGATATCGCTGCGATCAAGGGAATGGATGAAGAAACCGTGAATGCGATTTCAGAAGGGCTGGCAAAGATCAATCAAACATCGGACGGTGCTTCCGACGGGGAGCAGCAGTAATCGTCTGCCGGACGGATTGCCGCACATTTCGATTTCAGGTTCCGGCAAAAAGTGAATTGTCAAAGGGATTTTCATGGGAACAAAAAGTGTAAAAGTCAAAACTCTTGCGGATAAGTATGGCGTTTCCGTAAAGGAGATCATTAAAGAATTGGAGTCGCAGGGATTCGGGGATGACGTGAAGAGCGCCAGCTCTGTGATTCCGCCTGATGCTGTTGAGCTTGTGAAATCTTATCTTGACGAACTGATGGCGAAAAGAGGCGGGGAGCCCGGACGCGGAGCCGGAAACCGGGACGGTGGAGGAGCGGTTTCCGCCGCATCTGCCGGACAGCAGGAGGTTCATATCAAGGGACCGGTCATTGTCAAGAGCCTTGCCGAAGCCCTTGGTAAGCGCCCGAATGAGGTGATTACCAGTCTCATGATGATGAATGTCCTTGCGAGCATCAACCAGATGCTGGAGCCCGCCGTAGCCGTCGAACTTGCCGCGAAGATGGGATTCACGCTCGTGATTGACAAGCGCGGAAAAGAGGAGCATGTTCAGAAAGATGCCGGCAGCCAGAGTGCCGATGCTCCGGAGGAAATTGAATTTGCGGATAACCCGAAAGATATCATTGCACGTCAGCCGATCGTGACTTTCATGGGACATGTCGATCACGGCAAGACCTCATTGCAGGACGCGATTCGCAAAACGCGTGTCGCGGCGGGGGAAGCCGGTGGAATTACACAGCATATCGGCGCATCGATTGCGCACTGCGGCAATAAGTCGGTTACATTTGTCGATACCCCGGGGCACGAAGCGTTTACCGCAATGCGTGCCCGCGGCGCCAATGTGACGGATATCGTAGTGCTTGTTGTTGCCGCGGATGACGGTTTCATGCCGCAGACCATCGAAGCCATGAATCATGCCAAAGCGGCGAAAGTGCCGATCATTGTGGCTATGAATAAGATCGACCTGCCGAATGCCAATCCGGACAAGGTGCTTCTGAATATGCAGCAGAACGGTTTGATGCCGGAAGACTGGGGCGGAACGATCGGCGTCGTCAAAGTGTCTGCAAAGACAGGGCAGGGGATCGACGATCTTCTTGAGCGCATCCTGCTGGAGGCGGAGATGCTGGAGCTCAAAGGCAATCCGAAGCGTCCAGCCGAGGCGTTTGTTCTGGAATCCCAGCTCGAACAGGGATACGGGCCGACCGCCAGCATCGTGGTCAAGAACGGGACGCTTCATGTGGGCGATCCGATCATCTGCGGTGAATATTACGGCAAAGTCAAGGGGCTGATTGATCATCGCGGACAGCGTATCAAGTCCGCCGGGCCGAGCACTCCGGTGAAGATTGTTGGTCTGAGCGGTGTGCCGGATGCCGGAACGAAGCTTGTTGTCTGCAAGAGCGAGAAGGAAGCCAAAGAGATCGGCGAAGCGAGAAGCGCCAGCAAACGTGTGGAGACGCTCTCCGGCAAAGGCGGCGGCATGACGCTTGACGATCTGTTCTCGCAGATGGAGAACGGCAAACGCAATACGCTCAAAGTGGTGGTGAAGACTGACGTCTGCGGCTCCTCCGAAGCTATTGTGGAGTCTCTCAAGAAACTGCCGTCCGAAAAAATCAGCGTGGAAGTGCTTCACGCCGCTGTCGGGGCGATTACGGAAAGCGATGTCCAGCTTGCGGCTTCTTCCAATGCCATTGTGATCGGATTCCACGTCCGCGTCAATCCCGGCGTGAACGACCTGGCGAAGAAAGAGAATGTCGAAATCCGTCTTTACAGTATCATTTACGAGCTGCTGGAAGACATCAAGGACGCTATGGCGGGTCGTCTTGAGCCGGATAAACGCGAGAAAGAACTCGGCGTAGCTCATATCCTGAAGATTTTCGAGCTGTCCAGAGGTCCGAAGATCTGCGGCTGCATGGTGGATAAGGGAGTGGTCAAGGTCGGCAGCAAATCGCGCGTATTCCGGAAAGGCGAGCTGATCTTCAACGGGGAAGTGCGTTCCCTCCGCCGTTTTCAGGACGATGTCAAGGAAGTGCGTCAGGGCATGGAATGCGGCATCAAGCTGGACAACTTCCTCGACTTCGATGTCGGCGATGTGATCCAGTTCTATGAAATCGAGCTGAAAAAAGCGACACTCTGATCTGTTATCATCGAACATTTGCCTGCCGGCGCGACTCTATGAATCTGCCGGCAGGTTGCGAAAAGCCTGTTCCGTAAATCCGGAAAAATCCTTAAGAAGGAGGTGTGCAAATGGCTCAGTCTCACGACAGAATTGCCCGTGTCAACGAAATCCTGAAACGGGAAATTGCAGATATCATCGAGAAACGCGGGGTCGGCGGAGGCGATACCCTTGTTTCCGTAACCAAAGTCCATGCGTCGGAATCGCTCCGCAATGCGACGGTGTATGTCAGTGTTTTCGGATCGAAGCCGCCGGAGGAGATTCTCAGGGCTCTGAACAAGCTCCGCCCGGATATCCAGCACAATGTTTCCAGGCATGTGATCCTGAAATATACGCCGGTGCTTCATTTTGTCCACGATATGAACCTTGAGGAAGGCGACAAGGTCCTTTCACTGATTCGGGAACTGGAAGAAAATGAGCAATGACATCACTCTTGCCGAGGTAAAGGACCGTCTTGAACAGCTTCGCGGCAAGGGGCGGATTCTGCTGATGACCCATGAGCGTCCCGACGGCGATGCGGTCGGTTCGCTCTGCGGCATGTATTTCATCCTGCGCGAAAACGGTTTTTTCGTGGATGCGCTGATTCCCGAATCGGTGCCTGACATGTATCAGGATTTTGTCCCGAGCGGGCTGATCACTTCCATTACGACGCTTGGCGTTGAATGTTATTCGCTCCTGATCACACTGGATGCTTCGACCAGAATGCGCGTGTCCGCTCCCTGTATCAAGGAGGACGGTATTACAATACCATGCCTGAATATTGATCATCATCCGGACAATGAGCGTTACGGCGACGCGAGTTATGTGGTGCCGACGGCGTGTTCGACTGCCGAGATTGTTCTTTCGATCGCGAAAGCCGCGACTCTGATGATCAGCCCCGTTTCCGCGACTCTGCTGATGCTGGGGATCATTACGGATTCCGGCTGTTTCCGGTTCGACAACACGACGCCGGAGGCTCTGCGTGCCGCGGCGCGGTTGCTGGAGCTTGGCGCGGACCGTCGGCACATCATCAGGAACTGTTTTCTTTCCAAACCGGAAAATATGGCGCGTTTTGAAGCGGACCTGCTTTGCAATCACATGAAGAAAGAGTTCGGCGGAAAGTTCGCGTGGTTCTATCTGGATCCTGATTTATTGAAAAAATATGAGGTGGACCTGCGCAATACGGAGCAGGTCATCGAGTCGCTGCGCGCGATTGACGGCGTTGTTGTCGCGGCGGTGATCCGGAAGGAGAAAGAAGGCTTCAAGGTCTCGCTCCGTTCCAAGGCGAGACAGATATCCGTCGGCAGGATCGCGAGACGGCTGAACGGGGGCGGTCATGAGATGGCTGCGGGCTGTTCTATCTCCGCGCCGACGATTGAAGAAGCTGAAAAGATACTTGCAAACAACGTGGAGATGGAGCTCAATGAGAAATAATCCCGCCCGGCACCGCCTGCCGATTTTCGACCGCAGCGGCGTGCTTCTTGTCAACAAACCGACGGAATGGACGAGTCACGACGTCGTGGCGTTTGTGCGTTCCCGTTTCAATGTCCCGAAAGTGGGGCACTGCGGAACCCTGGACCCTGCCGCGACCGGACTGCTTGTCGTCGTGCTCGGAAAATTTACGAAGCTGAGCCAGAAGTTCAGCGGCGAAGACAAAGTTTACGAAGGAACGATCCTGCTCGGCAGAGAGACCGATTCGCAGGACATGGACGGCAATGTGATCCGTGAAAGCGATCCTTCCGGTGTGACGGAACAGATGCTGCGCGATACTTTCGCGGGATTTGTCGGTGATATCGAACAGATCCCGCCGATGGTGTCCGCGGTGAAAAAAGGCGGAGAGCGTCTTTACGAGCTTGCGCGCAAGGGGCAGGAGATCGAGCGTGAAGCGAAACCGATCACGATTCATTCCATCACGATGGACCGGATTGAACTGCCCTACGCCGATTTTACGGTTTCCTGTTCCAAGGGAACCTATATCCGCACCCTCTGCGCGGATGTCGGCGCGAAGCTCGGATGCGGGGCGTGCCTGTACCGCCTGAACCGGATCAGAAGCGGCGAGTTCGATCTTGAAAACGCCGTGACGGTTGAGGAGATGAAAAACTGGACGCAGGACGATCTGAATGATTATATTTCCGGTTTTCTGCACCGGAAACTGGCGCAGATGAATCATTTTACAAACTTTTGACACAGGAAAGGACGGGGGTGTATGTCAGAGCAGGTCAGTGTAAGTGTGGTTGAGGACGCCGTCGGGAAGTTTCTGAAATCCATGGAGAATGCGGAATCGTTTTCCGTGAACGACGTCGTTGCTTTCGTGAACCAGAACGCGGCTCTGCCTCCCGCCGAACGCAAGGAGCGGGTCGAACGTGATATCGAGTTGATTCTGGAAGGGCGTTCGGATATCTTCTTCAATTCCAACACTCATAATGCCGTCTGCTGGAACCGTGCGCCCTTTTTCAAGGGAACGAAGATCAAAATCCTGCCGTCCAGGCTTGAGATCAAGGATGGCGTCCTGCTTTACGGTGCGCGTTTTGCACCGTTCTGTTCCGACGAGCTTTTCGCGGATGAGTATCTGCTTTCCGTGAAAGGGACAAAGGGGGAACTGCCGGTGGTATCCTATACCGCACAGCTCGGACAGATTGCGCGGACTTTCATGCTGCTCGGACGTTCGGTCATGATCGACTGCATCGTTGCCGAGTCGTCGGAAAATTATGAGGCGTTGAAACGGGCGTCCAGCCCTGAAATGGCGATGGTTTCGGTTTCCGCGTTTGACCTGAGCGCATTCTACAGAGAGAATCATTTTTCCGAAGGAGATGCGGTCATCGCGACGGTTGAGGACTGGCGCAACGGAGTCTTTTCGCTGGAATACTGTTCCAAAGACGATTTGCCGGATAAATTCGCTCTGGATGAGTATCTCGGGTATTTCGAGGAGGCGGTCATTCAGACTTATGAGGATTACGGAGAATATCTGGAGATTCCGGATCAGATCGCGCACGCCTATCTCTGTGCGTTTACCGCAGGACATGATCTCCGCCGGAAACCTTATCTTTCGCTTGACGAGTATCCTTCCATGATGCGCGATGTGGCGATCCGCCGCGACGATGCCGACTGGGTGCTGGTGCCGCTGGACGATCTTGCCACCGCCGGAGAATCCGTGGAACCGGAGCATCATCATGAGCATGACAGCCATGAGTGCTGCGGGCATCATCATGAACATTCTCATGAGAAGCCGGAGAAAGTCAAGGAACTGCGCCCCGAAGACTTTTCCGCATCCGCCGGAAAGCTGGATTCCGTCGATTCGATTCTGGATGAAGTGAATGCGCCTCTGAGCCATACCGAAATTTATGCGATGATCGTGGATGATATCGCCAACGGTCAGGACTCTTTCGAGACATTCTATAAAAAGCTTCAGGATATCATGTGCGTGAAGTTTGTCGATGACGCGCAGGAGATCACCTTCCTGAATTTTGTCGAGGACAGTTGGGAGGAGGCGTTTGAACATTTCAATCCTGTTGTCGAGGAGGCGAAAACTCCTCTGCGGTCACGTCTTCTTGAGGTCAATGACCAGCGTATTGAGTTTTCCCGCTCCCTGCTGGAGCGTTATCAGGGCAGAGAGATTCCCGCGCATATTGTTCACAAGATGAAATCTTTCCATGCCCAGATATTGAATACACTGGGTCTTCTGAATGCCGACTCCGAACTGCCGGAGGGTGAGGAATACGACATGCTCGAACTCCGGGTCGGAGACATTGAGGATGCATGGGAGAATTTTGTGGAAGATCAGGAAAAAACACGGGATTAAACAGAGGAGGTTTCCTGTATGGCGGAGTTCCGTGAAATACTTTCGTTCTGTGTTCAGGTGCTGTTTACCGCCGGTGTTTTGTGGTCTGCTCTGAAGATCACGAAAACGCAGGGGGATTTTTCCGGTATGCTGCTGATTGCTTTCATCTGCGGTCTGCTGGGACTGCATCCCGAACCGTGGGGCATGATTGCGTCTCTTGTGGTGATGTTCCTGCTGATTGCGAAATTTACTTCCGCGAAGTTTTTCCCGGAGACAGTCATCATTGTGCTGCTGTCGTGGATTCTGGGATTCATTTCCAAATTCGGGCTTGAGTTCGCCGCAAAAATTCTGGTGAAGCAGTAAAGGCCGGAAGGACGGGAAAGACAATTTTTATGGGTCTGATTGCAAAAAACATGGTGGATAACGGCGGATTGCTGATTTTTCCGAAATTCAGAGATGGATTAATTATCAGTATGAAATAACCGGACGTCCGCGTCGGGAAATTGTAGCTGATCCTGCTCTGATATTAATCGACTGACCAAGTATTTGTTGAATCGTCAGATCATCCGTTTGTGCTATGATTTTGAGCAGAACGGCGGCTTTATAGAAAAACTTTATCAGGAAAGAAAAAAGAGTCGAAGACAGCCTCAGATGTTCTTCCCGTCTTTACCGTCTGCGCTTATCCACGGGTTTGACGTAAGTTTCCTCAAGAGAGATATAATCGTTGTTCTGAGCTGCAATGCGCATACGCTTGGAGTAAATGCACTCTTTGCTGGTATGTTCGCATTCGCCGTTGGCTTTTGACGCTCCGCAGGGACCGTTCGCCATTCCTTTCGGACAGGTCTCGGGACACACGAATGCCGTGGACGGAAGACGGCACTCCGGACAGCCCCGGCAGGAGACCAGCAGTTTTTTCGTCAGGTAACGTTCCGAAGCGGGAAGCCTGTCTGCATTCGCAAAGAGTTTGTGCGCAAGGTTCAGCTTGAACTTTTCCCCGTCTTCCAACGGAGGGATTTCCGCATTCGCCATGCGCGGCATTTCGGACGGATGCGCTTTCGAGAACAGCTCCTCGAATTCATAAAAACGGTAGGGGTAGGGCGCCATGTCAAGGCGCGCATAGTATTCCTGATAGGCTGTCCGCCATTCTTCGAATCCTGCAAACTCGTTCAGAGCCTCCCTGATCCGGTTCAGCATGATATTGATCTGGTCCGGACGCTCCAGGCCTGCAATCTGGATCCCGCTGTAACCGAGAAAACGGGCGCCTGCGGCATGAATCTGGATTCTGCGCCACTGCGCTGCCTCGAACTGTGCCATGGAGTGCATGGTTTCACGGCGGAGCATCGCCTGAAAATCCGGTGAAATATGGACTCCGGGCAGTTTGCCGGAACAGATTTCTTCGGCTTTGTCCGGCGTCAGAACCAGAAAACGTGCGATCGAAGGAATATGGAGCGAACGCCGGAACAGGGACCAGCGCAGTTCCTGGAGTTTCAGCATGTCCCAGCCGAACTGAGTCACCATGAATGACGCCCCGAGGCTGATCTTCTTGAACAGTTTGAAATGTTGCGGGAAACAGGTGCAGGGAGTATACTTGTAAGGATTGACGGCGCATCCGGCAAACAGGTTCTTATTGAATTTCTCACGGATGCTTCTGAGCGTATGGACACTTTCCGTGAACAGGCGTGACTGAACCTGCTTCAGGCTGTCGCCTTTTATGCTTTCTCCGGAAACCGCGATGATATTTTTGAATCCTTCATTGGCTGCGTGCCCGAGTATTTTTTCCAGATCGGAAACCGTGCGGTCGCGTCCGCTGACGCAGATCAGATGCCTGTCACGGTCCGTTTTGCAGAGCGCCGCGGCAAATTGAATGTTGTCGAGCGCCTCGGGGTATGCGTAGCGGTCGGTGAACGTCAGCGCGGCATTGAGCTCCTGTTTTGCCGAGACGAGATATTCAATCTCTGAAAATCTCGTGACGGCATCGGCGAGTTTCGTTTCCGAGGGAGGAGCGTTGACCTCCACAAGCACCTGAAAGTTGCCGTTGTCGAGTTTCTCCTTGAAACGGTTGCCCATTGCGCCGTCGAAATTCATTTCCAACTGTATGCCGCTGCTGTCCATCCTTCGCCTTATTATAAATCGTTTTCTTCCAGAAAGCCGCGCATGATCTCATTGATCTTTTCCGGAGCGTCTTCCTGTATATATCTTCCTGCATTCGGAAGCGTGTAGACATCCGCATTCGGCAGGTAGTGTTCCCAGAATTTCAGTGATTTCGGTGTGTAAAGCCAGTCACGCATCGCCCAGATGATACATGCCGGCTTGCTGTTGAACATCCAGAGCCCCGTTTCAATGGCGAGAATGGTCTGCGCGGAATCCGCCTCGGGAGCCACGGGAATATCTTCAATGAAACGGAGCAGGGGAATCCGGCTCTCCTTGCTCAGGAAAGGATAACGGTATGCGTCTGCGATTTCCCGCGGAAGTTTATTGACTCCGAACTGAAGCATTTTCAGGTCGAGAATGATCTTGGAGCCGAGCCACGGAGCGCGGCAGGGGTAGAGACGCCACGGAAGCGGGAAATCGGAAAGCGCCATTGAATTGAGAATGACCAGAGCCGTGACCAGGTTCGGGTGCCGGACCGCGAATCCCATTCCGATCGTGCCGCCCCAGCCGTGCATGACCAGCGTGATATTTTTGAGTTCAAGTGCGGCGATCAGGCTTTCCACGAGGTTGATGTGTCCCGTCAGCGTATAATCGAAATCATAGGGTTTGTCGGATAAACCGAAGCCGAGCATGTCGAATGCGATGACGCGGTGATCCGCGGCAAACTCCTGAATCTGCCTGCGGTAGGCGAAAGACCACATCGGACACGCATGAAACATCAGAAGAACATTTCCCGCGCCCTCGTCGATATAGTGAATCCTGTTCTGACCGACCGTGATGTAACGATGTTTGAACGGGAATAATTTTTCTAGTTCCTGATAATTCATCTGTGCCTCTGGATCTCTCTTGCCGGAAATTTTCCGGCAAGAGGTAACTTAGCATGATTCCACTTTTTCATCAAGTCATATTTGCCGAATATCGGAAAGCAATTTAGTTATATTATTAAATTATTTGGTGACTATAATTTTTTGATTTTTTTCAGGGAATCGCTTTACATCTTCCATTTCGGGTGTATATTTTTCATTTGAATTCAGGAGATAAATAATCAAATATCATATATAATACACGGCAAATGCATCTGCATTTCCACAAAGATGGAGAGTTTTACCATGGCAGAAGATCTACAGGGGTTGCTGAACAAGATTCATACGGATGGAATTCAGAAAGCCGAAGAGGAAAAAGCCGCGATCATCGCGGACGCAAAAAAAGAGGCGGCGAAAATCATTGCCGATGCAAAAGCCCAGGCTGAAACGGATTCGGAAAAAGCGAAAGCGTTTGCCGCCGCGGAACAGGACAAGGCGTTCAAGGCGATTCAGCAGGCTTCGCGCGATGCCGTGATCGCCCTCAAAGCGGATCTGCTTGCAAAACTCAATGCCGTTGCCAGAGACTGCGCCGCGAAAGCGATGACTCCCGGCCTGATGGGGCAGATCATTCTTGAAATGGCGAAAGCATACCGGCAGAATCCATCCTCCGACGCCGGAATCGAACTGCTTCTCCCGCAGAAGGAACAGGGGGAGGTGGAGAGTGTCCTCAAATCCGCGCTTCTCGCGGATCTCAAGGCGAACCCGAAGATCAATCTGACCAATGAGTTCGGTGCCGGACTCCAGATTTCTTTTGCGGACAACGAAGTTTTCTTCGATTTCAGCGACGAGGCGCTTGCCGATATTCTCTGTAAATTCGTCGGACCCAAACTCGCCGCCGTCATCAAGGGCTGACCCCTGTCGGCAAGATAGGAGTTTTCCTGATCATGAAGAAAAATTATTATGCATTGAAGGCTTCCCTGCCGCTGCTTCTGTTCGACGGGCAGCCGCCGTTTTCCAGAGAGACGTTTCTGGATTACTGTTCGGCTTACTTTTCCAAGCGGCAGATGGCAGTGCTGCATTCCCTGAAAGCGGCTCCGCACAGGCTGCCGGAGGGAATTGCGGCGGATTCGCCGACCGGGGAATACATCCTCTGGGAAATCTGCCTGCGGAATACGCTCGGGGCATTGCGTGCGGGGAAACTCGGCGTTGACGCGGAACCGTATCTGGTGAAGTTCGCCGGATTCGTGAGCGAAGCATACCGGACCGCGAATGAAATATTCACATCGCAGATGAATCCTTATGACCGGGAACGGGCTCTGGATGCCGCGCGCTGGTATAAGCTGGATTCGGTGGAGGGAAGGCATACTTTCGACTTTGACGCTTTCTGTCTTTACCTCCTGCGCCTGATGATCCTTGAAAAATGGGCGGCGCGAAGCGAAAAGGACGCTCCGGCGAATCTGGACAAAGCAGCCGACCGTGCGGAACATGCGGAAAAAGATTTAAAACAATCATAATATCATAACAGCAGGAGTGTTTTCATGCTTGAAAACAACACAGGACACATAGTCGGCGTCAACGGCAATATGTTGACCGTCGAGTTCGAGACCGCTGTGACGCAGAATGAAGTTGCGTTCGCGGTGCTCGGCGACATCCGGCTCAAAGCCGAAGTCATTCGCGTAAGAGGCCGGCGCGCCGACCTTCAGGTTTACGAGAATACCGCAGGACTCAAAATCGGCGACACCGTCGAGTTCACCAACGATCTTCTCAGCGTCGAGCTCGGCCCCGGACTTCTGACACAGGTCTATGACGGGCTTCAGAATCCCCTGAACAAGCTCGCGGAAAAATCCGGGTTCTTTCTCCAGCGCGGTCTTTACATGAACGCTCTGGACTATGAACGACAGTGGGAGTTCACGCCGCTTGCGAAAATCGGCGACCGTCTCACTGCGGGAAGTTATATCGGATTTGTCCCGGAAGGCATCTTCAAACATTATATCATGCTTCCTTTCCTGTTCCGCGGCACGTGGGAACTGGTCGATATCGCGGCTCCCGGCTCCTACAGGCTTCGTGACTGTATCGCGAAGGCGAAGAATGAAAAGGGCGAAATCCGCGAGATTACGATGGTTCAGAAATGGCCGGTCAAGATTCCGGTCTCCTGTTACAGGGAGAAACTGATGCCGGTCAATCCGCTGACTACACAGCAGAGAATCATTGATACGTTTTTCCCTGTTGCGCAGGGCGGAACGTTCTGCACGCCGGGGCCGTTCGGAGCGGGCAAGACCGTTCTTCAGCACGCAATCAGCCAGCACGCGGAAGCGGATGTGGTGATCATCGCCGCCTGCGGAGAGCGTGCCGGAGAGGTCGTGGAAATTCTCCGCGAATTTCCGCATCTTGAGGACCCGCGGACCGGAAAGAGCCTGATGGACCGTTCGATCATCATCTGCAACACCAGTTCGATGCCTGTCGCTGCGCGTGAAGCATCCGTCTATACGGCAGTGACCCTTGCGGAGTATTACCGCCAGATGGGGTTGAACTGTCTGCTTCTTGCCGACTCGACCTCCCGCTGGGCGCAGGCTCTCCGCGAGATGTCCGGACGCCTTGAGGAGATTCCCGGAGAAGAGGCGTTTCCCGCATACCTTGAATCCCTGATTGCGAGCTTCTATGAACGTGCCGGGCTTGTCCGGCTCAATGACGGCGGGCAGGGCTCCATCACGATCGGCGGCTCCGTCAGTCCCGCCGGCGGCAACTTTGAAGAACCGGTGACGCAGGCGACGTTGAAAGTCGTGGGCGCGTTCCTCGGACTTTCCCGCGAGCGTTCCTCCGCGCGCCGTTTCCCCGCGATTCATCCTCTGGACAGTTGGAGCAAATACAAAAGCATCGTGGCGCCGGAGAAGCTTGCCTGTGCCAGAAATATTCTCCGCCGGGGCAATGAAGTCAATCAGATGATGAAGGTAGTCGGTGAGGAGGGAACCCATATCGACGACTTTGTGGTTTATCTTAAAAGCGAGTTCATCGACTTTGTTTATCTTCAGCAGAACACCTTCGACAAGGTGGACGGAGCAACCAGCCGCGAACGCCAGGTCTATATGTTCGACAAGGTGATCGACGTCCTTGAATCGACGTTCAAATTCGAGGACAAAGAAGTTGCCCGCCGTTACTTCCTTGAACTCCGTCTCGCTTTCACCAACCTGAATTATGCGGAATTCCAGTCCGATAAGTTCAAGGAGCTTGAGAAGGCCGTGGATGAAAAAATCAGCGAAAGGAAGGAAAATGCGTAAGGTATATCATAAAATCATTCAGATCGCCGGCAACGTCATTACGGTCGAAGCGGACAACGTCGGCTACAACGACCTTGCGGAGGTTACAAGCGCGCGTGGAACCTCTCTCGCGCAGGTGATCCGTCTTCAGGACGACAAGGTGTTTCTTCAGGTCTTCACCGGATCGCGCGGCATCAGCACGGGCGACGAGGTGCGTTTCCTCGGACACCCGATGCGTGTTTCCGCCTCCGAAAATCTGTTGGGCAGAATCTTCACCGGAGCGGGTCGTCCCCGTGACTCCCGTCCGGCGATCAGCGACGATATGATCGACATCGGCGGTCCCTCCGTGAATCCGGCGAAGCGCATCATTCCCCGCAAGATGATCCGTACGGGAATCCCGATGATCGACGTGTTCAACACGCTTGTCGAATCCCAGAAGCTGCCGATCTTCTCGGTTGCCGGCGAACCTTACAACGAACTGCTTTCCCGGATTGCCATGCAGGCGGAAGTCGATATCATCATTCTCGGCGGCATGGGCCTGAAATACGACGATTATCTCGCGTTCCGCAATACGCTGGACGAACACGGGGCGCTTTCCCGTTCGGTGCTGTTCATTCACACTGCGTCCGACCCGATTGTGGAATGTATGCTGGTGCCGGACATGTGTCTTGCGGTTGCCGAACAGTATGCGCTCCAGAACAAGCGCGTGCTTGTGCTCCTGACTGACATGACGAACTTTGCGGACGCCATGAAGGAAATTGCGATCACGATGGAGCAGATTCCTTCCAACCGCGGTTATCCCGGCGACCTTTACAGTCAGCTTGCCGCGCGCTATGAGAAGGCGGTTGACTTCGACGGCGCAGGTTCGATCACGATTCTTGCCGTGACCACGATGCCCGGCGACGATGTGACGCACCCCGTTCCCGACAACACCGGATACATCACCGAGGGGCAGTTCTATCTGAAGAACGGGCGCATCGAGCCGTTCGGTTCGCTGAGCCGCCTGAAACAGCAGGTCAACGGCAAGACCCGCGCCGACCACCGCGTCATCATGGATACGATGATCCGTTTCTATGCGGACTACAAGGAGACCATTGAGAAACAGTCGATGGGCTTCCAGATGAGTTCATGGGACCGGAAACTTCTGAAGTTCGGCAAGCTTTTCGAGGAGAAGATGATGGACCTTTCCGTCAATATTCCTCTTGAGGAAGCGCTTGATCTCGGCTGGAAGATTCTGGCGGAATGCTTCGACAAAACGGAAACCGGTATCAAGTCGGATATGATTGACGAGTTCTGGCCGGAAAACAGAAACTGATCTGAGAGGCGGTCATTATGGCAAAAGTCAAATTGACGAAAACGGCATTGAAACAGCAACGGGACGACTTGAAACAGTTCCAGCGCTTTCTGCCGACGCTTCAGCTCAAGAAGCAGCAGCTCCAGATGGAGATGCGGTCCTGCCTCGAACGCATCCGCAGCAATGAGGTGCGTGAAAAGGAGAGCAAGGATTCGCTTTCCTCGTGGCTGGTTCTGTTCGGAGCCGAAGCCGACGCGATGCGTGTTGCGGATACGGTCCGCGTGGAACGGGTCGAGACCGATACGCTGAACATTGCCGGGGTCGACGTTCCCCGCTTCAAAGGAGTGGTGTTCGAAAAGCACGGCTACGATATTTATACGGAGGCTCTCTGGTTTGACGACGCGGTTGCCGCGCTGAAGAAGATTGTGGAGCTCCGCATGGAGCGTGAGGTCATCAAAAAACAGTATGAACTCATCGAAAACGAATTGAGAGTGACGACGCAGCGTGTCAATCTCTTTGAAAAAGTAAAGATCCCGGAGTGCAAAGAGAACATCCGCACGATCCAGATCTATCTCGGCGATATGGATACCAGCGCGGTCGCGCGGTCGAAGATCGCCAAGAAGAAACTTCAGGAGACGGCAGCATGATAGTGAAAATGAAAGAAGTGACTCTGCTCTGCCTGGAGCGGAACAGGAGTGAAGCGCTGGAAGCCCTGCGCGATCTCGGCGTCATGCACGTCAAACAGCTCGGGCGCGTGGAATCCGACGATGTGGCGGAGCTTACCCGGAAGATTACGGATGCGGTCAAGGTCTACAATATCCTCAGCGGGCGCAAGGTTTCCGGTGAATCCGGAGAAAATATTGCGCCGGAGAGGCTTGTTTCCGAGGCATTGGAATTGCTGGATGAGGAGGCTTCGGTCACGAAACAGCGCGAGAATCTGCTCAAGGAGATGGAGAAACTGGCTCCGTGGGGCAATTTCGAGCCGGAGACGGTCCGGAAGCTTCGTGAGTCCGGCGTGCATGTCTATCTCTGCAGCTCCTTTAAGAGCGATTTCCCGAAACTGTCGTTTCCCGCGGATGCCGCGGTCAAGGTGATCAACCGGGGCAGAAACGATGTTTACTACATGGTGGTGTCGCAGGCTCCGGTTGACCCTGCGGAACTGCAGACGGTCCAGCTTCCCGATATTTCGCTCGTGAAATTGCAGGACCTTGTCCGGAAGGGCGACGACCGGCTGTCCGATATTTCAAGACAGTTGGACGTGCTTGCGCTTTCCTGCAAGTGTCTGCGCGGGTATAAGGAGTCGATGGAAAAGGACCTTGAGTTTGCGCAGAACCGCGACGGCATGACCGGGGAAGGCGAGATTGCTTATCTTCAGGGATATGTTCCCGTGACGGAAGTGGAGAAACTCCGCGCGGAGGCGCTGAAGCAAGGCTGGGCGCTCAAGATAGACGATCCGGCTGAGGACGATATGAAAGTGCCGACCTGCATCAAAAAGCCGAAATGGATGAGGATCATTGATCCGCTGTTCGACTTCATCGGCATTGCCCCGGGATATCGTGAAAACGATGTTTCGCTGTTTTTCCTGATTGCGTTTCCGATCTTTTTCGGAATGCTGATCGGAGATTTTGCCTACGGAGTGCTGTTCATGACGACGGCATTTCTCTGCAAGTATCTGTTCCGCAAGAAAGAAGCGGCGCAGATGCCCTTGAATCTGCTGATCCTGCTTTCCGCATTTTCGATCATTTTCGGGCTGCTCCAGGGCGCATGCCTCGGATTGCCGCGCGAGATTCTTCCGGCGCCTTTGAAAGGGCTGGATTTCCTTGCCGATCCGAAGAACAGTCCGTCGGCGTGCAAACTTGCCGAAAAGCTGAAGATCGCCGATCCGATGGATCTGAAAGACAAGTTCATCCAGTGGTTCTGCTTTCTGCTTGCCGCACTGCATCTTTCCTCGGCGCGCGTGTTCAAAACGATTACCGAGATACGGAACTGGCGGAGCTGGGGCAATCTCGGCTGGGCATTCCTGATCTGGGGCAACTTCTTCACCGCGGTGAACCTGATTGTGTTTCCCGGTACGTTCCCGCTGTATTTTGCGGGGACGCTGTATGGCGTGGGAATCCTGCTGATCGTTGTGACGATTACGGGGGAGGCGGCGCTGAACCTGCCGTTTTCGATCATCGGAAGTTTCGTGGACGTGCTTTCCTATATCCGTCTGTTTGCTGTGGGGCTCTCCGGCGTATATGTCGGCACCTGCTTCAACGACATGGGGCGCATGGTGATGGATTCCCTGCCGCAGCAACTGCTGGTGATCGGAGTCGCGGGATTGATTCTTGTGGCGGTCTGCGGGCACGCCCTGAACATCCTGCTGGGCATCATGGGCGTGATGGTTCATGCAATCCGGTTGAATACGCTGGAGTTTTCCAATCATATTGAGATGCAGTGGACCGGTATCAAATACCGTCCGTTCGCCAAAGAAGATAAATCTGAAATTCAATAAACAAATCAAATAGTAAAAAGGAGAACATCAAGATGTTTCTTGAAATGATCGCAAACACAGCGGCGGCCGCCGCCGCAACAACGGGCCTGAGCGAACAGGCGAAGTTCACCATGCAGCACCTTCAGTATCTGTTTCAGGCGCTGACTTACGCCGGAGCCTTTGCCGCGATCGGTTTTGCGGCAATGGGGTCCGCCTACGGATGCGGAACCGCATGTTCCGCGGCTGTCGGCGCGTGGAAAAAGTGCTACTCCCAGAACAAACCGGCACCGTTCCAACTGCTGGTTTTCGCCGGAGCGCCGCTTTCGCAGGTCATTTACGGCATGATCATCATGTTCGTCATCATGGGCAAGCCGGATGTGACGCAGGCCGCATGGGTTGTCTACCTGCTGGTCGGCGTCATCGGCGGTATCGCGATGGGGATTTCCGCCGTATGGCAGGGAATTGCCGGAGCCGCCGCGTGCGATGCATTCGCTGAGAACGGCAAAGGTTTCACCAATCAGCTGATGGTGCTCGGTATCGTCGAAACCGTTGCGATTTTCGTCATGGCGTTCGCAATCGTGCTTCTCGGCAAGATCTGAGTCGGTCTTTTCGGAACTGCCGCATCTCCGGATACGGCAGTTTTTTTATATTCTCATTAAAAACAGGTGGTTTTCATGAAGATTATTGTTTTCGGCGGTACCGGCTGGCTTGGACATAGCATCGTATTGGATTTGATCAGGGGCGGGTATGATGTGACGATCTGTTCCCGCGGCAGGAAGAGTACATTTCTGGAAAAAGTTTCCTCCGTGAAAACGGTGTCGGCGGACAAGAGCGACGAGGCGGCGATGAAGGAGATTCTCTCCGCCCGCTACGATGTCGTGATTGATACGGTTCCGAACCTCAAATCCATTGAGTTGATTTCCAGATACGCCGCCGGTGTGAAGCATTATATTCACTGTTCCTCGACGGGCGGCTATGCGCCGCTTCCCTTTGTCCCATGCAATGAAACGGCGCCCTACGGCGGTTTTGAAGGCGCTTCCGGCTGGAAGGCGAAGGCTGACTACGACCACGCCGCGCTCTCTCTTTTCACAAGCATCGGATTTCCCGTGACAGTGATCCGTCCCTGCTACATTACGGGGCCGGGCATGCTTCCGCTGGACAATCTCGGCGGCCGCCGCACGGATTTCATCCCGGATGTCCTTGCGGAAAAGACACTGGACTTGCCGGACAACGGTCTGGCGCTGCTCCAGCCGATTCATGTGAAAGACCTTGCACACTCTTTCCGTCTCGCCGTGGAGAACCGCCGGAGCATCGGGCAGATTTACAACATCTGTCTTTCCCATGCGGTCACTTTGAACCGGTATCTTGAGATTACAGCCGCCGCGCTCGGTAAGAAAGCGCATATCAATCATATTCCCCTGAATGAGATGCTGGAAAAATACGGAGATACGATCTATCCGATCGGCCTGCGTTTCCTTGCAACGCATATGTGCTTCAGTATTGAGAAAGCACAGCGCGATCTCGGTTATGTGCCTCACTGCACGCCGGAGGAGGCGATTGAGGAGACGGCTGTCTGGGCAGCCGGACTCAAGTGAAATTACGGCGGGGAGAGAGAAATCCCCGCCTGCTTTCTGGGGTTACGCAATGTTCAGGTCCGGATTTGCCGGACCGAAATGTTTCAGCATGACCAGCGGATCGGAATCGGAGTCATTCGTGATCCTGACGCCGTTTTTTGCCGTCGCTTCCGAGACGAAATATTCATCGCAGGTAAGTTGCCCGAAGCGGATCAGAGCGGGTGTTTCCAGTTTCATGCCGTCCATTGTCCCATGTCCCTGCATCACGATCATCCCGTATGCGGCGGCGTCTTTGACGAGGACACTGCGTCCGGGGAGGATCGTCAGCTCCTTTGCCGAGACTGCGGCGGAGCGGTAGCAGATCCATTTGTCGAGATATCCCTCCGCGCGCATTTCATTTTCCTGCCGGACATTGACCGGGCGCATGAAACGGTGCGCGGCGAAGCCGGGATCGACATTCAGCTCCCAGTCAATGACTTCGATCAGATAATCCACATCGCCGATCCGGTCTGCCGGACAGTTTTTCCAGAGCAGGCTTTCCGGCACGATCTGATCATCGACGAGACTCTGGTACATTGCATAGACATCGCTGGCGAACTGCGGCTCATAGGTGCAGAGACTGCCCGGTGCATGGAGGACTCCCGGCGGAACATCCCAGCCCGTCCCCGGTTCAAGACGGTATGCTTTGGAGAGATTCGTGATCTTGTTGTCGCCTTTTGCAAAGTTTGCAAGACACTCGCGCACCTGTTCCTTTGTTGTCCCCGGTTCCAGTCCGAAAAAGGTGAACGGGAAGTGGCCTCCGTGGTTGTTGAGCTGAGGCGGAAAATAGTAACATTCCGGCTTGCCTCGCTGCCCGACGAGTTTTGCATGTTCCTCCCGATGGTGGATGTGATGGGGCAGGGGACCGAGGTTGTCGAAGAACTTCGAGTAGACCGGCCAGCAGCGGTATTGCTTCCAGAGACGTTCCCCGATCAGTTCCGCGCCGAGTTCTTCAACGGCTTCCGTAAGGGGGATGAGTCTGCCGTCCGTGGAAACCAGATGGCTGACGCCCTCGTTTTTACCGGTCAGCGGTCCGTTGTCCGCGGGAGTCGTGCTGCCGAGCCAGCGTTCGTCGATGCCGCCGCGTTCGCCTCCGAGCGCGTAATAGTCGTCGGGATGCAGTTTGATCCGGCGTCCCGGAATGCAGAAGGAGCGCGGCACCCAGTTCGGGGCGAGCCGGAAAATTCCGTTTCCTGCATCGAATGTCCGGCGGATTGCATTGGAATGTGTCATGAATTTTTTCCTTTCCGTTTATTTTTGAAGTTCCAGTATTTCACCGTTTTCAAGACGGGGAATTTCAAAACTCAGCAGTCCGTTTTCCTGCCTGAATGCGACTTCCCGTCCGTCGGAGGCGCGGATTATCTTCCGTATTTTACCCTGTCCAGCCAGACGGATCGTCAGATGGATGTCGAGCAGCGGGATATTCGGGAGTTCCTCCTGATAATTGACGATGCCGAGGAGCAGGGAATCGGATGTTGTGCTTTTCAGCAAGGTGATCTCCGTGGAGTTCGGCAGATTTTCCGATTCCGTTACGAATGGCGGCAGATGAGCCCGCAGAAAATTTCTGCTGAACTCCTGCTGGCTGTGCCGGCGTATTCCGAGCAGATTGGAATGGAAACGGAAACATTTCCCCCTGCCGTATTGATGTTCCGTCAGACCGGCAAAGACGGTTGTTTTTCCCGGCGGGTTGGAATGGATCGAGGCGTAATGAACCGGATCGTTGACGGGGAAATCCGGCAGGTTGACGAATGCGTGAACCTTTGCCGTCGAAGCTGTGGCGAGCGGCGAGATGCCGTCTGATGAGAGAAAACGGTCCGGCAGCGCCAGATAACTGCATGTCTCCGTATCCCTGCCGCTGTCATTTACCCCGAATACATCCGCCAGAATGAAGTTCCCGCTGTATCGTCCCTTGTCGTTGAAGCGCGATGTGCTGCCTGTTGCGATGAAAAGCCCGCCGGAAGCCGTGAATCTGCGGAACTTCTCATATTCCGTATCCGGCAGATAATCCGCATTGGCGGCGATGAGCGCTTTCAGTCCGGAATAGTCTTCCGTACGTTCCGTGATGATCCGGCAGGGAATATGGAGACTCTGGAGCAGGTCAGTAATGCCGAGCAGTTCCTCGACTACGTCATTTTTGCGGAAATCCATGTTGCCGCCGCTCTCTTTCAGTTCGCGCAGGCTGATGCCGCTGCTCCGGCGGCTGACGCAGGAGTTCATGGAAAAATAGATTCCGACTTCAGCGGACGGAACGGGGCGATGGGAGGCGATCATGTTCTTGAACGGCGCCAGTTTTCCGTTCAGTGCCTGGAGACGGCGGTAAAAGGATTCTTCCAGTGTGCCGTCCGGGTTGATTGCATCGATGAAGAAATAGGCGCCGCCGTTTGCAAGCGTGGTCAGTGCATGAAGGAAAAGCTCGTCGTCCGATTTTGCCGAAGTATGATCATACAGTGTGACACAGCGTGACGTCATGAACTCGAACGGCTTTTTTGTGGAATAGGCGTCAAATACCTTGACCGCCAGCCTCTGCTGGCGCCTGCCGCCGTAGAAGTCGCCCGAAGCGTAATCGGAAGCCTCCGCAATGCCGACGGTCTGCCCCAGATGCCGGCCGTGGAGCACCGGCGAAAACTGGTGTGTCACGGTTGCGTCCGGGCGTATCTGCCGCACGGTCTGCGTGAGCTTCTTTGCAAAATCCGCCAGCGAGTCTTCGCGGAAACGCTGGAATGCGAGCCATTGTGAATCCTTCCAGTCGATTTTCCATGGGATTTCCATTCCGGATACTCTGCGGAACTTCGCGCGGCATGCATCGCAGCAGCAGATCATCGGCCAGAACGTCATGTCGATAAAGATTCCCTCGACGGGGTAGCGCAGGATTTCCGTAATCTGTCTCTTGTAGAATTCAAGGATGCGGGGCTGGTTCGGACAGGAGAAATGGTAACGCCCGCTGTGAGTCTGCCCGTTGATGTCGCGCATGGCGCATTCGGGAAATCTCTGCGCGGAGTCATTGTGGTAATTGACGGTGTAATAGGCGATCGGGACAATTCCCGCCGCTTTCAGCCCGCGGACCGTTTCACCGAATCCGTCACGTCCCCGGAGTCCCCTGTGTATATGCCCGCATTGCGTCGGATAATAGCAGTTGCCGTTGTGGTCGCAGGCGTAAACCATGGCGGATTCCACGCCGGAAAGTTTTACGAGCCGGACGTATTCCTGCGGATCGAACCGGCTCATGTATTCAGGTTTCAGGTCCGTGATATGGTTATCGATCAACAATCTTGAATAGCATGTTTCAATCCATGACATGATGTTTTTCTTTCCGCTTTTTTTTACTTTATTTCCGGTTTCATGCTTGCCGTTGCCGTTTGATTTCTCTATATTATTATAAATTCAGACCGGAAAAATGACTAGAGGAGAAAACAATCATTGTCAGCACAAAACACGCTTTTGAAGCAGTTCGGGACTTTGAACATTACGCCGGGGACGGTCTATCACGGCAGCTGGGTGTCCGGGCAGGTCGAGCGCAACCGCCGGATTTACGATTATGAGTTCGTCTGCTTTTCCGGCGGAAACGGACGCCTGATTACCTCGGATACCACCTATTACTGCCGGGCGGGGACGGTGATCATCGTTCCGCCGCGGACGGTGCATTGCACGATTGCCGATTCCGCCGTGGAGCGCTGGTGTATCCATTTCGACTGGTACGGCAACTGCCGCGCCCATCGTGAAAAGGAGCGTATCTGGGTGTTTCTTGACGAGGAGGAATCATTCGAACCGGAGCTTGCTGCGGCGCCGCCGGCGGAGAGTTTCGGTATTGTTTTTCCGTTTCATAACACTCTGCATGAGAAGGAGCGTTCCATTCTGTTGAATCTGCTTGAACGCTTTTTCAATACGGTTCCCGACACCCTGCCTGATCTTCTGCGCAGGCGCGGTCTTTTTCTGGAAATCCTTGCCCTTGCCCTGAAACGGGAGAAGCAGCAGGTGTTTCCCGTCAATGAAAAACTGAATCCGCGTTTCTTTCAGGCGAAAAGCATCATGGACGCTTCCTTTCAGAATCCGCGCCTGACGATCCGGCTGGTTGCGGAGCGGCTCAGGATTACGCCGAATCATCTGACGAAACTTTTCCGGCATGAGATGGGGATGAGCGCTCTGGATTATGTTCAGAACCTGCGTTTGAGGCACGCCGCGGAACTCCTGCGGGAGAATTCGCTGAATATTCAGGAGATTGCACAGGAATCGGGTTTTGAAGACCCGAATTATTTCACGCGCCTTTTCCGTCAGCGGCACGGTATGACTCCAACCCGTTTCCGGCGTATTTCGCAGACTGCGGAAATATGAGAAAAACGGAACCGGAGCTGTCCGGCGGGCGGTTCCGGGGATGAAAAAAAAGACACGAAAACCGTTTTTTCCGACTTTCGTGTCTTTATCTTTTACGATATGGAGAAGAATTACTTGAGGACAAGTTCCCCGTAGTATTCGATCAGGTGATAATTTCCCTGCGGAAGCTGGGGAACGGAGCTTAGCTGGGAACGGTTCTGCCCGAAATTGTAGTTGTATCTTCCGAGAAGGATTGTCCATTTTCCTGCATTGTCAAACTTGACTCCGGTCAGTCCCTGAAGCATTTTCAGGGGAATCGCGACTTCGACGGTCCAGCTTTTATCCTTGTCATTGTAGTTGTTGATCGTGCCCTGAACGGTTGCGGCGGTCAGAAAGGACGGATCAAGCGTGCCCCAGTCGGCACGGGCATAACCGCGGGATTCAAAGATGAAAGTGGTCTTCTTGCCGTTCGGAGCCGCATAAAGTTCCCAGTATTTCGGAGACTTTTCGGATTTGAGGAAAATCTCGAAAAGATCTCCCTGAAGATAGAGATGCGCCTGATCTTCCTTGCCATACTGAACCACATCGGAATCCTGGAGCACAGCGCCGATATAAAGATATTTGTCATCATAAACCAGTTTTGCCATGCCCGGCTCGAACGCATCCTGATTCTTCGCCACTTTCGGCATCACCACGCCGTAATTGCGCGCCGGCGGCTGGAATGCGTAGGCGGGAGCTTTTGCCCAGGCACCCTCGTTCAAATTGCCGTCGAGCGTGATTTTGCCTGAGGCTTTTACCGCAATGATCTTCTCGCGCGGTGCGTCGGCGCCGAAACGTTTTTCGAAATCATCGTCATGCGCGCAGGACGCGAGCAGGACAACAGCGAGTGCCGGAACGAGTCCGCGGAACAGCAGCGAAAGTGCTTTCATGGATATCTGTCTCCCTTTGTTGTGTTTGGAAAAACTAATATACACAGGGAAATCTTTTTTTCAACTTTGAATCCGGATTCACTTCGGGAAAATAAGAAGATGTGTGCTGCCGCACCTCCGCCGGAAAATTTTTTCAGAATATTTTATTTTTCCCTATTGACAATTTTCACTTTTTGCTTATAATATGAAGTAACGATAATTCAACAAAAGATCAATCGAATGGCGACAACACTGAAAGAGATAGCAAATCGCGCCGGAGTCTCGGTCATGGCGGTATCCGCTGTGATGAACAAGACGACCAGCACGCGTGTTTCCGAAAGGAAGCGTGCCGTGATCGAACAGATCGCGAGGGAAATGGGATACCGCTCGAATGTCGTTGCCCGCACCCTGCGCGGCGGAGAAAGCCGGATGATCGGAATTCTGATTGATTCCTGTGCGCCTCCGTGGCTTTACAACATCCTCCGCCATATTGAATCGGAGGCGACTGCCGGCGGATACCGCATCCTGATTTCCGAGGGGCATGACTCCGTGGACAATCTGGCTGCCGCCTATGAGAAATTCGAGCAGTATGGTGTGGACGGTGTGATCTGTCTGGCTTATGACTATCCCGGGCAGCAGGAAAAATTCCGTGAACATTTCGGGGATAAGAACAATATTCTGCTGGTGGGTTCCTATGACGAGTCGATGCTTCCGCAGATTTATCTTGATCTGGAGCCGGCGTGGCTTGAAGCCGTCCGGTATTTCCGTTCGCATGGAAGGAAAAGAATCGGCGGGATCATTGCCGATCTGCCGATCTGGTGCCAGCAGGTCCGTATTTCGCTTTTCCGTAAAATCTGCCGTGATTTGAAAATTCCGGAACTGCTCTGGCATCAGAATTACTGTGCCGAGCCGGAGTGTTATGCGGGGGAGGCGGACCGGTGCGTGCGCGAGTTCATCCGTCCGAACGGATTGGATGCGGTTCTGGCGCATTCGGATGTCTTCGGGGCGTTCCTGATCTCCGGACTGGCGCGGAACGGACTGCGGGTTCCGGAGGATGTCGCGGTGATTGTGGATGACAGCCGTGATTTTTTCGCCGCGCTCCAGCCGCCTCTTGCCTGTATCGACCATGATGAAAAAGCGATCGGGACGCAGGCGGTCCGTGTGATGTTGAAAATGCTCCGGAAAGAGCCGGTGGACCACCGGACGCTGATTCCGTGCCATTTGATTTTGCGGGAATCCGCCGGATAAATTTATTTTATTTAAGAGAATAATTAAAACTCAGGAGGATGAAGTGATGTTTCAGGGAAAACAAAGAGTACGGAGTTCTGCTTTTGCCAAATTGCAGAAGGGTATGGTTCTTCTTCGAAAAAGAGGAAAAAGGTCTTATTTTACATTGATCGAGCTTCTCATTGTAATTGCCATCATCGCAATCTTGGCGGGATTGTTGCTTCCCGCGCTGAACAAAGCAAAAATGGCGGCGTTGAGGACGAGTTGCATGAACAATCTGAAGCAGTTTGGACTGGCTGTTCATCAGTATGGAAATGATTATAATAATTTCGTTTGTCCGACTTTGACACAGATAGATACGACAGATTTGACAACTTATGATTTGCTGCTGACATATATGGGAGGTGGAAAATGGGATTACACAAAGAGCGGGAATCCCAAAATGCTTTTCTGTCCTGCGGCGGAAAAGAAAAGCATAATCAATGTGGTGGAAGGAATTACTTATATTTATACCGGGCGTATGAAAATGGATGCCGGTGTGAGCTATCAATATAAAATTGCAAAAATTGACAGATGCCCGAAGCCGAGTGAAATGGTATTGATGATGGACGGGAAGTCTTTTGTTTGGCCTGGAAATGGGATTTTTTGTGATATTGATTTCGACGCGAATCAGGTGATGAGCAGTCCTGCGTTGGATGTAGCCCGGCATAACTGGCATCCTAATGGTTTATATGTTGCGGGACATGTCGGTTCTGAACGTTTGATTGCCATGCCTCCGACAGTGGTATGGGAGAAATATATGTATATCACCGCCGGCTATACCAGGGAATGGCAATAAACTCTGAAAATAATCGAAAGGAAAAAAGAATGAAAAAACAAATCTTGGGGTTACTGGCAGTATTGCTGGCATTCACTGTCCATGCCGGTTATGTGATTGTTGTATCGCCGGATGCAATTCCGGCGGAACGGAATGCGGCTCTGGAACTTCAGAAACATCTCGGCATGCTTGGAAAGGATTTCAATATTCCGATTGTTTCTGAACCGGTTGCCGGGAAGCGCAGTATTTTTGTCGGCAAGCAGGTTCGGGAAACATTGAAACCGGATGAAATCATTCTCTCCGGAAGCAATGGCGATATTATCCTGACGGGAGACCGTCCCCGCGGGACCTTATATGCGGTCTATACCTATCTGGAAGAATATCTGGGATTCCGGTTCTGGACAGCCAGTGAAACGCATGTTCCGAAAACAGCTCTGAGAGAACTGCCCGTTCCCAATCTGCGTTATGCGCCGGTTTTTTATTACAGAGACACCAATTACATTGAAGCGCAGCGAATCCCGTCTTTGGCGGTGAAATTCAAATTGAACGGGCATTTCAATCCAATTCCCCCGGAACTGGGAGGGCATTTGACTTTCGGAGGCATGGTGCATACATTTGATCTGTTCATACCTGCTGCACGTTATTATGCGGCGCATCCGGAATGGTTCAGTCTGCGGGGGAAACAGCGTGTCGGAGGAGGTCAGACCGGACAATTATGCCTGACGAATCCGGATATGCGCCGTGAGTTTGTGAAGAACTGCCGGGCAATGCTTGCAAAGGACCCTACAATTAAAATTCTTTCCGTCAGCCAGAACGACAACATGTTTTACTGTGAATGCCCCTCATGCGCTGCCATTGACGCCAGAGAGGAGAGTCATTCCGGTTCCCTGATTGATTTCGTGAATTATGTCGCTGACGCGCTTCGCCAGGAATTCCCGCAGGTGCAGTTTGAAACACTGGCGTATCAGTACAGCCGGAAACCTCCGCGCCATCTGCGCCCGTCTCCCAATGTCATGATCCGCCTCTGTCCGATCGAAGCTGATTACAGTCATCCGCTGAATTCGGATGCCAATGCCGATTTCCGTGATGATCTGCTTCGCTGGAAAGAGATTGCGCCGCAACTGGCGATTTGGAATTATGTTACAAACTTCACCTGCTATCTTCACCCGCATCCGAACATGAGTTCATGGGGGGAAGACACCCGTTTCTTTGCGGAAAACCGCGTGCGTGCCGTCTTCAACCAGGCGGAGACCACGAAGATCGGTCCGTGGGTTGACATGCGCGCATGGATTATCGGAAAGCTCCTCTGGAATCCGTCGTTGGATATGAATCGACTGATCGATACATTCCTGAAGGGATATTATGGTGCTGCCGCGCCGATACTTCGCCGGCAGTATGATCTGTTGGATGCTACGCTGGCAAAGTCGGGTAAAAAATTGCCATGTATGCCGAAAGGGGGCACATCGGCGTGGCTGCCGTTTGAGACATTGTTGAAGTTGCGTGAAATGCATCAGGAGGCATTGCATACAGCGAAAGATGATCCCGTATTGACGGAGCGGCTTGAACGGCTTGGAGTTTGTTATGATTTCGATTTGCTGGAACGCAGTGATGAGGAGGTGGCGGGCAAGGTTTCTCTGGAAGAACGTCGCCGGACTTTTGACCGGGTGAAGGCTGTCGTGGACAGGACTGCTACAATCATTTGCGCTGAAGTGGTTCCGATTGAATCTGTTTTGAAACAGTTTCAATATCGTTTGGGGAATTACCGGCTGAACAATTCTGGAAAGATCCCGGAGTTCTGCCGGAATTTGCCGGAAGACCGCTGGTTGGAACTTCCTGCGCAGGAAATGTGGCTTTTTGAACCGGGAAAGTTGACGGAACGTAAACCGGACGCCAGTGCCGCTTCCGGAGAATCAATCCGGCTTTCCTGCCATGCCTATGTTTGGATGGTGCAGTGTCTTGTCCCTTCGACCTGGGATGGACGCCGGGGACGATTGTATGCCGGTCTGAACGGACAGAATCTGCCCGCAAAAGGCGCTGCATTGCAAATCGGGGTTTATGACAAGGTTACAAAGAAAGAAGCAGTACATGCCATTGAATCGGAAAAGATCGGAAAAAAAGACTATCATCTGGTTGATGTCGGGACTTTTGACTTTTCCAAAGACCAGTATATCTATCTTGCGCCGGTCGTACCGGCTTCCAATCCCGGTTTCGTCTGGATTGATCGCTTCATTTGTGTGCTTGAACCGGCGGATTCACCGGAAAAAACCGGCAAATGATATTGTGCTCCGGAATTCCGAAGCCGGGATTCCGGAAGATAAATGAACATGAAAATGAAAAAACGGCGGGCTCCGGAGAGACCGCCGCTTTTGATGTACGAATTTCAGGACTTAGAAATTCTCCTCGCGGGGACCGCCGAAGCCGCCGCGTCTTTCACCGCGGGGACCGCCGAAACCGCCGCGTCTTTCACCGCGGGGACCTCCGCCGAAACCGCCACGTCTCTCGCCGCGGGGTCTGTCCTCACGGGGACGGGCTTCATTCACAACAAGTGCACGACCGCCCTGCATTGTGCCGTTGAGACCTTCGATCGCAGCGTTGGCCTCGCCTGCTTCGGGCATTTCGACGAAACCGAAACCTTTGGCACGGCCGGTCTCGCGATCAGTTACAAGACGGACGCTAGTCACGTTTCCGTAAGCCGCGAAAGCTGCTTTGAGTTCATCTGCTGACATTGCGTACGGCATGTTACCGACATAGATATTCATGTTGGATACCTTTTCCGGACATAAAAATGTCCTGCTGCTGACCCTTCAAATTTTCTTTTAACAAATCGCCACTGTTGGAAAGAGCCGGGTCAGGAAGGGTGTGACTGAACTTGCCGGAATCAACGGGTGGAGTTATCTTATAGCCGACCACAGGCTTTAAGAACAGAAATGATGACCGCGAAGGAACAGCAGGCGTGTCAGTAATACGAGATATGCGGATAGAAATCAAATAAGCCTCAGAAAAATGGGTTCCTTTTATTGTCTGAACATTAAGGTAATGCGTTTATTGTGGATTACAAATCAAAAAACGAAAAAATTTCACTTTTTTATTTGTAACGTAATGCGTCAGTGAAACTTTCAAATACGGCAAATGCAGTGCGCCTGCGCCGGAATAGTGTTATCCTTTCCTGGCGCAGTGTTTTTTCAACCTGCCGATTTGCCATCAATTTACGCTTTTACCGGCGATGAAGCGCTGTATGTCGTCAAAGACTTTACGCTGAACCGGACGCTCAAGCGAATAGAAAAAGCCGTGTTCCGCGTTCTTATAGACTTTCCACTGTGATGGAATACCGAGACTGTTGTGCTCCCTGACGAGTTCAAGAGTCATGGACGAGGGGAACATGTGCTCGTTTTCCGCTTCCAGAAACAGCAGCGGCGGATTGTCCCTGCGAATATATCTGCGCAGAGAAAGCGCCTGAAAACGTTTGGGATCCGTCTCATACATGCATCCCGCGGCAAAAAACTGCATGGCGTGCCAGATATGAGGGAAGATATCCTGCCAGGGTTCGAAAACAACCGGCGTGGACTGCAGGAACCCGCACGAGGGTTTGACCCATTCATTCCGGAGTTCGCAGTGTTCGCCGCATTCCCCGGGAGCGGCGCAGAGAAGCAATGAGGCGAGATGCGCGCCTGCCGAGGTGCCGAATACCGCGATCTTCTGCGGACGGCCCATTGTCTTCAGGAGGGACACGAAACGGTCGTAGGATTCGCGGATGTCCTGAAGCTGGTCGAAAGCCGTGACGCCGGGGCTGTCGCTGAATCTGACGGGACCGGGCAGCCGGTAGTCGGTGGAAGCGCAGATATAGCCGAGTTCATTGTACTTTTCCATGATCTGGTGGAATCCGGTTCTGCTTCCGGCATTCCAGCCGCCCCCGTGAACAAAAAACAACGCGGTATCCTGTGTGGCGGTTTCCGGCAGGAAAAGATCGAAAACCCTGCCGCAGATCAGAGGCGAGTCGAGATAATAAGATTGGAACTCATGTTTCATGGTATTCTCCTTTTTTTTAGAGAGTGGTTTCAGCACAGTTTTCCCCGTTTGTTTCACGCAGACGGAATGAATTGTAAACGACGACGCATGAGAGCAGGAAAAGGAAGGTGAAAACGACAAGATAGGAATTCCTGCCGTAAATGTGAACACTGTCCTTGAGCACAGGCGGGAAGAGATCCATCAGGATTCCGGTGAGACTGCCCAGGATTGCGACTGTAATATACGCATAGAAATTCATGAAGCTGACGGAGACTCCTACCACATTCGGGAGATTCGTCTCCCGGAGCAGGGAAATCGTGACAGGCGCGACATTCGCCGTAATGGTCAAGGTGCAGAAGAACAGGGCGATCCATTGAGTGCGGCAGTCAAAACCGATTGCCAGCAGCAGAGCGAGAAAGGACAGAATACAGCCCAGTCCTGCGGTCCGGACGAAGACCCTGCGCCGGTTGCCGAGGAGACGGCTCAGAGAGGCGGCGAAGAAACTGGACACCGCAGAGAGCACTCCCATGAGGGAGAGAATCCATGCCGCGCGGACTTCTCCCATGAAGCAGAAATCCTCCAGAAATTTCTTGCCGATGACCGTCTGGAGAACATAGTACAGCCCGAAATTGATCCCGGAAAACAGAAACAGACTGCGGTTGTGGCGGCGTTTGAGCAATTCCAGAAACGGGGTGAAACTGAAAGGAACATTCTGAATCGCCGGCATTTTCAATGTGAATTTGATTCCGACAAAGATCAGGTAAGCCAGAAAGGTTGCCGCGGCTATGATCTTCAGCATCATGCGCCAGCCGACAATCTGCACTCCGGCAATGAAAGGAGCATTCGCCATGATTCCGCCTGTGTAGCCGATCAGAACCAGAAGTCCGAGCATTACCGTGAAATTTCTGGTAAAAGTCCGGGCGGTTTCCTTGACCAGGCTCAGGTAGACGGCGCTGGCTCCGAGTCCGACAATCGCTCTGCTGAAATAGAGCATGAAGAGAGAGTCCGAAAAGGGGAATACCGCGGAACCGATACAGAACAGGAGCGCTCCCGTTGCGATGACTCTGCATCCTCCGAAGCGGTCCACCAGAAGCCCGATGACCAGTTGGTTCAGTGCGTAAACATACATGAATGCCGAGCCGAGATTCGTGACATAGGCAGCGGAAACATTCAGGCTTTTCTGAAGTTCATCGAAGATGGAGCCGGGAATGGCGACTCTCTGGACGTTGGCGAAGAAGTAAAGAATGGAACCGCAGAGGAGAAGAATCCATAAGCGGAACTTCCGGTGAACCAGCGTATTCAATTTTTCCAAAATCTCCTGATTTATATCTGCAATGTATTCCGGATTTCTCGGCTTCCGCTGCGTTCCTCTGCAAAGAACCTTATACAGGTGAGTTCCGGTCAGTGTTTATACTTTACTCTTGCCTTACCGGGGATTCAAGTGATAAATTCAGTTTCTTTGCTGTTTGTAAAATATTTGTTGTGATTGTATATTGTCATTTTCAATAAAAAACGGGATAGCTGTCATGTGGTTTGCTCTGAAAATTATTTTGTATCTGCTGGCGGCAGGGGGAATTCTTGCATGGTGTGCGTATTCCCTGCGGAAAAGCCGGGATCTCCTGGGAAAGTATCTGCGTTCGCTTCCGGCGAAAGAGGTGCAGGAACTGGCGGACCGCGCCGACAACTCATATGAACAACTGGCATATCTTTCCGGCAAGTGCGGGCAGACTTATGAGTCCGCTGTGTTCTATCCGGCGCATCCGGACCGGATTGCGGAATGTTTTCAGCGTTTGAGTCTGGTTCTGGATGAGCCTCTGCCCGCCGAGGTGGCATCCCACATTGCGACGGTCTACCGGGCGATGGAGGATGGAACGCTGGTCGCATATACTCTGAACGGCAGGTATGAGGGAGAGGACGTGACGTTGATTGTGACTGTCCGTTCAAGAAAAGAGAGTCTTTCCGGGACTTATCTGCTGGACCCTGCGACCGGAAAACTGACTGCCGACGACTGGGTGCAGAATCCCGTGATTACATTTTTCTGCGCAGCCCGTGGATTGGTCGGGCGGATCAGATCTTGAAAAAAGCACAGGGAATGCCATATTATGAAAAAGGTTTTTCTGCCGGAAGCCCGCGGAGGTCACGGCATTTTCTGTATAATATATTAAGGAAAATACAATGTCACAGAATTTCATTACAGATTTTCCGGGGACGCGCAGCGACTGGAACGGCTATGCGCGTTATGATTTCAAACTTGACGGCGTGGACTGCATCCTCGTGAAGCCGAATGTGCCGGAAGCTGCGGGGCGTCCGTGGTATCATCGGGCGCGCTTTTTCGGCGCGTTTCCTTTTGCCGACCTGGCTTTGCTGGAACGCGGGTGGTGCGTGACGTCCACGGATGTCGTGGAGTTGTATGGTTCTCCCGAAGCGGTGCGCCGCCTGAATCGCTTTTACGATTTCATGGTTTCCAAAGGTTACCATAAAGGGGCGGTGATTGCCGGATACAGCCGCGGCGGTTTGATTACTTACAACTGGGCTGAGAAATATCCGGAAAAGGTCGCCTGCCTCTATCTTGACAATGCTGTCTGTGATTTCAAAAGCTGGCCGGGAGGGCAGGGGAAAGTCCGTCGCTATGAAGACGAATGGCAGAGATGCATGAAAGCTTACGGTTTTGCTTCTGAACAGGAGGCTTTGGATTACAAGGATAATCCGCTGGATCATCTGGATGTGATCGCGAAGGCGAAAATACCGGTGCTTCATGTGACCGCGATGAAAGATACGGTCGTGACCGCCGGAGAAAACGGCGAGATTGCGGTGAAACGCCTGAAAGAACTCGGCGGAATCGTCGAGGTGATCCGCAAGCCGGAAGCCGACCATCATCCGCACTGTCTTGAGAATCCCCAGCCGATTGTGGACTTCATCGAAAGGTATCGGGATTTTTCTGTAAAAAATAAATAAAAAAATATTTTTTTACGGAAAGGCCGCTTGCAAAGCCGGAAAAAGGTGTTATAGTTATTGCTTCGTGCGTGTTTAGTCGAGAGTCGCGTCTTGGCTGCATTCCAAAACTCGTACGCGTGATGTGCTCCTTGAACAGGAGCGGAACCAGTAAGTAATGGAATAAAAATTTTAAATTTGAGGCTGCACTTATGAAAGTTAGGGCGTCCATCAAACGCAGGTGCGAATCCTGCCAGATAATCAAACGCAAAGGCACGGTTCGCGTTGTATGTTCACGCAATCCGCGTCATAAACAGAAACAAGGTTAAATCGGAGAACCCAAGAGACATGCCTAGAATCATAGGAGTTGACATCCCGGGGAACAAGCGCATCGAATACGCCCTCCGGTACATCTACGGAATCGGACCCGCTGTTGCAGCGGAACTTGTGAAACGCGCCAAAATCAAGCCTGGCACCAAAGCCAACCAGATAACAGACGAGAATATCGCCACCATCACGACGATGCTTCAGAATGAGTTCGTTGTCGAAGGCGATCTCAGACGTTCTCTCGCTCAGGATATCAGACGCCTTCAGGCGATCAACTGCTATCGCGGAACACGCCACCGCAAGAATCTGCCCTGCCATGGTCAGCGCACCCGTACCAATGCCCGTACAAGAAAAGGCAAGAAGGTTACAGTCGGCGCCATCCGTGACAAAACACAGAGAAAGATCGAGAAGAGCGGCAGTCCTGCTCCCGCCGCTCCCGCAGGCAAGAAATAAGCTGGCGGCATAATCTGTTATCAATCAACACAATCAACCGAAAGGCTTTGTAAATACCATGGCTGACGAAAAAAAGGAAACAGCTCCCGTCGTCGCTGAAAACGTGGAAGCTGCCGCCGCCGCAGAGACCGCCAAGGCTCCTGCCGCGGATGTCAAGCGCAAGAAAGGCGGACGTTACGTCCCGTCCGGAATCGCTTTTATTCTGGCTACATTCAATAATACAAAAGTAACCTTCACCGACCTGCACGGCAATGTGCTCTGCTGGTCCACCTCCGGCAAAAACGGATTCAAAGGCTCGAGAAAAAGCACGGCTTATGCCGCTCAGGTCGTAGCTGCGGATGCCGCGAAAAAGGCCGAGGCTCTCGGTATGAAGGAAGTGGAAGTCCGGATCAACGGACCGGGCGCCGGAAGAGAATCTGCTGTCAGAGGCATTGCTTCCATCGGTATGGAAATCAATGCGATCAAGGACATCACTCCTGTTCCGCACAACGGATGCAGACCTCCGAAAAGACGCCGTGTCTGATGTGATGTATCCCGGGCGCGGCAGCAAGCCGCACCCGGTGTGATTAACCCCGGACTTTTAACCCGAAAATACTTGGAGGATTATACAAGATGGCTGCTGTATCCGGATTTCCGATGCCTCAATCCCTTGTGATGGAGGAACATACTGCTACAGACACTTATGCCAAGTTCATTGCAGCTCCCTTTCAGAGCGGTTTTGGACATACGATAGGCAATTCCCTTCGCAGGGTCTTGCTTTCATCTCTTGAGGGTTCTGCTATCTCTGCCGTAAGAATCGAAGGCGTTTCCCATGAGTTTACGACTCTGCCGAATGTCGCCGAGGATATTACGGAGATCATCCTGAACCTGAAAAAGGTCAAACTTAATCTTCACACAGATCCGCCGAAGACTCTTGAGATCAAGAAAAGTGTTGCAGGCCCTGTTACCGCCGGTGATATCATCACCGATGGAACCGTTGAGGTTCTCAACCCTGACCAGATCATCTGCACGCTTGACAAGGACGTTCCTTTCCGGGCGGAAATCGAAATCTCCAGAGGCAGGGGCTGGTGCCCCGCTGAAAAGAACAAGCTTCCGACGCATCCTTACGGAACGATTCTTGTCGATTGCCTTTTCAGTCCTGTGACCCATGTCCGTTATCAGGTCGGCGCCGCCCGCGTCGGAGAAGAGACGGAAATGGACAGCCTTGCTCTTGAGATTTACACCGACGGCAGAATCTCTCCGAAGGATGCTCTTGAGAAGGCGGCAAAGATTCTTAAAGATCACCTCCGTCCCTTCCTCGGAAGCCAGATGACGGAAGATGATGCCCTCGCGGCGATCAGCGAGGAGGAGCAGAAGCTGTTCCGCATTCTTTCTCAGGATGTCGAAGTGCTGGATCTCTCCGTCAGAGCTATGAACTGCTTGAACAATGCAAATATCAAGCTGCTCGGCGAGCTCTGCATGAAGACGGAATCCCGTATGCTCAAGTTCCGCAACTTCGGTAAGAAGTCCCTTGACGAAATCAAGGAAAAGCTGTCAGAGAACAATCTGTCTCTCGGCATGACTTTCAGTGAAGAACTCAGTAATGCAATTCAGGCCGAAGCCGACCGGGCGAAGGCCGTTAAGAAAGAGGAGGCGTAATTGCTATGCGTCATCTTAGAAAAATAGCGAAACTCGGCCGTAACTCCGGCCATAGAAAGGCTTTGCTTGTCAATATGGCATGCAGCCTGATCGAACATGATCAGATCGAAACGACTGTGAACCGTGCGAAAGAGGTCCGCAGACTCGTAGACAGACTCATCACATACGGAAAAAAAGGCGGAGAGCACAATCGCCGTCTTGCAATTGCCAGAATCAAAGACAATACGCCTTCTGACAAGGCGCAGACCAAGAAAGCTGTCATTACGAAGCTTTTTGGTGATCTTGCCACGCGTTTTGCCGAGAGAAACGGCGGTTACACCAGAATCATCCGCACCGGAAAACGTGTAGGCGATGCCGCGGATGCATGTATTCTCCAGTTTGTCGAAGCCGGTGCTCCCGCTTCCAGGAAGAAATCCGCCGCTCCGGTCGAAGCGAAGCCGGAAGCTCCTGCTGCAGAAGCGAAAGCGGAAGTTCCTGCTGAAGAGGTCAAGGCATAATCTGATTTCTCAGATCATTTCAGACCCTGTCATGGAAACATGGCGGGGTTTTTTATTGTCCTGAAGGGGACAAAAAAAAGACCGGATCGAAAGAATTCCGATCCAGTCTTTGAAAACAGCTGCAAAAAACTGTTATTGAGCGGCAACGACCTGAAGGTCGGCAAGTTTAACCTGCTGGCCGAGCTGCCGGCTGAGAGCCTGTTCGATGGCTTCATTGCTCATTTCATCCATTTTGACTGCGACCATTCTGGAGCGGTCAATGGAGTCAATGGAAGCACTGTTCATCGCTTTGACTTCCGCCTTTGTATAATAGATGGTCTTGTTGCTGTAGTCGATCACGATAGCCACGACTCCGGGGATGATTCCGAAGAGAAGACCGCAGCAGTCGAGGACCAGAACAGCCGGATCAATCTGGGATGAAGCCGGCTTTCCTTTGCGTTCACCATAGAAGAGTGTTCCACACGCTGTGAGTTGAAGCATGAGGACTCCGGCGAGAGCGACCAACATTGATTTTTTGAACATTTTTGTTCTTCCTTTATTGTTTTGTGTTGTATGAAATAAAAGACTAAACTTCTTTAAGGTAGTATCTTTCAGTCTTTTTTCAAGGGTGCAATGGAGAAATTGGGAGGCATCGGAGAAACTGTGGATCATGCTGTTGATCTTCAATACCGCTGATTTCCCGCTTGACTTTTGCTGTTCATGTGGTATAATGGATTCATCCCCCTGATTTAACCGTTTTATTCTGAGGGAGGGATTTTGTCATGACAGGAAATACCCGGCTTGCCGCCGCATTCTTCTGGCTCATCGTGAGTTGCCTTTGCTGGGCTGCCAACTACATTATTGCACGTCTGATGATGACTCAGACTCATTTGACGCCGTCTTCCGTGACATTCTGGCGGTATCTTGCCGCGGCTCTGATCATGTTTTGTGCCGGAATGACGACTCTCGGCTGGAGGCGTTTCTTTGCGATCCGGCGGTCGGACTGGCTTCCGATGCTGGGGCAGGGGGCGGTAATGTCTCTGGTCAGCCTGATGCTGTTGTGGTGTGAACGTTTCAATTCCGCGATGGATGCGGCGATGGTGGATGCCGTGATTCCGGTCATGATCATGCTGGGCAGCGTGTTCATCGGACAGAAGATCCGGATGCTTCAGTTGATCGGCATGATGATCAGTTTGAGCGGATGCCTGTTTGTCATCCGTGTCGTTACGCCGGACGGGCTCCGGCTTTCTCAGCTTCACTGGTCGGACCTTCTGATTCTCGGTTCCGCGGGAAGCTGGGCGCTGTATGTTTTGTGGGGACGCGGGACTGTCAGGCGTGTGCCGAGTCTTGTTTATACGGGCTGGACTCTGCTGTCATGCGCTGCGGCTGTCGGGATTTATTCTCTGCTGGACGGGCAGATGCTTTCCCTGCCGCGGAACTCCGAAGGATGGTGGCTCCTTGTCTGGATGATTCTCTTTCCGACGATCGGCGCATTCTGGGCGTGGAATCAGGCATCCGGCGTGTTGGCTTTGCCGATACAGAACATTTCACAGTATCTGATCCCCGTTTCAGCGGTTGTCATGGCGCACTTCATGCTCTCGGAGCCTCTTTCCGCATTTCAGATATTCGGTATTTTCCTGATTACCTGCGGTGTGGCAATGGACCCCGCAATTTCCGCCCGGCTGAGAAGCCGGTGCGGGCGCTTTCTGCATCATGTGCGTTCCGGCAGGAAGTGAACCCGTGCCGGAACACCGGTTGACTGTTATATTCAGTTGATGCAGGGAGTTATCTTTTCAATCGGGACAGGCAGCGCCCGTTTCAATTCCAGCGCCTCAATCGCCTTCTGCGCCAGATAAGTTGCACGGAATCCGGCGAGTTCATCACACGGGGACGGAGTGTCGTTCTGAATTGACTTTACAAACGCATCCAGCATGGCATAATGTCCTTTGTCCACGAGGAATGGACAGGTGTTTTCCAGTTTTTTGCTGTTGCCGGAGCTGCCGACATGCTGTCTGTATTTCTCCTGGTAAGCTGCAAATCCTTCTGCTTTTCCTGCAAAGGGATCATACTGCATCGGGAAATATTCCGGCGCGTTCTGCGGCATGCCGTAATAATTGTTTTCCACAAAGAAAAGGGAACGGAACAGTGCCGCATTGTGTGTGACTTCATAGAGCTCTTTCGGAAAATCAAAGGTTCCGGAACAGGAGAAGTCGAGGGTCATATTTGCTCCTCCGTCAAAACGCAGGTGAATTCCGTGCGACAGGCGCGATGAACCCCATGCCGTGATTTCGCAGGGCAGTTGAGGTGCAAAGAACCAGCAGGCAAGGTCCAGCCAGTGAACGCTTTCCCCGATGATCTCTCCGCCGCCCGAAAGCGGATCCAGATGCCCCAGACCGTAGGATGAACTTTCATCCTGAATCCGGATCAGCAGGTGCGGGAGATTCTCCTCCGGAAGCGGTTCTCGCTGTTTTTCAATATAACGCCACGGATTGTGTATGGGATTTTCCGCATGATCGAGCCATTTCCTGCGCAGCGCCTGCATTGCGGGCGACATCCTGCGGTTGAGATCGACGCAAAATTTAATGCCGCTCCGGCGGACGGCTTTCATGATGAGATAAGCCTCTTTGTCATGCATTGCCATCGGCTTTTCACAAAAGATATGCTTTCCCGCCTTTGCCGCCGCTTCAATGATGGGCAGATGCGCCTCATGTGTCGTGGCAATCTTGATCATGTCCACTTCGGGATCGTTGACGACCTCCATGAAATCGGTTGTCGTTTCGGGGACATGAAACTGTTCCGCCGCAGTTTTTGCATTGTCCGGGTTCACGTCACACGCCCATTTCAATGTGACATCCGGATGTTTTGCCATATTCGGAAAATCCTGGCTCCGGGCGAATTTGCCGCATCCGATCTGGGCGGCAGTTAGAGTTTTTTTCATGATAGACTTACTTTCTGTTCCTGTTGATTTATTTGAATATTACAGCGTAAACACCTCTTCTGAAAAACATAATGTAATTATAATCCGGAAAACAGAAAAGAGAATACGCAAACTTTATCTTTTTATCCGTATTTGCCCGAATTACCTCCGGAAAGCAACGGAAAAAACGGCGACGAAACCTGAACAGGAAGAATATTGAATTGCATGTATATGAAGTACAAAAAAAATGCCATATTTTCCGTAACTTGGAAAATATGGCGGAAGCGACGGGACTCGAACCCGCAACATCCACCGTGACAGGGTGGCACTCTAACCAATTGAGCTACGCCTCCGCATCTCTCATGATGCCCTTAATGTATGCCATTATTTCGATATTTCAAGCCGGATTCCGAAAAAAAATCCAATTTTTTTCGGATTTCACGGAAAATCTTCCTGTTTTCAGATTGAATAAATGACCGTTTGATACTAAAGTTATAATTTATGGAGATTTTCGATGGCTAGACACAAACTCAAAAAACGGGATATTCATGGCCCCAGAACCTTTTATGACGTCCGGCTTGACCTGCACGGCATGTTTTCCGAGGAGGCCATGCGGAAAGTGGAAAAAACTATTGCAGCCAATCCCGGACGCAGCATTCTGGTGATCCACGGACATGGAACCGGCGTTCTCAGGAATGCCGTCCGGAGCGCGCTTCAGGCGCATCGCCTGCCGATGGTCCGGGATTATGTTTTCGGAGAGGACATCAATGCGCCGGGACTTGACGGCGTCACTGTTATTTATACTTGAGAGCAGGAAAGGAAAATGAAATGAACGATGATTCTTTATGTGCCAATATTCAGGAACTGGTCGGCGTCATGAAAAGACTGCGTGCGCCGGACGGGTGTCCGTGGGACCGCAAGCAGACGCATGAATCGCTGATGCCTTTCATTATGGAGGAGTGCGGCGAGTTTCTGGACGCCGTCGCGGCAAAGGATGACGCCAACATGCGCGAGGAGCTCGGCGACGTTCTCATGCACATTGTCCTGCACTCCGTGATGGCGGAGGAGCGCGGCAAGTTCACTTTTACGGATGTCGTGCATGATATCGCAGCAAAGATGAAACACCGGCACCCGCATGTGTTTTCCGATGAGAAAGTCAATGACGCGGAAGAAGTCGTCGGTCTCTGGGAAAAGGTCAAGGCGCAGGAAAAGAACCATGCGCCAGATAAAAAGGCGTCGGCTCTGGACGGGGTTCCCATGCACTGCCCGGCTCTGATTCAGGCGGAGAAGCTCCAGAAGAAAGCCGCAAAGCTCGGCTTCGACTGGTCGAGACAGGAAGAAATCGTCGATAAGATTCAGGAGGAGCTGAACGAACTCAGAGAAGCCATGAAGTCAGGGGATGATGCGCATATTGATGAAGAACTCGGCGATCTTCTCTTCGCCGCCAGTAATCTTTCCCGTTTCCGCAAACGCCGGTCGGGGGAACTTCTGCTTGGCGCCGCGAACAGAAAGTTCAAGACCCGTTTCATGTTCATGGAAAAAGAGCTTGCGGCACAGGGAAAGAAGTTCGAGGACTGCAATATCGGTGAACTTGAGGCTCTCTGGCAGAAAGCCAAAGGGAAGTAAAAACAAGCGGGCAACGGAGCTACTTCAAGGATGCTTCGAACAGCGGAGCTTTGCTCTTGAAAAACTCATAATAGATTCTGGCGTTTTCCAGCTCCTGCCATTCTCTGAAAACAACGGGATCGGAGTCCAGATCGTAAATGCGTGCTCCGCGGATCGAAAGCAGAAACGGGGAATGAGTCGCGATAATGAACTGGTCATTGCAGAGAACGGATTGCTCCAAAAAGCGGACCAGTTCTATTTGGCGCGCCGGGGCAAGACTGTTTTCCGGTTCATCAAGCAGATAAAGGCAATCGGTTCCGATTGTTTCCGTGAAGTACTGAAACGCGCTTTCCCCGTTTGAACGTGTTTTTACATTGGCTTCCACGCGCTTTGCGACGAAACGGGAAGGTGTTTTGCGGTGGGCGTCGCAGTAATCCGAAAAAAGCGGAAGGTCATCCAGTGAATTCATCCGGCAGGAACCGTTCTTTTTCTGCCAGTAATCCTTGATTTCCGTTTCCCGTTCACGGTCGATACCTTCATTTTTCCTGCGCCGCTTTAGTATCATCTGAAACACATCGTCGCTTGCAATGAACCTGCTTCCCGAAGGAGGCGCGATGGTGTCGCCGCATTCGTCTTCCGCAAAAGCGGCGGTGCAGTATTCGACAAACTGATCGAAAAAGGCGGAGTGATTGAACGGGGCATTTCTTGCAAGCTTCAACTTCTGCGCGATTGCATTCAGGATCGTAGTCTTGCCGCTGCCGTTTCCTCCATACAGAATCGTAACGGGAGAGAAAGACAATGCGGGAACACGCCCTTTGAACAGTCCGAACGGATACCGTGTCGTGTAACAGGTCATCTGTGCGCGTTGGGAAGTGAAAAAACTGAATTCCGTGTCTTCCGACGGCAGTGAAAAATATTCCAGATACACCTGCATGAAAAAACTCCTTTGAAGAGCAATATATTTTCCGGACAGGAAAAGTCAAGGAGTCCTTTCGGTATGGGAAAGAAAATATCAGGGGCATCCGTTCATGATATGCGCATCGAGGAGCGAGGCGGCCTTTCCATAATCCCGTTCGAGGACCGCATCGACAAGTTTCAGGCGTTCTCTGGAAAGAGCGGACTGTTTTTCATCATAATTGCGGTAGTTGCGGTAAGGCAGTGTCTGCGTGAACAACTGCCGGAGGATTGATTTCACATAACGGTTGGCACAGTATTCCGAGATCAGCGCATGAAGTTTTGCATCGGCGTCCAGAGAGTTTTTGCGCATTTCCTCCAGTGTTCCTTTTTTACGGAGGAGGAGCTTCAGTTCCGTCAGTTTTTTCTCAGGAATCCGGAGAATGGAGCTCTCCAGCGCGATCTGCTCCAGACGGCTCCGGCATTCGAACAGTTCACGAACCGCCTGCGAATCAAGATCGCAGACCCGGCATCCCCGTTTCGGCAGAGGCTGGACGAGTCCTTCCCCCATCAGTTTTGAGATTGCGTCCCGGACCGGGGTGCGGCTGATTCCGAATTCCGCGCAGAGCATCTCCTCTGTCAGGCGCGTTCCCGCGGGATATTTGCCGGAAATAATCTTCTTCACCAGTTTGTTGTATGCCTGTTCGGACAATGATATTTTTTTCAGCATCGGCAAATCCTCCCGAAAATATGGAAAATGGTTTGACAAATCGTATTTTAAAGTATACTGTATACAATAATCCGAATCGCAAATTATGCAAATTTGAATATAAAAAATAACCGGAAAAGATTTTTTCAGGAGTAAAAAAGTGAGAAGTTCATGGCGTGATTTCACCGTCCCGAACAAGGAATGCTATCAACCGTTCCGGATTCATCCGTATGCGGACGGTTCCGACGGGGACCGGACGCTTTACCTGACGGTGCCGAAAGACCGGAAAGATGTTCCGCTGGTCATATTTTTTCACGGCGGCGGAATGACCGGAGGCGAGAGAGAGTGCCCCACGCAGATTTATAACGGCGAATATGCCGTGGCGGAGCCTCGCTACCGTCTTTCACCTGCGGCAAAGGCTCCGGCGCAGATCGAGGACGCCGCGCGTGCCGTTGCATGGTGCTTTGAACATGCGGAGGAATACGGCATCGACCGGAACAGGATTTTTGTCGGCGGGATGTCGGCAGGTGCATATCTTGCGGCAATCTCCGTCATGAACCCGAAGTTTCTTGCACCTTACGGATTGCATTACAGAGAGGTTGCAGGGCTCCTGCTGATCAGCGGGCAGATGACGACGCATTTTCACATCAAAGCGGATCTGGGACGCGACAACGGGCCTTACAACCCGCTGATTGATGAATATGCTCCGCTGGGAAATCTTGCCGCCGATCTTCCTCCGGTTCTGATGGTTACGGGCGAATCCGGGCTTGATATGCCGGCGCGTCCGGAGGAGAATGCGTTCCTGGCGGCAAGCCTGAAAGCGATCGGGCATAAACATGTCCGCTGTTATTCGCTTCCCGGACATCATCACGGAGCCGCGCTGGACAGTTGCGATTTTCTCGTCATGACTTTTATCAATGAAGTTCTCAGCAAGAAGGAATCATGCAATGAGTGAATTTTCGGATCTCAGGCTGTTTGAAAAAATCAGACAGGGAAAAACAATCCGCGTATGCGCATTCGGATCGTCCAATACGGAACGGTTCGACACCGGAATGCACTGGTTCGATTATGTGGAACTCGGATTCAAGAATACTTTCGGCGGAGGCGTCGGGCAGTTCATCAATACGGGAATCAGCGGCAACACGTCCAGCCAGATGCTGGAACGTTTCGGCAGGGATGTCGCTCCCTATGCTCCGGATCTGACGATCATCACCTGCGGAGGCAATGACTCCAATCCACCGAGGAATATTTCCGGGGAACTTTTCCGCGGCAATCTCCGTGAACTTGCCCGGCGTTTGACCGGTCTTGGCGGAGAAGTCATTTTCCAGACCTATTACGGATGCGATCTGGAAAATCTGGACCCTGCGTATACAAAGGCGATTCCCCGTTACATGCAGATCATCCGCGAGACTGCGGCGGAGTTGAAATGCCATATCAACGACAATTATGCCCGCTGGGAGCGTCTGCGGATATATGCGCCGGAGGTTTACCGTCTTCTGATGCGCGACTTCATGCATGTCAATCCGTATGGCAACATGGTGATCGGGCTTGACCTCATGCGCCGGTTCGGTTTCGAACTCGGAAACGACAAGCGTGATTTCTGCCGGACGGGGCTGATTGCACAGTGTGCAATGGATATTCTGGAAGAAAAGGAAAGATAATGGATTCCTCATTTTATATCATCGGCCCGGTGATCGGCTTCATCGGGATGATGTCCGGCGGCTACTGGGGGGTGGGATGCGGATGGATTGTTGTCCCGACCATGCTGATTCTCGGATGTGATCCGATTCAGGCGGTCGGCATCGGGCTGCTTCAGATGGTGCCCTCCACGATTCTGACGGTTTCGAAGCAGGCGTCCCAGATCGGATGGACAAAAGGCGCTCCGGGATTTTCCCTTGCGCTTCCGATCGGAGCCGGGGCTGCGGTCACTTCCCTGTTCGGCAAAACGATCAATGCGCAGCTCATTGCCGTGATCGGGGATGCGCGCTGGCTCCAGTGGATGCTGATTGTGATCATTGCGGTCATCATCTGCCAGACTCTCGGCAGCAGGACTGCCTGTTACAATGATGAAATGCCGTTGATTACAGCCGCTGAAAGCCGGATTGCATTTGTCATGGGACTGGTTACGGGGATTGTTTCCTCCATGCTCGGCGTTGGCGGAGGACTGCTGATCCGTCCGCTCCTGACTTCGGGGTTCAAGGTTCCGGAATATTACACGAGCCGGATCGTGCGGCTGCTGGTTCTTGTCACAACGGTTACGGGCGGCGCGACATACCTGATTGCGCGCGGCGGCTTTGACTGGCATGTGTTCGCGATATCCATGTTGGTTGCACTCGGAGGCGTCTTCGGTTTTCCCTTAGGGGCGAAACTGCATACGATTGTCTATGACAGCGGTTACGCGCAGCATATCCATAAAAGTTTTGCCGTAGTGGCGATTGCAGTTCTTGCGAATACCCTGCTGAACATGTACGGACATGCGGAACTCAGCCGTTACCTGATGCTGACGATTGCCGCGGGACTTGTTCTTTATCTCACCGGATTTACACTTTATGCGAAGAAGAATCCCCGACCTTGGGGGCGGCTTTGAGACGGAAAATGCGTGGGCATTCTTCTCAGGACAAGGGTTTTGTCCCTGTCCTGAGCCTGCGGTGAACCGCTGGTCGCGCGAGAGCAAATGTTGACCGCCGCAGACAAAATCCTCCGGTTTTCCGCATGTTCCGCATCAGAGCAATTCATTGCGCCGTCAGTTCTATTTTCACGATTTCCGGCGGACAGCAGATACGGACCGGGATGAATGTAATGCCGAGTCCTGCGCTTACGAACATTTTTGTCTGCGATGATCTGTTTTCATAAAGTCCATATTCAAAATGTTTTCCATAAATGGAGGAGGTCAATACTGCGCCGTATCCGGGAATGCGGATCTGCCCGCCGTGGGTGTGACCGCAGAGTATGAGATCGGTTCCGCGCAAATCGTTTTCCGTCATGGCAAATGGGACCGCATCGGGATTATGGGAGAGAACACAGTTGAAAAAAGATTTTTCTTCCGGTGCTTCATAATACGGAAAGCCGGATTTGAAGTCATCCAGCCCGAAAAAACGGATTCCATCAATGGCGACGGCTTCGTTGACCAGCGGCAGAAAGGCGGCTTTCTTCAATTCCCGCTCGAACACCCGGAACGGGAACCAGGAGACACGGCGCTTGTCCCAGTTGCCGTAGACGGCCAGTTTCAGCCTGCCCGGCAGCGCTTTGAGGAAGTGGATTCCTGCATCGAAACAGCAGATGTGGCGGATCAGATCGCCGCCGAACAGGGTGTAATCCGGCTGAAATTTTTCCGCTTCCCTTAATACGGCGTCACCTGGAAAACCGGCGTTATGCCACGGCGAAAGCCCCTGTCCCGCAGGGTAAGGACCTGTCGGACGCAGATGAATATCAGAGAAAAACAACAACCTGCGTTTGTTCAGGAATGAGAGACGGGGTGGTAACTTGATCTTGAGGGAAACGGTACACAACCCGCTCTCCGGCATTTCCCGGAATTCTCCGGCGTGACTCCGGCTCCAAAGTGCCGGAGCGCTTTTCTGCTTCCGCTTCAAACTCAATCTTCAGGTGAAAGCTCTTTGGCGAGGGCTTCCGGAAGAGCGGAGATCTTCTTGATCCTGATGCTGTCTCCATGAGGAAGCTGTACCGTATCGCCGACTTTGGCGCCGAGGAGCGCCTCACCGAATTTTGTCTTGTAGGAAACCAGATTCTTGTCGGGATCGCCGTCCCACGCTCCGACGATATGGTAGTCGGTCGTTTTGCCATCCGCAGTTTCCGCTGTGACAGTGGTGCCGAAAGAGACTTTTTCCGGGTCGATCTTGATGGCGCGGAAGTCGATGGGCTGAACTGTCGCAATGAGAGTTTCGAGTTCGGAACGGCGTCTCTGCAGGAAACGTCTGCGTTCCTTTGCCGCATCGTATTCGGCATTTTCACGGAAGTCGCCGAATCCGCGCGCATGTTCAATCGCCTTGTTGTTTTCCGGTACCTGAACCTTGACGATGTCGTCGAGTTCGGCGACAAGCCCTTTGTAGGAGCGGATGGAGGTCATCGGCGGGCCTTCTTTCGGTTTCTTTCCTGCTTCCGCATCCTGTGCCGCAAGAAGTTTCTTGCCTTCGCCGCTTTCGATGTGCTCCTTGAGCGCTTCGGAATGGCGGGAGAGTTTTACAAGCAGACTCTGGCATTCGCCGGGTGCCATGTTGCGCATTCTCTGGATCGCGTTGATGACGGACGGAATATTGGAACCGGCGTTGGCGAGCACGAACTTCTGGAACTCGGCTTTGTCGAACAGCGATTTCTTGAGTTCACGCTGAGCCGCCGCCCACTCTTTCGGAAGCCCTTCAACGGAAAGCGCGGCGGAAATATTCGCCATTGTAATGAAACCGGTAAGTTCGCTCGGGAATTTGGACTTGTTCTTCCAGATCGCGAGAATAATGTCGGAATTGAGATTGTTCGCGGCAAAAACTGCGTCGCTGATGTCGTCCACAGTCAGTGTTTCGAAGATGATCGAAATGCAGCGGAGCGGAAGCATGGTGGCGAGTTTTGCGATTTCAAGCCGGTTGTAAACGAGGCTTGCGGCTTTCAGGAATCCGGTGAAGTGTTTGACCGGAAGCCTGCCCCAGACCTCAAGCTGTTTCAGCGGAATGGCGTCATTGATTTCCTGCGGCCAGAATGCGACTTTGCCGCGCAGAGGCTGATACATGACTTTGAGTGTGTCCGCATCTGCCGAATTTGCGAGCAACGCGATGCATTCCGCAAGCATTTCGAGGTCTTTGGGAGACATGACCGGTTTCAGGTGCAGGAACAGTTTTGAAAGTTTTTGCGCCGCCGCCATATCCACCTTGACCGCCGCAGGCTCAAGCGGAGCGAGAAGCGTGGAAAGCTCAAGGATGCTTCTTGCGTCCTGAAATTCCCGCTGTTTGCGAACTGTTGCCGTCGGCGCGTCCGTTGAGGACCACCATTTCCCGAATTCTTCCTGCGAAAGAATCTGCGGGATGAACATTTTGGAAAGCACTTCTTTCATCTTCGTTTCGGAAAGATCGCCGAGAGAGTATTTTTCAAGTTTCTGGCGATAGAAGGAGGAGGGTTTGAGATTGCGTTTTTCCGTGGCGATGATCGAAGTCATTTCGACGCTCGGTTCGAAAAAGAGACAGCCGGCGAGCGCGTTTGCGATCGGAATGGAGAGCTGTGCTCCGGTGGCGAAGGTATTGACCGCAATGGTCGCAACGACCTTATCGACATTGACGACTCTGCCCCAGCTCTGGGAATCGATCTGATAGACAAACGCGTTGGTTTTGAGTTTCTGGAGTTTTTTGATGCGTGCCGCGACATCGTGCACCGGAACGGACTGGTCTCTTGCCCCGACTGTTTTGGCGATGCCCGGACTTGAAATATAAGGAGGGAGGAATTTTCTGACTGCGTTGTGAAGGGCTGTACGGAAGTTCTGCGTATCAAGGATTGAATTTTCTGCGAGGTAGAGACAAACGGCTGCTTTGTCATCGAACTTGGCTACTGTATCGTCCCATGCTTCAAAAAGGAAATCGAAATTTGCCGCCGAATCCTTTAAGAGTTTTACATCACATGTTTTTATTTCCGAGAGAAGTTTGATTACCGCCGCATCATTGTTTTCTTGTGCCGCGGTAACGATCAGGTCATCCAACGCCTGCTGTTCCGTAATCATCAGATCACGCTCCTTATTTTTATGTCAATTAGCCGATTGTAATTCTTCATAACCTGATAATATACGATTTCCGGCATTGTTTTTCAAGAAGACGTCTTTCCGATTTTTCTTTTTTTTGAGGATATTTTCCGGAGTTTTTTCATGGCGGTGCGGCGGCAAGAGCACGGTAGAGCGGAGACAGGACTTTCAAAGGAAAACGGTTTGAATCCGGATGTCCTGTCTCTCAATGCTTTTTTCCGGAGCTTTGATGAACCGGTGGCAAGCTGCGGAATGTCTGCTGTCTGCTCACTTCCTGAGATTGCCTTGCAGGATTACGATTTCTTCCGGAGGCACGGTAATGCTTATCTCTCTGTCGGCAAAGTAAATTTGCCCGTTATCCGGATTCCTGAGAGTGCCGGAGAAACCGCAGGGGAGCGCTTTCAAGGTGCGTGCTTCTCTGCCTTCGTTCAGGAAAATAAGAAGCCCTGTATTGTTCAGACGGAATGCCGCGACTGCTTTGGACAATCCGGGGGCGCGTTTCGCGAGAGAGTCGTCGCGTTTCCCTTTTTTCAGGAATTCCCAGCTCTTTTCCGCCGCCGTAACAGCTTTTGCCGTCTGGATAAGGAAATAGGCGTCGTTCAGATTCTCATACCAGAGCAGGACACCGCCGCGTGATTCGACGACCTTGCGGAAGATGGTCGCCGCATTATCCGAGGATGCCGCGATTCCTGTCCGGAGCAGCCCCAGCACCAACGGCTTGCCGCGAAGAGCTTTTCTTGTGGCTTCAATCTGATCCGTTGCGTCGCCGTACCCGCAGTAGCCCATGGAGATTGCCGGGGAAATCTTGTTCCAGTCGATATTGTAAAGTTCCTTCGTTGCCGGAGATTCATATCCCGAATAGGCCGCCAGCGGCTTGTTGAGTTTTGCGGCGGCATTGCCGAACAGCCTGAACATATTGGCGATTTCGCCGCAGGTGAATTCGACCCATTGACTGCGGTATTTGCCGGCGAGAAGCTCCGGTGTGATTTTTTCAGCGATCTTGTATTCTTCCGCAAAAATCCTGAACGTGCTCTCTCCGTGGCAGAGAAAATGGTTGCCGCGTCCGGGAAAGGGGGAGTATTCATAGTCCCAGAATAACTTGTCCAGATGAGGATTCCTTGCGAAATACAGCTTTACGATTTCATCAATATGCGCCTGAATTCCGGGGATGCGGGTCAGGACCGACGGATTGAACCAATGTCCGGGAAATTCCGGATTGAGCAGTTCCGGATACTGTTTGCCAAGTGTCCCGAGCGACGGATAGAAGAATTGGAACGGATGCAGTCCGATTTCTTTTGCATATGCGGGACATGCTCTGGTTACGAGCTCATTGATTCCAGAGTCGCGGATGGTCTTCAGCAGCTTCTTATTCAGCTCCCGGTTTTCAAATTGCGGAACCGGAGAATAGGTCAGGAATATAAGATGATCCGCTTTCGGTGCATCCAGCTTCGGCAGAATTTGAAAATTGAGCGTATTGGCAAGTTCGACGATGTTTCCTTGTTCCGCTGCTGCGCGAATCCGGAGTGTTCCTTCGCTTCCCGCGGGAGCTGTTGCCTCGAACACAAGATTGCAGCCTGAATAGACGCACTTCAAAGTCGGCAGCCCCGGTTTCGGTTCTCCGCTCAATGTGACCGGGGAGGACACGCGGATGCGGATGCGGCGGTATGTCGTTCCGTTTTCTTTGACAGGCGGAAGTTCCTGCGTGATATATTTGGGCTGTTCGGATTTTTTCAGATAATAGAATGTTTTGTCTGCGACTCCGGTGCCGAGGTATTTGATTCCATCGGTGTATTCAAGCAGAAGCTCGAAATCGTTCATCGGGCGTTTGAGCTGTTCTCCGCTTGTGTAAGCGCCCGCTGCCCATTGAAGAAGATAGGTTCCGTTTTCGGTCAGGCGCCAGGTATTGTCCGGCAGGACCGGAAGCAGGGTCGTTGCATTTCTCATGATGGTTTTGCGGAGCAGTACGGAACCTTGCCCGGGCACTGTTTTCACAGAGGCATTCCAGCGCTTCCAACTGCGGTCGTCAAACTCTTTCTTTGCGGCATCCTGCGGTGGATTTTCCATGTATTTCCAGCTTGCATCGAGCGGAAACGTCTGGGACCCGATCTTGAGAGAGCCGTCCAGTGTCTTGCCGCCCTGTGCCTGAATTGCGACGACGGCTGCTCCCTGCGGAAGACTGAATCCGGTGTTCAATGGAGATTCCGCTCCGTTGATGAAAAGGCGGAGCACACCGCTGCTTTTCAATGCCGCTTTCCCCTGCAGATCATCTGCTGAACAGGGATACAGCGGTGTCCGCCAGATTTCCTTTCCCTGTCCGTCTGAAATGGAGATTTGAAGTTGAACGGAACCTTGAATGCCTCCCGGCAATCCGACTGCGGCGATGCGGTTGCTGACAGATCCCGATAATGTTTTGAGCGGGAAGCCGTTGCGGATGCAGGCAATCTTCCATGTTTTGCCTTTGTCTGTCATGAAGTCGAGCCTGCGGCGGTTGAGTGCATCCGGTGTGAATTCCGGCACCTTGACGGCGGAACCGGGGCCTGCCAGAATCAGGCGTGCCGCATGCGACATATCCTGATGATCGGCGGCAGGAACCAGAACGGAAGATTTTTTCAGGCGCTGGTCGAAGCGGACGATGTTGATCCGCCAGTCGTCACCCCGCTTCATCCCGAGACTTTTCATACCGATATCAAGCTGTGCTGTCCATTTCCCGTTTCCCGGCGCCGATTTCAAACGGATGTCGCCGTTCCATTTTTCATTCCATCCGTTTGCATCCCTGCGCATATCGGTCAGTGCGGAATCTGCATTGAATCCGATATAATAGCTTTCCGCAGGAATCCCGTTTTTGTAATGCTCCAGACGAATTTCCATACAGTCGTCCTCCCAGACTGCCTGATCCCTGCCTCTGTGTTTTGACTTGAAGGATGACCGCTGGTTGGAAACGGGATTCAGAGCGTAGGACGTGAGTTCAAAATCGAAACAGAGACGATCTTTGTCATGGCGTATTTTTACCAGGGAACGTTCCGTCGCCGGATTTTTTGTTCCGCTGTCCCACAGATTTGTTACGATTGTACTGTTTTTGCATGAATCGCTTTCCGGCACTGTGATCAGGGCGACTGAGGGGGTCCAGGCTTCCGCAGTGAGGTTATCAATGAAGACGCGTCCCGTGTAATTGGCGGAGGCGAGAATGGAGAGCCGTATTGATTTGATGCCGTGATATTTGCGCAGGTCTACGAAATGTTCCAGCTTCTGCCATTGTCCGAGCTGTCTGGAAAGTGACTGCGGATACAGTCTGACGAATGAGTATTGGACTCCGCCTTTTGCCCGGATCTGCAGATAGATCGGGAAAAGAATGCCTTCGCTGAAACTTTCGGGAAAAATATCGCAGGTCAGTTTCAGAACTTCGCCCGGTATTGCCTGCAGGTCAATATCCTGCGAGAAAGCGGTCATTTTACTTGTCTTGTTTCCGGTGAGCAGAACACTTGCCCTGCCGTCCGAAGCGCGTTCTTCCGAGCGTTCTGCCGGAATGTAGACTCCGCTTTTCCATTCCAGGGGGACTTTGGATTCAAAAGACGGATTTTTCAATGCTCCCGCACCTGCAAGCAGGACGTAGGACAAGACGATGCAGATCAGAATTGACTTCATGTTTTTTCTTCCTTTACAGTTCATTTTTTTGCCGGGATTTGTTTATTCCGGGCAGTTTCCATTGGGATGGCACAGGACGCGTTCTCCGGTGAGCGCCCAATCCAGAACCGGCATGACGGTGCATCGGCGGATAAAACTTTTGTAACTGCGTTTGTCCACATGTCCGTCGAGAAATGCCGCGTTCAGATATTTTTTCTGACCGTGACGGTATTCCCTGACATAATAGTTGATTCCGAGCGTTTTTGCATTGTAATTGGGATATTCATACTGATAACCGATGCCGTCTCCGTTCCAATTGGCGCCGCTGATTCCGATTTCATGATATCTGCCTTCTGGCATGCTTTCCAGAAAAGTCGCGGTCCGGGTCGGACGCTTGAAGACCGGATCCGTGGTTTTGACTGCCTGTTTTTTGTAATCGGTGAAACCGAAAACATAGCCGGGGACTCCGTAATTGATGCTTCTTGCGTTGAATTCCCAATAGTTTGAACTCGGGCATTTCGTCACTTTTTCATTGATGTATCTGCTGTCCCTGAATTCCAGAAACCAGCGGTCCTTTGAATAAAATCCATTGTAAAACGGTCCGGGGCACCATTCCTGATAATCCGAGGTATAGAACGACCATGCATAAGCAAGCTGCTTCATATTGCTCTGGCAGGCAATGGCTTTTCCCTTTTCCCGGACACTTGATAATGCCGGCAGGAGCAATGAAGCCAAGATGGCTATGATTGATATTACCACTAATAATTCTATTATAGTGAAACATCGCCTTTCCTTTGCGTTCATTGCTTTCACTGTGCCTTTTGAAGCCTTGTCTTTCAGGAGATTGAGATTCATATTGTTTTTCCTTTCCTGTTCTTATAATTGATCTGCGTTATGATTGAACCTCATGATTGATGAAAAGCGCATCGACGAAAATTGTCTCTGTCCGCCATTCCGGAGCGAGAAGGCGTTCCGCCGCACGTCGCCCGATTTCCTCCATCGGATATGTCATGGAGGAGATCGGGGGAAAACTGTTGCGGTTGTCCTCCGTATCAAGCAGCGTCAGAAGCCTTACCGATTCCGGCAGTCCGTAATTCCGGTTGAAATGAAGATCGAAACGCGGATGTTCCGTCAGAAGCGGAGCGAGAATCAGCGCATCGAAGCGGGCATCATCATAAAATTGCATCATCTGCCGCCTGATATCGTCATTGGTTCCGCTTTTGAAAGGGCGGAATAAGGTGTCATCCGCACGGTGCCGCTTCAGCGAACGGCGAAAGCCTGCCAATACCGGATGTCCGGGGAGCAGGAGATTTTCCCAGTATGCCAGCCCGATTTTCCGGTATCCCTTTGCATGTAATATATCCACTGCTTCTTCTATGAGCTGGGTATTGTTTTCCACCTGAACGAACCATTTCCGCCATGCTGCGTCATGATACTGATTGTATTCGGTCTCTCCGATGCAGAGTGCGACACGGCAGGCACGTTCCCGCAAAAAGGCAAAGACTTTTTTTCCCCACGTGCTGAATACGACGACACGGCTGTTGGAGTTGATGTGCTCCAGCCCGCGCCAGTCGATATTGTCCGGGCTGTTGGTCGGCGAGATCGGCGTAGTTTCCAGACGGCAGCCGTGTTCGTAGGCGACGCGGGACAAACCGTTCAGAATCTGCAAGGACTTGATCATGCCGGGAGAACGGGCGTTGCCGTAGAAGAAGTCTGGGCAGGGGCTCAGAAATGTCAGCGGCGCCTGAATGCTGCCGCAGACTCTGGTTCCGCGCGACCGGATACGTTCAATCAGCATATCTTCTTCAAGCAGTTTCAGGACGGATCGCAGAGTTTCTCTCGCAACTCCGTATTTTTCCGCCAGAATGAGCTCATTCGGCAGAAAGGCTCCCTGGTGATAGACTCCGGCGGAGATGCTCCGTTTCAGGTCTTCATAAATATGCATTCTCTTGAGCGGCTGGCGCATTGTTGTCCCTTTTGCTGTTTTTCATATTTTAATTATAATGTGTTGTCTAGTTAAACGTCAATAGGAGATTCTGAAAAAAATTGATTTTTTCTTGAAACCGAAGCAGAATATGCCATGAAGCCGATTGGAGAACGGCAAAACTGTTTCTGTTGTGCAGGTGATGTTTTCCTCGGCGGCGGTTTCGGCGCTTGCAGACAGAAAAAATGCTGCTGAATTCAATTCGCCTGTCCTTTTATCCTTTTGCAGAGCTGAGGGGAACCGTATCGCATTCCTGCCTTTGTGCAAAAATATAATTTTTTTCTCTTTTGCCGCCCTTGCTTTTGGCGCGGCAGGTGATATAATATTTATATTGTTATGGAAAACGTTTTCCATACGATTCAACCCGGAAAAAAGATGAATAAACGGATTACGATCAAAGATGTCGCCCGGGCTGCGGATTGCAGTTTTGTGGCAGTTTCACGTGTGTTGAGCGGCAGGGATCTCAACCATGTCAGCCTTGATGTGCAGAAACGGGTCAGGGATGCCGCGGAGCGTCTCGGATACAAGCCGAGCCAGGCTGCCCGGGCTCTGCGGACAGGCAGAACCAATACGATCGGGCTCGTGCTCGGGGCATTTTACAACCGTATGGAGGGATGTGTGGCGCACGCTCTGATGGCGGATGCGAAAAAACGGGGATACCGTCTCATCATTGCCATCACGAATTATGATCCTCAGGAAGAAGCCGGCGCACTGGAAGATATCCTGAACCGTCAGGTGGACGGCGTTATTTATACCCTTTCGCTTGATCCGGGCACGCGGCTGGCGCGCAGCCTCGGGGAGTCCCGTTATCCGATTCTGCTTCAGGACAATACGCAGAATATGTTCAATTCTGTCTGGTATGATTACGATGAGGCGCTCCAAGGTGTTTTCGCCTCATTCCGGAATTACGGATGCCGGAGGGTCGCCATGATTTGCAGTATTTTCAACGGACAGGTCGATTACCGCCGGAAACTGGCACGGCATTATGGAATCGCTCTGGAGTGTTTCACTCACGGCGACGGCGATCATTCGCTTGAGGCGGTTTACGCGGAAATCGTCAGGAATAAGATTCCCGGTGTTTTCGCGCTGGAGAGCATGGTGCTCAAGAATCTTCTGGAATACCGCGCTGCGGCTTCGCCGGATTATCATCCCGCCTGCATTTATGCGCATACTCTGCCTTTCGAGTATCTGCATTATGACGGGGTTCTGGGAGCGGTTTACCGTCCGTTCCGCGCTCTTTCGGAACAGCGGCTGGAACGCCTGATCGAAATGATCGGAAATCCCCGGACAAGGTGCAGGTCCATACAGATGCCCTGCCGTTTCGTGGATGTGGCGGAACTGAAACGCATTCACGAAGATCAGATGAATGACCCATACTATCAATATTTCAAATAACGTAAAACAAAAAGATCCGGAACAAAAGATAAAATGCAATACAGCCAGATTTTGGAGAATTCTCTTTATTTATTGGCGCTTCTGAACCCTGCAAGCAAAGTCATGTTTCTTTCCACCTATGACCCGCATCTTTCGCGGAAACAGATTTTTGAGCTGTCATGGAAATCTTCCGCTGCCGCATTGATGATGCTGGTCGTGCTTGCCGGAGCCGGCGAGATCGTGCTCAGCAAAATCTTCCGTGTGGAACTCTACTCCCTGCGGATCACCGGCGGGCTTGTCGTTTTTCTGATCGGCTGGACCGCCATACGGGAAGGGCGTTTCATGCAGAAACGTCACCAGTCCATGAAGGAGAACTTTACGGATCTCTCGCTGGTTCCGCTTGCCGCGCCGCTGATTGCGGGGCCGGGAACCATTGCCGCCGCGATATCAAGCACCGCAGAATTCGGGATTTTTGCGACGACCTGCGCACTGTCGCTGGCGATCTTCACCAATTTCATTTTCATGATGTTTTCTCCGGCGATCAACAATGTATTGGAAAAAACGCACCTGATCGGGCCTCTGATCCGGCTTACCGGACTCATCATCGCCGCGACGGCAATGCAGATGATCGCTACGGGAATCAAGGAGTTCATCTGATTTTCAGTGCGTTTCGCATGAACCTTCCTGCATTTCGCGCCTGCGCAGATCACGGAAAAACAGGATCAGAAGCGGGATACAGCTCAGGAAAGAGAGGAAATCCGAAATGCACTGGGTGAGTTCAACTCCTCTCAATCCGAAAAAGCAGGGCAGGATGATGATCAGGGGAATGAAGTAGATGCCCTGGCGTGTCGCCGCGACGAAAGTCGCCTGCACTGGTTTTCCGACGGACTGGAACAGCATATTGGACAATACGCTCAACGGCTGAAACGGCAGGGCTGCGCACTGTGCCCGCAGAGCGGCGGTGCCGATTGCCAGAACCGCAGCGTCTTCTTTCCTGAACAGCCCCAGGATTTCCGGCGCGAAAATAAAGCCGGCGATTCCGGCGCAGGCGAGAAATACGGTTCCAGCCTTGACGCAGAAGAAGAATGCCTCATGAACCCGCCCGTAGCGTTTCGCTCCGTAATTGTAACCGACGACCGGCTGGAACCCGTGTCCGAAACCGATCAGAATCGCCAGCACGAGGAAGAAGATGCGGCCGACAATCGACATCGCCGCCACGGCTGCGTCACCGTAGTTTGCCGCCGCAATATTCAAGGCGACCGTGGAGATGCTTGCCAGTCCCTGACGGCAGAACGAGGGGAAACCGATGCTCAGAATCTGAAGATAGACGCCCATATGTGTTGCAACATGGCGGATGGAAAGCTTTGTGATGCTCTTTCCCGAAACGAAAAAATAAAGCAGGATCGAAAAACTGATGCACTGGCTGATCAGAGTCGCGATTGCCGCACCGGAAATTCCAAGCTTGAAAGTGAAGATGAAAAGGGGGTCCAGGGCAATATTCAGCAGGCCGCCGAACCCGATGGCGATTGTGGCGAAGACCGGCTTCCCCTCGGAGCGGAGCAGATTGTTGAGGACGAAGGAGCAGCACATGAACGGAGTCCCGAAAAAGATATATCGCGCATAGTCCGTCGCGTAAGGAAGGATCGTAGGCGTTGCGCCGAGGAGAACCATGATGCGTTCCGTAAAGACTAGACCTGTTGCCGCCAGCAGCGTTCCGGCGCCGATTGCCATGACAAATGCCGTCGAAGCGAACTCATCCGCCTTCTCTTGCCTGCGTTCGCCGAGAGCACGCGAGACCAGGCTTCCCGAGCCCATTCCGATCATGAACCCGAGGGACTGAATGATCGCCATCATCGCAAAGACGATGCCGACCGCTCCAGCGGCGCTGGTTCCGAGCCTTGCCACGAAAAACGTATCCGCCATGTTGTAAACGGCTGTGATCAGCATCGTGAAAATCGTCGGGATGGCGAGGGTGACGATCAGGCGCGGTACCGGAGCCTGCGTCATTTTTTGGAACTGCCGCTGTCCGGCACTTTCATCCTGCATGAAATCTTACTCCTGCTTACTCTGAAATTCGGCGGTTTACCTGATGTTCCACCATTCCGCCGTGTCTGCGGACTCCGGCAGTGTTTTTTCTCCCATTTTCGGTGTAATGATCCTGATTTCTGCTTTCCGGGCGTGTTCCATGACTTTGCGGATTGATTCATCCCACGGATGCATTGCCAGGTCAAATACGCCCCAGTGGATCGGCAGAAGGGTTTTTCCTCTCAGATCCTGATATGCCTTGATCACTTCGCCCGGGAACATGTGATTGTTCGGCCAGCGCTCGTTCCAGGCGTCGATCTCAAGGCAGACCAGATCAAAAGGACCGTGTTTCCGCCCGATCTCTCTGAAATGTTTCCCATACCCGCCGTCCGCGCCGAAAAAGATCTTTTTCCCGCCGCCTTCGATCAGAAACGCCGCCCATAAGGTACGGTTGCGGTCTTTGCCGGAGCGGCCGGAAAAGTGACGTGAGGTCAGCGCAGTGATTTTCAGTCCGGCGAAAGTGATCGAATCATCCCAGTTGAGTTCATGGATCCGTTCCGGCGCGATTCCCCAGCCCCGCAGACGCGCACCGACTCCGAGCGGCACGATGAAATGAGTCTCTGTATCTCTCAGGAAGCGGATCGTTTTATATTCCAGATGATCGTAATGATCGTGGGAGACGATGAAGAAATCCAGCGGCGGCAGTTCATCCCGTGAAAGGGGCGATTCGCAGTAGCGCCTGACGACGCCGGGAAGCGGGGCGGCATTCCCGAAGACTGGGTCCGTCATGAAGCGTATCCCGTTCAGTTCAAAAATCAAGGTCGAGTGTCCCAGCCAGTAAACGGCAAAATCCTCCGGCTTTGCGGAAAAGGAATCTTTTGCCAGTCTGACGGACGGCAGTTCAAAAGCAGGCGCATTTTCCGAGGTGAACAGAAAACGGAAAAGCCCTGTCGATGCCGCCGCTTTCGTCAGATGCATGACTGCGGGTTCCTGATTCACGAACCTGCCGCCGGAATAATTCGGCAGCATCTCAAAATGTTTCTGCGCGGCTTCGTCCGGCAGCTCTCCGAACCGGGTGCTGATGCAGCAGGCGGTTCCCGCGGCAAGGAGCAGCAACAGACAGATACATATGGCAGACGTAATCAACATGCGTTTCTTCTTTTTCCCTTTTCCTTCATCCATGCCATGATGCCTTTCCTTGAGGTTATGAGCCTGAAAACAATCAATTTAGCACCGCAGGACTGCAATTTCAAACCTGATACGCAAGATAAATTTTCCACCCGCGTGAGCGAGATGCGTCAGTGGAAGATATCATGCGCAGGTGCTTTTGCATCTTGAGCGCCAAACTCTTTCTTTCGCAGCGCTGTTATTTTTGCGACTTTTTCGGTTCCATGCTTGAAAAACGGCGATTCAGATTCAAATTATAAGAATTGGATTTTATTTTTAAAGGAGGGATGATATCATGGCGATGTCGAAAAAGAAGAAAATACTGGTGATTGCCGGATGCGTGGCAGGCGGACTGGTTCTGTTGCTGGCGGCTGCTTACAATGTGGCGCTCAGTTCGAGTGTGATCTGTTCCCGGTGGCTTCCGATGGCGGGGCGGATGACGAATTCCACGATGACGGCGTCCGAGGTGAAGCTGAGTCTGTTCGGAAACAGTCTTGAGGTCAGGGACTTTGTATATGCGAGTCCGTCGGGGATCGAAGTCAGAGTGGATTCGTTACAGACGAAAATCGCATTCATCAAGGCGATATCCAAGGATATCCGCGTCAACGGCCTGGCATTGAAAGGCGTCCATGCGAAAATCCGTCCGGTGCGGAAAAAAGCAATCCCGCCCGCAGCCGGAACTCCGGTTGCCGCTGTGACTCCCGCGACAGGTGTGAACCGTCCGGCGGCGAATGAGAATACCGCGGTGCCGCTGATTGAGGATTTTCAGATACCGGAATCTATTCTCGGATGGAAAGCGCTTCCATTCAAGATCGCGTTGAAAGATGTTGCGCTCCAGAATATTACTGTGGATTACGCGGATGAAGCCGGAGAGATGGATTTCAAATATGTGATCAATTCTCTCTCTCTGAACCGGGTGACTCCGGGAATGACGACGGAAATCACTTTGGACTCTTTCCTGACCGGCTCTCTGAAAAAGCAGGGGGTGGAAATCCGTTCTCTGCCGTTGTTCCTCTCCTTTAAAACATTACTGGGAGATGCTCTTTTTCCGGAAACTTTCGACCTTGCCGTGAATCTTTATGACACGGAAAACCGGTCGGCTGTTTTTGTCTGGTCGGCTTATCCGGGACAGCAGATCGTTCCGGGAGTTGTGCGTCTTGCCGTGCGCGGGAAAAAAGTTTCGGCGAAGTGGGAATTGGAGGAACTGCTCGGAGTTCTTGGAAAGTCTTCGCTGAAAGCTTCCGGCAGCCTGGAACCGCGTCTCAACAATGCGTCTTTTGTATGGACGCTGAAAGGATATCCGTCTCAACTGCCCCAACCGCTGCCATCCGTCATGAAGAAATCCGGCATGGAGCTTTCTTATGTGGAGGAAAACGGCAAGATCACATTCCTGAACGGCAAGCTTGATTATTCCGATATCATCTCCGCGACCGGATTCAAGTTGGATGAGAAGGGAACCGCCGTCGGTGATTTCCGCGGAACGTTGAATTATATTGCCTTTGCGGATCTGCCGGAGGGCGCCGTCGGTTTGTCGAATGCGGTGGTGGATGTCTCGGAGGGAGAAAGCAAGCTGATTACGCTCAAGAGTACGGCGCCGCTGGTTTTCTACAAGGGACGGAAGGGATTTTTCCCGGATCCGCAGATGGCGCCGAATCTCCGGTTTTCCCTGCGTGAGATGGCTTTGTCGAAGCTGAACATGTTCCTGAAAGGAAAAAGGTTCAGAAACGGAGCGGCGGAACTGAACGCCGTACTGGAAACGGATCAGCAGCGCAATATTCTCCTGACCGCGAATGCACAGGTCAAAGAGAAACTGAAAGGCAGAGCCGCAGCGGACCTTGCCGTGAATGCGCGGCTTGACCTCAGAAACAAAACGTCGCCCGATACGATCCGCATTTCGTCCGCAAATCTTGACGTTCCCGTTTTGCAGGAGATTTTCAAGCTGGAGGACACCGGTGCCGTTCAGGCGCAGGCTCCTGCGCCGCAGACATCCGTTCCGCAGAACAAAGATGCGGATGCAAAGAAGATTGCATCCGGACCGGCGGTTCAGGCGAAGGATTCCGCACAGCCCCGGACTCCGTCTTCACCTGCCGATAAGCTGCCGTCGTTCGTGAGGGAACAGAATGTCAATCTGACTCTGGACCTGAAGAAGATACATTATGCGGACGGTGTTGATTTTGCGCTTACCGGCGATATTTCTTTCAAGGACCTGACGGTTGCCGCGAAGAATCTGCTTGTGCTGATCAACGGTACGAAGTTTCCGCTGAATGCGGAGGTGAATCTGGCGACGGAGCAATTGAAAATCGGCGGTTCCACCGCCGCATTGAACGCCGCCCCGCTGGTCAACTCATTTCTGAAACAGAAGAAGACAGCCGCTCTGACCGTGGATTCCCTGAAATTCGATATCCGGACGAAAGGTTTTACTCCGGACTCCGTCAGGAAAAACCTGAACGGGTCTTTTGTGGTGAATGCGTCGAATATCGCGGTTCCTTTGGAACTTGATCAGTCCAGCGACCTGCTGAAAGTGATTATGATTCCGCTGAAAAGCATACCGGCGCTGCTGGAAATGCTCGGAGGAAGCGGGCTCAGGAACCTTGCCGTTGAAAAGACGCAGGGGCTCAACAACGTGTTGAGCGGAGCGGCGGATCTTCGTTTTACCACTGCCAGTCTTGATACCTCTTTCCTGAATGGAGTGGTTACATTGAAGGATCTGACTTTGACCGGAGACCTGATTCTCTCTGAAACATTGCTCGGAACCGTGAATCTCGTGAACAATGACATCGACCTCAAGACCCGGACCGGGCTGGAGCTTATTACGATACCGATGAATTTCAAGGGAACAATCAATTCGCCTAAGCCGGATTATGCGAGCGCCGTTACGGATTTCCTGAAAGTCAATGCGACCGCCACGCTCCAGAAATCTGTGGATAAACTTCTGGACAGAGCTTTGGATTCCGGGAAGAAATCCACCGGAGAGAATACGCTTCAGAAAGAGGAAAAGATTTTGGACAAGGCGATTGACAAGGGCGTTCAGAAAGGGCTTGAACGACTGAACAAATGGCTGAACAAATAAGTGAACATTTTAACATAAGGAATGAAAATGGAACCATTGGAAAAGATTTTTGAATCGCATTTCGGCAGAAAACCCGCGGTGCTCTCCCGTGCTCCCGGACGGCTGGAGATTCTCGGCAACCATACGGATTACAATGAGGGCTATGTCCTGAGTGCCGCAGTGACGCAGGCGACCTCTTTCGCTATGGCTCCGAAGGAAGGTTCCGTCTGCACTCTTGTAGACTGTGCGCTTTCCGGCGAGTTCAAAATTGATCTTGACAATATGGATGCGCCCCGCAAGGGCGACTGGACAAACTATCTCAAGGGTGCGCTGGTGGAGCTGCGCCGCCGCGGTGTCCGGTTCGGCGCGTTCGATGCGGTGCTCAGGAGCACCGTTCCGCTGTCCGCGGGAATGAGCAGTTCCGCCGCGCTGGAAATGGCATTCTGTTTTGCTCTCAAGACGATTTACGGCATTGATCTTCCGAAAGCCGACTGGGCGAGGGTGGGGCAGGCTGTGGAGAATAAATATATGGGATTGCAGTCGGGACTGCTGGATCAGTTCAGTTCGATTTTCGGCAGGAAGGATGCGCTGATCCTCTGTGATTTCCGCTCGGTCGAGGTTCTGAAAAATGTGCCGATGCCTCCGGGATATTCGATTGTCGTGGCGAATACGATGGTGAAGCACAATCTCGTGGAGTCCGATTACAATAAGCGCCGCGAGAGCTGCGAACGCGCCCGCGATGTGATCCGTCAGGTCTGTCCGCAGGTCAAAATGCTCCGCGATGTCGACCGGAAAATGCTGGAGTCCTGCCGTGACAAAATGGATGCGGTCGATTACCGCCGCGCCCTGCACGTGGTCGGGGAAGATGAGCGTGTGATGCGTGGAGTCGCATTCCTTGAAAAAGGCGACATCAGATCTTTCGGAGAGCTTCTTTTCGAGAGCCATGAAAGCTCGCGCGTCAACTTCGAGAACAGTTGTCCCGAGCTGGACGCGCTGGTAGAGATCGCCCGTTCCATTCCGGACTGCCTCGGCGCCCGTTTGAGCGGCGGCGGTTTCGGCGGAATTACGATTCATCTTGTCAGGCACGATGCGGCGGAAGGTTACTGCAACCGTCTCAAAACCGCATATAAAGCCATGACGGGCAAAGAGACGCAGACGATTCTCTGTGACATCGGCGACGGCGCCAGTGCGCAGGCGCTCTGATCTTTTCCGTATCGGAAATGAATGAACCGGAAGAACGGAATGAACTCCGCTTCCGGTTTTTTATGTAAAAATCCGCATTTGACGGTAGAGCCCGTTCCGGATTCAAAAGTGGTCCAGCGGTGAACTGCCGGCCACGCATAGCGCGAAATCTCCGCCGGAGGGATTTTGACCCGCTTATGCCGTATACTGTTATCGGGTATCGGGCTTTCGTTATTTCCGTTTCATCCAGACCGTGAGTCTGTTATCCATAGAAAAACGGTTTCCGGCGGAGGCGTAATCACAGAGGAGCGTTCCGTCTGAAAGGCGTTTTACAAGGTGAAATTCGTTTCCCGGATTTTCCGTGTCTTGTGTAATGCCGTCTGCCGGAACGGGGCGGTTCACCTTGCCGAGACGGGAATCCTGTGCCAGCACGACCGGTCCCGCGAGATAGCCCACCCTGCTGATGTCAGGGGAAAACACCTGTTCCGGCGTAAGATCGAACAGGATTTCAACCCGGTCTGCATTGCTCCAGCTCCGTTCGAGAGCCAGATACTCGCCGGGGACTGCGGGAAGTTCTTTTCCGTTCAGCCGGAAAACAGATCTGCCTTTCCACCAGCAGGGGATGCGGAAGCGGATCGTGAACCGTTCCGGTTCCTGTATGCAGAGTGTAATCCCGACGGTTTCCCGCCACGGATAATCTCCGCTGACTTCCAGTTCCGCAGTCTGTCCGCGAGGGGTATTGAAAGAGCAGGTGAGAGGCTCATAGGCATTGAGGACAATACCGTCATGGCTGCCGAGGACGGCGGTATAGGACGCCATGGCGATGCCTTCCGGCCCCTGCGCCAGACAGCAATCCTCCCCGAATCCGGGCAGTTGATCCGGAGCCGCTTTTTTGAAGCCGGCGCCGGAAAGCGGGGAGGGATTGGCGTGAATGTACCAGCTCCCGTCCGGTTTCATGGAGCCGAGCATCGCATTGTAGAAAGAGCGTTCCATGCAGTCTGCCGCGGTGGCGGATCCGGTCAGTTTCAGAATCCTGTCGCAGTAATGAAGCCATGTGGCTGTAACACAGGTTTCTCCGTGATTGCCGGAGTCGTCGCGAGTTTGCCGCATTGCCCCGTAATACCAGAATTCGCCAACGGTATCTTTGAGTCCCCCGCCTCCGGTGATGAAGATTTCCTGTTCTTTCACCATGCGGAAGAGCTCCGTAACGGTTTCCAGATATTCCTCCTGCGGGTCCATGAGGTGGAATTCCGAAAGCCCCTGAAAACAGGAGAGCATTTCATAGGCCTTGCCGTTTCCGATCTCCGCCGGAGGAATGTGCCTGCGTGCGGCTTCGAAGATATTGTGCTTCAGGGAACAGCCGGAGTCAACGATTCGGCGCGCATAGTCGCGGTAACGCTGTTCTCCGGTAGCGGCGGCGACTCCGCAGACCGCGCCGAGAATCGAACATGCGGCGAGCCCTTCGTGCCAGCCGTAATGCGGCATGGACTGCCCTGTGACCGGAATCTGCTGCATCAGATGGTCGAGCATGCCGCGGCAGGCGTTCAGCACCTGTTCATCATGCTCGATGAGATTGTAATAGCGAAGCAGGGCGAGAAGCACATACTTGCGTCCCCAGATGTCCCAGCCTCCGGTCTGTTTTTCCGCCGGATAAGAGCTGATGCAGCCGTCCGGTGTCTGTGTGGAAAGCATGTCGCGGACCGTGTCCCGGATTATTTGCAGGAGTTCGGCGTCCTGCGTTCCGTGCCATGCAAGAATTGCCGAGCGGACGATCTTTCCCCAGAATTCGCAGCGCCAGAGATTGTCTTTTTCATTCCGGAAGCGGAACGGATCGACCAGCTTTCTGTAATCGACTTTTTTGAGACGGTTGTCCGTGGTCAGCCTGAGCGCTTTTCCCATGACACCGTGAAGCCGGACCGCACCGGCGGGAAGAGAATGAAAACGATCCTGATTCATAAAACCTCCTGTTTTTGGATTCATGTTTCACTTACGCCTTAAGATAAAAGATTCTGTCTTTGAATTCTATAACAAACCGGAAAAAAAACAGGATGATTTATTCCGGTTTGAAACTCAGGCATCTTTCTGCTTCCGGCGGAAAGCCAGTGGAGAGGTCTTCATCTGTTTTTTGAACATCCGTATAAAATAAGAGGTGTCGTGGAAACCGCATGCCTCGGCGATGTCCGTGACATTCATGTCCGGCTCGGAGACAAGGAGGCGGCAGGCTTCGCTGATCCGGAGCAGATTGGTATGGGCGAGCAGGGAGATTCCCGTGTTTTTCGCAAAAAAACGGCTGACGCTGTTGGGCGTCATGTTCATGGTTCCGGCAATCTGCTCCAGTCGGAAAGGCGAACGGAAATGAGCGGCAAGATAATTCGTCAGTTTCGAGAGCTTCTGCGCCGTCGTCCTGTTCATTTTCCCGAAATCATGGAGCTGTCCGGCTTTCCGGCAGATTTCAGAGAGAATCAGCAGTGTGCGGGCGTGGAGTTCCGCTGCATAACCGGGAGAGTGTCCCTTGAGCGAGCGGTAGATCGCGGTCATCATTTCCGCGATGCCCATACTGTTCGGGGCGGACAGATGGAGGCATTTCCCAGTGTTTTCCCGTTTCATGAAAATGTCTGAAAAATTGGCGTATTCATTCAGGGAATCAAGTTCCAGACGGGAAAACGCCCGGAAATCAACCAAAAGGTTGCAGGTGATCGCCTGATGAGTAATGCAGAACGTATGGAGCGTTTCCGGCGGAATGACATAAATATCGCCGGGTATGATCGGATAATCGGACCTGGCGATCGTATTGACGCCGCTTCCGCTTTGGATATAAAGGATTTCGGTATAATCATGGATATGGGGCGCTTCATAATATCCGGCAGGTGCGGACTGGCGGACAAGATGGAGGTGGAGTCCGGACGTCTTGCAGAAATCTTCGAGTTTGAATATCTTCATGAGTTTTTCCCGGTGAAAATAGAATTTGCCGTATCATACTCTCTGTTGCAGGAGATTGCAAGGGTGAACTGTCATATTCCCGCAGACATTTGCGGAGCATCCGCGATGCGTGGCGATACGCTTGAAGTTGCGGGAATAAGCTTTTCCTTTGCGCCAAAAATCCGGTTTTTGCGCCAAAAATCCGGTTGGCGGGCATCATCTCCGGCTGTACTTTTAGATCACATCAAACAGTGGAGGATGTTATGAAAAAAGTAAAAGTCGGTTATTTTTCTCTGGTCAAAGGTTCCTGGATCAATGACAGGCTCGCCGGGCAGCGTACGGATGCCCTGAATATGTTGAATTCACTCGATATTGAGCTGGTCGACTGCGGGGATCTGATTCAGAATGAGGCGCAGGCTGCGGAGGCAATCGAAAAATTCGCAGATGCCGGAGTGGATTGCCTGGTTGTTCATTTCCTGACATTTGCACTGGGCGCCTGTGCGCCGTCCGCGGCGAAGAAACTTGGCGTGCCTGTGATTTTCTGGTCCGTTCCCGAACCCCCGATGCAGGGCGGCCGCCTTCAGGCAAACAGCTTTTGCGCGACCAACATGAATGCGCACGCTTTGTGGCGGATGGGGCTGAACTACTCTTTTGTTTATGGCGATCACAATACGGTAAAAGAGAAGCTGATGGAAAAGTTTCTTGTGGTCCGCGCGATCCGTGAACTCGGAAGACTTCGCATCGGTTCCGTCGGCGGGCGCGTTCCCGGCTTCTATACATCCAATTACGATGAATTGGCGCTTTGCGCGAAATTCGGGGTCGAAACCGAAAAAATCACCCTGCTGGAAGTCGTGGACCGGGCGAAGAAGATTCTCGAAGGTTCCGTTGATCCCGTTTGCGAAGCGGCGGATAAAGTCAGGATCAAGGATATCACCAGCGAGGAACAGCGCAAGCTGAAAGCTCTTTACCAGGCGCTGGAAGAAACAGCCGCGAAATACCGGCTCTCCACCTTTGCACTCCGGTGCTGGCCGGATGTGAACGATATTTACGGGCTTGGCATTTGCGCGTTGATCGGGATGCTGAACGAGACGAAATACATCACGGCATGCGAGGGGGATGTTCTCGGCGCGGTTGCAATGAAGCTCGGCGAATGGCTTACGGACGGCGCGATTCCCTTTTTCTGCGACTGGATTTATTTTGATGAGAAAGAAAATACCGGAGTCGTATGGCACTGCGGTGCGGCTGCTCCGTCTCTCTGCCGCGGCGGATGCACTCCGCAGTTCTGCAAGTCTTCGATCATCGACGGCGGCGGTGTCAAGGGAGTGACCTGTGAATTTCCGCTGAAACCCGGCCGCATTACGATGATGCGTCTCGGAGAGACCCGGGAACAGGGAAAATACCGTCTTTTTGTCGCCTCCGGAACGGCGCTGGACACGGATCAGATTTTGCGCGGCAATCCGCTGAAAGTGAAGTTTGACCGTCAGGTTTCTGAAATGGTCGATACGGTGATCGGCAACGGTATCGAACACCATTATGTCGTGGTTCACGGAGACATCACGGACAAACTCAAACAGTTTGCCGAATGGATGGATATCGAAGTATTGTAAAGCCCCGGAAAAGATACTCATAAAAAAAGCACGGCATCAGGAAAGACGCCGTGCTTTTTCATATTCTGATCAATGAATCCCAGATCACTGGGATGTGTCGTCAATAGTGGTGCCCGCATTGTGCAAACGTCAGAAGAATGAGACTTCAAAAATAATGTTTTTTGGACATTGGTGCCGAAAGTAAACTCAAGGTCGAGGGGAATACCGGCTTTTCCGGCTTGATTCGATTGACGGGACCGTATTCACGTTGTAAAAATCATCCGCACATATTTTCGGGGCGACTGTTACCATGAAAAATATTCATTGAAATTCATTTTCCTGTTTGATATTCCTGAGCGATAAGAATATATTGTTCCCATTGCCTATCGGTTTTCCGGCATTATGGGAAGATGCTCGGTGTCATCCGGAATATTTTCCTGTCGACAGGATAGGCTGAAATAACGAAACAAGGATGCGCGGATGGAGATCATCATCCCGTTTTTTGCCGGACTTTCCTATGCACTGGCTGGTATCGGGCATAAAATCACTTCCACTTATGGGAATGTCACAACCATTCAGAACGCGGCGTTCTGTTCGGTCTGCGGCGTGGTTCTGTTCGGAATCCGCGGTACGACGGAGTTTGCCACGTTCTCTCCGGATCTGCTCATTTTGGTCGTCATTATCGGCGTGACGCAGTATCTGGGAATGATATTCCTGAACACAGCATTGAAAATCGGACCGCTTTCTCCCGCCTGGTGCGCGATTTCGCTGGTATTCATGCCTGCGGTCATCTTTTCCGCCGTCGTGTTCGGCGAACCGTTGACCCAATGGCATATCGTTTCATTGATTTTCATTTGCTGCGCCATCTATTTTGCCTCCGGCAACGGCAAGCAACAGAAGGAAATGAAAGGATGGAGAGCCAAACTTCTGTATGGCACGGTCCTTTCCGCCATGCTGCTTTCCTGCTCGCTGTGCTCCATTGGTCTGAAGGTCGCTTTTTACCATCATGCCACCGGACATGAACAGACCCTGCTCGCGGAAAGCAAAGAATTGCTTATGGGCATGATGTATCTGTGTCTCGGCATCTGTTGCTGTATTCATCTGACGCTGACGAAGACATGGGTGTTCAACCGGGCCGGCTGGACCGGCGGAGCGTTGGTAAGCGTCTGTACGCTCGGAGCATATCTGCTGCAACTGATGATCATGGAACTTCCGGCCGCCATCGTTTTTGCGATGACCTATTCGGTTTCCGTGCTGGTTTCCGGAATTCTGTCTACCGTATTTTTCAGGGAAAAGCGGACGCTGAACTGGTATCTGACGCTGGTTTGCGCTGTCACGGCAATTTTACTGATGCTTTTATAACAAGGAGAACCCCCATGCTGATTCGCGACACGACGGAAGCGGACATCCCGCAGATCACCGAAATCTACAACTATTACATTGAAAAGACCACTGTCAATTTTACCCTCCATGTCTACAGTGTGGAGAAAATGCTCGAAAAATACCATTATTTAAGGGCGCGTAAATACCCCTTCCTGACAATGGAGGAGGACGGCAGTCTGATCGGCTATGCTTATGCGACCCATTTCCGTCCGGTGGAAGCCAACACTCTGGCGGAAAGCTCCATTTATTTCACACCGGACTTTACGGGAAAGGGGTATGGGCGCAAGCTGTATCACGCTCTGTTTGACGAAATCCGCAAAACGCGCGCAACCGCGGTGATCGCCATCATCAGCTCCACCAATACCGGCAGTATCGAATTCCATAAAAAGGTCGGGTTCAAATACTGCGGCTGTCTGGAGCTGGCGGCATCAAAATTCGGCGAAAAACTGAACTCCATGGCCTTTGAATATCTGTTATACTGAATTCCACCGGATTTTGCCGGAAAGCATATTACCTGATACCGAAAAACTGTTCGGCATTTTTATGAAACAGCATATTCCGTTCCTCCACGGTCATCGGCTGGCGGTCCAGGAAAGTCATGGATTCCTCCATGGTTTCATACGGATAATCCGAACCGAACAGGATATGCTCTATTCCGAACGTCTGCTTTGCCGCCTCAAAAGCGATCGGAGCGAAGTTGCCGCTGGTCGTCACCCAGATATTGTTTTTAAAATAAAAACTGGGCTGATGCCGGCTTTTGACGGTCGGCGCATTCGGAACCATGGACGCTCTGGCATCCATGCGGTCAAGCAGCACGGCCATCGCTTCACCATAATGTCCGAGGATCATTTTCAGATTCGGATTGCGGTCGAAAGTTCCGTTGTAAATCATCCGGGCGATCGTGATCAGAGTTTCGATGGTGAAGCCGAATGCGGCCGATCCGAGCTGCCAGCCGTAGCCGGAAAGCCGGTCGATTGATCCGCCGTTCGGATGCAGATAAAACGGCACGTCAAGCGCACCCAGACAATCGAAAACCGGTGCAAAACGTTCTTCGTCAGGATAACAGTCTCCATAATTGGAATGGGTCATGACTCCGACAAAGCCGAGCTCTTGAATGCAGCGTTTCAGCTCCGCCTCAGCGGCTTTGGCATCACGCACCGGGAGGACGGCAAAGCCAAGAAAACGGTCGGGAAACTGCCTGATCACTTCTGCGATGCGGGTATTGCTTTTGCGGGCAAGTTCGACGGCTTCGGCGCCGGGCAGCATTTCAATGCCGGGGGAGCAGCCGAGAATCTGTCTGGTCACGCCGAACCGGTCCATTTCACTCAACCGCTGTTCCGCAAAATCGAATAGCCCTTTGTAAACATACGGCACTTTTCCCATGTCGAGGGGACAGTCCTTTCCCATGCTCAGGACTTTGCTTTGCGGATTCCACATCCCGTTTTTTTCCAGAGCGGTAAAAATTTCCGGGATGTAGTAGTGGGCTTCAAAATCAATCTTTTTCATGCCGTCGTCTCCTTTACTAGGCTGAACAGACAGTTCAAATTGGGCTCCAAACTATTGACGATACGATCTGATTCCTGACCACTGACCGATATCAGGGATCGACGATTGCGAAAAGCATGCAGGTGTGGGATGCCAGTTTGTCGCCGACATACATGAAACCTTCGCCTTTGCCGAATTTTGATTTCCCGTCGGGAATATCGACTTCAAGGCGGAGCTGGTCGCCGGGGAAGACCGGAGCGAACATTTCGGATTTGTCAATGCCCATGAAGTAGGCGATTTTTCCCTTGTTGTTTTCATTGGAAAGCATATAAATTGCCCCGACCTGCGCGATGATTTCCGCCTGGACCGCACCCATGAGCACGGTATAGCCGTCTTTGTACTGACGGAAGATCGGCTCACTTTCCGTGGTGTTCTTGACGCCTGTCACATGGCTGCCTTCGATTTTGGAGACATAGTCCACAAACAGGAAAGGATAACGGTGCGGAATCAGCCCCATGATCTGATTGACGCTCATGACGCTGCTTTCCCCTTTATCGAATTCATTATACGGCATGATCGGTTCCGCCGCCGTGATCTTCGGGCGGATTGCGACGATTCCGTTCGCATTGCATGCGACGCCGGAATTGTTCTTGACCGTGGCTTTGAATTCCGCACTGTCCGTGCCGATATTGGAGAGTTCGACTTCGATGACAAGGCGGTCGCCGGGGTTGTTGGGGCGGCGGAACTTGATTTTATGAAGCTCCTTGATGTAGAAATCACCCTTGCGTTCCGGATCAAGACGCTTCCAGAGACCGACTTCGGCGAGCTGCGCGATCGCTTCGACCTGAAGCACTCCCGGCAGAATCGGGTGCCCGGGGAAGTGCCCCATGAAACAGGGTTCGTTCATGGAGATGGACTTGAGGCCGATGAGTTTGTTTTCGCTCTCCGCAAAGACCCGGTCGAGCAGGAGCATGGAGGGACGGCAGGGCAGGATATCTCTGAGGGCGGAAACGCCGATAATTTCTCCTGACATAACATTTTCCTTTCTTTATTTTTGTGCGGTTTCCCGGGCAAGCATAAGCTTTGCAAGCTGCACATTCGTGGAATGGCCGGGTTTGATTGCAATAACATGGGCGCGGACTCTTTTTCCGGTCAGATAGAGGTCGCCGACCATGTCCATGATTTTATGTCTGACGAGTTCGTTGGGGAACCGCAGACCGTCGTTGCTGATGATGGCGCCGTCATGAAGGATCACCGCATTATCGAGGCTTCCGCCTTTGGCGAGCCCCGCGGCGATGAGTTGCGCGAGGTCACGATATGCGACGAAAGTCCGGCACGGTCCCAGTTCCTTCTCAAAGTTTTCAGGCGTGACTTCCAGGCTGTAGAACTGTGTGTCAAGCGCCGTCTCGCCAAATGCCACGGTGCAGGAGATTTTGAATGTGTCGGACGGCAGGACAACCATTGAGGTAGCCCCGTTTTCGACATAAAGCGGGACATCGGTCGTCCAGAACTGCGCCGGAGCGTTCTGTTCCTGAATTCCAGCTTCTTTGATCATTTTGAAGTAGGGACCCGCAGACCCGTCCGCGACCGGAGGTTCGGCATTGTCCATCTCCACATATGCATTGTCCACGCCTGCCGCATGAAATGCCGCCATGATATGCTCGACGGTGACGACGTATGCCTTGGAGGGGGCGGCAATCGTCGTGGCGCGGCGGACATCGATCACATTGGGTGCATAGGCTCTGACTTCCGGCGCGCCCGGCATGTCCGTTCTCCGGAAAACGATTCCGGTATTTTCCGGGGCGGGTTTCATTCGCAGATGAATGCGGACGCCCGTATGGAGAGCGATTCCGCTGATTGCCGCCTCGCTTTTGATCGTATTCTGCATTTCCATGTTTCCGACTCTCAATTTTAAATATTTGAAAAATTTCTGTAATTTAACTCCAAGAACGCATGATTACCAGCTAACAAGCGTTATATTTAAGAAGATAGATACTGAAAATTGCATATTTTTTGAAAAAAACGGGTTTTTTATGGATGATAAAATAAAAATTATCGTGATCCTCGGTCCGACGGCGTGCGGGAAAACGTCATTTGCGGTCCGCCTTGCCGCGCAGATCGACGGTGCAATCGTGAGCGCCGATTCACGCCAGCTTTATCGCGGACTCGACATCGGGAGCGGAAAGGACATCGGGGAATACACGCTTCCTTCCGGCGAAACTGTGGAGCATCATCTGATTGATATCGCGGAGCCTGATTATGAATACAATCTGGCTGAATTCATGCGTGACTGCCGGAATGCGGTGCAGGACATCCATGCGAGAAAACGGATACCGGTGCTTGCCGGCGGCAGTGCGCTGTATCTCGACGCGGTTCTGCGCAATTATTCACTTCGGGGCGGAGCGCCGGACCCGGAGGAACGCAAAGCCCTGCGCTCCATGAGCACCGGAGAGCTTCAGGAGAGACTGCGCGGGCTGGAACCGGATTCCGGTATTCTGCACAGCGAACCGGAAAACCGGACGCGTCTGATCCGCCGGATCGAAATCCTGACGAAACGGCCGGACGAATCTCTGCTTGCGGAAGCGAATGCGCCGTCTTCCGGCTGGGAGTTTCTTGTGATCGGTGTTCTGCGCGACCGTCAGGAGGTGCACCGGCGGATTGAGGAACGTCTGGACGCCCGTCTGAATGCGGGGATGCTGGACGAGGCGCGGTATCTTCATGATGTCAGGGGCATTTCCTGGGAGCGCCTGGAATTCTTCGGACTGGAATACCGTTACATGGCGCTTCATTTGCAGGGAAAGCTGACTTACCGGGAAATGCGGGATCAGCTTCTGATTAAAATCCGCCAGTTTGCGAAACGGCAGGACTCATGGTTCCGCAACATGGAACGCAACGGCGTTCCGATCTACTGGTATCGTCCCGACGCTTTTGACGGCGCACTGGCATTGTGCCGGAATTTTCTGGCGGGGAAAGAGCTTCCTGAACCGGGATTCAGGCTTTCGGAAACATTTTACGGTCCGAAAGCCTGACGGAATACGGTTTGCAAGAATGCAGCGGCGGACTGCCTGCCGCTGCTTTCGTTTATGGTTCCGCATTATGCCGGATTTTCAGGGAACGCAGTTTGCCGTTGAAAAAGTTCAAATGATATTTTCCTGCGTTCTTGTCATTGCCGATAATACATTGACATTTTACTAGCGCTCACAATACGAGTATACGAAGTCAGGCTATCCCCGATACTTGCATCGGGGATAGCCTGACCGGAAATAAAATTTTACTTTTCTGCTTCTAGCAGAACATTCCTGTTTGAATACAGATTGTCCAAGAGTTTAGCTGGTTGGGCTGCAATACTATCCCCAAGCACAAAAATAATGCCTTTTCCATATTTTCGAACTAAAATAAATGGTATTGTAGTTCCAGATTGTTCACCATCCAAATCCATCTTTGCAATTATTTTCCATGCGTTCGGGAAAGCTGGTTCGATACCGTAAGCCGGTGTAATCCAGTTTTTGATATGCCAAGTTAGATTATGAGGTGTAGCATACCAATTGCCTGGAGCCAAATACCTTGCTCTGCGTGCTGAAAGTGGAAGGTTTTTGATCCCTTTGATCTTGATTTTTAAAGTCGGGTCCGCAAAATATTTTTCCAGAGGCATTTGGGAATAGGACACAAACACTCCAATTGCTCCATTTTGAATATTACGTTTAATTCGAGCCCAATTTTCTGGGATGATTTTCTGTTTTCCATTTGGATGCCGGAACCAATAGACCAAAGGTGTTTTTTCTTGTAGCTGTAAATTTTCGGCAGTGGATATGAACTGCCAGCCAAGCTGTGTGAATTCACTTCGAATCTGATTGATTTTATCTTCTTTTTCTAGTAATCCATTCCACCAAATGATAGAACGATTACCTTGTGAAGAAGATGTGAAACGAAGGGAAGCCATTTCTTTTGCGGGATAACGAACTTCCCTCTGTTTTATCCAAAATCTCCATGTTTCATTTGCCAAAGGTGTTTTTTGAAGAGATATAAATGGAATTTTGATCAGACCACTTTCTGAATTCCAAATAGGATTCCAGCGATCGTCTCGAATACCTACGCTTGAAATCCGCCAAGCATTTTTCCTGCCATCTTCCTTGATTTCAAAATGCCAGGTTTCTCCGCCGATTCCATTATTGATTACAATATGACAAGGCGGGATTATGTTTCCGAATAGAATTGCATCAGCAGTCCATGCCATACGTATTCCTACAGACGGTATGGTTGTTGATTCTTTTTCAAAAGTTGCTGTTTTTTTGAGCAAAGGTAAAATAACTTCAGAGTCAAAATTCAGTAATGCAAACCACTGATTAAACAGTTCTTTTTCTCTTTCAATATATGGATTTTTCTGACTTTTAAGTTCTTTTGCCGCTTTGGCAAATAATTTGTCTGCCTGTATTTGTAATTCAGGTGTTATAAAATTTTTTGCTGTTTCCACCGGAGAACCTAAAATGGTTTGGTGTTGTTTTATTTGATTCCAATGCTGGTCAAGCATTGCAAAATAATTATACATTGTTTCTGCTGCATCTCCATAAATAGTTTTACACCAGTCTGACAGCAAATTCTTTATATTTGTTTTCGGATTCCATAATAATCTGGCATAAAGATATAATGGTAAACGATTTTTTACCGCAAAAGCTTGGACTTCAGGTCCGCTTTTAGGAGTCAGCATTACTTCTGTAATTATTGCCGTATGATTTAATTTCACTCCGGTTTTTATGGAATCTTCCAACATTGTAAAGAATGGGAGGAACATGTAGTTGGCTGTGAATATATCAAATTCATAACCGTAATTTCCTATCGGAACATTCATTTTACCCCATTTTTTCAGTTCCGAAAGGAGATGTTGATTTCGATTACAGCTTCCATTATAAGTATGAATATTACATCTGGCATAAGTGGCATATTCGATAAATTCGCTGTTGCGTATTTGGATAGTAGGAACTTCGATATATCCTTGATATGCAATCGTGGCAAATTTCAATGTCGGAAATTTGACTTTCAAGCGATCTGTTAGACGATTGTAGAAATTGAACCATGCATTTGAAGTTCCTTGTTCTTTACATTTTACACATTGACAGTAATCCATATTGTCAGGAGGGAAAATGCTTAAAATCTCTAATCCTGGATTTTTTTCGACCATTCGACAAAAATGTTGAAAAATAATATCATCCACATCACGATTACTAAAGCAAGGTTGTGATACATAATGTTTACCTTTGATTTCAGCAAAATATTCAGGGTGTTTTTGTATCAAATGTGGAGATAATTTTACATTATGGTCAGAGATCATAAAATGAAATCCTAGTTTATTGAAACGTGCCTGTCCATGTCGATGAATGTTAATAAAATTACGAGCCATCCAAATACGAAAATCTTCCACATCCCGCCAGTGACTGCATAAATGAAAACCACGATATTTGAGCGCAGGTTTATAAGTATAATTAAGTTCTGGAAGTATCCAGCTTGATTTTCGCGGTATAAATTCTCCTGATTTTCCTGGCCAAAGCCACCGGATTCCCAGTTCATTTTGCAAAAATGAATAAACTGAATACAAAACACTGGAAGGACTTCCACCTGTAAGAAACAACTTTCCATCCTTTGTTTTTACTGATACAATGTCAGGGTCGCCGAGGGAAGAGTCGACTTTTACAACAATTTCGGAGTTTTGGGGGAATGTTGTGACTGGAAAATCAATACCGGAGATTTTCTTTAAGGCATTTTTCAATTCCTGGACGGCATATTTTACCGCTGGTTCCGTATTCCTTTCATGTCGAATCTGCCATGTCGTCTGTTTATTTGCAAATAATATGGCAGATCCGGCCATGACAGGCAATATGGGAAAAATTAAAAGGACAACTATGATACTTCTAAAAAACTTTTTCATTTATATAACCCCGAATGAAGTTTGATGTGTTATTAGAAATCCACGTCTTTTGTGCATGAATTTTTACTTTTTTGAGAATAATAAAACTATTCCCAAAGATAGTAGCCATAGCCATGCCATGCAATTTGAACATTTGTATACCATGTATTTGAAGTTATTGGTTTTAGAGTCTGTGCATGACCGTCAAGAAATCCCAGATTTCCTGCACGATTATGTGGGATTGAGGCATACTTTGGAAATTGAAATGCATTACCAATTCCTGGATCTGTTCCTTTTTTATCTGTCGTTATGAATGTTTTGGATGTTTTTTTTACAATTGTGATTTTTTTGGCAGGTTTTTGCCATCCCATCAAGTTTGTATTCATAATATAATGATGGATAATTCCATAATACGGCAGAGTTTGTGCCGGATTTTTTGCGGCAGGACATCCCAATTGTCTGTTTTTATCCGACAGACCATATATTTGTGGCCAATATATCTCGCCTGCGGAAGTCTTACTCTTGTAACCACTTGGTAAGTAGCCGCCCGGATCGTCATTGCAATACATGATAATTGCCATAAGAATTTGTTTTTGGTTGCTTATACATTTGATAGAGTAACTTTTCTCTTTTGCTTTGTTTAAAGCCGGCAATAGCATTGCTGCTAAAATCGCAATGATTGAAATTACGATGAGGAGCTCTATAAGGGTGAATTTTTCTATATTTTTCATTTCTTTTTCTCCATCAAGCTTTGCTGGTTTTGTCAAACACTTCCTCTTTCTCATGGAGCGTG
>DPDG01000106.1 GCA_003526375.1 Lentisphaeria bacterium
ACGGACGAGGAACGAAGTTCCGAGAGCCGACGGGCACAGTGCATCACCGCAGGGAATTCCGCCGGAGCTCTCGAACTTGATACTTCAAGTTCTCGCCACGGAGCAACAGATACAGCGCACTCATGAGATTAAATGAATACATAAAAAATTAGCAACAACTAATTGCATTTTTAAATTCATACGATATATTTTCTATCCGAAACATACGGCACGCCTCTTTTACCAGGGCGTGCTTTTCAAGAAACGTTGAATTAGAAACAACTAATTAAATATGATTTAACGGCGGAAAGGATTGAAAATGAGTAAAAAACAGAAATGTTCCTGCGGCTGTGCCTCCATGCCGAAGACGATAAAAGAATATCGTGTCGGCAGGAAGGAAATGACGCTGGCGGATCTGCCGGTCGGAACCACGGCAACCATTCTCAAGGTTATGCCTGACTGGCGCGGCAGAAAGAAATTTGCCGATATCGGTCTGGTGGCTGGAACGGAACTCGTCATGGAAGCTCATGCTCCATTCGGCGGGCTCCTGCGTGTCAGAGTCATGGAAACCAGTATGGCGCTGCATCGCGACGACGCAGCCAATGTTATGATGAAGCGCGAGGAAATGGCAAAATGAAAAAAAACTTTACGGTCGCATTGGCGGGAAATCCGAATTGCGGTAAGACATGTATCTTCAACGCGCTGACGGGAGCCCGCCAGCATGTCGGGAACTATCCCGGCGTCACGGTGGAAAGCAAATCAGGACATTTCATCCTGAACGGGATGGAAATTACCCTGATCGACCTGCCGGGGGTCTATTCGCTATCCTCCAGTTCGCCGGAGGAGGATGTCGCGTTTCAAGAGTTGACGAGACCCGGCATTGACCTGATTCTGAATGTGGTGGACTCCACCATTCCCCAGCGCAGCCTGTATCTGACCACGCAGCTTGCGGAACTTCATATTCCGATGCTTCTTGCGTTCAATATGAGCGACGATGCGGCAAAGAAAGGCTTGAAGTTCGATCTCCCGAAACTTGAAAAATATTTCGGTTCGCCGATTGTCCAGACGGTCGGCTGCAAAACCGGCGGCGTCGAACCTCTCCTCGAAAAACTTGCCGACACCTTGAACAGGCTGGAAGGCCACGGCGTCCCCATGCTCTCCTATGGCGCGGATATTGACGACGCCGTCAAGGTCGTTGCGGCAGAGATTGATGCACTCAATATAAAGCGGTATCAGCACATCCCTTCGCGTTTCTTCGCCATCAAGCTTCTGGAACATGATGCAGGCGTCCAAAAACTTGATGCGTTCAAGCCTGTCCACACCGTGGTCGAAGCGCAGATCAGGCATCTGCTGGAAAAACATGCCATCGAAACGGACACCTTTATGGCGGACCGCCGTTACGCGATGCTCGCCGGAGCCTGCCGCGACACGATCTCCATGACCCGTGAACGCCGCCGCGAAATATCGGACAAGATTGACGTGGTAATGACCAACAAATACATCGGGCTGCCGCTTTTCTTCCTGATCATTTATGTGACATTCTGGTTCACATTCACATGCGCCGATCCGTTCATGGGCTATATCGAAGACGGTTTCGCATGGCTGTCCGACTTCATCAAGGGCTGCTGGCAGGAAAGCAGCCTGCCCTACCTGCGTTCGCTCCTCACGGACGGCGTCATCGGCGGCGTCGGCGGCGTGCTGGTCTTTCTGCCGAATATCCTGTTCCTCTTTTTTGCCATCGCGCTTCTGGAAGATTCCGGCTACATGGCGCGTGCTGCATTCGTAATGGACGGCGTCATGCGCAGGTTCGGGCTTCAGGGACGTTCTTTCGTTCCGCTGGTCCTCGGTTTCGGATGCACCGTCCCGGCGATCATGGCAACCCGCTGCATCGAATCGGAACGGGACCGCAGGACAACCATCATGGTACTGCCTCTGATGAGCTGCGGAGCGCGCCTGCCGATCTATGCGCTGATCATTCCGGCATTTTTCGCCGCGAAATATCAGGCATTCATCATGTGGCTGATTTACCTTATCGGCGTCATGATCGCGCTGATCGGCGCACGCATCATGAAATCGACGCTATTCAGAGGCGAGGGCGAAGTCTACCTGATGGAACTTCCTCCCTACCGGATGCCCACGCTCAAAAGCCTGATGCTCCACATGTGGGACCGCGGCAGGATGTATGTGCAGAAAGCCGGGACGATCATTCTTGCGACCAGCATCATTCTCTACATCTGCAATACATGGCCGGAAAAGACCGATTTCTCCAAAGATTACGACGCGGAAATCGAACAGATTCAGAAAAGCAAGGCATTGACCGATGCACAGATCAGAATACTGGAAGATGCCGGATTGCTGGAAAAGGAGGCGATATCCGAAGCAAAGAAGTCGGGAGTGCTGTCCGATGAACAGATCGGAGCGCTCAGGGAAAAAGAACTTTCCGATGTTCAGAAAATCATTGTCTCGGCGGCGGAAGAACGCAACAATGCAGTTACAATGCTGGAAAATGAGAAGAAGGCGGAACAGATGGAATATACCATTTCCGGACGCGTCGGCCATGCGCTTGAACCGTTCTTCCGTCCCATCGGATTCGACTGGAAGCTGACGACGGCAAGCATCGGGGCTCTGACGGCAAAGGAGGTGTTCGTCTCCCAGCTTGGAATTCTTTATGCCGAGGGGGAAGCGGATGAGGAGTCCGTTCCTCTCAGAGAACAGTTGATCAGGAATTATACGCCCTTGCAGGGATTCTGCATCATGCTGTTCTGCCTGCTTTCGATTCCATGCCTTGCCACATTGGCAATCATGAGGCGGGAACTGAACTCATGGAAGCTGACCGTTGCCGAAGCCTGCGGATTGTTCATTCTGGCATATATCATGACATTGATCGTCTATCAGGCAGGAACTCTGCTCCGGATCGGGACCGGATTGATCGGGTAGAAAAAGACAAGGCGGGGAAAACAGACTCTCCCCTGCCTCTCCGCAAAAAATCCCGGTTCAGGAAATCTGAACCGGGATCGAATCAAGACAAAATACAAAAACTCAGCCGAGCGCTTTCTGAAGCTCAATCTGAAATTCCTTGATATCCTGTTCCGTCGGCTTGCCCGTCGGCTTGTCAAGCCCGAGACGCCCGTACTGGTCAAGCATCCATTCCGCTGTTACGCCGGAACCGAACTTAACCGAACCGCTGGCGACAGCGCCGGGACGTGCAATCGGACTTACTTCCACCGTGGTTTTGCCGGTAATCGCCTGATCGGCGTCAGCCGCACCCTCCGCGGAATCACCGTCAGAGCCGGAGGCGTCATCCTCCACCTCCGCTGCCGCCGGTTCCTCTTTTTTCTGCTCCGCCTCAGTTTTCGCCTCGGTCGCTTTCCAGACGTCACTTTCAATCTCGGAAGCAAGAAGACGCAGCTCCATGAATGTGATATTCACATTCTGCTCCTTGAGCATATCCTGTATCTTGGAAAGGCTGTATCCCTGCGGGACCTTTTCGGCAATGAATTTCTTTATTGCATTGGTATCCATTTTCAAACACTCCTTATGTAAACGGACAAGGACGGCGCGAAAACCGTCCATAAGCACAACCGGGAAAGAAATTTATCCCAATGTCTTGAGATATTTTGCATACATATCTTCGGTCATCAGATCCTCAAGCTCATCAAGATCAATATTATCCAGCTTGCAGATCCATCCTTTGGTATCGGGATAGTTGGAAACGATTCCCGGATCGTCATCCAGATTCTTGTTGATCGCAATGATGGTTCCGCTGATCGGGGAATACACATCGGAAGCCGCTTTCACGGATTCGACAACACCGAGGGAGTCGCCGACAATCACATCGGCGCCTTCTTTGGGAAGCTCCACATATGTAATGTCGCCAAGTTCTTTGGTTGCATAGGCGGAAACGCCTACGGTGGCTTCATCGCCGTCGATATCAACCCATTCATGTGTCTTTGAGAAATACTTGGTCATCTTTGACTCCTAAGTTGTTATTTCATGTATTTACTTTTCAGCGGTAAAAAAGCATGTATTTCGCACTCTGTCAAGAAGCAAATCAAGTTTTTTTGATTTTTTTTCTTGCCGTCCCGTTTTTATAGAAAGGAAGAGCCTCAATTCTTGCGGGAATGCGGACCCTGCCCGTGTCCACTTCCAGAACAGACTCCGGATTGCCTGCGAGTGCCGAAGGGAGGTAAGCCATTGCAACGGCACGCTCCAGAGACGGTGCAAACGCCCCCGAAGTAACTTTCCCCGCCACGATTCCGCCGCAGAGGACGGCACAGCCTTCCCGCGCGGCACGTCTGCCTTCAAGCACAAGCCCCGTCAGCACTCTGGACGGCTTTCCGCTGCGCAAGGCGTCCGAACCGGTGAAATTCCGGGAATTATCCTCCAGTTTCAGCATCGCGCCGAATCCGGCTTCCATCGGCGTCGTGTCTTCATTCATCTCATGCCCGTAAAGCGGATACCCCATTTCAAGCCGCAGAGTGTCGCGCGCTCCGAGCCCGGCGGGTTTCACCTCGTCGAAAGCGAGGAGCCTGCGCCACATTTCCACTGCTTTCCCCGCATGAAAATAAAGCTCGTATCCGAGTTCGCCGGTATAGCCCGTACGGCTCAAAAGGACGTCAATGCCGTCGATTTTCACGCCGGTGAAGTGATAATAAGCGGGAAGCGTCTCCTCCGATACTCCGAGACGGACGAGAATATCGGCGGCAAGCGGTCCCTGCAAATCGAGTTTTGCCGTCATATCGGATTCGTCGGCAAGGGTGCATCCCTGCGGCAGGCGCTTCGCCAGTTCCGCAAAATCAACCGGACGCCGCGCGGCGTTCACCACAAGAAAGAATTCATCATCGGAAATACGGTAGACAATCAGGTCGTCAATCACGCCGCCTTTGTCGTTCAGCAGAAAATTGTAACGGCAGGAACCGGTCTTCTGATCCGCGACACTGCGTGCCAGAGCCGCATCCAGGGCAACGTCACACCCCTGCCCCTTCACCCGGAATTCCCCCATATGGCAGATGTCGAACAGAGACACCGCCCCGCGGGTGTGTTTATGCTCCGCAAGAATTCCATCGGCATACTGCACCGGCATATTCCAGCCGGCGAACGGCACCATTTTCGCCCCCAGAGCGACATGTTCCGCCGCAAGCGGCGTTTCCAGCAACACTTCTTCCGACATACTCACCTCACGATTCTCAATTATTCATGTGTAAAAAGCAGAGGGTCCACTTTCAGGCATTCCATGACGATATCCCTTGCCATGACGCTTTCCAGAAGAAAACATGCGGCGTCTCCGAATTTGACATGGTTCAGAATGCCGTAACTTTCAAACAGTCCCTGCATCTTGCCGTAATAATGCGAATGGGAACCGACATGGCGGCGCGACGGCACCACATGCTCAATTCCGTCGGCATCAATCGAAAGCAGACGCTCCCGCGACTCCGTCAGCATCCCGGGAACGCCGAACCACTCCTCCACGCCGTGCAGAAACGTGTTGCAGCAAATCGTCTTCGTCCCGATGAAAAGAATCCTTGCGCTGCGGTCCGCGAGCCGTCCCCACGGAGAGCCTTTCGCACAGGGGGTGCTGAACATCTCATGTCCCGCGATGAACTCTGCGGCGTCATGTCCCCACGCCGCCACGGAATGCGTCGGATGAAGCGAGCGCAGAACACCGGGACGCCGCCAAAACAGATCGGACAGCAATCCGACCTGCGACGGTGTCTCATTCACATAAAACACCGGATTCGACGGATTCAACCCATATGTCAGGGTCGGAAAGACAAGAAGTCCTTTCTCCCTGAAATAATCCATCAGTGCATCGAGAACCGTGTCCGCTCCGCCGTCAACCGCCCCGATGCTTTTCATTGAGGAGTGTACCAGCAGAGTATCCGACGGCTGAATGCCCGCGCGGATCAGATCGTCCGTCAAAGATTCCTTCGTGTGCATGGGACGCCCCGCGTTCAGAGTTTATCCATCCAGCGGACCGCCTCCTCCGCCCACGGATGCCCGTCGAAAAGCCCTGTCCCGTGAGCTCCTTTCTCATAGATGTGAAGCTCGAAAGGAATCCCGTTTCTGCGCAGGGCGGCGGCATACATCAGACTGTTTTCCACCGGAACCGCATTATCCTCATACGTATGCCAGATAAATGCCGGAGGCGTATTCTTCGTAACATTCTGTTCACAGCTCAGCAAACGAGCCAGTTCCGGCGCGGGTGTTTTGGTCCCCATCAGCATTTCGCCGGAATAAGAGTTCGCAAACGGCGGCTCGAAGGTGATGACGGGATAACAGAGAAGCATCCAGTCGGGGCGGGAAGAAACATTTCTGTCCTCGCCGTCTTCAAAGAGCCCCTGTTCGTAGAGATTCCCCAGCGATGCGGCAAGATGTCCGCCCGCGGAAGATCCCATCACCCCGATTCTGTCCGGCCTGATGCCCAGTTCCGGCGCAAGCGTGCGGACAAAACGGACCGAGCGCGCCGCATCGGAAAGCTCCGCCGGATGATGATATCCGTTTGAGCCGAGGCGGTATTTCACGACGAAGCAGCAGTATCCTTTGGACGCCAGATATTCCGCATATCCCCTGCCCTCATGGTCGGCAAGGTGGGAATACGCCCCGCCGGGGAAGATGATGACAGCTTTATGGTTGAACTTCCATGCACTCGGCATATACGGCGTAATCGTCGGCAGATGCTCCGTATCGTTCTCAATGGCAAGCGGCGCACACCCGTTCCACAGCGGTATTTCTTTTCTGTTTTCCAGATTCATAAAAAACTCCTTTTCTGATCCCACAATTTACCATAAGTGCCGTTCAGTGCAAATCAGAATCCGGTATTTTTCAGAAAAAGCCCGCTTTTCAGGCGGAGCCCCGCAGTCAGGGAGTAGCGGAACAGGACAAGTGAATCAGCCGTTTTCCGGTTGAATGTCTTCCACGGCTCCGGCATACGCCTTGAGCACTGCATTGCAGTCCGCATTGATTGCAACGACATCCGCGCTGCAATTGAGGAAATCATACCCCATGTCATAATATTCCTTCATTGTGGACATCCCCGTAACCGTTCCGGCGAATTTGCCGTATTTATGCGCGGTATCGACCACCAGTTTGCGGACACGGCGGATCTCCGGGTGGTCAAACTCGGCGGGATGCCCGATCGCATGGCTGAAGTCGCCGGGACCGAAGAAAATCATGTCAATCCCCGGCACTTTGCAGATTTCATCCAGTTCGGACAGCGGTTCGGGATCTTCGATCTGCACAATCACCATGCGTTTTTCATTGGCGAAACGGATATATTCCCTGAAATCGAATCCGCAGTAGAGCCCGTCTGCGTTGCCGCCGTCCACGGGACGCAGCCCCAGCGGTTGAAACCGCGTCATACGGACGATTTCCTTTGCCTCCTCCAGGCTCATCAGATGCGGCACCATGATTCCGGAAGCATCGGCTTCCAGCGGGCGGATATAATCACTGTAGCTCCCCTTTGCGACTCTTACAATGCAATCAGCGTCATGTGCTTTTGCTGCAAGAATCTGCGACTCCATTGTATGCTGATCCGTCGGGACATGCTCCTGGCAGATCCAGACGGCGTCAAAACCGGAGATCGCGGCGATTTCCACAGCGCGCGGGCAGGACAGGTTGAATTTATAGGAGATTGCTTTCCGTCCTGCACGCATTTTCGTCAGGACCCGGCTTTTTCTCGGTGAGATCATAATTTTCCTTTCCGGTAAATGATTCATTCAGATTCAACAGTTTGAAATAGATTCTGTTATGTTTCCCGATCGCTTCCGCGAGCAGTTCCGCATCCCGTTTTTCAAGAGCGTCAAGAATCGCACGGTGTTCGGAGAGCGTTTCCCTGTAAGGAGTCATTTTCCACAGCCGGAGTTTCTTCTGCTTTCTGAGTTCATTGAAGAAGTCGATGATGAACGGCAGAAGCCCGTCCAGAATCCGGTTCCGCATCATGCGGAGAAGTTCCGTGTGGAACTGCCGGTCCAGAGCGCTGAAATTCTCCTCATGATCTTCCACTTCCATCTGCCGGTGAATCTTCCTCAGAAGAGCAAGTCCTTCCGGCGTGACCGACCTGACAAGAAAAGGTGCGGCGCCAGCCTCAAGACTGCTGCGTATTTCAAACAGTTCGCGCAGGGAATTCCCGCCGGCGGCAAAAAACGGCAGATAACCGGCATACGGATTATCGGGGACAAGGCGCGCAATCGCCGCACCGAGTTTCGGCTTCGAGTCGATGATTCCGAGCGTGCGGTAATGTCTCATTGCCTCGCGGAGAATATTGCGGCTGATTCCCAGTTTCTGCGCAAGAACGGTTTCCGTCGGAAGCACGTCGCCGGGCTGCAGGCGGTTATCCAGAATATAGGCGCGAATCGCGTCAATGGCGCAGTCCAGAGTGCTTTTCGGTTTGATCGGAGTAATCATCACAGGCGGCTCCTTTTTTCATTGCCGGATTTTATTTCACATGCTGTTTTGAACTTTCATCATTGATATCGGCTTTCCGATACACCGCTGCCTGCGGCTGGGCAGTTCATTATAATAGTATTGTACTACAATTATTCCGTTTTGCAACTCACGAAAACCTTTTTTCCGGAAAATTTGTCCTGCGGAGCACAATGCGATGATTCAGCTAAAAGACAGGACGGGCAAAAAAAACGAAAGGCAAGAGACTTGAGTTCAGGTCCGGGGTATGATTCCGCACCTGTTCATCATCTTTTGCATTCACCAAGCCAGTCAGGCATCATGCCGGTTACTTGGCGTAACGGGGCTTTTTCCCTTTATGGGGACCGCGCTGACCGTGAAAAGAGTCTTTGCGGAAGCTGGAGAAACGCCGTTTGGAAGAACGTCGTTCCAGAGGCCCGCTGCTCTTTTCGCTGATGGAGTCGTCCTGAACCGCCAGCCCCGTAATTCTGGTTTCGGGGTCTTTTTCGCCCTGAAACGCCTTGACGATTCGTTCCGCGTCTCCGGCGGAGGCATTGACCAGAGTATGCGTCCCGGAGCATTCCACTTTTCCAAGACGTTCGCATCCGACGCCGGACCGCTTGAAGATCAGATCAAGCAGTTTCCGTTTATTGTATCCGGCATCGTAACCGAGGGCGATGTAAACCTGGGAATGGTCGTGCATTTCAGGATGGACAAACGTATCGTTCGCCGGCAGGTTGATGTATTTATCCATCACAAGCTCATTCTTGAAGCGTTCATGAAGAAACGCTGCAAGCAGTTCCGGCGGCGTGTGTTCCGACGTGAGAAGACTGTCGGCAAAAGAAAGATACTGTTTATGTTTCCCCTCTCCGATGATCGTATTCAGCAATGCTGTGAACCGGCTCTTTTTCGCTTCGACGATCTCCCATGCCTGCGGCAGGTTCCTGCGCGTGATTTCGCCGGGGACTTTTTTGCGGATCATGCTCAGCTTGCGCTGTTCTCCGGGCGTGACAAAAGTAATGGCGGTACCGCTTTTCCCTGCGCGCCCCGTGCGCCCGATACGGTGAATGTAAGTTTCATGGCTCTGCGGAATCGAGTAATTGATGACATGCGTCAGGTCGTTCACGTCGATGCCACGTGCGGCGACGTCGGTTGCGATCAGCAGCTTGAACTTCCTGTCCTTGAAATTCGCAATCACTTTCGTCCGCTGTGACTGCGGGATATCGCCGTGAATCGCTTCCGCCGAATAATGATGGCGCTGAAGCTGTTCCGCCAGTTCATCCACATCGCTGCGGGTATGGCAGAATACGATGCCGTAAAGCTCCTCCTCCATGTCGATAATGCGGGAAAGCGCCTCGAATTTGTTTTCGCGCCGGACCTCGTAATAAATCTGTTCGGTCAGCTCATTGGACTGCTCAATCGTCTTTGTCCGCACGATTTCGTAATCCCTCATGAAACGTTCCGCGATCGACAGCACCTCTTTGGGCATGGTTGCGGAAAACATCAGCATCCGCTTGTCCTCCGGCGTTGCGGAAAGGATGCGCTCGATATCTTCGATGAACCCCATGTCGAGCATCTCGTCGGCTTCGTCGAGAACGGCGAACTTGATATTGTCGAAATGCAGTTTTTTACGCTCCATGAGGTCGATGATGCGTCCGGGGGTGCCGATGACGACATCAATCCCCGCGCTCAGGAGCTTCAGTTGGATCGCAATATTCTGCCCGCCGTAAAACGCCGCGATGCGGAGCGGATTTTCTCCTTTCAGAGAGTTCAGCTCATCCGCGATCTGCATGGAAAGTTCACGGGTCGGAGCGAGAATCAACGCTCCGGGACCGTCCTTGGAACGTTTGCCGAATTCGATAATCGGAATCCCGAAAGCGGCGGTCTTGCCGGTTCCGGTCTGAGCCTGGCCGATGACGTCTTTGGAGCCGGTCATCAGCAGCGGGATCGTAAGTTCCTGAATGGGGGAAGGTTCTTCAAAACCTTTTTTGTCGAGAGCGTCGAGGATTCTGTCGGAAATACCGAGCAGGCGGAATCTGGAAGTTTCTTTCATCATTACCTTTGCCATGCCGTTCAAAACCATGTCACGTAAGAAACGGCAAACCTGAAACAACACAGATTATGAAATTCTTACAAAGGGAAATCGGACGGCAGCAGTTCCACGATTGACCCGGACAGACGTTTCCGCCGGATGCGGTCCCGTCCTTCTCTGAATTAAGGCATATAATATACATGCCCCCATTGATTTTACAAGATACCGGAAGTATATTTCTTCTTTTTATCAGAAAGTGTGATTTCCGCCATGCTGAAAGCTTTGATTCGTCCTTTTATGATCGGTGCGGCATTCATTGCCGGATATTGCTGCCCCTGGGCGCATGAATTCAACTGGATGATCCGCATTCTCCTGCTGATCATGCTCTATCTGGTCTGCCTGCAAGTCAGATTCAAACAGCTCAAACCGCATTTCAGCCACTGGAAAATCCTCGCGTTCAACATCATCGTCCCTCTGATTCTGTGGGGAATCCTGAAACTCTGCGGACAGGACGAACTTGCCAAAGTCGCATTCTTCACCGCAATCACGCCGACTGCGAACGCGGCTCCGGTCATCATCCGGTTTCTGGGCGGAAACGTCAGTTATGTCGTTGCGGCGTTCGTCATCACCAATCTCGGAGTAAGCATATCCCTGCTGGGGCTCCTGCCGCTGGTTACGGGAAATTTCTCTCTGTTCTTCTTCAAGGATGTCGCAATCAATCTGGCAATCATCATCGGAGTTCCGATTGCGGCGGCGACCGTGACGCGCATGTTTTTCAAACAGGCAAAGGAGTGGCCCTCGAAACTGGCGAACTTCTCTTTCCTCCTCTGGGTCATAACCCTGTTCATCATTGCAGGTTCCGCCTCGTTCTTCATTCACCACAACCCGGAACTCTCGCCGCTGGTTCTCATTGAGATTGCGCTTCTGAGCGCTCTGATCTGCGCGGTCAGTTTCGCGGGGGGGCGTTTCATGGGGGAAAAGCGTTACCGCAGGGAGTCGAGTCAGTCTCTCGGACAGAAAAACACCACTTTCACCATGTTCCTCGCACTCCAGTTCGTCAACCCGCTTGCAGCGATGGGCCCGACATTTTACGTGCTCTGGCACAATCTCTGGAATGCCGTCCAGATGCTGATCCATGACCGCCGGCAGGAGAAAAAAATCCGGATGCGGAAGCAAATCCCGCACCGTCACGGGAACAGCGGACACATTTCCGGTCAATAGTTCACTTTGCTCTTGATGAACAGAATCTTCACCGGAACGGCGCCCGGATTCCGGAACTTATGCTTGCGCGACGGAAGAATGCGGACCGTATCTCCCTGTGACAGAACAAATTCTTCGTCTTCAAACAGGATCACCGCCTCCCCTTCCGCAACATAGGCGATTTCTTCTTCAAAATGCTGCGAGAACCCTTCATTCGTTTCATTATCCGGCGACAGCGACATCATGAGAAGTTCCACATTCGACTTCAGAGGTCCGGGCGTGAGACCGTGGTAGACAGCCCCCTTTTCATTCGGATTGTGGATTCTCTCCTGATCCGCCCGACGCCGGATCAGAGACTCATTGCTGATCTCCCCTACGAACAGAGAGGACAGCGCCACCCCCAGAGTCGAAGCGATTGCCCGCAATACGCTCAGGCTGGGATTTCCTATCCCGCGCTCCAACTGACTCACCAGAGCAGTGCTGATCCCGCAAAGTTCCGAAAATTCCTTGATTGACAAACTTTTCTCTCTCCGGAACTGCCGGATCATTTTCCCTAAACGATTTTCCTTCATTTCTGCCTCTCCATTTCATCCAGATGAGTCTGGTCACGTTATAATATAACTCCATTTTTCATTAAATATAATTAAAATTATTAAAAATATTGTATTTTTTTGTATGTGAATTATTTTAAAGATTCAGATACCGGAAACAGAAGAAAAGGAGAATCATCATGGATGCAAAAGAAAACTTTCCAAAATGGAAGTGGAACGAATATCAACAGGTCGGAACGGATTACGCATCGGAGGCGGAGGTCGCAATCTATGACCGGCGGATGCGGCAGATGCGCGATATCGACGGGGAAAACCGTATGATTCTTGATTTATTGAAACTGCCGCCTGACGGCAGCGTCATGGAAATCGGAACCGGAACCGGCGCCTTGATCCGCATGGCGGCGAAACAGTGCGCACATGCCGTCGGCATTGATATTTCCCCGGTCATGCTGAAATATGCGCAAATGCAGGCGGAATCGGAAGGTCTGTCAAACATTGAATTTCATCAGGCGGGATTTCTGAGCTATGAATATCCGCCGGAAACTTTCGACGGAATCGTTTCCGGGCTTGCGTTCCATCATCTACCCGATACCTGGAAAGCGGTTGCTTTGAGGAAAATCCATTCCGCCCTGAAGCCCGGCGGACGTTTCGTTCTGCTGGATGTCGTCTTCGACTGGAAAGAGGAGACGCCTGAAACATATTTTGAGCGGATTGTCTCGGCGGAACAGGAGAACCGTCCCAATCTCGCCCGTCATATCGCGCAGGAATACAGCACGCTTGGCTGGATCATGGAAGGACTGCTGGAGCGTGCCGGTTTCGCCATTGAATTCAGGCGGGAAAACAAAGAGTTTCTCTGTCTCTACTGTGCAAAAAAAGAGGGATGACCGGAAACTGGGAAAATGGAAAGCTTTACGGAACTCTTTCTATTTTTCCCGATCCGGCCATTTTGAATTATTCCCCGCTGTCAACAAGTCCTATCTGCCGGAATCATCACTCAAAAATAACAAGTTACAACTAATTTTATTTTTACGTTTGATTTGTGGTTTTATCCTGTTATATTGCGGAATTATCCACTCGAAACTTCAGTCGGAAATCAATCAGCAACAATCTTCAAACGGGATAACTGTCTACATGAAAATGACTCTGCTTCTTCGTCTCTCCGCCGCCGTCTTCCTGCTGGCGTCCGTCGCGCTCAACGTCCACTTTCTGACCGCCGGGAAAAAGCCCCCGGAACCGCCTGCCGCAATCACGCAGGAGCCGAACCGGAAAGCTGCCGCAAAAGAGAACAGAAAGGACTCCGCTGCGTCAACTCAAAGACTTCACTGGAAACACAGTTCTTACGATGCCTATGAAAAACGGGTCAATGTCCGGTTCAATACAAATGAGGATGTCCTGCTGACTGAAAAAGACATCCGGATCACCCCCGCCCTCTCTTTTCATCTGGCGAATACGTATGGAGGATTTGCCGTTTCCGGCGACTTCAAACCGGAAACGCAATACTCTTTTCTGCTTAAAAAGGGAATCCGGGACAAGGACGGGAAGACGATGGAATACGATGCCGCGTTCAAGGTCAGGATTCCGCCGATGCGCACCTCGGTCAAATTTCTCTCCGAAGGCCCTTATTTCCCGCGCGGACGCAAAAACACGATCCTGCCGCTGGAGCTTGTCAACGTGGACAAACTGACCATTTCCCTTTCAAAATATTATAAAAACAATCTGCCTGCCTTTCATCTGAACTCATGGGAGGGGCGCGAGAAACTGAAAGAGATCTCCTCCACGGAACAGAAAGTCGATATTCCCAAGAACTCCGAGGTGAATTATCCGCTGAATCTCGCACCTGTGATCCGCAATCTGGAACCGGGAGTCTACCGGCTCGGAGTATCAGCGGAAAAATCCGGCAAAGACAACGCGTTTGACAGCGCATCCATCAATATTGTAATCAGCGACCTTTCCCTCCAATGTGTCACGGACGCCGTCGGACGCCGTGCCTTCGGGGTAGTCCGCAAACTCAGCGACAATACGGCGGTACAGGGAGCGAAAGTTGAACTCTGGAGCAGGAAAAACCAGAAGATCGGCGAAGGCGTGACCGGTGCGGACGGTATCGCAAGAGTCGATTATTCCGTTTCGTTCAATGACCGCGGAGACGTTCCGGCGATGTTCCTGGCGGAAAAGGACGGAGATCTTACGTTCTGCAATCTGGACAAGGTTCATGATCTTGCGGAAAAAGAGGCGGCTGTCAACATTTTTTCCGATATGCCGCGCGCCCTTCTTTATACGGAACGCGGCGTATGCCGCCCCGGCGAAACGGTCACGGCATCCCTCTTTCTGCGCAATTCAAATCTGGAAGCGGTAAAAGGCACACCGCTTCTTCTCGCACTTGCAGACCCCGCCGGACGTGAACTCAAACGTACTGAACTCAAAACTGATGATTACGGCTTCGCATCGGTCAGGCTTCAGATCCCGGCAAACGGAAAAACCGGAACTTACGGAATACAGGTCTCCTTTGACGGTAAAGAAGTTCTGGGCTCAACCCGTGTGATCGTCTCCAACTATATGCCGGACAGGATCAAGGTCGATCTGAAAGAAGTTTCCACGCGGCAACACTGCGGAGCGGAAACACCCCTTGATTTCGCCGTCCGTTCCAGCTATTATTTCGGCGCCGACACCGGCAGCGCCCCCTATACGTTTACCGTATGTGCAAGCGGTTTTTACACTCCTGATTTCTGGCGCGGCTATGCGGTCGGCGACACGAAAGATTTTCTTTCAGGGCGTCCGTATCTGATCAGCGGAACTCTGGAAAAAGGTTCGGCGAGGGTTGCATATCCCGGTTTCGCGGCACAGGGCGGCAAGGCGTATCTGCCGGTCCGTCTCCATGCCTCGGCACAGGTCAATGAGCCCGGCGGGCGCGCGGTAACGGCAAAGGATATGATCGTCTGCCATCCGACGGATTACTATTTCGGGCTCAAATATCCGGATAACCGTAAAATCAGGGACCGCACGGCGGAAATTCAATGGAAGCTCCTTCCCGCCGACGCGAAACATCAGCTCAAGGCATCGGCGGATTTCAGATACAAGCTTTACCGGCAGGAATGGAACTATGTGCTCCGCCGGAGCCGGAACGGACTCAGACGCATCTGGGAACTGGAAAAACATCTCGTCAGGGAGGGAACCGTAAAGTCGAATATGCAGTCAGGCACGCTGGAACTCAAAGATTTGAGTGCCGGTTATTATGAAATTGTCGCGGAGGACTCGGTACGCCGTACGCGCATGGATTTCTGGCATTCCGCCGGAGACGGCGGCGGGCGCACCTCGAATCCGGCTGTGCTTGTCTTCAGAACGGACCGCACCGTCTACCAGCCGGGGGAAACCGCGCTTGTAACATTCCGCAGTCCGGGGAAAGGTCATGCATTCATCGCCACGGGCGGGAGAGAGCTTGACTCCATGCAGTCTGTCGAAGTCAAAGCCGGAGAAAATACCATCGCGGTCCGGATTCCGCAGACACTTCAGACCTCATCCTGCTTCAGCGGCATCACTCTGCTTTCCGGCGAACAGCGGAGTTTCGGGCTCCTGACACTGAACATCGATCAGCACAGACACAGACTCGACATCACTCTCACGGCGCCTGAAACGGCGGCACCGTCCGAAACAGTCACGATCGAGGCGAAGCTGACCGGTTCCGACAATATGCCGGTTGAATCTCTGGTCCATCTCTACGCAGTGGATGCGGGAATCCTCTCTCTGACCAACTATCAGGTGCCGGACATCTTCGGCTTTTTCTATGGAAACTACCGCTGTCCCTACCGTTTCAGCGACATCTTCGACTCCATTTTCCCCGATCTCCGGATCGGCAGGGACGGCAGAATCGGCGGAGACAAGGAAATGAGTCCCGCATACGGAGCACCGTCTCTGAAAAATGCCGACGGCCTTGATGTGAAAAAAGCGGCAATTGTCGTCCTGGATGCAGTCAGAACGGATAAAGACGGCAGAATCAAAGCGGATGTCAAGCTGCCGGAACATACCGGAGCGCTGCGGATCATGGCCGTCGCCTCGTCCCGCGACAAGGTCGGTTCCGTATCGCGTGAACTCATTCTGCGGGACAAGGTCACGATCATGACATCCGCCCCCCGCGCCGTGGCTCCCGGAGATGAGTTCGAATTGACCTTCACGATATTCAACCATGAAATTCCCGATATCACCGGGACGCTTGCCGTTGCCCTGCCGGAGAATTTCAGGATTTCCGGCAGCAGTCAGTGTCCCGTAGAGCAGCTCAAGCGCGGAAAATCGACGGTCTGCAAGTTCAAAGTAAGAGCAGACGGCGCCGCCGGAACCTATTCCGTCCGGGCGAAACTCAACGCATGGAAAAGCGGAACATCCCTGATTACGGTCCGCAATGCGAATCCGCCTGTGACGCAGACCGGTTTCCACATGGTCAAACCGGGAGAAAAGCTCAAGATCGCACTCAAAAAAGAGGATTGGGCGGATGATACCGTAAAAATGGAAATCAAAACTTCGGCATCCCCTGCCCTCGCCGCCTCGAAAGCGCTGGCATTCCTCAACCGCTATCCTTACGGCTGCCTCGAACAGACTGCCGCAGGGGCGTTTCCGCTTCTGGCGGCGGATACGCTGAAAAAAGTCGGTCTGCTGACGGAGACCGAAGCGCAGAGCGTTGTCCCGAAGCTGGAATCCGCCGCGGCATCCATCCTCTCCATGATGCTCTACAACGGCTCGTTCAGTATGTGGCCCGGAGGCGAAACCGCATGGGAATCCGCGTCCGTATTCGTCTCTCATTTCCTGTTTGAAGCGGCGGAAAGAGATCTCATCACACTGGACAGCCAGGTGAAGAACAGGATCAACGCTTATTTATACAGTATTGCTTCGGATGCGTCGAAACCGCGCGGCATCAGAGCCTATGCAACTTATGTCCTTGCTCTGGGCGGACACACCGGGGCAGTAAGAAATGCGCAGAATCTCCTTGCCGGCGCCGCCCCTGATTTTGCCACGTTCCTTGCCGGAGCCGCGCTGATCAGGGCAAATTATGCAGGCGAAGGCGGAGAAGCGGTCACACGGGCGATGAATGCGGAAGTCTGGCGCGAAAACAACATGCCTTACGAATTTGCCGACGAAGCCTGCCGCTGCGGAATGACTCTCAGCATTCTCTCGGAAGTCATGCCGGAATCTCCTCATGCGCTGAAACTTGCCGAAGCCCTCCGGCGGAAACTCCGTCCGGATGACAACGGCTGGGGCACCACGCACGCCAACGCCTGGGGCATATTCGGGCTCTCCGCCTATGCCGCCCGTATGGGAAGTGGAATTTCGCAGGGCAGACTGGTCTGTTCTTCCGGGAAAACCGCGGATATCGACACCACAGTCCGGCAGACGTTCCGGCTTTCGGGAAACGAGTCCGCCGAGCTCGTCAACACAGGCAATGCGCCGCTCTATGTTCAGACAACTTCCACGGGGATTCCGAAGCGGATGCGCACGAAAGAAGGCGCACTGAAACTTTCAAAAGTCTATCTGAATGAAAAAGGGAAGGTCGTCACCGAAGCAAAACACGGAGAACTGGTCACGGTGTGCTGGACGCAGGAAGCTTCCGGTCCGGTGGAGAACGTCGTCATTTCCGATCTTCTCCCCGGCGGACTCGAAATCGAAGACGATCTGCTGGCGACCCGCGCAGGAGCGGTCAAGCAGCAGAATACCGGAAAACTCCGTCTCAAATATGTTGAGAAAGGCGAGGATCGTTTTCTGTTCTTCGGCGACATTCTCGATCAGGGCAGAATCACGTTCCGTTACAGAACCCGCGCCGTCACCCGCGGGAAATATGCCGTTCCTCCGCTTCATGCGGAAGCCATGTATGCCCCCGACACCGGCGGCACATTTGCCGGAGGCGGGATGCTGGTGATCAATTAGTGGTCAGTGGTCAGTGGTTAGTGGTTAGTGAGGAAAGTCTTCAGTTATGTCTGTACTCCGCAAGCGTCTCAGAACCGCAGTTGGAATTTTGGTCCTCTGCGGTATCATTCCGGCTGTTTTCTGGTACGTTGCGCCGTATTTCACAGAAGATCCCATGCCGCGTATCATGAGGCAGACTCCCGCACGTATCTATTATGACTGCCGGGGAAACAGAATCTATGCGGAACGGACTTACGACTGTCAATGGCGTTTTGAAATCCCTTTGAACGAACTTCCGCCGCATGTCATTACAACACTTCTGGCGGTGGAGGACCGGAAGTTTTACCGTCATGGCGGCGTCAATTACATGGCGGGGCTCCGCGCGCTGTTCCAGAACCTGGCAGGCGGCAGGATCATTTCCGGCGCGTCCACGATCACCATGCAGCTCGCGGCAATGGCGGAACCGGACAGGAAACGGACTCTTTCGCGCAAATTCATGCAGATACTGCGGGCACGGAAGCTGGAACGTCTCTACTCCAAGGAAAGAATCCTGACCGAATACATCAACCGCATTCCATTCGGCGGGAAAATCTACGGTTTCGAAGCCGCCGCGAATTATTATTTCGGACTTCCCGCCTCGAAACTCAACCTGGCGGAAGCATCCCTGCTCTGCGGGCTGCCGCAGAAGCCGAACAGGTTCCGCCCGGACCGTTCCTTCGCAAACGCGCGGTCCCGCCAGCGGCTTGTCCTGCAGGCGCTGGTTCATCATAACATACTGGACGCCGGGGAAGCAAAGCGCATTTATGATTCGGAACCGCTGCGTCTGCGCGACTTCACCCGTCCGTCCCCGTTCCGGCAGCTTTCGCAGGCTCCATACATCCATTATTGCAGAGAGGCTCTGCGGGAAGCAGGCGGAGGAAGCGTGATCCATACTGCGCTCGACCCCGAACTGGAGCGAATGGTTCGGAATGTCCTGGTCAGGCGGCGGGACTCCCTTGAGGGAGTTCATGATGCGGCGGCGGTTCTGATCGACAACGCCACGGGGGAAATCCGCGTCATGATCGGCACACTGGATTTTCATGATCCGCGCGGAGGGCAGGTCAATGCCGCGCTGGCATCCCGTTCCGCGGGCTCGGCACTGAAGCCGTTCCTTTATGCGGAAGCGGCAGGCGGCGGGATTCTCATCGCGGAAACCGTTCTTGATGACTCGCCCCTGCGTTACGGCGACTACGCCCCCGGCAATTACGATGCATCCTATATGGGACGGGTCAGTGCATCCACGGCTCTGAGCCACTCCCTCAATACGCCGGTAATCCGGCTGCTGGCAAGGCTCGGAACGGAGCGGGTCAACACTCTGTTCCGAAGGCTTCATCTGCCGCCGGGAAAGAGCGATACGGGACTTCCGTTCGCGCTGGGAACCGTCGGTTATGACCTCCTTTCCCTGACCGCCGCATACACCGTCTTTCCCTGCGGCGGCAAGTTCCGGAATCCGGGTTTCCTGCTTCGCGGAGCTCATGCGGAACCGGAAGCACAGGTATTCCCGCCGGGTGCAGCGTTCATGGTTGCGGAAATGCTCCGGCAGCTTCCCCTGCCGGACTCCGTCATCAAGGGCGTCGCGTGGAAAACGGGAACTTCAAACGGCAATCATGACGCATGGTGTTTCGCTTTTACGGAAGATTATACGCTCGGAGTCTGGTTCGGCAACAAAGACGGCACCCCCTCCCCTGCACTGGTCGGCGTCACCGCCGCCGCGCCGGCAGCGGCGCAGATTCTGAATGCCCTCTACCGTTTCAGGAAACCGCCGGGGAACGGGAAAAGAGACCGTTACCTGGAACTGATCAGACTCTGCGGCGACTGCGGGCTTGCGGTCTCCCCCGCATGTGAACATCTCATACAGGGATATGCCGTGCGCGGCGTTCCGCTGGAAGTCTGCAGCGGATGCAGGTCAAAAAAACCGGCGGTCAAGATCATTTCGCCGCTTCCGGGAAATTATCTTGCGGAAGGGGAAAGCCTGCGCATGAAACTGAGTTCGGAAAACGGCAGGAAACTTCACTGGTATCTTGACGGAAAGTATCTCGGTGAATTCAGTGAAAAACATCTGGAAATCGGGAAAGGTTCCCATACGCTTCAGGCGCGGCGGGGAGACGCAACTTCGTCCGTCATTTTTTCCGTGGACAGGAAAACAGCCCGGTGAGCGGACCGTTTCCCGGCACGGAGTTTTCCGAATCAATACCCGACAGGACGTTCCTCCTGCCGGAAGTTGCCGGAAAAGAGAGCGGACGGGGATTTTTCCACCGTGACTTTCACTTTACGGACGGAACCGGAGCGAAGGACTTCCATTTCGATCACGGATCCGACTCTGGCGCCGAATATGCATCCCTGAAGATCGGAAGGAGACGCGATCTCTTTACCGTTCGCCTTGATTACGATATCCCCCGGGCGCAGAATGCCCGCCGCAGGAGAGCCACGGAAAATCTGTGCAATAATGACGCCGCCATGAGGCAAATCGTATTTGCGCTTCATCTCACGGTCGAGCGGCGCAAGCGTTACTCCGAGCCAGGGACGCTCCACATGTCCGTTTGCAATCAATTCGTGGGCGACGCGTTTTGCGATTTCGGAGGAGATCGCGAAGCTCAGCCCGATATTGCCGCCGGAGGGGGAAAGAATGAAGTCGTTCACTCCGATCACGCGTCCGTGAATATCAAGCAGAGGACCGCCGGAGTTGCCGGGATTGACCGAGGCATCGGTCTGCACATAATTTTCATGCAGATTGACACCCACGCCGTTTCGCTTTTTATTTGATACGATTCCGACTGTTACGGTCCTGCTGAGGCTGAACGGCGCGCCGATGGCAATCGCCCAGTGTCCGATCTGAAGTTTTTCAGGATCAGCAAATTCAAGAACGGGAAAAGAGAGCTTTTTATCGCTTTTCACCTTGAGCAGAGCCAGATCGGTCGGCGGATCGATTCCCACGACCTGTGCCGGGAATTCACCGCCGTCATGTGTCGTAACCCAGAAGGAGTCCTGCCCGCGAACCACATGGTAATTGGTCAGGATATATCCATCCTTGCGGATGAAAAAACCGGATCCCTGCCCCGACGGAACTTCCATATAATCAATGCGGCGCCGATAGTTGTTCAAATCAAAATAAGGGGAAACCACCCCGACGACACGCTGTGCGGTAATCAGAACGACGGCAGGCATGGAACGCTGAATTGCCGCGGAAAACATATCCTGTGCCTCTGCCGCCTTTGTATTCGGAGGCGCGGCAGGAAACTGATTGAGATTCTGCGGAGGAGTTGTGATCTGCGTGTGTGCAGGTGCGGCGAGAAGCCCGCGCATCGCCAGTGCCGAAGCGGCGCCGATGAATGCGGCGAGGACCGAGAATAAGATGATTTTCATACTGCTCATGAGGACTCCTGAAAATAGTTACAAGTTATTCCTTGACATATCGAATAATTGACAGCGCTTTTCCGGATTTGTTTCATCTTTTGTTCCGTAATCCTTCATTTTTCCGTTTTCCCAGTGAGTGACAGCCGGCATAGATGCAAAGCACCTGCACCATACTATTCTTATAAAGACGGCAAACTTGGTTGCCGAGGTGCAGGTGACTCTCACCTGCCGC
>DPDG01000079.1 GCA_003526375.1 Lentisphaeria bacterium
GCCTGTTCTTCCAAATTATGGTTTATCTGAGTGTTCAGCTCAATTTTTTCGTCAAAGGCTGAAAGAACTTTGGCAATCTGGCGTTGTTTTGAAATATCGGGTAATTGAATAACTTGCTTGGATAGAGTTTTTACTGAAAGTCCTGGCTGTGCGGACTGCCCAGATAGACGACCAAGATTCAAGGTTCCCAAAAGGTATGATAGATATTTTATATCACTTTTTTCATTTGCACACACAACGACTGCATGTTCAGTCATGTATGCTTCTCCGCTAAAGAAACGCACATTTCCGCAAAATGCGCCCTGTCTACCTATTATGGCACACTGACCTTCAAAATTCTTTCTGTCTGAATATCCACGCAGTCCATTGCCACCAAACACAGGATATACTCCATGTTCGCTTATTTCTTTGGCTGCAATTCCCTTGCCACTACTTAAACGTGAGCAAACCTGCCCCAACTCAAACTGATAATATTTCTTTAACATCCCGTCGCTCATTTCATTCCACCTCAAATCCAATAGCTTTCAGGTTCTTTTTGATCTCGTTTTCCAGATCATGGGATTTTGCGAACAGTGCCGAAAGTTCGGTGGTCAGGCGTTCCATTTTTTCGTCGAAAGGTTCGCCGTCATCTTCCTGTTCTTCAATGCCGACATAGCGGCCCGGAGTCAGAATATAATCCTGTTCGGCAATCTGGGCTGTGGTGGCAACAGCACAGAAGCCTTTGACATCTTCCAGTGTTCCGTTTTCGTAGGCATCAAAAGTTTTTGCAAGTTCCTGAATATCTGCATCGGTCAGCATACGCAGTTTCCGGGAAACCATTGTTCCCATTTTGCGGGCATCAATAAAGCAAGTCTTTCCCTTCTGCTTTTTATTGCGGCTCAGGAACCACAGAGAAACAGGGATCTGGGTCGTATAAAAGAGCTGTGTCGGCATTGCAACGATACAGGAAACCAGATCATCCTCAATAATGTTTTTGCGAATTTCGCCTTCGCCGCCGGATTGAGAGGAAAGAGAACCATTCGCCAACACCATGCCAATCTTGCCGTTGGGAGCCAGATGGTGGATCATGTGTTGAAGCCAGGCAAAGTTGGCATTGCCCGACGGCGGCATACCATATTTCCAGCGGACATCATCTTTCAGGCGATCTGCACCCCAATCTGAAAGGTTGAAGGGAGGATTTGCCATCACAAAATCAGCTTTCAAAGTCGGGTGGCAGTCGTTGAAAAAGGTATCTGCGTTATAATTTCCCAGATTTGCTTCAATGCCCCGGATCGCCAGATTCATCTGCGCCATCTTCCAGGTGGTCGGGTTGGAGTCCTGACCGTAAACCGAAATATTGTTGATATTGCCCTGGTGGTTTTCCACAAACTTTGCCGACTGCACAAACATTCCACCGGACCCGCAGGCAGGGTCGTAAACGCGGCCGTTGTAAGGTTTCAGGAACTCGACCAGCGTTTTCACCACACAAGCTGGCGTAAAAAACTCTCCGCCTTTCTTGCCTTCCTGTTCGGCAAACATAGCAAGGCAGTATTCATAGGTGCGGCCCAGAATGTCGCGGGTGTCGCCATGATCTTTCATCTTGATATTGGTGAAAAGGTCCACCACATCACCCAGACGGCGTTTGTCCAGTTCCGGGCGGGCAAAGTTCTTCGGCAGGATACCTTTCAGCCTGATGTTTTCCTTTTCAATCAGAATCATGGCATCGTCAATGGTTCTGCCGATGTCCGGAGTATGAGCGGCTTCCGCAATCTTTGCCCAGCGAGCTTCTGCCGGTACGAAAAAGACGTTGCAGGAAGTATATTCATCACGATCTTCTGCAAAATCCGGATCTTCTTCCATCAATTCATTGTAGCGTGCGTCAAACTTGTCCGAGATATATTTCAGAAAGATGAGCCCAAGAACCACTTGTTTGTACTCAGCAGCGTCCATGTTTCCGCGCAGAATACAAGCGGCATCCCAGATTTCTTTCTCAAAACCAATATTTGCAGTGTTTTCTGACATCTTTATATCTCCCTGAGAGGTTATACATCCATAATATATTATCGTTACCAGAACATCTAACGTCCACTCTGTCACTCGTTGTTAAATTTTTTTCTACTTTTTTCAGGACCTCCTTTGGCGAGCCACGCCTCAATATGGTCCTTTTTAAATTTCCAACATTTACCCATCTTCATAGACGGCATATCATAGTTGGCGATCCAGCGGGAAATCGTATCATGGCTGACGCCAAGATAAGTGCAGATTTCCTTCATTGAAAGCCAGCGGTCGTCCATAATAACCTCTTGTCGCTATTTGCTTTTTATAGGTACAAATTTCCATCATATAAAAGATAGCACGCATTTTCAAATTTTCAAACGCATTTCTACGCAAAACTACGATTTTTCCAAGATAAGCACAAAAGGACCGATCTGAACATAATGTCTGTACTGGCTGAAACAAAACAATTTTTCCAAAGTGTAAAATTTGCACTTTGGGGTTGCACTTTGATATTATTCTACACCATACCTCATTACCGTTATCAGGAGATCGTCGCAGTTATCCGACTTGGCCTCGGTAACGAATGCGTCGACAAATGACTGAAGATAATCGGCTTCACGCATAACTGCCCCGCAGCGGTCCTATATGGCAAAAGCGTTCCCATCTTCTCCAATCAGGCGTACCTTGACGTTGGTGATCGGGACCAGAAGATCATCCTCGATTTCGGTGGTCAGGCAACGATTCCGTAAAACGCGCAGAAAGGTCTTTACCGTCGCGAACTGATTTGTCCGGGAGCCGTTGATCGGATTCACCGATCCGGGTCAACGTGAGCCCCATAAAGGCGCCGTTTCTGTTTTATCGTTCATATAAGGATTGTCGCGCATCATTCCCTATACAATCTCTCGCGCTGTTTTTCCGATAATTACCACGCCACAATTCAGGATTTTTCCTTCAGGTGTCATTTCGTTCATTCTGATTTTCATAGCTATTGAACACCACAAAAACAGGCAACTCTGAACGAATAAAATGGCTGTCATAATTGCTTGTTCGATTTATAAACATTCATGACACGGAAACACAACCGTTTTTCCGAAAATAATATTTTTATGTACGGTTATTTTCGTCTTTTCCGTTCCAACGCTTCATCTGCCATTCTACCGAGTTCCTGTGCTGACGTGTTTTTCAGTATTTGAAAAAGCCGATTTCCAGCCTGCTGTTTTTTCTGCTGCACAGGAGGAATACTTTTTGCCGGTTCAGATGCAGGGAGTGCCGCCGTTCCAAGAGTGGATGATTGAGTTTGAGGTGTTGACGAAATAACGGGATGTTCCGCTGAAATTGCGTTTTTCTTTCTCAATGCCGGTGGGCGTTTCCGCTTTGAGGCTCGCTGTTCACGGACTTTGATGAAACGCATGACTGTGGTTCTCGCAACGTCCAAGCCTTCCGCTTTCAGTCGGCGCTGGATTTCGGCGGCAGTCAGGAGATCGTCATACCACCAGTCCAGAATCTGATCCGTGAACGGGATCAGGCAGCTTCTAAACGCTCCGGGGTGCATTCTCGCGGCTTTCGTTTGATTCATTATGAATCTCTCCCTGTTCATTCTTAATTCGTGCGTAATTTAAGCCTTATTTACACCTATGTCAAGTGCGTAATTTTATTCCATTATCATATTACGCACGCATTACGCACTCAAAGAGCGTAATTCGTGCGTAATCAAAAGCCTATCGCTTACGATAGGAAATTGCGTCAGCAAAAATCTATTTTTGCGGCTCTTTTCCCTCTTTTTCCGGAAAACTTTGTTTTTCCGGTTTGCATTTTTCCGGAGGGAGTGATATTCTGTATGCGGGGTGTGTGGAAAGGTATTTTGTTTACAGCGGCAAGTATCAAAGCCACACGTGGCAGAGGTGCGGATTTCTATCGTCAGCACCTTGCCAATAATGATTACTACAGCGAGGACGGCAGAGTCGAAGGAGTCTGGCGGGGCAGTCTGGCATCCGCGTTTCATCTTGACGGCACTATCGTTCAGCCGGAGGCTTTTTCGCTTTTCCAGCAGAATCTCCATCCGGAAAGCCGGGGTAAACTGACACCGCGAAACAATCCTCACGCGGTGCGGTTCTATGATTTCCAATGTTCTGCGCAGAAGTCCGTTTCGGTGATGTCATTGTTCGATTCGCGTCTGATCGAAGCGCACCGGAAAGCTGTTGAAGTCGGGATGCGGGAGCTGGAGCGTTTTGCGGCCGTCCGCATCCGCAAGGGCGAATCGTATGCGACGAAGAATTTCGAGTTCACCGGGAAGTTCATCTATGCGCAGTATCATCATGACAACAGCCGGCTGCTTGATCCGCAGCTTCACACGCACAACGTGATCGTGAATGTGACGCAGGAGGGGAACGGGTCGTTCAAGGCACTCGATCCATCGCAGATGTTCAAGGCGATCCGTTATGCGGGGAAATCCTATCAGAATGAGCTTGCCTGCGAGTGCCGCCGTCTCGGCTACGAGCTTGAAATGAAACGGGATGCCAAAGGTGAAATTACCGGTTTTGAAATCGCCGGAGTTCCGGAAGAGGTTCTGATACGCTGTTCTCAGCGCCGTCAGCAGATCGAAAAAGGGATTACCGAGTTTTACGAAAAGAATCAGCGGTATCCGACGGCGAAAGAGATCAAGGCGATCACGCTGAAGACCCGTTCCCGGAAAATGCTGGAACGGACTGAACAGCAGGTTCGTGAACATAAGTTGTCGCTTTTGACCGATGAGGAACGGAGCCGCTTTGCGGATATAGCGTATGAGGCGGAACAGATGAGTTTCCTTCTGCCGTCGCGTCCGATTCAGGAAACACCGGAACAGCAGATTCAAAAAGTCGCTGAGCAGCTTTTCGAACGGAGCGCCGTGCTGAGCGAAGACGCATTGCTGGCGGAAATTCAGAATCAGAATCTCGGGAACTGCAATCTTGATGAACTGCGAAAAACGCTTGATTGCGTTCCGGGACTGGTGAACCTTTCCCGTCCGTCCGGAAATCCGTATTTCACCACGGAAACGAATCTGAAGCAGGAGAACTATGTCATCGAAACGGTCAATGCGTTCCGTGATCTTCTGCCGGAGATCAGGAGTGAACGAAAGCCGTTCTCCAAACCGCCATTCTTGTCGGGCGATCATACTGCACAGCGCGAAGCGATCGAAACGATTTTGGGTTCAAAGTCTCCATTTGTCCTGTTTCGTGGTGTTGCCGGAGCGGGCAAGACTTCAACTTTGAAGGAGCTTTGCGGATGTCTGAAATCCGGCGGCGTGGAAAATATTCAGCTGATCGCTCCGACCAATTCGGCGGTGGATGTTCTGAAAAAGGAGAGATTTACAAACGCGCAGACTGTTGCAAGTTTTTTGCAGAATCCGCAGGCATTGCCGCCGAAGGGGTCGTATCTGATTATCGACGAATCCGGATTGAATTCGTTGTCGCAGGGGGCGGGGATCATCAAGCTCGTTTTGCAGAATGACTACCGGGTGTTGTTCGTTGGCGATGCCAGACAACATAACTCCGTGGAAAGCGGCGACTTTTTCCGGCTGCTGGAGGAACATACACAGATTCCGAAAGCGACGCTTACACAGATTCATCGTCAGCAGACAGCGGAATACCGTAGGGGGATTGAGCTGGTTTCGGCAGGACTGGCTCTGGAAGGTTTCGAGACATTGGATCAAGGTGGTTTTGTGCGGGAGGGCAAGGGCAGATACCTGGAGGAAGCGGCAGAGAGTTTTATGGAATTGACGGATCAGGGGAAAAATCCGCTGAACTGTATTGCGGTCAGCCCGACGCATCGGGAATGCGACGCGCTGACTGCGATTTTGCGCGAAAAGCTCAAGGCTGCCGGACAACTCAAAGCGAAAACGGAGCGAAACATCGTTACGTTTCAATCGTTCGGCTGGACAAAAGCGCAACTTGGCAACATTGCAAATTACCAGCCGGGAATGAAGCTCTTTTTCACGAACCGTTTAAAAGGAATAGGAAAGCCAGGCGAAATGGTCGGGATAGAGCAGGTCAAGTCATCAGGAGAACTCGTTTTGTCCAATGGTTTGACTGTAAACCCGCGCACAATCCGCAGCGCGGTTGATGTGGGAGAATCAACGGAACTTCCGGTTGCCGAAGGCGATCTGGTCCGCTTCACGGTGAATTTGAAAACGCCGGAATTCAAGATCAGCAACGGTTCGCTGGCGATTGCCACGGCGACGCCGAACGAATATAGTCTGCTGGATGCGGAACGGCGGATAACGGGAACGGTCTGTTTGCCGGAGTCGTTTCATGGAATCCGGCATGGCTGGGTGATGACCAGTCATGCTTCGCAGGGAATGACTGCTGATCATGTGGTGGTTGCGGCGGAAAAGATGTCGAAACAGGCGTTTTACGTCGGTTGCTCCCGCGGACGTTTCAAACTCGCGCTGCATCTGCCCGACCGGGAGCGTTTCAAAGAGGGACTGTTGCGAATTCCGACGGAGCGTTTGTCCGTTGCCGATCTGGTCAAATCCGGTGAAATCGAAAAACCGAATCTTGAGCATCTCAGGCGGATTCGGGAACAGTATGATCCTGATCCATATCGTCTGATGCGTTCCTGCCACCTCAAAAGAGTAGTGGCGAAGTTGCGCCGTGCCGGACGACAGGCAACGGCGGCTGTCATGTCCGTTATCCGCTTCAAGCTCTCCAGTAAATGTCGCAGGAATTATGTCGCATCGCGCATGGAGGAATATCAGAGGCAATTGCGGAAAATCAACGTACAGGCGCAGGAAAGGAAAATGGCGGAAACTCAGGCAACGTTGCAGGAACATCGAGTCGTTGAACAGGAAAGTCCGGCGACAGCAAACGAGATGAAACGGAACAGACCGCGTCCCGTTCGCAAGGGACCGGAACGATAATCAACAAGCAAATATGGAGGTCAGCAAAATGAACAATGAACGACAGAAATACGTCGGGTGGGAAGCCGTTCAAACTCCGGTTCCCCGTTTGAGAATCCGGACCGATGAAGGGGAACATTTTCTTATTCCCTGGCACATGATCTCGTTAATCAAGGCAGACCTGTCGCTCAAAATGATCGAGCTGCACACTGTATCTGTAAAAGATAAGACTTCATCTG
>DPDG01000107.1 GCA_003526375.1 Lentisphaeria bacterium
AAAAAACAGGAAAACTTGAATATATTAAATATATTAATTGCACCGCGGCGAAAGGAAAGATAAAATGCGAATCGGTTATTTTGAACATTGGTCCAGACCAACCTGGAGTTTTATGGATTTTCTGCGTGAACAGGGGTATGATGTGGAAAAGATTGACTATTCCCGCAAAAATTATCTGGAGCAGTATGATGTTGCCCTGATCGAACAGAATGGTTTTAATGATTACATTGAAAATGATGAACTTTATATTCGCGATTGGGTCGGACGCGGGGGGATTTGCCTGTTCATGCATCAGGATTACCAGCGCTGGGCTCCCTGTTTTCTGCCGCATGAACTGGGGTATACGCAGCTGATCCACCGTTATGTGCCGACCATAAACGGAGAAGGTCCTGATGCGGAACCTTATATGTGTTACATGATGCCCTGGCCGGAAGGCGACGGGAAACAACTTTTCAATATCCCGGAAAAAATCACCGTTGATGAGATGCTGGACTGGAAGATACAAGTCCACACATTCAACATTCTGCGCAAGCAGAAGGATTCTGCTGAAACTGTCCGCAGTGCTGCGCTTTCCTGCTTTCTTGCAAATCCTGCATGGGATGTTCTCGGGACTTATATGGACCCTGCTGTGAGGGATGGCGCCCTGATCCTTCAGGGAAAGTACGGGAAAGGCATGTACTTTCTGAACCAGATCCTGGTTCCTGAAATACTGGATAAAGGAGCGGAACGATGTCTGGCGTTCTGGAAAAAATATATGCGGAATCTGATTGCCTGTTTTGAGAATTTCAAAGCCGGGATCAGGCCGGCAATTGCTTCTGCAGGTTCTCTTGCCGCCGGTCGGAGAAATTATAAACTGGCAATCCATATGCATTCTCTTGACTGGTATGGCTGCGACAGCGCCCCGGGGACGATTCATGCGATGATGCGTTATAAAAACTATGATATCTGCGCATTGTCCGTCAAAGACGCTGCCCCCTATAACGGTAAACTTGATCCGGCAAAATATTCTGATGACAAGGTGCTTTTCTTGGATGGTCAGGAATATCACCCTTTCAACTGGAATGACAGGTATGACCGCATCAGTCATAATAATTACCATATTCTGGCTGTCGGGACGGATCACGATGCCTATACGCAGGAGTTTACCCGGAGCCTTTTTTCCGATGAGGAGATCGACGGTTATCTGCATCGGGCTCTGACCTATATCCGTGAGCATAACGGGGCGTCGGTCGCAACCCATCCATGGTGTCCTTACTGGTATGATTATCCCTTTGATGCAGTTGATATGGAGCCGCTGAGGACTCTGGAGGGAAGTGATGTGGAACGTTACTGGCTTTCCGGCAGAAGGATTGGCATGATGGTGTCTGTAGATCTGTTCGGTTTTCGGCGGATCATTGATAATCCGGCAGCCAACTTTATTTATCTGAATGGCGAAACTCCGTCCCGTGACAGCGTTGTAAAAGCCGTCAGAGCCGGGCATGTGATTGCTGCTTGCGGGTTTGATGCGGCAGATGTTACCTGTGATGGGCAGATTCCCGGCGGCGAGGTCAGGAAATCAGCTTCCATGAAGCTCCATGTTACTGCTGCTATGGCAGAGAATTACGGGAATATCAAAGAAATCCGTATTTATGCCGATGACAGAATCATTCACCGGGAACTGCTGGATCTGAATAAGGTCGACATGGATTTTACTGTTTCCGGCATGGATGCCCGATATTTTATCCGTGTGGAGATTGCCGCAGAAAACGAACATCGGCTTGCCGTCCCGACGCCATTCTATTTTCAGCGGGGATAAGTCATTCCCCGATGTCAGCGGTTCCTGAGAATACGTCCATGGAGAGTTTATTTATGGACAGGTATCTTCTCAGCCCGGTAATTCATCCTGATAATTTCTGATGGATTATAGTTCATTCGGAAAGCCTTATCAGGACCTTACCGAAAGGAAAAACGGCATTGTTCCGGATCAATGGCGGTGCGGGCGTTGACCGAGATGTTTTCTTTTGTGTTGAGAAGCCTTCTTGTTTTTGGGAACAGACAATTTGCTGTTCCTGGCAGGAAGGTTTCTGTTTTCAGCATTCGAAAATTTGTCCGCAGGCATGGGCGTGTATTGCAGATTATGCTTCCATTGTGTTGAGTATGATTGAACAGAATGGCGGACGTGTCTCCTTAATGATTTTATTTCCTGGACGGTAATCAGATTTCTTATCCGACAATCATTGATTTTTGGTAAATGTAAGATTTCCGAGAATCTCCTGACGTTGCCCATGATCTTTTAGACGGTAATTGCGGGGAGAACAGCCTGTAAACTTGCGGAACTGACGCGAAAAATACAGGGAGTCTGAAAAACCGGTCGCTGCAGCAATTTCCGCGATTGTCATATCTGACCGGATCAGGAACTCCATCGCCCTGTGGATCCGTAACTGCAGCAGCCACTTCATTGGCGGCATCCCGAATTCATTGTTGAATTTCCGGTAAAATGAGCTTTCTGAAAGATTCGCCATCTTGGATAACTGGGGCAGATGAAGGATGTTCTGATAATTGCGCAGCATGAATGAGACAGCCGGCGCGATATCGCTGTTGCCGTGAATCATTTTTTCTTGAGACAGTTTCTGAATGATCAAAACTAAAACATTGATCAGATGAGTGGTCAAAAGAAGTGAACTCCATGGCATTTGCCGCCGGCTTTCCATTGCCATTGTATTCAGGAGAATGTCCAGTTCTGCAATCGTTGCAGAGTCTACATGGAATTCACTTTTCGGAGTGCCGCGTTGAAAAAGCTGCTTATATCCGGGTAAATCTGCAAGTCGCCTCCGGAAAGAACGCAGGCTTGTGGAGTCAAACATGAAATTCAGCAAAGTCAGCGGACTGGAATATTCATAGTGGTGGTATTCCCCCGGACAAAGCAGAAATATGCTGCCCAGACGAATTTGCATTTTCTGATCAGCCACGATATGAAAGCCGGCTCCGCGAAGAACAATTGCCAATTCATAAAAATTATGCGTATGATTTTTTGTACAGGAAAAACTGTCCTGCTGCTTGTCCATGAAATGTACGGATTTCAAAGCCGCAATATGATACCCATTCGAATAAGTATTAAGCTTCAGGGCAATATTTTTTTCAGACTTTTTCGTTTTTTTGAGAGAATCGTCCATATTTTTGAGAAAACAGCACCTTGTCTTTTTTTATTCATTATATATAATATATACCAGGGAAAATTCAAAATCAAATCATGTGCAGGATATGCAGAAAGGAAATAAAACCTATGTAAATTTGCCTTTTAGCCTGGGAACGGCATAGTCTTGTCGGATATGTATGATGTAGCGTGAATGAATAATAAGACAAAGGAAATTACTGAAAAATGAAAAACGGTAACCTTTATGTTTACGGAAATAAAGCAAAAACGCAGAAGATAAATCAACAGAACTTTCATGGATTTTTTACCTTGATAGAACTCCTGATCGTGATTGCGATCATTGCGATTCTCGCGGGGATGCTTTTGCCTGCCTTGAATAAAGCGAAGGAAATGGCAAAAGGGATCAACTGCACGAATAATCTCAAACAATGCACGCTGGCGGCTTCTCTTTATGCTGACGATCACGACGGAGCTGCGATTCTGAAAAAATACGGCAATGGTTTTCAGACTTTGCTTTGCAGCATGGTCCTCGGCAATTATGTCGGAGAATGGGATATCAATGTCCTGGCGAAGCGTCTGCCGTCATTCAAAACTATTTCCTGTCCTTCAGTGAACACGAATGCCGGCCTTTCCAATCCTGCCGGAATGGAAAATGAAGGCAGAAGCTTTACCGAATTTTATGGCGTTCCCGCAAGTGCTTCATGCAATGATACAAACAGCTATTATTATACTCCGAATTATGCAGACAATCCCGATGCTTTTCTCTCAAGGCCTTCAGATTGGAGTGAAGGGACGATTATCACTTTTAAAAGGATGAAAAGCCCTTCCGATTTTCTCATTTTTGCTGATACTTTGGACAACAACAATAAACAAATCGGCTGGTTTTCCTTCGGTGCGGGCGGTGTCCATATTGATCTGCGGCACGGTCGCAAAGCCAATATCGGCTGGGGTGACGGCCATGTGGATGGAATACATAAAGGCACGATCGGAGAATGGGTGGCAAAAGGAAAGGTTTTTGAAGGCAGATACCGGGTTAACGGGAAGCTTTTCAGTTTCTGAGGAGCCGGCGCGGAACGTTTTGTATATTATCCTGTTAGAGACAAATGAAAAGAAAGATGATTGTAATGTTTGACTCCTTGAAAAAATTTGCTGTTTCCCTTCTGGCAATGACCGCCATCCTGCTGACGGCAGCGGAATGGCGGGTGGAATCCCCCCGTCCCGGCGTTTTGGAACTTGCCAATGACAACAACAGCTGGGGCGGGCTGAATCCTTTCGATGTCCTGCCCTGCAACGGCTCCGCCTGTATCGCAGCGAAAGTATTCCCGTTGAAGAAACTTCCAGCCGGAAGCCTTGAAAAGGCGGATAAAGTCTATCTGAAGCTGCATATCGGCGTATTTGATTACAGCACGGTAATCAACAAAGAAGCCCCGAACGGTCTGACTGAAAAATTCCGTATCCGGTTCGATGGCGGAAAGGAGATCGTGCTCAACACCTCCGATCCGCGGCTGCCTGCACGCAGTGCGACTTCCAACAGGCTTAATGACTGGGTTGAGATTCCGATCGACAAATCTCTGCTGCTCAACCGCGAAAAGATTTCAGTCACGATAACCAAAGTCGATGATGGTGACGATTTCATCTACCCCAGCGTCGACCGGAGCGTGGGGAATACCGCGAGTTCTGTCAGTCGCGATGGCGGCAAAACCTGGAGCCGGGACTGGAACCGCGCCCAGCATCAGCACAGTGGAGAGTTCATGATGCGGCTCAAGCTCTCCAGTGTCGGCGAACAGGGAACCGCTGAATGGACGGCCGGGGACGGCATCGTCGGCGACTCCGAAAAGCTGTTCGCTTATGCGGCGGACGAAGGGGAGTGTTTCCGTTTGGAATTACGAAAACACTGGGATAAATCCCAGCCGCTGGTCCTTGAATTTTCCGCAGACCCGGACACCATTTTTTCCGCTGTTGACGAAAAGGGTAACTCTGTCGATTTCATCCGCAGCGGGAATAAACTGAGCTTTAAAACGGGGCTTCCATTCGCTGTCGAATGCCGCAATGGCAGAGTTCAGTCAGTAAAGGCATCGTTCACACCTGCGCGGGAATGGCCTATTGACCGTCCCGATATGACGCCTGAAATAAGCGCTCCGGCAGGTAAACGCAGCAGCATTGTTCCCACCTGCCGGATCAACGGTCCGGCAGCCATTCTTGAAAATGAGGCGATTCGGGCGGAATTCCAGCTTGCTCCCGCATTGGCTCTCAAGAGTCTGTTCTGTGCGGAAGTCAATAAAAACATCCTGAAAGCCGCGGATGAAACCCGGATTTTCCGCATCCATGCCGACGGCAGGACCTACGATGCCCGGGACGGAAAAGTGACATCGGTCAAACCGCTGTCGAACGGTTTTCAGGCGGTCGTTCTTCTGGAAGAACCCAAACTGGAATGCACGGTTTCGGTCATTGCGGAACGTGACGAACTGCGTTTCAAACTTGATGTCGTCAACTGTGGGAACTCCATCGCCGATTTTGCTCTTGCCTTTCCGCATCTGGACGGGATCACGCTGTCCACAAAGCCGGAAAATGATTTTTATCTTTTCCCCTTTGGCGGCGGTATCATCGGCGGTGAAAACTGCCATTTCCGCAGCGCCTATGGTCAGAACGATGCATGGTGGCAGATGGTTGATCTCTTTTCGCGCACTTCCGGCGGTGGCGTTTACCTGCGCAGCGACGACCCGGAGGCTTCCTATAAATTTTTGAACCTGCGCAAGGGAAAAGGGGTGAAACATCCCGACCTGTACCGTCTCTGCACCGGCACCACGCCCGGATTTTTCGAGTCGGAGCATCACTGGCCCCATGCCCTTTCCGAGGGCGACTATGCGGGTATGGCGATCGACTATGCCGAACGTCCTTATGCTCCCGGCGTGAAAGTCACTCTGCCGGACGGTGTGATCGGCACTCATGCGGGGAGCTGGAAAACGGCGATGAAACGATATGCTGACTGGGCGGCTGGAGTCTGGTCCCGTGCGCCGTTTCCCGGCAAGCTCACCGGGCAGTGGAACTACCGCGCCGGCAGGGGACTCGGCTCCCCGCTCTGGAAAGACGGCAAGTACGACACCTCCTATCAGGGGAAACACCACAAACGCCCTGCCGACATCTGGGAGCTGTGCAGCTGGTGGACTCTCTCCAAATCGCTCTACTGGAAGCTGCCGTTTGAGGAAATCGGCAGGTTCGCCAAAGACCCGTGGGTGGAAAAGGTCCTGGTCTGGCGCGATCCCGCCACCGGGGAAAAAGTGCTTTCGTATGCGCTCGGCGATTATGACGGCTACAATCCGCAGTGGGGCGGGCTTCCCGCTTTCCGGCAGCATATCCGGGATCTCAAAAATGCCGGTCAGGTGGCGCTGCTCTATTATGACGCGGTGCTGATGGATGCTTCTGCGAAAAACGCGAAGATGGTTCCTGAATTCGCGGTCATCAACCATCAGTACAAATGCGCTCCGGCGCACGATGTCGCCAATCCGACTGCACCACCGGGGATTGTCGCCAAATATCACCAGTATGCCATGTGCGTCAATGCCGAAAAGTTCGCCGATTACACGATCAACGATGTCGTCCGGGTCGTAAAGGAAACCGGCGCCGACGGTGTGCGTCTTGATGAATTCGGTGGCGGCGGTCATCTCTGTTACAGCACCATGCACAAGCACATCTTTTCCAATGAAGGCTGGGGCAATCCGGTGCTTCAGGCAGTTGGCTGCATCCTGCGCGGCATTCGGGAGAAGCTGGGGCAATCCGGCAAAGAGGTGCTGCTGCTGACCGAGTTCCCCGGTCACGATATGCTGGTTTCTGCGCTTGACGGTGCCCTGTGTTATGACGGCATCAGCCGCCGGAGCTTCGCCCGTCCCGCCCAGATCAATCTGTTGCGTTTCTATTTCAGGAACTGCAAGCTTTTTGAAATCGTCGAAGATGCGGGCGACCACAAACCTGCTCCGTGGGATCTGTGGCTGTGGAATGCGGTCGGCGTTTACAATTCCGGCGAATACCCTGATCACATCCGCGCTCTGCTGCTCGACAACAACGACGCTTTCGATTATGGCGAACTTGAACCGCTGGTCGATACCGTCTGCGGCGGCGTCTATGCCAACCGTTTCACTTCCGGAAGAAAGCGGATCTGGACGCTTTTCAATGCTGCCGGACACACTGTCAACCAGCCGCTCCTGAAGCCGGAACATGACGGCGATGTCCATTATGTCGAGCTGACGACAGGCAGGGAACTGGCGTTGAGGGACGGGATGCTTTCCTGTCTGATGCGCCCGCAGAGCGCCATAGCCATCGGCGAATATCCCCGGTATATTTCCATGAAGGACGGGAAACTTCAGGTGAAAAATATGCCTGCCGGGGCGAAACTCATTGCCACGGACGCGGATGGCAGGAGAAGTGCGGAACTCACTCCCGGAGAAAAATTGCCGGTACTTCCCGGAATCGACCGGATCAAACTCCTGGATGCCGATGGAATCCTGCTGGATATCCGTCACAGGGATTCTCTATGAAGCAGCAAAGGCGCTGAATAGTTAAGCCGTAGGAGGAATTCATGATGCTTTCTCGAACAATCTCGGAGTGTTTGTCGAATCGAACCGGCAGTTACCTGATTCCGCTGCTCTGGTATACGGGAGAAAGTGCGGAACTGGTCAGAAAAGAGATGGATGCGATCCGTCAGGCGGGGATTTCGGAGTTTATCTTTGAAAACCGCGGCGGCGGCTGGTTCTGTACGGAACCGTGGATGCGGCTTTTCGAAGAAATTCTGCAATACGCGGCAGAGTGTCGGATGCGCGTCTGGCTGCTGGATGATTCCCATGTGAATACCGGCAGCGCGAACAACTCACTGAAACGTCCGGAAAATGCGCCGTTCCGCCAGCAATGCCTGCGGATCGAACTGATGGATGTCGTCGGACCGGTCTCCGCCGGAGTCGTGTTCCTGCCGGAGCATACCGCTGCCGAAACCATTCTCGCAATAGCTGCCTATCGCCGCGACGAACAGAGCGGCGAATGCACCGGCGACCCTGTCGACCTGAGCGGCAACATCAAAGACGGTCTCTGCATGCTCGATCTGCCGGAGGGCATCTGGCGCATCTATTTCGTGATGACTGCCGATCCCTCCCGGCAGGGGATGTTCGCCAACTATATCACAATGGTTTCGGCAAGTTCCTGCCGGCACTTGATCAATGAAATCCATGAAAAAATCTATGGCCGTTTTTCCGCTTATTTCGGTACGGTTTTTGCCGGATTTTTCTCCGATGAACCGGCGTTCGGCAATTGTGACGGCAAATATGGCGATGATTATGCCGGGCACAAGATGGGACAGCTCCGGCGGCTTTATCCATGGAGCGCCGATGTGGCGCGGCTCCTTGCGGTCAGGTGCCGGATGACCGAAGGCGAACTGATGCTCCGGCTGCCTGCACTGTGGGATGCGGTTTCTCCCGGCGACACTGCCCTCCGGCTTGCCTATATGGATTTGATTACCAGCCTCTGGCGTGAAAATTACAGTTGCCGGCTGGGAGACTGGTGTGAACGGCACGGCGTCGAATACATCGGGCATGTTCTTGAAGACGAAGGCGCGCATATGCGCACCGGCTGGGGATGCGGGCACTTTTTCCGGGCGATGGCGGGGCAGCATATGGCAGGCATTGATACCGTACTCGGTCAGACGATTCCGGGGATCACCTCGATGCCCCACGCGCTGAATCAGGGGACCCGGCTCAAGAATACGCTCTTCTATCAGTATACCATGCCGAAGCTTGCAGTCTCGCTCGCCCGGCACAATCCGAGAATGCGCGGACGTTCGGTCTGCGAAATTTTCGGCGCCTACGGCTGGAATGCCGGATTGTCGTTCATGCGCGCGATTCTGAATTTTCACCTTGCTTCCGGCGTGAATCATTATATCCCGCACGCCTATTCAATGTGTCTGCCGGAGGTGTTCCGTGGGGACACGGGCAAACGCAGGAGCGGCGGAGGCTTCACACCGCCGGGCTATTGCATGAGTTACCTCGCTCCGACATTTTACGCAGGCGGCTTCAATCCCCAATACGGGATTTTCTGCAAACTGATGCGTTATGCCCAGCGAGTCTGTCATCTGCTTGCCGACGGTGAACACCTGACCGATACCGCACTCTATTACAATGCGGAGGGAGACTGGGTCAATCAGGGTGTCGCCACATCGCTGGACGAGGTCTGCGCGGCACTGACGCGGAGCGGATTCGATTACGATATCCTCCCCGCCGATACGCTGCTGCATGGCGGCGAAGTGGAAAGTTCCCGTCTGCGGATCGGCAAAGCAAGTTACGGGGCACTGATCGTTCCCGGCTCGACGGTCCTGTCGGAAAAGCTGTTGAAACGGTTTGAGATTCTGGCGGCGCAAGGTGTTCCCATCCTGTTCGCCGGAGCATTGCCGGAACGGACCGAGGAACCGGATTCCGCAGCAATAGCTTCCCTGCCCGGCAAACTTCGCGCCGTTCCGGTTCCGGAGCTGGCGGAACGGCTTGGCGTGATCTGCCCAAAACGGTTGCGGATATCTCCGGCGATACCGGAACTGCGTTACTTCGGCATACGCTGCGAAGACGGTGCAATCTGTTATCTCTTGTGCAATGAAGGCAGGACGGCTGCCCGGTTTCAGATTGCCGCGACGGAGAACGCCGTTCTTTACGACCCGTGGAAAAACCGGCTTTTCCGGCTGCCCGCAGGGACGGACGGTATTCGGCTCACTGTAAGACCGCAGGAACTGCTTGTCGTCGTATTCAACCGGGACGAACCTGAACTGCCGCTTTTCCGTTCCGGGGAAAAAGCGATGCGCAAACTGCCGCTGCATTATCGCATTTCCCTGCGCGAAGCCGGAAATTCCGGGGCGTTCCGGATCATTCGCGAAAACTCTGGAGCGGTCAACCTTACCGTCGAGGAGAACCTGACCCGTTTCTGCGGAGAAATCCGTTATGAAGCCGAATTCGACTGGACCGGCGATTCCGCAGAAATGCTGGTGATCCCCGAATGCGGCGATTGCGCGGAACTCTGGCTGAACGGCAGTTATTGCGGCGCCGAAATCGGACCGCAGTGCCGTTTTGAGATCGGCGGGAAGCTGAAAACGGGGCGCAATACACTGCTGATCCTGACGGCGGACAATCCTGCCTATGCCGACCGGCCGATGGATGGCGGCGGTGTGCCATGCGGCCGGGCGCTTCCTCTGAGCAAACACGGATTCACCGGTGATGTTTTCATTATATAACAAGTTTATCTGCAAAGGACTCATATCATGTACGATGTTTTCAGTCTGCCTGATTTTAATTTCCCGGAAGGATTTCTCTGGGGCAGCGCCACTGCCGGTCATCAGATCGAGGGCGACAATATTCACAGCGACGCCTGGCATCAGGAACAGAAGGATCAACGGGACGAACCCTCCGGGAAAGCCTGCGACAACTGGCGGCTTTTTCGCGAAGATGCGCTTCTGGTCGCTTCACTGGGGCATCAGGCTTACCGTTACTCCATTGAATGGAGCCGTGTGGAACCGGAGGAAGGGCGTTTCGATCAACCGGCGCTTGATCATTACAAAGAGATGAGCGAGCTGTTCAGGCAGCTCGGCATCAAAACGTTCGTTACGCTGAACCACTTTACCGTGCCGCAATGGTTCGCAGCAAAAGGCGGCTTCTGGAAACGGGAGAATCTTCCGTATTTTCTGCGGTATGCGGAAAGAGTCGTGAAAACATTGGCGGGACTGGTTGACTTTTATCTGGTGATCAATGAATCCACCCATACCAGAATCGACACGCGACTGGGCTTCAACCATTTGGTTGCCCATGCCAGAACCTACCGGTTGATCAAATCGCTGTGTAATGTGCCGGTCAGTTCGGCGCATATGGCGACACAGACCTTCCCATACCGCTATTATGACGAGCTGGACCGGGTCATGGCGGCATACCGGGATTTCCAGTACAACGGCTGCTTCCTGCACGCGATCGCCACCGGCGAACTGATTTCACCGTTCGGCGAAGCGGAGGAGTGTCCGGAGCTCAAGGGCGCGGCGGACTATTGGGCGGTCAATCTTTATACCAGGGAACTTATCGACTCCCGCCGGAAAGAGCTGTCCGCTCCCCGTTTCCCGCATAAGAAACTGCGGATGATCGACAAGGATTTCTATCTGGAGGAGATGTACCCCGAAGGCATGACCGCCATGCTGGAACGTTTCCGCGATAAGCCGGTTTACATTACGGAGAACGGTTGCAGTTGCAATGACGACCGCTTCCGCATCGTTTACCTGGCGCTTTATCTTTCTGCGGTGCATGACGCGGTCCGGCGGGGCATGGATGTGCGCGGTTATCTTTACTGGTCTCTGATGGATAACTATGAATGGAGCTCCTTTCTGCCCCGCTTCGGTCTCGTGGATGTGGACTTCAAGACTTTTGAACGGACTCCGAAGCCGAGTGCCGCGTTTTATCGGGAAATCATTGAAAACAACGGCTTTTCGCAGCAAATACTGAGAAAATACCTGCATGAGCTGCCGATGCTGGAGGCAATCCGGTTCCGACCGGAGGTTTTCTCAAAGCGATGTTGAATCAATGTGAGGAAGCGGGAAGACGCGGCGGACGCAGAATGTAAGGGAGAATGTTGCCTTGCACGGCACACATTCCATTTATCCGGTTAATTGATCGAATAAGACAGGGGGCGGAACATCAATTCTCCGGATGCCTTCATCAATCTTGCAATACATACTTGAAAAATCGCATATTGTGAATACATTTATCCCTGATTGAGAAACCAACGACAGAGGAGGATTTATTATGACGATTGTAAAAAAATACGGGAAGATGTTTCTTGTTTCCGCAGCACTTCTGACGGCTTTTGGGTTTTGCGCCGGGTGCAGCAGTATGGTCGATGGCGATACGGTCAAGGTGGCGGCGGTCAATGCAAAGGCGTCGGGGCTGGTTATCCCGGGGCCTCAGGTATGGGTTGTCGCAGATGAGGCCGTGGCGGATGATGTGCTTTCGGAACAGTGCAGAAAGTATGTTGCCAATGCGGTCCGGCATCTGGGGCTGAAAGAGGCACCCGCCGCGGATCAGGCGGATCTGATTGTGCTTTATTCCTATAAAGAGGAGAAGCCGGACGGAAAGAAAACCAGGACCTCTGTCACATTGAATGCGACTCAGGCGAAGACACGGAATCAGGTCTGGCAGGGGGAGGCATTCTGTATTTCAAAGCAGCCGAACCTGCCGCAGTATCTTCCGTCTCTGGTGGCAGCCACGGCTATGTTTCTCAATAAGAATGTGAATGACGAGATCGTTCTGGAGAAGTATCCGAACATGATGAAATCCGTTGCCGGAAACGATGCAGAATGACGAAAACGGCTTTCATTACGGGCGCCAGCCGGGGGATCGGCAAAGCGGCGGCGCTGCGTCTGGCAAAGGACGGCTTCGATATCATCGGCGCCTGCCGGAGTTCTCTTGAAGCTCTTGATGAGACACGGAAAGGTGTCGAGGCATACGGGCGTTCCTTCAAAGGAGCTGTATTTGATGTCGCCGACCGTGTTCAGGCTTCAAAATGGATGGCGGAACTGTTCGGGGATTCCGCGCCGGACGTGGTGGTATACAATGCGGGAATTGCGCGTGACAATATGTTCGTCTTCATGTCTCCGGAAGAATGGGACAGTGTGATTCATACCAATCTTGGCGGGTTCTATCATACGGTTCAGCCGCTCCTGTTCGGAATGATCGCGCGCCGGAGCGGGCGCATCATCGTCATTACGAGTGCCTCGGGACAGAGCGGGCAGGCGGGACAGGTCAATTATGCGGCGTCCAAGGCGGCGCTCGCCGCGGCGGTCAAATCGCTGGCGCGTGAGGTCGGGCGCAAGGGTATTCTTGTGAATGCGGTTTCACCGGGCGTGATTGAGACGGATATGACTGCGGAGCTTCCGAAAGAGCAGATTCTTCCGATGATTCCGCTGAAACGGTTCGGGACGCCGGAGGAAGTCGCGGGCGTCATCAGTTTTCTCTGTTCGCCGGACAGCACGTATCTTCACGGACAGGTGATCGCGGTCAACGGCGGGCTTCTGACATGAAACTGCAGTATGACGATCTTGTGGTGGGAAGCGGTGTCAGCGGCATGACGGTCTCCCTGCTGCTTGCCGGAACCGGGCGCAGGGTTCTGCTTCTTGAAAAAAGCAATGCCGTCGGCGGCAGTATGCAGCGGTTCCGCCGGAACTCGGTTCCTTTTGACACGGGATTCCATTTCACCACGAATTTTACCGGATGCATGGGAGACATGATCCGTATGCTGGGGCTTGAACATGAGCTCGAATGCGTTCCCATCGGCACGAATGTCATCATCGGCTGCAGGAGACTGCGGATTCCGCGCGGACGCGACCGTGCATGTGCTTATCTTTGCGGAGAGTTTCCCGGAGAAAAGGAAAAAATCCGCCGTTATTTCGAGACGGAGAAAAGAATTTACGACAATACCGCTCTGTTCGATCTGCGTACCCCCGGCGGATTTACGGCGGCGCAGTTTCTCGACGAGGATTTCATCTCTCTGGCGGATTATCTGGATTCGCTCGGCGTATCGGGGGAACTGCGGGCTATTCTGGCGAGTTTCGCCACCTGCCACGGAACTCCGCCTTCGGAGATTTCTCTTGCGGACCATTGCCGTGTCAGCTACGGACTGCTTGACGATCTGGTTCGCGTCAAAGGCGGAGGCGGGGCTTTTGTCGAGGCATTTCTGCGAAAGGCGCGGGAGCTTGGAATCACGATTTTGACTGGAACCACAATGGAGGCGTGTCTTGAGCTGGAAAAGAAACGCTGTCACAAGGTGTTGCTCACCGACGGTTCCGAGGTGTCGTTCGAGAATTGTTTCATGACGATTCATCCGCACGGCATCGCAAAAATTCTGCCGCAGTCCGTGCAGTCCGAAGATTTCAGGAAGCGCATCGGGGAGTTCGGGGAAACCTGCGGATTTTTTACGGTATTCTGCACTCTTGACCCGCCGGTTCCGGAGTTTCACCAGGAACTCTCCTCCTGCTTTTCGACGCCGGATGTTGAAATGATCCTTTCCGGCAGGCACCCGGAAGCGACTGCGACCGCCGTCATGCTGACATGGGAAACGGCATCCGGGGGCGAACAGCGCCAGACTTTGACTGCGTTCGAGACCGTATTTCCGGAAGAAACGCGCGAGTGGGAAAACACGGTTCACCGGACCCGTCCGCCGTCCTATCTTGCCTACAAGCAGGCGAAAGCGCAGGGAATCATGAAGAAAGTTCTGCAGGTTTACCCTCAGTTTGAGGGACATCTGAAGCTGGCGGAGACGGCTTCCATGCTGACTTACCGCGACTATCTTTCCCCGTTCGGTTCCGCATACGGAATCCGCCAGAGGATGGAACAGCACAATCTGTTCGGCAGGCTTCCCATACGCAATTTTTATGTGCTCGGGCAGAGTGCGCTTCTGCCGGGGGCGATGGGCGCGATGCTTTCGGCGTTCGTCATCTGGCGCAAACTCATCGGAGAGGAGATTTACAGGAAAATGCCGGGGTTGAATTCATGAATGGGAGACGGGTCGTCATTACGGGGACAGGCGTTGTGTCGGCGCTCGGCATGTCGCGTGCGGAACTGTTTGAGAATCTTTTGAACGGCAGGTCTGCAATCCGGCGCATGGAGGAGTGGGGACTGAATCTCAACGGCGGATTTTCTCCCGGAGCTCCGGTTGTGCTCGGCGATGCCGCGAAAAAGAAAATTCCCCGCCTGTTCCGGCGTTCCATGGGTGACTTGAGCATCTTCGCCTCTCTTGCGGCGATGCAGGCGCTTGAGGAGTCGGGGCTTGAACCTGAAGCTGTTTCCGGCGGCAGATGTGGCTGTGTGATCGGTTCCACGATGGGCAGTTCCAAAAGCATTGCGGAGGCGTTCCGCATGATTCTCCTGGAACACGGAATGGCGGATATGCCCGCCGCCCAGTTTTTCAAATGCGCTTCGCATACGGCGTCTTTCAATGTGGCGAATCTGCTGAACATTACGGGGTGCGTCCAGTCCGCGTCCGCGGCGTGCGCTTCAGGGCTTCAGGCGGTCGGAACGGCGCGCTGCCTGATCGCATACGGTGCGCAGGATATCATGATCTGCGGTGGTGCGGATGAGCTTTCGCAGGAGGTGACGGGCTCCTTCGACCTGCTTTATGCGGGAGCGTCGGAATATGAAAATGCCCCGGAATGTTCTTCCCGTCCGTTCGATGCGCGGAGAACAGGACTGGTCTGCGGCGAAGGTGCCGGAATCCTCGTTCTGGAGGAGTATGAACATGCAAGGAAGCGCGGCGCGGAAATCTTTGCGGAGATCGCCGGTTATGCCACGTGCGGATGCGGTTCGCAGATCAGCCAGTCCGATGCGTCTTCGATCCGGCGCTGTCTGGCGCTCGCCTACCGTGATGCGGGAATCGCGGCAGATTCAACGGATTACATCAGCGCCCATGCGACTGCGACGGTGCAGGGCGATGCGGAGGAGGCAAAAGCTCTCCGGGATTTTTTCGGAGCGGATGCGGTTCCGGCAAGCAGTCTCAAGGGGCATCTGGGGCATACGCTCGGCGCTTCGGGCGTGATCGAAACCATTGCCGCGCTGGAAATGATGAATCGCGGTATTCTGCTGCCGACCTTGAATCTGGAATCTGTTGCGGAGGAGTGTTCCGGGGTGGATCATGTCAGAACCCCGCGGGAACATAAAGTTGATGTTTTCCTGAAAAATTCTTTTGCTTTCGGCGGAATCAATGCCGCGTTGATCTGTGTTGCAAATGAGCAATGAGCAATAAAGAATTCCCGGTCTGATCTCTGTCTTATTTGCCCTGTTTGCTTTCTGTCCACCGCGAAACGATTTTCTCACAATGTTATTTTTTCACAAGTTTTTTTTGCTTTTTTGAAAATCTCCCCTTGCGCTTTCGCTTTTTCTGATTATAATTAACATAGGTTAACGGAAAAAGGGGTTTTGTCTTATGATCAGTATGAAAGAGATTGCGGCGGAAGCCGGAGTAAGCCGGACAACGGTTTCTTTTGTACTGAACGGACGGCATGAGCGGGATCTGAAAATTTCAACGGAAGTCGTGGAAAAGGTAAAGCGGACCGCCGAGAAACTGGGATATGTCCGCAATGAGCTTGTGCAGTCGCTTGTCAAGGGCAAAAGCAAAGTCATTGCCATCATTGCACATTTCTCCGACTTTATGATGCCGATCATCCGAGGCTATTCCGAAACCGCGGCGAAGTACGGTTACTCCATCAGTCTGATCTCCCTGAATGAAAACTGCACGCTGAATCAGGCGCTTATGACCGCGGTGGAATACCGTGTAAGCGGGATCGCGGTCATGACGTTGGAACCGGAGGAAAAAGCGCAGGTGAATCCCGGTTTCTTTCAATACGGGATACCCGTCTCCGGTCTGGATGCCAATGGGAAAAGCTCTTTTGATCAGGAAGGTTCCGCGGAGGTTGCCGTAAACTATCTGGTTTCGCTCGGGCACAGGAAGATTATCTGCCTGGGACAGCAATCGGTGGTTGCCGGACAGCGCATTCAGGGGTATTTGAATATTATGGAGAAAAACGGGCTGCCGCCCTGTATTTTAGAGGACGACAGCTCTCATCTCAGTGTGCATGAGGCGGTGGTGGAGGCGAATCCCGATGCGGTTTTCTGTGTGAACGACCCTCTTGCATTGAGTCTGCTTCAGTATCTTTATCACCGAAGGATTTTTGTTCCCGATGCATTTTCCGTGGTCGGATTCGGTAATCTGGGAGCGGAACTGGCTTCACCGTCCCTGACGACGATCAGAGAACCTTATTACGAGACAGGTTGCCGGGGATTTGAGAATCTTTATTCCATTATCAGGGACGGACGGAAATCTCTGCCGAAGAAACGTTTGGTCGGAGAATTGATCATAAGAGAATCGACGGCAAAAAACAATAAATATGGAGGATAGATATGATGCAGATCCGTAAAAGATTCACATTAATCGAACTTTTAATCGTAATTGCGATCATCGCAATCCTTGCGGCGATGCTTCTGCCGGTATTGAGCAAGGCACGGGAAATGGCAAGAAAGATTCAGTGCGCTGCAAATCTGAAGCAGCATGGACTTTGTTATACGTTATATGCCGGAGACTGGAAAGACTATCTGCCTCAAATCAGCGGAGCGGCGGATCAATATCAGATCCATTATATTTTTATGGATTATCTGAAACTCAAGTGGGATACACGACTGCCGAGAGTCCTGTATTGTCCGTCACGCAATATTGCCGGTAAACTTTCGCTTACCTATCCAAGCAACTGGATAAAGTGTTATGCCCCGAATTTAGATGCGGGTTATACCCAGAGCGGGGCGACTACTGGTTACTGGTTTCGTCTAAGAAAGCTTACGAATATTAAGAATTCCTCTGAATTTGTGTTCCTGGCTGAGTATAATACATTGATAGCAAGCGGATTATGGGCGTATTGCTTCAACTGGCAAACTGATGGCGGAGGTGGTAATAAAAATCAAATCGGATTCGTCAATCACATTCGGAACTCGAATTTCCTGCATGCTGACGGGCATGTTTCACAGATGTATATGTCGGAAGCACAGAGAGGACAGGCGGCGGGCAATCAATATTTTTATATCAATGGGAAGATGGCGACTGGCGCGATTCGTGAATGAAGGGATTATAATATGAAACATTTATTATACTGTTGCTTCCAATGGTTTGCATTCTGGCAGATGCCTCCTTGCAGAGCTGGAAAAAGTGGAGACGGACTCAGATGAAATGATCATATCAGCCTCAACAGGCACGGAAAAAACAAGGCGAATTATCTGTTCGTTGACGGTCATGCGGGATCACTTCAGATTCCCGAGACAATGCGCGGCAATACGGCGTACGACCGGTATTTCTATCGGGAAGGAATCCGGTAAACGGAATTCAAATAAAATATCATGACAGACAGGAAATTGTACAAATGAAAAAATTTTTCTCCTCTCTTCTTCTGCTGGCTGGTGCGTCGCTGTGCGCACTGGAAATCACTCTGCCTGCGAAACCTTTGCCATCCGAAAAAAACGCCGCTCAGGAACTGCGTTCTTACCTGGAACGCACCGTGGACGGCGAGCTGAAAATCGGCGGCAGGGCGATCAACAGGATTCTGCTCGGCGATACGCCGGAGACGCGGGCGGCGGGGATCGACGGCAGGGCATTGAAGACCGACGCCTATGTGATCAGGAGTTCCGGCGATGATCTTTTCATTGCAGGCGGCGGACAGTCCGGCACGCTTTACGGCGTCTATGCGTTTCTGGAGAATCAGATCGGGATACGCTGGTGGACTCCGGCGGAGGAGTTCGTGCCGGGAAAACGCCGCCTGGAGCTTCCGGCGCTGGACATCCGGTTTGAGTTTCCCGTCATCCAGCGCGACATTTACCGTGACCATGCAGTACTGCCGGACGGGGGAAAATGGGCGGCAAGGAACCGTCTCAACCGCAACGGCGACCTTGGAATATCCACGATTTACGGCGGCAGTTCCTGCAATTTCGGTGGTCCCTATTTTGTACATACGTTTGACCTGTATCTTCCGAAGTCACTTGCTGAGGAGCATCCTGAATATTTTGCGGTTTTTCAGGGAAAACGCCAGCCGGGGAAGCTCGGTCAGCTATGCCTTTCCAATGAAGGAATGCGGCGTGAATTTCTCGCCCGTTTGAAGAAACGGATCCTTGCCGATGAATCCGCGGCGAAAGCAAAGGGTAATCCGGTTCCCCGGATTTATGACGTCAGCCCCAACGACGTCGGTTTTTCCTGTGAATGCGCGGAGTGCCGGGCACTGAACAGCCGCGAGGAATCCGATGCCGGGACATTGATTGCGTTTGTCAACGGAATGGCGCGGGAGATCGGAAAACTCCGCCCGGATATTCTGATTTCAACCACGGCATATGCCAACACGGTCAAGCCGCCGAGAACGCTTCGTCCGGAAAGCAATGTCCTGATCCGCTTCTGTTATACGCCGAAATGCATGGCGATCCCGCTGGACACGGCGTCCAACAGAGAGTATCTCGACAACGTCCGGAAATGGAAGGGGCTGTCTCCGGAACTCTATGTCTGGATTTACGGCATTACGTATCAGGTTCACGGGTATCCGCTCCCCAATGAACAGTTTATGGCGAATGATGTCCGGCAGTTCTATGAAAACGGAATCCGCTATTTCTTCTTCGAGCATGAGGACAGCCATATCGCGGATATGTATGCGCTGAAGGTATGGATGGAGGCGAAGCTGGCGGAGAATCCGGAAGCGGACGGCAGGGCTCTGCTGAAGATTTTCATGGACGGTTATTACGGCCCGGAGGCGGGGGAGTGGATTCTGAAGGCACGGCGGCTGATCGCGGAGTCCGCCCGTGAAAAGTGCCGTGCAATGGGGATTATGGCGGGAATCAATGCTTTCAATTACCTGACGTTTGAAGTCGTGGAGGCGTGCCACGGATTTTTTGACAGGGCGGCGGAATGTGCGGCGGGCGATCCCGTAAAATCCCGGCGCGTGGCGGAGGCGCGTCTTTCTCTTGACCGGTTTACGCTTGCCGCGGTTCAGCGTCTTTACAAGGAATTCCGTGAGTCCGGCGGTGATTCCGCGGAATTTCCGTTCGACCGGAAAAAGATTGCCGCGCGCATCCGGAAGATCTACCCGGCATATCTGCGTAAACTGAATCCGGCGGTCTTCCGGCAGCATTCGGACGCGATGAACAAAGAGCTGGACGGTTTGGCGATGCTTCCGCTGGGAAGCAGACTGCCCGCCCGTTTCGCAGGTCTGCCGCCGGAAGACGTCTGGGATTTCACCGCCGATAAAATGCAGTTGCACAACAAGAACCTGAAAGTCGTGAAAGACCCCGCCGCCGAATCCGGCATGGCTGTCAGATTTCTTACCTCGCCCGAGCGGAAAGAAAACCCGTTCAATGCCGGAATGTATCTGTACCGGGAAAAGAAAATTCCTGTGAAGCGCGGCATCGGCCCGAAAGAGAATGCCGGAAGCGTGGGACGTTACCAGTGGTATAAGCTTTTTACAGTGAAGGTTCCGAAAGATTTCAGCTATATTTACCTGCTTTCCAGGTGGGAAATCCAGATGCCTCTGGTCGATCTCTCCAAAACGATGCCGGGTGCCGAATATGATGTCTATCTGAGTCTGAAATATCAGGGACCGCTTTACGGCGGAAAAGGCGAAAACGCAGTCTTTGCGGAACGCGTTGTCATGGTCAGGAAACATTCCATTACATTGAGGTGACAAATGGATCTGCATATTGATTTCAATGTCGGGATCGGCGAAATCCGCGCATTGAACGGCGTCAATCTCGCCCCGAAACTTCACAATCAGAAGAACCGGAACATGAATGAGGCATACCGGGCGCTGAAAATTCCTTATGCGCGCCTGCACGATGTCCCGCTGGACAATCCGGGGATGCGACTGGTGGATATTCAGCATATTTTCGGAAACCGGGAGGCGGATGAGAACGATCCGCGCAACTACTACTTCAAACAGACGGACGACTACATCCGCAACTGTCTCGGGCTGGGAACGCAGGTCGTCTACCGTCTCGGCACAAGCATCGAGCATTCGCTTCAGAATTATTATGCGTTTCCCCCGGAGGATTTCGACCGATGGATCACAGTCTGCATCAACATCATACGCCATTACAACGAAGGCTGGGCGAACGGTTATTCATGGAAAATCGTCTACTGGGAAATCTGGAACGAACCCAATGCCAAACCGCACATGTGGAGCGGTGACGACAAACTGTATTATGAGCTGTATGCACGCGCCGCGAAACGGATCAGGGAGCGTTTTTCCTATGTGAAAGTGGGAGGCCCCGCATTGAGCTGTCCGGTTCAGTACGATGCGCCGTTGAAATATACGGATGATTTTCTGGAATACTGCCGGAAGGAAAACGCTCCCCTTGATTTCTATTCATGGCACTGTTATCCGACCTGTCTTGAGGAGATTGTCGACGAACCCGCCCGCGTGCGCAAGGTGCTTGACCGTTTCGGGTTCACCGAAACCGAGCTTCACCTGAACGAGTGGCATTATGTGCCTACGTGGGAATATTCCGCCAAAGCCCGCGCCCGTCTCTCCGACGCCGAGAGTGCCGCGTTCACGACGGCGGTTCTGACCTCATGGCAGGACTCCCCGCTGACGATGGGCGGTTTTTATACCGCCAGTGTCATCTGGGGGATTTATGACGCTTACGGCGTTTTTCTCAAGACCTATTACGCTCTGCACGCCTTTGCGCGAATGCTGGAACATCCCCGCCGTGTGGAAGCCGTTTCCCCTGAAAAGAATGTCACGGTCCTTGCCGGAATGGATGCGGACGGCAAAGCGGCGGTGCTGGTCAGCGCATACCGGAGTCCCGCAAAAACGATCCGGCTCGAAATGAAGGGTGCGGAGGAACGCAGATTCAGGATATCGTGTCTGGACGAGTCCGGCGATGCCCCGTTTGACTGCGGCGAAGAAGACGGCGGGCTTATTTCTCTGGATTTGAAATCTGAATCGGCAATCTTTCTCCTGACGGAGGTCTGAAAGTTCCGCCGGACGTTCTCTGCGGGGAACAGGTTGAATTTTGAAAAAGAAGTGCTAGATTCCTGTTTCAGTATTTTTCTTTGAATATACCCTGAAACAGATAGGACACTTGCGATGGAACATTCATTCTTCTCCGTGATTGTGCCTGTCTGCCGCTGCGGGAAGTATGCGGAATGTCTGGTGAAATCTCTTTTGCGACAGTCATTCGGTGATTTTGAGGTGCTGATTCTGGATGACGGTTCCGGCGACGGCACGTTGGACGCTTACCGCCGGCAAGCCGGAGGAGAGAAGCGGTTCCGTTTTTTTGAGCTGGAACACGGCGGCACGGCATCCCGTTTGCGCAATGCGGGCATACGGCTGGCTCAGGGACGTTACCTGATTTTTCTTGACGGAGACGACTGGCTCGAAACGGATGTGCTGGAGCGGATCGCCGCGCGCCTGAAAGAGCTGGACTTTCCCGATGTCCTGGCAATCGGGCTGCGCGAGGCGGTGGAACAGCCTGACGGTTCCCTGTGCGACGGAGCGTCTGCGGCAAATTTCCCTTTTCTGACCGGAGCGGTATCCGGGTGCGAGGCTCTGGCGCTTGCCGGACGGAACGGCGTGGAGTTCAAGGGGTATTCCCCGCTGAATGTCACGGCGGGGAAGTTCATTGTGGAGCAGGAGCTTTTCCAATGTGAGGATATTCTGATTCTGGAAGACTCGGAATGGGTCCTGCGCCTTTATCTTTCCGCGCGGCGTGTCGGTGCGCTGGACGGGGTATGTTACCGTTACCGTCGGCATTCCGGTTCCGCCACGCGGGGGAATTCCGGGCGGACGCTGCCCGACGCCGCGCTTGCTTTGCGCCGGATGACGGATTTCTGTCTGCCGCGCCTTGCGCAGATGAGCCCGGATGCGCGCATTTTCTGCGCGAAACATATCACGGGGCATTTTTTCACATTTTTCTTTTATCCGGCAATGGTTGCAAAAAGTGAACCGGCGCTGAGGCGGAAGGCGTTTCTCGACTGTATCGGTCCGCAAAAACGGTTCCGTTCCTATTGCCGGATCTCGCGCCATGCCCCGCTGATGAGGCGTCTGGTTCTTCCATTGCTGTGGCTGGGGCGGTTGCCGGGAATGATGTTTGTCCCGACCTGTTTTTTCCGTTATGTCTATTATCCGCTGGCGCTGCGCCGCGGTGGAAAGGCGTGAGATGAGTCGGAATACTGAATTCAGCATCATTATCATCGCCTGCGATGTGGAGCCTTATATTGAACAGTGCATCGCATCTGTCCGGCGGCAGACCCTGCCGGATTTCGAGGCGGTTGTCGGAATTGAGGCATCTGCGGACGGGACGGGAGAAGCGGCGCTCCGGGCGGTCGGCGGGGATGTCCGGTTCCGGATCGTCGACCTGCCGCGAAGCGGTTCCGCCTCCTGTGTGCGGAATTATGGAATCCGGCACGCGACCGGGGAATATCTGTTTTTTCTCGACGGGGACGACTGGCTCGCGCCGGATGCTCTGGAACAGTTTCATGCGGCGCTGGCGCGATATGGACAGGCCGATCTGATTCAGGCAGATGCCGGACTGTATTGGCAGGACTCACCGGACGGGGAACCGGAGTTCGTGGAGCGGATCACCGACTGCCGCTGTGTGCCGGAGGGTGTGATCACAGGACGTGAAGCCGTATTGAGGGGAGAGTTTTTCGGCCGCTTTTTCATGGCGACGTGGATGCGGTGCTGCCGCCGGGAGTTTCTTCTGTCGGAACAGTTGTTCCAGCCGGAGGGACGGCGGCATCAGGATGTGGAATGGACTCCGCGGGTGCTGTTCCGGGCGGGGCGTGTGATCCAGTTGCCCCGCATGGTCTGCTGTTACCGCAAGCGTCCGGATTCCGTGACAACGAAGCCGTCGCTCCGCTCGCTTTACGATGAGGCGGAAAACACGGCGGCACTGTTGAATTTTTACTGTCAGGGCGCCTGCGGCAAGGAAGATGAGGCGGAGAAACTGTTCCGTTTCTGGCTGAGTTCGTTCCTGATGCTCTTTTTCATCCGGCGCGGATATCCGTTTGCGGATCGTGCCGGGGCGATCGCGATCATAAGCGGGACTCCGGCGATGCGTTCCACATGGCGCAGAGTCTGCCGCGACTGCGGTCCCGCGCGGAAACTGTTGATGGAACTCGCATGCATGGGGGGGAGGGGCGGCTTGTTTTTCCGTCTGGCGGACCTGCTGTTCATCTGTGTCTATTCTCCGCTGATTTTGAAATTATGGCCCCTGTTGAAAAAAAAGAAATGAAGGAAGGGAAAGAGTATGGGTTACAGCAATACGGTTGTGGCGGCAAGCGATATGAATTATTTCTGGGGCGTTTTCCTGATGATCGCCTCCATGCGCTGTTACGGCATGAGGGAACCCGTAATCGTGCTCGGCACCGGATATACGCCGGAGGCGGGGCGGCTCCTGTCCCAGTTCGGTGATGTTACGGTTCATGAGGCTTCGCCGAGCAGCCGCTCCCTGACCTGCCGGAAGCCGGAGGCGCTGTTGCTTGCGGAGACGGATTATGCGACCTGGGTGGACTGCGACGGCTTCTTCAGCGGCAACTGTTCGGCGTTGCTGACTCCGCCGGATCAGGATCATATCCGTATCCGGCGGCGTTCCCTGCGGGAGAACCTGAATGTCTATCCCGATGCCGGCGGGCGGATTCCCGATGACGTGCTGGATGTCTGGCGCCGCGATGTCGGGGAGCGTGCCGAGGCGCGTCTGGATACCTGCTGTTCCGCCTGTTTCATGTCCGTTCCGGGGAAACACCGGAAGTTCCTGGAACGCTGGAGGGACCAGATGGCGCGGGTGCTTCCCGACGGCGACGTCGGAGTTGTGGATCACCGCACCGCGGCGTATTTCCAGACGGATGAATCCGTTCTGAACAGTCTGCTTTGTTTCATGGAGGATGCGCCTCTGGTGACGGAGGAATACGGGCTTGACCGCGATCCCGATGCCGTTTTCATTCATTTTGTATGCCACCCGAAACCGTGGCGCGCGTGGACACCGTACGCTTTCCGGCACTTCGACCGTTACCTTGCGGTTGTCGATTACCTGCTGGAGCAGGGGTATGATCTGCCGGAACCTCTGCCGTTCGCACTGCGGCGGGAAAATAAATCCTGGTGCCGTCTGCTGGAATATCCGGTGCTGATGCGGCATAAGTTCCAACGTCTGCGCCGCCGCCTCGGACTGTAAGGGATGCCATGGAAGGATTTGAAGGACGAAAAGGGGACAGAAGGACAGAAAGATTGAGCTCAATCTTATGAGTTTCTATTTCTCAGGATGGTTCTGTTTTTCCTGTTTCCGGTTGTTTGTCCGACGCATTCGTATTATTTTTTTTCATGAAAAATCATTTTTTTCTTTATTTTCCCTATTGACAAAATCTTCCTTTTCGACTATAATTATAACAAAGCATACTAAGGCATACTAATGATAAAAAACAGTTTTGACTTGAAAAAAGATATTCTGGTGAAGGATTTGCGCACCCGCATTATGGGCGGCGATTATGCGCACGGCGAAAAACTTCCGGTGGAAGTCGTCCTTGCCGGAAAGCTGAATGTTTCGCGCGATACTCTGCGTGAGGCATTGAAAATCCTTGAAGCGGAAGGACTTCTGGTTCGTATCCGCTCCAAGGGGACTTTCGTCAATCTGCCGTCTGCCGGAAACGGAAAGAAGATTCTTGTGCTGCTGAAACCGTTTGCCGAGAATGATGCTTCGTATCAGAGCCATTACCTGATGCCGGCGATGCAGCAGACGGCGCAGGAGTATGGCATGTCTCTGGAGCTCTGCCCGCGGACTTATATCGACGATCAGAATCTTGAAGATGCCGTTGCCACGCTCCGGAATGACCGGGAGCTTGGCGGCTGTGTGATCTTTGAAGGATTGTATACGGGAGAGGAGAATTACATCCGTGCGCTTCAGCGGTCGGGTTTTCCGGTGGTAATGGCTGTTTGCCATCCGGGCGATGTGCAGACCACCGGATTTGCCGGGGTGCGGGTTGACTCGAAGAAGGCGTGGCAGGATGGGGTTCTGGCTTTGAAAGAAGCGGGGCACCGCCGCATCGCGTTTTTTCATCCGAACTGGATTCAGGGATATTATCATGATCTGGACGCGGCTTATGATTTTCTGCGGTCACAGGGGATTTATGCCCCGGAACTGATCTGTAATTGCCCGATAGAATATTCCGTGATCAGGAAAGAATTGAAACGGCTGATGGCGCTTGGAAATCCGCCGACAGCCGCAATGTGCACTTCGGACTTTTTTGCCATGTCCGTGATGAAAATTGCAAATGACTTGAAGATACAGATGCCGGAACGGCTTTCCGTGATGGGATACTGCGGTTATCCGGGGGGCAGGTTCCTGACACCGCCTCTTTCCACGGTGGATCTGCATTATGATGCGATCGGGCGGAAAGTCGTGGAGGTGCTTGCACGTGCAGACCGGTGGTTCGGGAGGAAAAATGTCGCTGTACCGGAAATCATCATGCCTCACGATGTTGTGATGCGGGAAAGTACAATGGTAAAACGGGTGGAACCGTTATTTGTCTGATATGAAAAAAAGGGAGAAAAGGATGAATCCGTATTTTCGCAGGAGAATTGCAGGTTTTACATTGATCGAGCTTCTGATCGTAATTGCGATCATCGCCATTCTGGCGGCAATGCTTCTTCCGGCGCTGGGCAGGGCGCGGGATAAGGCGCGAAGCATTGCATGTACCAGCAAGTTGAAGCAGATGGGGCTTGCAACACAGTCTTATATCAATGATTACAACGACCATATCCCATATGGATATGATCCGGCGGGTTTCTATGTGAAAACCTGCTCAAAGGCGCTCCCCGCATGGTTTGTCCGGCTTGCCCCTTATGTGCACTGCGAGTTGAAAACCGATGCCGCATGGTGGTATCAGCTGAAAGAAGACAGCAAACCTGCCGGACAGAGATTTTTTGCCTGTCCCGCAGTGTCGAACGATTCCGCTTACGAGAATTTGTACGGGCCAAATTATCAAATCACAGTTGACCTGCTGAACCGGAATGCCGGACAGCTCCAGAACCCCAAAATACAGGAGGTCAGACAACCGTCCAAACGGATTTTTGTCCTGGATGTCATGAACGATCCGGCGGGTTGTGCAAGATATTATTTCAATTCCGGGAACAGTAATCTTGCTTACTGGACACGTCTCCATTCCGGCGGATGCAATACTCTGAGTTTCGACGGCAGTGCGAATTACAGGAAGACCGCGTCTCTGTATGCCGAGAGATATCAGGTGTTTTCCATATTCAAATAAGCGAAAATTAATCATTGAAAACCATTTTCAGGAGAAATGAAAGACATGAAACGGATATTGAGTATTCTGTTTGCCGGAGCGTTGTTTCCGGGATTTGCCGCCAATCTGATTCCGAACGGGGATTTGAAGAATCCCGCAGGGGAAAAGCCGTATCTGAGGAAATTCATGAAAGGCGGAAAAGACAGTCCCAATCTGAAAACTTCTTTCGTTGTAAAAGAAGACGGCGGGAGTATTTTACTGGAATCATCGGAGGCGGACGGAATTGCCGAAGTCAATTACAGCCGGCTTCCGGGCGTGGAGGCGGGAAAGAAATACTATCTCTGTTATCAGTTCACGCCGGTCTCTTTCGGCGCCGGCGCCCGGACTTCCTGCCGCATTGCGTTTTTTGACGCGGCGGGGAAACATCTGAAAAACGATTTCAGCCCGGCGCATGCCGTCAGAGAGGCGGAACGGCAGGATTTCATCCATTCCTTCACCGCACCGGCGGGAACCGCCAGGGTGAATCTTACGCTCTGGTTCAGTGGAGTTCAGAAGACCGAGGTGAACCGTGTTTCACTGGATACGGTTCTGCCTGTCGGAGCGGACGGCAATCTGCTGATGAACGGCTCGTTTGAGTCTCCGACGATGGCGGATTATTATATTGTCCCGAAACTTCATGGAAAGATTTACAAGGCGCAGGACCGCAAACTGTTTACGGAGCGGAGCATGCTCAAAGCGAAAACGGGAAAATATTCCCTGCTGTGCTCCTCGGATTTCGAGAAAGCGACCAACGAGATCAACCTGAATATGCTGCCGTTCAGAAGCGGGGCGAAATATCGTTTCACGGTCAATTATTTTGTCGCTTCGGGCGAGGGCAAGATGAGAATTGCCGGGCGCATCACTTATTGGAACAAAGAGAAAAAGGTGATCGGCTACCAGTTCCCGGAGGGAGATGCGACTCCTGGAAAATGGCAGAAAATGAACCTGGAGTTCTATCCGCCCGTCGGTACCGCGCGCATTACCGTCACTCTGTGGCTGAGCGGCAGAATGCAGGTTTACCTGGATGACCTTTATTTCGGCGAAGTGCGGGAGAAAAAGGTTCCGGGGCGAAACGCGGGTGCTTCGATCCTGTTCCGGAACAGCAGTTTCATCCTCTGGAAAGAGGCGCCTTATCTCAAAGTTCCGGCAAATGGAATTCCGGAAGGCGTTCAGGCGGGGGAGCGGATTGCTGTCTCCGCCGCGGCGAATGAGTCCGAACCGTTTCAACTGGTTTTGTCCCCGCGGGAGGATTTCGGGAATGTGCATCTGGTTTTCAGCGACCTGAAAGGGGAGAACGGTGTGATTTCCGCCTCGAATCTTTCTTTTCGCGTGGTCGGTTTCGTGAATCTGAAAAATCCGGACAATCCGTCCGTGAAGGGCTGGAACGCCGATCCTCTGCTGCCGGATGTGTCGGCGAATGCGGAGAAAGGGAAGAATCTGCCTTTTTACGTAATGGTCAAAGTCCCGAAAGAGCAGAAGCGCGGGAGTTATCTTGGAACGGTGCGGGTCATGAGCGGGACAAGGGAGTTGGCAAATGTTCCGTTGAGTGTGCGTGTCCGCGGATTTGCGTTGCCGGATACCGCATTTCTGCGCACCTATTTCTATGCCCAGCCGATTCCCGCCTACATGGAATTCGACCGGAGGCCGCGCGCCGTGATTGCGGATGATCTCCAGCGCGTGCTTTCGGAACACCGCATGAACGGGAATCAGGCGCAGTGGACGCCGCGCCCGAAGTGGAAAATCGAGAACGGGAAATTGACCGTGACCGATTGGAGCAGGTTTGATGCGCAAGTCGAAAAGTGGCATAAGGAGTATGGCATGGTCAATATGCCGGTTCCCTTTCTTACCATGATGGGCGACAACAGCGGCTGGTGGGGCGGAGACCGCAGCAAGCCGGGAAAAAGTCCGTTCGGCAATTTCGGCTGGCTTTCTCCGGAAGGGCTCAAATACGCCGGAGAGTTTGCAAAACAGGTCACGGAGCATGTGAAGGCGAAGTTTCCCGATGTGAATTTTTATGCATATCTTTACGATGAACCGCCGGCGAAAGTCCATGCGGATCTGGCAAAGATTACGAATGCGCTTCATGAAGCCGCGCCCGAATTGAGGATTTTCGTTCCGAAACAGGTGAATGACGAGATCGGTTATGTACAGACGTTCTGTGTGCCGATGGCGCCCGGCTACCTGAATCCGGAAAAGCAGAAAAAGGCTCTTGAGGCAGGGCGTGACATCTGGTATTACAACTGGACTGTCCGCATCGACAACCATGACTACATCCGCAACCGTCTTTTTGCGTGGCAGATTTATGCCGCGGACGGCAGCGGCGGGCTGCTCTGGAACACGATCATTGCACCGAAGGGAATCAATCCGTGGAACGATCTGGACAAGACCCATTCCTGCGGCGGGGCGACGATCTTTTATCCGCCGCGGAAAGATGGCGAAGGCGTCATTTCCTCCCTGCGTTCCGCGCAGATCCGCGAGAGTATCGACGACTTCGATTACATGCGCATTCTTGAGAAGAAAATCGACGCCCTTTTCCCCGGGCAGGGCAAAAACAGAGTGAAGGAGATTGTCCGCACGCTGATCCCGGAGGTTCCATTCGGATATCGGAATGACCCGCATCTGCTTTATGCCCTGCGCGACCGGATTGCGGACGAGATCGAATCTCTGGATCAGGCGCCGGCAGTCATCGTCGTCTCCAATCCGCCGGATCATGCCGCAACGGAGCTTTCCGAAGTGAAATTCAGTGTGTTCGGGCCTGCCGGGAGTGTGGTCCGGATTAACGGCGGAACAGTCGGGAAGATCGGCGCCGGAAAGCGTCTGGATGTGCCGTTCCTGCTTGGTAAACTGGGGAGGAACGAGGTTGCACTTGAAGTCATGCACGGCGGCGGGAGAAAAAGTTTCCGCCGAGCCTATGAGTTGAAGCCGGATCCGCAGCTGAAGGAATTGCGCGGGCTCCTGGCAAAAGCCCGGTCCAACGGTGTCGATGCCGCCTCGTCCGAAGCGTTTCTCAAACGGATCGAACAGGGCGGAGCTTATACGGACGAGATACGGAATGAGGCGAGGAAGCAGATTGAATCGCTGAAGTATGCGATTGTCGTGAATGCCGTCCGTGACAGAAAAACATTTGCCAATCCGCTGGAACATGCAATGTTCGAGCGTGCGAAACGTGCGTTTGAACGCAGGCAGTTTGAATGTGCCGAGTATTATCTGAATCTTTGCAGGAATGCGGCAAATGCGGGCGGGATGAAACACTTCAAAGTCTCTGTTTCTCCCGTCGATTATGAGGGGCATCCCGCCTTTGTTCTGGATAACGGGATTATTTCCGCAACGGTGCTTGAAACGGGTGGGCGTATCATTTCGTTCAAGGTGCGCGGCGTGGAATGCCTGGCGCCGGGGTCTTTCGGAAATGCGCTCTCCGTCTCCGAGCGTGCGGCGCGGAAAGTCACAAAGGATATGGTGACCCGGTTGCACGGTTACGGCGGTTATGAAGACGCAGGCGGGGGCGGTGTCTGGCCGGTTTCGTTTGTGGATTGGGACGTCCGTTTTCTTGAGCTCAAGCCGGATCGTGTCGCATTGTCGTTTGAAACACGTCTCCCGGATACGCCGTTTCTTTTCCGCCGCACGCTTTCGATGCGTGCGGGAACTGAGGATCTGAAGATGGATTATGAAATTGCGAATGTCATGCCGCCGGGAACGGAATCCGACGACCCGGAACACTATCAGCTCGCATGGCGCGGCAGATTTGTCCCTGCGATCGGCAACGCGGAAGACGCACAGGAAAATGACCGGATTGTTCTCCCTGTAAAGGCGGAGAACCGTCTTGCCGAAACTCATTTCTCCTCTGCGAAACCGGCGAATTATGAACGCCGTTCCATCCGTCTGACGGCTCCTTATATGGGGGCATTCGACCCTGCGTTGAAGACGGGCATCGCCATGATCGGCGGTCCGCTGACGACTCATGCCTATGTCTGGTTCAACTCAAAAGGCGATCACAAGGGCGGCGGCAGGCTTTACACTCTGGAGTTTCCGCGCAGCTTTTACGGGAAGGTGTTCAATGATCCCGAAGCGAACAGCCCGCTCTCCGTCAAGCCCGGCGAATCCGTAAGTTTTACGATTACTTTGCGCGGCGTCGGCGGAGTTGCCACGGAACAGGAGTTTCTGGAAAAAATACGCTGATTCGGCGGAAACGCCGCAGCCGGCAGGGCGGAGGGGCGAAGCGTGAGCTCAGAATAATGGGACTTCCCGGTATTCCTCCGTCCGGCATTGCGTGTCCCAGCAGATTTCCTTTGCGCCCTGTTCCCGCAGGAACGCATTGATTGCGGAAAACGGGCGGCTGCCGAAAAATCCGCGGTAGGCGGAAAGCGGCGACGGATGTGCCGAGGCGATGATTTTGTGCCGGGCTTGATCGATGAGCGCCGTTTTTTTCTGCGCCGGATCGCCCCAGAGAACGAAGACGACGGGGCGGTCAAATCCGTTGACTGTGCGGATCACGGAGTCCGTAAATGTTTCCCAGCCGTGCTTTCTGTGTGAATTTGCGGCGTGCGCCCGTACAGTCAGTACCGTATTGAGAAGCAATACTCCCTGTTTTGCCCAGGATTCCAGGGAACCGCTTTCCGGGATCGGGACTCCGATGTCTGTGTTCAGTTCCTTGAAGATGTTGCGCAGAGACGGCGGATGCCTGACACCGGGGCGCACGGAGAAGGCGAGCCCGTGCGCCTGACCGTTGTCGTGATACGGGTCCTGTCCGAGAATTACGGCTCTGACCTGATCGGGCGGCGTCAGGCGGAACGCATGGAACAGATTTTCCAGCGGTGGAAAGATCTCCTGTTCCCGGTATTCCTGATCGAGAAAGAGTTCAAGCTGTTTGAATGATTCCGTGTTCAGCGCATCATGCAGCAGAAGCCGCCATTGATCCGGAAGAAGTTTCGCCAGTTCCATATTCCCTCATGATTTCGAGTTTGTTTTTCGCCTCTGCCATGCAGCAGACAGAGTAACATACTCTGCAATGGAATACTTATCAAGCGGGAAAGGTCAATACTTCGCCCTGCGTTTTCCGTGCCTCTTCTTGCAGAGTTCAGGATTGCAGACAATGGAAAGGGGGAAGTGATAAGTGCAATGTTCCGGTTGCGAAGCAGTTCCGCAGGCTGTGCTCTTTTTTCTGTAAGGAGTCTTTTTCAGAGAAGAGCCATGACTGTAAAATTGTTTTATCATGAATCAGCGGAGAGTCGGTTCCTGCGGGTTTCTGTTGACCGGATAAATCCACAGTTTTCCGGTATGCCATTCCGCACAGAAGACGTCGGGCAATTCCGTTTTCTGTTTCTTGAGTTGATCTTCAAGCCATTTTTCACTGAAGTCCAGCCGTTCAAGATTGTCTGAGACGATTTCACCGTTTTCTATGACGACTGTTGCCATGGGTTCTTCCCCTTTTCTGACGACGGTAAGCTGTCCGTTGTATTCATACCAGACATCGTTGAGTTCGTTAAGACAGGTATAGCCCCTCTGATGGAGCAGCATGATGAAGTCCCGTACGGAAAGCCCGGCTTTGGTGAAATTGTCATTCATCAATTTGCCCAGCCGCATCAGCGGAATGGATTTGCCGTCGACAACATCTTTCATTTTCCGGTGCCGGTTGCTGAAATACCGGACCAGCAGCAACAACGCCGCCCATAAACTCGCGATGGTGATCAGACGGATAATACCGACTTCCGGATTGTAGATCGTTCCGCCGATGATGGCTCCCAGCACGACATTCCCGACCTGATCAATGGTTGAAATCGGTGCCAGCGATCCTTTCCCCGACAGATGGATGTAGATCATCATGATCAGAAATGCCGCAACCAGTTTCGGCACGATCTGGATAAAGATATCAACCATGTCCCCCCCCCTGTTTGATTTTTCCCCTGAGAATATCATATCACATTTCATGCCGAATGCAAGGAGCGTTTTCCTGATTCTTCCGGGATTTCATACTCCGACTCGTTGGTTTTGAAGCGGAAGAATGTGTGAGCATTCTTTTCAAGTCAAGGGCTCTGCCCTTGTCATGGGTAATTCATTCCGCAAACGGGGTGGTGACTTCCTGTTTCCAGACGGCGGCAGGGCGGTTGATGGCATATTTCCGGTGGAAAGCAAAATAGAACGTCGCTTTTCTGCCGGGCAGGAGCCAGTATTTCGTCTCCCGTTCCTTTGCGGATGCCGGATCGCCTTCAAGAAGAACCGCCGTTTCGGGCGGTTTTCCTGTTTTTACTGCGGTCATGCCCGGACCCGATTCCGGCGGGTAACCGGAGCGGATCCATTGAAATGCCAGTTCTTCCGCTGCTGTTTTGTAATTGCCGCCGGAGAGAAAATCCAGTAGAAGCAGGAACCGTTTTTTCAGATCATAGAGACGTTTCAGATCAAGTCCGTTTGACAGGAAGAATTGCAGGAAATCCGGCAGGAAGTCCGGTCTTTCCGCATGAATGGTGCGAAGAACCGGACGCAGTGCAGGATGGTTGTAGGTAAGATCAAGCAGACGCGACAGTTTCCGTGCCAGCAGAATATCTTCCGTGGACATGGTGTTTGTCTGCATGACATCGTAAGGCGGTTCCGGTGCAAAAATCAGCCCGAGACTTCCCGCCTGAGCACGCAACGGGGTACCCGGCAGCACCTTGAGCACTTCAAGCTGAATCTCGGCGGTTCCGGCTTCCATCAGACAGGAGACATCGTGAAAGAGGTGATCCGGGGACTGTTCCGGCAGTCCGGCAAGCAGGTCCGCATGAGTCTCGAAATTCGGACAGGAGCAGAGAAAACGCAAACCGTCCAATGCATCCTCGGGGCGGCTCCGGCGGCCGATTGCGTTCTGCACACTTTCCGCCAGACATTGAATTCCAGCCTCAATATGAAGCTGTCCCGGGAGAGCCGCCTGCAGTTCTTTCCGCAGTCCGGCGTTCAGGAATTGGGGGTGGATCTCAAGATGAAAACGCATTTCCGGAAAGTTGTTTCTGAAAAGACGCAGAAGTTCTATCCCCCGTTCCTGCGGATAATTGAATGTGCGGTCGAGAAGGCGGACCTCTCTGATTCCGCGCCGTTGCAACACCGCCAGTTCCTCCGCGACTGCGTCCGGACTTTTTAAGCGCAGTTTTGTCCTGCCGCTGGTGCAGTAGAGACAGCCCATCGGACAGCCTCGCGAAGTTTCCATCTGTACGAATGGTTTGTCTGTCCGGAAGAAATCATCCTCTGCGGGCGGCGGAGCCGTTTCCCACTTCTCATAAACGGCATTACCCTTTTCCGGGATGATCTGAGTTGTTCCCTGAGACGGAAAGCTGTTCAGAAAATCAGGGAACAGACCTTCGCTTTCCCCCCGGAAGACAGTATGGATGAATGGATACCGGGCAATCAGATGTTCTGCGCCGCCGCCCAGACATTCCGGTCCGCCGACTGCAATATGGCAGGCGGGATTGAGAGCATGAAAACGTTCCAGAATCTCAGTCACCGTGTTTCTGTTGAACAGATAAAGAGTCGTGCAGAGCAGACAACCCTGCAAAGCGTTCAGGTGTGCCGCCACTTCCGATGGATCGTCCGCGACGGTTGTTTCCAGAGGAATCCATTCCCAGCCGGGTATTTTCCCGCATGCGGCATGAAGCAGCGGCAGTGCCAGAGAGGAGTGTGAGTAGGATGAATTCACCGACAGCCAGATCAGGCGCCGTTTTTCATTTCTGCGATGTTCCGAAATATCTGTCATATTCCTCTTTTTGTTCATGGAAGAATTGTTTGAATCTATTTATGAATCCATTATGAACCCATAGACAGAATAAATTGAGAACCCTGCGGATATTATGTTCATCTTCAGGCAAGATTTCCTAAGACTGCAATGGTGGGCGCTGAGGGACTCGAACCCCCGACATTCACGGTGTAAACGTGACGCTCTAACCAACTGAGCTAAGCGCCCGGAATCTGAAAAGATATGAAATCTACTATAAGATTATACTTTTTTCAAGTTTATCAATGAAAAAAATGCAGATTTATTCAAATTACTCCGATTTATTCGCATTTATTATGAGAAATATCCGGGATATTGTGTTATATTACAAAGTGTTATTTTAAATCATCATGCATTTTTGACAAGGAGATTATCATGCATATGTTCAGAACACATACATGCGGAGCGCTCAGAAGCTCCGATGTCGGTTCTAAAGTCAAGCTCTCCGGCTGGATTCACAGCGTGAGGGACCACGGCGGAGTTATTTTTATCGACCTTCGGGACCATTACGGAAAAACACAGGTCGTCATTGATCCCAAAATGCATTTCTATCAGGAGCTGGACAGATGGCGCGTCGAAACCGTCGTCTGCTTTACTGGCACTGTCGTGGCAAGGACGCCGGAGACGGTCAATCCGAAGCTGGTGACCGGAGAGATCGAGGTGGTCGCGGAGGAAATGGAAGTCCTCGGGGAAGCGGATGTCATTCCGTTCCAGATTGCCAAAGATGAGCAGGCACCCGAAGCATTGCGCCTGAAATACCGTTTTCTTGATCTGCGCCGCGAAAAACTGCATGAGAACATTCTGCTGCGTTCCAAGGTCATTTCCGAAATCCGCAGGTTCATGTGCGATATGGGATTCATGGAATATCAGACCCCGATCCTGACCAGCAGTTCGCCTGAAGGCGCACGTGACTATCTCGTTCCGAGCCGTGTCCATCCCGGCAAGTTCTATGCTCTGCCGCAGGCGCCGCAACAGTTCAAACAGTTGCTTATGGTTGCGGGATTCGACCGTTATTTCCAGATCGCACCCTGTTTCCGCGACGAGGATGCAAGAGCGGACCGTTCGCCCGGCGAGTTCTATCAGCTTGACGTGGAGATGAGTTTTGTGACGCAGGACGATATTTTCGCCGTCATTGAAAAACTGCTCTGCCATATCTTCAAGAAGTTCAGCAGGAAAGAGATGGGGGACGCTCCGTTTGTGCGTATCCCGTATCGTGAGGCGATGTCGAAATACGGCACCGACAAGCCCGACCTCCGCAATCCGCTTCAGATGATGGATGTTTCCAGCGTGTTTGCCGACAGCGGATTCAATGCATTTGCCTCGACCGTCAAGAACGGCGGCGTAGTCCGCGCGATCAAAGTTCCGGGAATCGGCGGCGCACAGCCCCGCAAGTTCTACGACGATATGATTGCGTTTGCCCAGAGTGTCGGTGCAAAAGGCATGGCTTACATCATCTGGACCGCGGAAGGGGAAAAGAGCCCGATCGTCAAGTTCATGAAACCTGAGGAACTGACTCGGCTGAAGGAAATGGCGGCGATTCAGCCCGGCGATGTAATGTTCTTCCTTGCCGATAAGGAGGCGAAGGTGCTTGAGATCGGCGGACAGGTCAGAACCGAGCTCGGAAACAGGCTCGGGCTCATTGATCCGAATGTGTTCAAATTCTGCTGGATCGTGGACTTCCCGATGTTTGAACTGGATGAGGAGACGAACCAGATCATATTCAGCCACAACCCGTTCTCCATGCCTCAAGGGGGAATGGATGCGCTTCTCAATAAGGAACCGCTTGACATCTTCGCCTATCAGTATGACATTGTCTGCAACGGCATCGAGCTCTCCAGCGGCGCAATCCGGAATCACCGCCCGGACATCATGTATAAGGCGTTCGAGATTGCCGGTTACAAGCGCGAGACGGTGGATGAGCGTTTCGGCGGCATGATCCGCGCGTTTAAGCTCGGTGCGCCGCCGCACGGCGGCATTGCTCCGGGAGTTGACCGCATGGTGATGCTTCTGGCGGACGAGCCGAACATCCGCGAAGTCATTGCATTCCCGTTCAACCAGCAGGCGCAGGACCTCATGATGAATGCGCCCGCGGAGGTCGATATGAAGCAGCTTCGCGAGCTTCGCATCGTTCCTCTGGAGCCGGAATTGAAGTTCGAGGAGACTTTCAGGAAATTGAAAGCGGAAGCCGCCAAAATCCGGGAAATCGAACAGGCGGCGCAGGATGCGGCAAAGGCCTGATCCGGAGGAGTGACCGATGGCGTATGGAGTCAGGAAAGAACGCAGGCGGAGAGGGCGGAAGGCTCAACTTCTGGTGCTTCTTGCGATATCCCTGATCGCCATATGCTCGGTGATCGTCATCTGGAAAGTCGGCGAGTTTGTCTATGATTATTATGCACGGTTTTCCAGATACGATGAATTGATTGTGAAAGCGGGGCAGCGGAATAATGTGGACCCCTGTCTGATCAAGGCTGTCATCTGGAAAGAGAGCCGTTTCGACAAACGGGCGCGCGGATTGAAAGGAGAGGTCGGGCTGATGCAGATCATGCCGGATCTTGCCGCCGCGGATTGGGCGCGGATCAAGGGGTTTCCCGCGCTTTCCCGTGGAGCCTTGTACGACCCGGAGTTGAATATTGAGATCGGATCGTGGTATCTGGGGCGCGCTCTCCGCAAGTGGAGAGCCTACCGTGAGAATATCCCGATGGCGCTGAGCGAATACAATGCCGGCGCCCGGCGTGTCAACCAATGGAAACCCGTCAGCCGTGACGGCGCTTTCCGGGAGCGCATTGCCATTCCGTCCACACGGGACTATGTGGATGAGATCATGGTGAAGTATCAGGATTACCGCAGGAACTGGAAACCGTAATAAATAAAGGAGCTTTACGTGAAATTCAGCACACAGATCATGGCGGCGCTGTCCGGCGCTTTCTTTTTCTTCGGAACCTTGTCCGCAGCGGATGCGGCGGGCTGCAAGATTGATTTTACGAAGACCATAAACGATAAGGACGGTATTACCGGATGGGTCTACAAGGGAAAACCCGGAACTGACCGTGCGAAGTTTTCGGTTGTTACGTTAGACGGGGCGAAAGTTCTGAAAGCGGAGGCGGTGGATGCTTCCGGTTCTATCCTGTTCGATATTTCCAGAATTGACTTTAAAAAATATCCGGTCATGCGCTGGAAGTGGCGAGCCGATGTGTTGCCGGCAGGGGCGGACGGACGTTTCAGCGGCAAAGATGATCAGGCGATCGGCATTTATGTCGGCGCGGGACGCTGGTCCACGACCAGTGTGGCTTACCGCTGGGAGACCGATACCCCGAAAAAAGCCGAAGGAGATGCTTCCTATGGCATGGGCATGGTTTCCGTGAAATGGTTCTGTGTCCGTAATAAAGAGGATAAAACCGGTGTCTGGTATGTGGACGAGTGCAATATTTATGAGGCGCTCGATAAACTTTTCAAGGGCAGAATCCCGAAGAAAAATCTGGCGTTGAGCATTTCCTGTAATTCACAATATACAAAATCCAAAGCAGTGGCTTACCTCGAATATGTCGAGTTCCTCCCGGAGCAGGCAAAAGGCAAAGAAGTCAAGTAAGGAGTTGCAGATCATGACTTTTATGGAAAAACTTTCGGCGGCGTGGAAGAAAAACAATTCACTGGTATGCGTCGGGCTTGATCCCGACCTGAAAAAGATGCCGGAGTGCGTCACCTCCCGGAAATATCCTGTTTTCGAATTCAATAAGGCGATTGTCGATGCAACGGCGTCCGATGTCTGCTGCTACAAGCCGCAGGCAGCTTATTATGCCGGTCAGGATGCCGACGACCAACTGCTTATGACGATGGAATATCTCAGGAAAAATTATCCGGAGATTCCCGTGATTCTGGACGCCAAGCGTGCGGACATCGGCAATACCACGCAGATGTATGCGCTGGAGGCTTTCGGGCGTTACGGAGCCGACGCCGTGACTGTGAATCCGTATATGGGCATGGATGCTTTGAAGCCGTTCCTTGATTACGCAGACAAAGGCGTTGTGGTTCTCTGCCGCACATCGAACAAGGGGGCGAAGGAGATTCAGGAACTGAAACTGGAAAACGGGATGGAGCTTTATAAGCATGTTGCGGCATTGATTTCCGGTCCGTGGAACTATAACGGGAATACCATGCTGGTTGCCGGAGCGACATTTCCGCAGGAACTGGGCGAGATCCGTCGGATTGTCGGCACGACTCCTCTGCTGGTTCCGGGAATCGGCGCGCAGGGCGGCGATCTGGAAAGGGTTCTGAAATACGGATTGACGGAGGATAAGACGGGGCTTGTGATCAACTCCTCCCGCGGAATCATCTATGCTTCTTCCGGAAGTGATTTTGCGGAGAAGGCCGCGGCGGCATGCCGGGAGCTGAAAGACGCGATCAACCGTCATCGCTGAGCCTGTCCGGGGCAGGGGGTGCATCGGAAGATATCTCTCTGCGCCCCTTGTTTTGTTTGAATATTCTATTGTTCCGTTCTGCCCTGTTTGCGGTAATCGCGGGGGGAGACACCGAACTGCCTCGTAAACATTTTGGAAAAATAATTGCTGTCGAGAAATCCGCATTGATGGGCGATGTCCGTAACGGAAGCGGAGGTGGAGCGCAGTTCCGCCGCGGCTTTCTCCAGGCGGAGATGAATCAGGTAGGCGATGGGGCTCCGGTTCAGGGTAGCCTGAAAGAGACGGCTCAGGGTGGGGACCGACTTGCCGAATCTGGCGGCGAGTTTTTCCAGTGTGAGTTTCTGTGGATAATGATCGTTCAGATACCGTATGATCTGTGTGATTTCCTGTGTCTCATTGGACTGTGAGGAGTGTTGTTCAAAGGTCCGGCAGATGATGCAGAGTATCTGCATGAACAGCATTTTCATCATGAACTGCCAGCCAGTTTTTCTTGTCTGCTGCTCGTTGTACATCTGCATTGACAATTCGTTGATTTTGAGCATGGTGTCCGGCGCCAGGGTGATACGGTCTTTGAACCGGTATTCACCGGCGAGCTGCGGGTCGGTCTCGAAGAAATGACAGTATCCGGGAGTTTTTGTCAGATCTTCCATGAGTTCCTGTAACAACTCCGGGCGGTAGAGCAGGTTGATGAGTTCCATCTGCCTCATGTTGCAGTATCCGTGCGGATCGCCGGGACGGATCAGGAATACGTCGCCCGGATAAATGGAGTAGGTGCCGTCTTTGGTCATATGCTGCCCCGAACCATGCCTGACCGCGACCAGTTCATAGAAGTTGTGATAATGCATGGTATCGAAATTACGGTTATAACTGTGCGGGTGAATGAAAATGCTTTCTTCCGGTTTGAAGTCTCTGCTGATATCCAGAAAACGCGCTTTGATTTCGGGCATGATCCGCTCCTTGATCTGAATTTTGAAAAGAATATATCTTTATTTGATAAGATAATCAAGGTTTTTTCTGAATTTTAGTGTATAATTAATATAAAATAAATAAAAAGGAGAAATGGATTATGGGAATACATAAGGGCAGTATGAGAGAAAACAGAGTGAAAGCAGAATTTTTTACCTTGATAGAGCTCCTCATGAGGAAAAGTTGTAAGAGTGGTATTTCATTCCGGGAGCAGCAAGGCAGCGCAGGATGTTGCCAGTCCCCTGATCTTACTTCTCCATTTCTCGTTCCATTGTTGAATTGTTCTAATGTTCGATTGTTCGATTGTTTTCCGGTTCCTTCTTCCTTCCGTGTTCCCTGTTCGATATTCTTACTTCGCAGGGTGAAAACAAGAATTTTCACCCTGATCGAGCTCCTCATTGTGATTGCGATCATCGCCATTCTGGCGGGAATGCTGCTGCCGGCATTGAATGCGGCAAAGGAGAAAGCCCGCAGTATTACCTGTTTGAATAATCAGAAACAGGTAGGCGCAGGCTTTTTATCGTATATGAATGACTTCAATGATTCCATATTTCTTGTGGGACCAAATGAAGCGGGATTCCGTGCCATGCTTTCAGACGCGCCATATTATGTGAACCAAGGCGGTTTTTACGGACAGAAATATTACAATTACCGAGTCGATCGATGTCCGTCGGCTTATTCTCCTTATAACGGAAGTTTCGATCAGCCTTATCTTACCTATGCTGCTCCGAATCCGTTGGGATTTAATTTCGGCTGGGATGGAGTGATGGCGGAGAGTGAGAACTTCACTTCCCCCAAAATGCGCTTTATTCATATGAAAAGAGTTCGAGGAGCTGTTTCGAAGCTTTGGGGATTGTGCGATTCTCAACGGGATATTTCCCATCCCAGGGAGTCATTTTCCTATGTGCAGCTGACGGACAATGCGAATAATTTTGCCGCAAGGCATGGGAAAAGTGCGGGAATATGGTTTTTTGATGGACATGCCGAGCTTTGTCTGCCATTTGAAGTTGCAAATGCGTGGTTCCGTACGACCAATCAACCAACAGTCAGAGTGTATGTACATGGTGTAATGACCAAACCAGCCAAAACAATCGTTTCGCGCTATCAGTGAAATGAGGGGGAAGATTTAATTCACAGGCAGTGAGACCGTGATGTAAACAGCAGGCGCAGAAAGGAGAATGGCATATAAAAAAAGAAGTTTCAAAGAGCTGTATTGTTCATGTTTCGGAATATTGAAAAACAAGTTGTTATGGCAGAAACTTGCCTAGTGAACGGCTTACGGAGGAATTTGGCAAATGAGTAAAGTTAGACTTTTCATACTGTTTTTATTACTTGGGGGAATGGGATGCCTATGTGCCGGCAACCAATTGATTTCTCAGCGCAGAGCAAAGCTGATTGAGTGCGGATGGGATAATCCCACGATCCAGTTTTTTCATGATCACATCCGGGAGATTGAGAAGATTCCTTATGACGGCACCCGCTTGAAACTTGAGCGTCCGGTTCGGAAGAACGGTAAAGAAACCGTACACGGATGGCGGACTGTTACCGGTACGGAAAAATGGAATTATGAGTGGTTCGCCGAGGATTTAAGGCTCCTGAAAGAGACAAAGTCTGATATTTATACTGATAATTTTCTGCTTTTCGGTTTTCCCTCCTGTGTTCCGTGGGACGATGCGGAACGCTGGAACGTCTTTTGTCATAATACGGCGATTATGGCGAGACTTGCAAAAGAAGGCGGATTGAAGGGATTTGTACTGGATACCGAGTGTTATTCTTCGCCATTGCAATTCAAATATTATGGTAGAGAAGCGGAATATGAACAGACGAAAAAACTGGCGAGAGAACGCGGACGGCAGTTCATGAAAGCAATCGCTTCGGAATACCCGGATATGACCTTGTTTACTTTTCTGCTGTTCACAATGAATGGGCGTTTCATTAATTCCGCCTGTCCGGAAGAAACCTTGAAAAACAGTGATTACAGTTTGAAGGTGCCCTTTCTGAACGGTATGCTGGATGAGCTTCCAGCACAGATGAAAATCGTTGAGGGGAATGAGAGCGCCGGCTATACTGCGGCCTGCAGGGAGGACTTGCTTCAGGCTTATTTCAATGCTGTGCAAGTGATTCGGAACAGCACCTATGTGGAGAATCAGGCGAAATTGAAACAGGTGCAGGTGGGAGCTGCCATCTATCTTGATGCATATTTTGTCTGGCGTGGTGAACGGAATGAACCTTATGCGTTGTTCCAGGAACTTTCCCCGTCAGGCAAACTGGATGCTTTCCGGCGGATGCTGGGTTATACTTTGGAAATTACCGATGAGTATGCCTGGAGCTGGGGAGAATGCGGAGAATGGTGGCCGATGCCTTTGCGCAAGCCCGCGATGGACCGCATTACTCTGATGTACCGGCGCGACCGGATGTGGGTGAATTCTGTTCCGGGAATCATGGAAGCGTTTGTCAATGCCCGGAAACCTCTGGAATCGGCTGTAAAGCTGATTCAGGAACAGAAACTGCCGAATCTGATCAGGAATGCTTCTTTTGATGATGTGAAAAATGACGGTGCCCCTGCACACTGGGGAATCTGGGCGCGCGGCAAACAGGCTGTTATGAAAACGTTAAAGGAAAGCGGGGCAGGGAAAAAGGATGATTCGGCGGCGTTCGCAGGCAATACTCCGATTGCAACTTTTACACAGGCATTCCGGGTCAAACCGGAGGAACAGTTCCTGATTTCAGGTTATTTCAGAACCGACGGGAACGCAAAGGCAAGTATCGAAGTCGGCTGGGGATGCGGCGGGCGCCAGAGAGTGGAACTTGAGCGGATTCTGGTCGAGCCTGTTCAAAAAACAGAGGACGGCTGGATATTCTGCAGGTCATTATTCTCCGTTCCTCCCGGCAGAGATCTGATCTTTGTGCATTTATATGTGTCCAATGCGGAAAAAGGAAAAGCATACTTTGACAAGATTGAGCTCCATCGTATTGATTACTGTCCGTTTTATCGGCAACTGTTGGAGAAAACGACGAATATGAAGCCGGATAATCCGGCTGAATGATGGAATTTAGAAAAAAGTAATGAAGAGATTATCTTATAAATGATCAGTTTTCAGTGTGATTCGGAGAGTTTTCAGGAATTTTTCCGGCGGGCGCTCCATGGTTTGAACAGGAACTGCCGGCGGATCAGTGAAAAAACCGGACGGGTTCTGACGGAGGGCGGAGTCTATTCCGGAATCTGGATGGAGTGTGCGCCGCTGGAAGGGCTGGTTTATGCGCCGCTCGCACCCGATGTCGCCAGACGGAATCATACGGCGTTTTTCCGCTATCAGCGCGAAGATGGACAGTTTCCTTCCAGTATTTCAGAGAGACGGGTCGGTTTTGCGCAGATTCAGCAGGTCGTGCCGATGGTGGAAACCGCATATGAACTGGGGCTCATGACCTGTGACGAGGAACTGCTCCGGATGGCATACCGGTCATGGGAAAAGTGGGATGCGTGGATCGGCGCCCACCGCGACACCCGTCGGCGGAATGTCTGCGAGGCGTTCTGCGAATATGATACGGGGCACGACAACAGCGCCCGTTTCCGCGGACTGCCGAAATTCTGTCCCGGACAGAATGCGGCGAATTGCCCGGACATTCCCTGTCTGCCTTATGTCGCGCCGGATTTGACTGCGACCATGTTCGGGGGGCGTATGGCGATGGCGAGGATCGCATCCGTTCTTGGAATACGCGGAAAACACGACGACTGGCTCGAACGGGCGGAACTCATGCGCAAGGCTCTTTTTGAATATTGTTTTGATCCTGAAACGGAGTTTTTTTATGACCGTGATGCTCAGGGGAATTTCGTAAGGAATCTCAGCGATGCGGGAATCCGGGTATTGGGAGAGCATGTGGTGGACCAGGCGTTGTTCGACCGCATTTTCGAACGCTGGATCGGGAATCCGTCGGCGTTCTGGACACCGTATCCGATTCCGTCCGTGGCAGCGTGCGATCCCGGTTTCCGGCATCCTCCGCCGGAAAACTGCTGGGGCGGTGCGAGTCAGGCTCTGCTGGCGCTCCGGGCGCCCCGGTGGCTGGAATATTACGGCAGGTTCGGAGCTTTGCATCATCTGATGCTCCGCTGGCTGGAGGGTATGCGCAGAAGTTCGAAGTTCATGCAGCAGATGGACCCGTTCACCGGAGAGTTTTCCACATCGCCGGACTATTCTCCCGCGATGTGCTGTGCGCTTGATTTCATGAGCCGGCTGGCAGGCGTCATGGAGACACCGGAAGGGCTTGCCTGGGGATGCACGGGAATCCCCGATGCGGGGAAGTCCGTTTTCTGTCTGGAGCGGCTGAGGGGAGGGAGCGCACAGGTAGCGCTTGAGGCTGGTTGCGCGACTTTGTCGCTGAACGGCAGAGAACTGGCAAAAGTGCGTGGTCCGGTTCGTTGTTTCAGCGATGCAGACGGAAGACATCTGCGTATTGTCGCCGTTGAAGGCAGCAGTGTGGAAATCCGCTGTCCGGGAACGCCGCCTGCAACTTTTCATCTGCGGGAAGATGAGTTGAAAAGCCTATAATTATCGAAAGACATGGCGCGGAGCGGAATCTCACGCCGTGTCTGTTTATGTGAGATTTCGTTTTTTATCTGCTTTTCAAGTCAGTGAAATGTCGCGACAGTGCTTCCCAGGCAAGTTTGGGAATCCGGTATTCCGTCACAAGTCCTTTGTTATTGAAGCCGCGCGGACGGTGAATCGCCCTGCCGTCGGAATAGGTTTTCGTATCGGAAAAGTGCCAGAACGCCACACCGGACCATCGTTCATCGCGCCAGACTTCGTCCAGAACCGTCTTCAGAAGTTCCGCCTGATACTCTTCCGACCAGCGCAGTCCGCTGTGGTCGCCCGGCAGTGCGGCGGCTCCGATTTCGCTCAAAATGACTCCTTTGCCGCGATACCTTTCCTGCGAGGCGAATTGAATGATTTTGCGCAGGGCGTCAAGCACTTCCTCCTGCGGAAACTGCTGGGCATCCTGCTGGCCGTACCAGCCGGGATAGGTGTTGAACGAGACTACGTCGAGGGAATCGAGACAGAGATCGTTGAAAATCTGATTCGAGGCAAACGTGACAAGGCGTGACTGATCCTCGCTGCGGATCGTCTGTATCAGCGAGTTCACGAGTTTTCCGGCTTCCGGCTCGTGGGTGGAGGCTTCATTCAGAAAACCCCACAGGATAATGCACGGATGGTTGATGCTCTTGCGGACCATCTGCCGGGTCTGTTCCTGCTGGTAGCGGCAGAAAACCGGATCGGTCATGCTGGCGATGCTGTTTCCCCAGCCGAGAGACTCATCCCAGACAAGCAGTCCCAGTTCATCGCAGATTGAGAGCATCGTCTCCGACTGTGTGTAATGGCATCCCCGGATGAAATTATATCCTTTTTCACGGATCATCTCCAGATCGTTTCGCGTAATTTCCGCGGGGATCGCATAGCCGTAATCCGGGTGGGCGTCATGACGGTTGAAGCCGATCAGTTTGACTGGCTTCCCGTTCAGAGTGATGCGCCCGTCCTGCAGACCCACCTTGCGCATTCCGAAACGGATTTCCTTTTCATCCTGTCCTGCTCTGAGGTGCAGACGGTGCAGATTTGGTGTCTCAACGGACCACAGTTTGTGCGAAGGAACTTTTTGTACAGTATATACAATTTTATCAGGCACAGGGACAGATATCATCTGACCGTCATCGAAGCTTAATTCGATCATGTTGAGGGATTCCCATTTTCCGCCGATTTCAAGATGAATTTCAACGGTGCCTTCCTTCAAATCCAGCGGAGTGATGCGCTCATAGTCAAGATAAACTTCGGGCAGTTCCGTGACTGCGACTTTCCGGTAGATCCCTCCGTAGGCATAGAAGTCGTAATAGGGATGAAACATGGACGACGGTTCTTTGTCAAGGGTGTTTTCCGTTGCGATGACGAGTTCATGAATTCCTTGGGGACCCGATTCAAAAATAAAAGATTCTTTGGAAAAAGGCTTCTCCATGGACCCGATTTTTTTCTTGTCCCAGAATAAATCGGCACGCAGTCCGACCGCCCCGACATCCAACCGGATTTTGCCTCCGCAGGATAGCGTTCTGCGATAGATTCCGGTTCCCCGGAGGTAACGGAATTTGCCTTTTGCGTCAAAACATCCCGGCACGGGCATCTTATCTTCATAAGAAATATCCGCCGGAACTATTTCATTCAGTTTCTTTTTTGTGAAATGAAAATCCCATTCCCCGTTCAAATCTTGCGTTTTGAGCATAAAAAAGCCTTTCCCTCTGTTATTGATTTGTATTTTTGTTCCATGATCTTATATTTCCTATAAGCATTATAATCAGTAAAATAAAAAGAGCAATAATAAAATTGTAACATAGTATTGGAATTTTGTAACCGGTGGCAGGGGGGCGGCGGAAAGCGTTTGAGGTACTGGAATGAAGATGTTTGCAAATTACTGTTTCGCCCCGTTTCAGAAGAGCGAATTTGATTTTTTTGTCCGCTCCGTCGGGCATTTCTGTCTGGCACGGATTGATAAGGGGTCATGGAAAAAAGCGCATTTCGGTGAAATTTTCTGGGGAGTGGATGGGGCCGGATATTTTGTGCTGGACCGGAAACAATATCTCTTGAAGCCGGGATATGTCTGGTATTATCCGCCGGGTTCACAACACTACTTTTTCCCCGCCGGAGAATTTTTTGAATACCGCTGGCTGACGATTGACGGCAGACAGGCTCACAATCTGTTTCAGGGGCTTGGAATCAGGGCGGGAGTTCATTATGCGGGGGAATGCCCCGGTGCGCTGTTTAATAAATTGGAGTTGGAAATCTCGTTTCCGGAGCGGAAGCGGCGCCTTGCCGCGCTTTCTCTGGCATTCTCCATTTTGACTCTGGCTGTTTCCGGTACAAAACGGACGACGAGAAGAAAGGGATGCGCGGAAGAAGCCAGACTGATGATTGATGAAGATTTCTCCGATCCGGAACTGAACATAGAGCGCATTGCTGAACTGCTTCATGTGAACCGGGTTTCCCTGAGCCGCAGTTTTTCGCGTCTTTACGGTACCTCCATATCCGGTTACCTGAGCGGGCGTCGGATTCAGGCTGCTCTGGAGTATCTGAAAAATACGGAACTTTCCATTGCGGAAATCGCAGGGATGTGCGGTTTCTCCTCTGCATCCTATTTTTCCCGTGTGATATCGGAAGCGACAGGACGTCCTCCGGGGAAAATACATTTCTGAATTAATACAAATGTATAAAAAAAATGACTGTGGCGGTGTATTGAGTTGAATATTCGAACCCGGATTATGAGTTTTTAGTTGTGACAGGCCTCCGGAGCGCATAATGACCACCGGAGAAACGTGTGTCAATCAACAACGTATTCTGGAGCTCGGGACAGAGAATGACGGCTTTCTTCAGATGGTACAGCACATTCTGTTTTTTGCATGAGAACATATCCGCCAGTTCCGTATAAGTGAGGAGGGGATTGTACATCTTGGCTTCAAGGAATTTATAGGTTTCCGGATATTTCACCTTCATCTCGGTCAGGATTCGGATTGTCCGGGCAAGCGAACGGAAAAGTCTCTCCTTGATCTTGAATTCGATTGAACCCTCACCCCCTTCCATATAGGCTGGATGCATGACTTGAAGAGTCGGAAAACCTGCCGGATCGTCCTGATACTGGGACTGAGGCATTGGATTTTGTTCTGCCCTGCATGTTGCGCATGGCGAATGCGCATAGGGTGTGTTCTTCTTGATTTTCTTTCCGCAATTGTGACAACCAAACATAATCAGGTCCTTCCTTGTTTTAGGTTATTCATAAGTATTCAAGCGTCAAACAAAAAATGTAAAAAATATGGCTTTTATGTAGTTTATTCTGCTTTTATTGGTTCATTTTTATTTATTCATATGTTTTTGCCGTGTTTACTGAAATGCGAAATCCAGTTTTTGAATTGTTGCTGATTCAGAGTTGAATTTGTGCTGAAATAGAATAGCTGTTTTATTTGTTTGTTATAAACGTGTATTTTATTTGCATTACAAACAAAATCAAATATCAAAATAAAATAAAGATAAAAAATATTATGAGGCTTGTAAAAATAATGTTTATTGCTATTTTAAGTACATTGACAGGACGGTTTGGAAGGAATTTTTTTCGGAGAGGTGTTATGCGTTTGATTGATAATATGATTCGTAAGTCTTTGGTTGAGGCTGTGGAAAAGAGCGGCGGGTTGCTTGCGTTCAGTAAACGGATCGGGGTTGCGCACAGTACTGTTCTATTTTGGCTGAATGGAAAAACAAAAAGCATCAACAGTGATCTGTGGCGTGGGCGTGTGTATCCTGAAATAGAGTCTTATCTGGCTGGAAATCTTCCGAAAATGGAGCTGAACATGATTCGAGAGAAGTACTCGGATTGTCTGAGTGGCGCGTTTGCGGAGAATCGTATGGTTTCCGTACCGGTTGTTCGGGAAAGTGATATGATGCATTATGATGCGGTTGTGGAATCTGTGGAGGTGTTCGCTGAAAAGTTTTCTGCTGAAAATGTGGTATTTATCTGTGATGTCCGGAAAAAACATTTCGGAGTAAGGTTGGAGTATTGTGATCGCAGTTCGTTTTATCCGTCCGGAGCAATATTGCTTTGTGTTGCGGATGAGCGTGTGAGAAATGGTGATTTTGCTGTGTTGCGGATGAGAAATGTGGATGGACTTCAGGTTTGCAGGTTTTTTTGCGAAGGAGATTGCATTTCTTTGGTGTCGCTTTCAGACTCAATGAAAAAAGTTGAGTGGAATTACCGGAAAGACAGAGGACGTGTGGAGTGGATGTTTCCTGCTGTTTGGTTCAAAGTGATTTGTTCCGGTGTGGAGCGGAAATATCATGGGCAGGAGATTTTGTGAGATGCGGTGAAGACTTGTGTCTTTTGTTTTCGGGCAGATTCTGCTCCTGGGGTTTCTGGTTTGCCGGAAATGAAAATGAAAAAATATAGAAAAAAGTTTGAACTTCGCTTGACAAATCGAAGAAATGGCGTAAAGTAAAGGCTGTTCTTCGTTAAAAGAATATAACGAAGTGCTCGGGTGGCGGAATGGCAGACGCGCTAGCTTGAGGTGCTAGTGGAGCGATCCGTGGGAGTTCGAGTCTCCCCTCGAGCACCATTTTTTCTTCATTTCATCTTCATCTTTAGCTTTTGTGCTGTTTTTCCAGTTTTTTTTCTTCCCCGGCATTCCTATTTTATGAAAGCATCTTTTTTTTGAGAAAAATAGAAAAAATCATAAAAAAAGATATGAAAATCATTTGAAATGCAATTTGTATGAGCTATATTAAAGGCTCTGCTATTGCTGATACTTTGCGGTAAAACGTAAAGATTTGTTAGTGTATAGGGAAAAGGAGTGCCCACGTGGCTCAGTTGGTAGAGCACGTCCTTGGTAAGGACGAGGTCACCGGTTCAATCCCGGTCGTGGGCTCCATATTTACTGCTTGATTTTGAATTTTAGAAATAAAAAACGGAATTAACAATATAGTAAAAGGCAATGCCATAGGCGAAGTCATCAAAAGGAGGACACGAGATGGCCAAAGAAAAATTTCTTAGAGAGAAGCCTCACGTTAACGTAGGCACAATCGGTCACGTTGACCATGGTAAAACGACGCTTACAGCGGCGATCACCCACGTGCAGAACCTCAAGGGTCTTGCAGACTACATCCCCTACGACCAGGTTGCAAAAGCATCCGAGTCTCAGGGACGTCGTGACTCCACGAAGATTCTGACAATCGCGACATCTCACGTCGAGTATCAGAGTGACAAACGTCACTATGCTCACGTTGACTGCCCCGGCCATGCGGACTATGTGAAAAACATGATCACCGGTGCTGCTCAGATGGACGGTGCAATTCTTGTTGTCAGCGCTGTTGACGGCCCGATGCCCCAGACTCGCGAGCACATCCTCCTTGCAAAACAGGTCGGTGTTCCGAAAATCGTTGTCTTCCTGAACAAAGTTGACCTTGTGGATGATCCGGAACTTCTCGACCTCGTCGAAATGGAAATCCGTGAACTTCTCAGCAAATATGACTTCGACGGCGATAACACTCCGATCGTCAAAGGCGCTGCTTATCCGGCTCTTCAGGCGACTGATCCGGCTGCTCCCGAGTGTAACTGCATTCAGGAACTCATGGATGCAATTGACGCATGGGTTCCGGAACCCGAGCGCGAAGTTGACAAGCCCTTCCTGATGCCGATCGAAGACGTCTTCTCCATTGAAGGACGTGGAACGGTTGTTACCGGAAGAGTCGAGCGCGGTGAAGTCAAGGTTGGCGATACGGTTGAGATCATCGGCATCAAGCCGACGGCCAAGACCACGATCACCGGTGTTGAAATGTTCCGCAAAGAGCTTGACAAAGGTCAGGCCGGCGACAATATCGGATGCCTTCTTCGCGGCACGAAGAAAGAAGAAGTTGAGCGCGGACAGGTTCTCGCAAAGCCGGGTTCCATTACCCCGCACACGAAGTTCACTGCTGAAATCTACGTTCTGTCCAAAGATGAAGGCGGACGTCACAGCCCGTTCTTCTCCAACTACAGACCGCAGTTCTACTTCAGAACAACGGACGTTACCGGTATCATCAAGCTTCCGGAAGGTGTCGAGATGGTTATGCCTGGTGACAAAGTCTCTATCGAAGTTGAGCTTATCGCCCCGATTGCAATGGAAAAGACCCAGCGCTTCGCTATCCGCGAAGGCGGCCGCACCGTTGCTTCAGGCCGCGTAACGGAAATTCTTGCTTAATAGAGTTTCGATTGCGCGATCGCAGTTCTCCGGGAGACCGGAGACTGCGGTTAACAGCATGAGTTTTGAAAGAGACTCTGCAAGGTGAATCAAGATGCGTGAAATTATTACATTGGAATGCACCGAGTGCAAACGCAGGAACTATACGACAACCAAGGAGAAAAGAAATACTCCCGGTCGTCTCGAAAAGAAGAAATACTGCAAGTTTGAGCGTAAGCACACAGTGCATAAGGAGACCAAGTAAGGTCGCCTGACGCGGTCCCGGCTGCTGCGTTGAAAGAGCCGGAACTCGCAGGGGTGTAGCTCAGTTGGCTAGAGCAGCGGTCTCCAAAACCGCAGGTCGTGAGTTCGAGCCCCACCGCCCCTGCCATTTTTTTGCCTGAGCCGGATGCAGGCAATGAAAAAACTGAAAGACCGGGAAAGGATCATGCCGATAATGGGCGTTTGGATAGACAAAATTAGATCTTTCATTTTTGATACAGTGGAAGAGATGAGAAAATGCAACTGGCCTACGAGAGATCAGCTTTTTGAGTCAACCATTCTTGTTATCGTTGCACTTATTATTACTACGGCGTATTTGGCCGGAGTGGATCAGATTCTCTTCAGAATTATCAGATTCCTTACTACTTTTTGATGTTGCAGAGCAATACGGCAATCCCGTTTAATAATATTCATACTCCCAGGAGCTTAGCTTAGTATCATGGACAACACTGCAGGACAATGGTATGTTCTCCACACGCTTTCCGGACAGGAAAACCGCGTTCGGGAGAATATCGAAAAACAGATCAAGATGGAAGATGCTTCACTGCCTGTTTATGAAGTCTTGATCCCGACGGAACAGATTACCGAAGTGAAAAACGGAAAGAAGACCACTGTAAAACGCAAGTTCTTTCCCGGTTATGTTCTGGTCCGCATGGAGCTTTATGATGCAGACGGAAAACTGGATGAAAATACATGGCATTTCATTCACGGGATTCAGGGAGTGATCAGTTTCAGCGGCGGTGGCGAGAAACCCATGCCGATGTCGCAGGAGGAAATTGATATCTGGATTAACCATCCTGCCGAGCAGCCGCGTCCGCCTGCGGCTGTTCCTGGCGAAGTCGGTGAAACCGTCAGAATCAAAGACGGTCCGTTTGAGAACTTTTCAGGTGTTATTGTTGAAATTGATCCGGAAAGAGGGAAACTGAAACTCATGGTTTCCATTTTCGGACGTTCCACACCGGTTGAAGTTGAGTTTTGGCAGGTTGAGCGCGAGGAGTAATTCCGAGGCTCGAATAACTCGTTCATATAATATGACGTCGTAAATGTGGGAGGAATCCTGCTTTTCCGCACCACGATTACGAATACGGAGGAACAAATGGCGAAAAAGGTAACAGCGGAGATTCGTTTGCAGATTCCCGCAGGTGCTGCTAATCCGGCACCTCCCGTCGGTCCTGCCCTTGGTCAGGCCGGCGTGAATATCATGGAATTCTGCAAGCAGTTCAACGCCGCAACACAATCGCAGGCAGGGACAGTGATCCCCGTCGTGATTACCGTTTACCAGGATCGTTCGTTTACGTTCATCACGAAATCTCCGCCGGCTGCTGTTCTTATTAAGAAGCTGGCGGGTCTTGCAAGCGGTTCCAAAGCTCCCGGCCGTGAAAAAGCCGGAAAGATTACCCGCTCACAGATCAAGCAGATCGTGCAGACGAAAAAGAACGACATCAACGCCCGCAGCGAAGCGGCCGCGATGAAAATTATCGAAGGCACAGCGCGCAGCATGGGAATTGAGGTGGTAGATGGGTAAGAGAAGTAAACTTTATAAAGCTCAGCTTGAGAAATTTGACAAAGCCGCACAGTATCAGCTTGCGGAGGCTGTCAAAGCTCTGAAGGAGATGCCCCAGCCGAAATTCGACCAGACGGTTGAACTTTCATTCAAGCTCGGTGTGGATCCCAAGCAGACAGATCAGACGGTCCGCGGCGCTCTTCCGCTTCCGAAAGGAACCGGAAAACAGGTCAAGGTCTGTGTGATCGCTGATGATGACGCCCGCAGAAAGGAAGCTGCGGATGCCGGAGCGGATTTTGTCGGATATGAAGATATCATCGGCAAGATCAAAGAAGGCTGGGTTGATTTTGATGTCCTGATTGCGACGCCCTCTGCAATGTCTCAGGTCCGTCCTCTCGGTCGTCAGCTCGGTCCGAAAGGACTGATGCCGAATCCGAAGACCGGAACGGTGACAGACAAAGTCGGTCACGCAGTCGCGGAGGCGAAAGCCGGTCGTGTAGAGTTCAGAGCCGATAAAGGCGCATGTGTTCAGGTCCCTGTCGGAAAGCTTTCTTTCAAGGCTGAAGACATCGCCGAGAACTGCGTTGCCGTCATCAAGGCCCTCATCAAGGCAAAGCCTGCTTCCGCCAAAGGTGTTTACCTTCAGAGCTGCACGCTTTCCGCCACGATGACTCCCGGAATCAAAGTTGACACACGTACGATGGTGAAGGAGTTGGCATGAAGACTCAAAAAGCGATGAGATCTGAAAAGATCCAGATGTTTGATGACGTTGCCGGCATCATCGTTGGTGCTGAGTATGTGTATTTCGTGACCTACAAGGGGTTGAAATCCAAAGAGATCAACGCGTTCAAGGATGAGCTGGCGAAGTGCGATGCACAGTGCCACGTTCTCAAGAACCGCCTCATCAACAAGGTTGCCGAGAAAAACGGCATGGCCGGTCTTGCTGAAACAAGACTGACCGGCGATACTGCGGTTATTGTCGGTAAAGGTGATGCGGGGCAGGTCGCGAAAGTGATTGAGGAATTCAGCAAGACCTCCAAAGGTGTTCTTGCTCCCAAGGCCGGATATATGGAAGGCAGAATGATGAGCGACAAGGATGTCCTCGCGATTGCCGCCCTTCCGTCCAAAGATGCTCTCAGGGCTCAGTTGCTCGGATTGCTCAATGCCGTCCCGACTGGCCTGGTCAGAGTTCTCAATGCCAAGGTTACAAGCATTGTCAATGTCATCAATGCGTATAAAAACAAACTTGACGAAACGCAAAATTAAAACAAATTTTCACATAAAAACGGAGGTCTATAATGACTGAAAACGCTAACGTAGAAGTCTCGGCTGAGATGGAGCAGTTCATCTCTTATGTTGAGAAGCTTTCTGTTCTCGAACTTTCCAAACTGGTCAAAGCTCTGGAAGACAGACTCGGTGTCAGCGCTGCAGCTCCTGTTGCAGTTGCCGCCGCAGCTCCTGCAGCAGCCGCAGCCGCAGCTCCTGCCGAAGAGCAGACTGAATTCACAGTCGTTCTCGCTGAAGTTGGCGCGAACAAGGTCAGCGTCATCAAGGAAGTCAGAGCCATCACCGGTCTCGGACTTAAAGATGCCAAGGATCTTGTTGAAGCCGCTCCCAAGCCCATTAAAGAGGGTGTTTCCAAAGACGACGCCAAGAAGTTCAAAGAACAGCTTGAAGCCGCCGGCGCAAAAGTTGAAGTCAAGTAACTTGACGTTATTGCCGGCAGCATAATGCCGGCTGGATATGCGGGGACTTCCCCCCAGAGGGGACGCCCCCGCTTTCCCGTGTTTTTATTTATTTTTTCAAATCCGCGGTTGAGGCCGCCCGCGGATTGCGTGGCCCGAGAAAGGCGACGTTGTGCAAAGACAGCTCATGCCAACCACAATGACAGGGTGGAATAATGCCTGAACGCGTGAATTTTGGAAAATTGAGAGACGTGCTGGATATCCCGGATCTGATCGGAATTCAGATTGAATCTTATAAATCATTTCTTCAGTTGGAGACAGATCCGAAAGAAAGAAAGAATCAAGGCCTCCAGGAAGTTTTTAACGAAGTGTTTCCGCTGGAAAGCTTCGACAAGCAGATGGTCCTGGAGTTTGAATCATATACTATTACGCCATCCAAGAAAGATGTCGTTGATTGCATCAAGGATGGTATTTCCTATACCGGAGCCCTCAGTGTTGATTTTAACCTGAAGGTGAAAGATGCCGTATTTCATGAAACCGTCTCTCTCGGTGATATCCCGTTGATGACGGACCGGGGGACTTTTATCATCAATGGCGCTGAACGTGTCATCATCAGTCAGCTCCACAGATCCCCGGGTATCTGTTTTGAAAAAACAAGACATTCAAGCGGACGTATGCTTTATTCATACAGGATCATTCCCGACAGGGGGTCCTGGATGGAGGTTCAGTTTGATATCAATGATCTTATCTATATTTATCTTGACCGTCAACGCAGAAGAAGAAAATTCCTCATCTCCACTTTCCTCCGTGCCGTCGGCTACGAGACGAACAGAGATATGCTTTCTGCCGCTTATGAAATCAAATCCATGACTCCTGCTCAGCTTCTCAAGGCTGAAGATATTTCCGCGTTCCATACCATCGAACCTGTTTATTCCGCAGATGGCGCGCTCCTGATCGATGAATTCATGAAGCTTGATGAAAGCCTGGTAAAACTTCTCAGTGACTCCAAGGTCAAGCATGTTGATCTTGCTTTTATACCTGACGGCGACTCCTATCTGATGAACTGTCTTACAAGAGATCCGGCAAAGACTCCTGAAGATGCCCTGCGTGAAATCTACCGCAGAATGCGTCCCAGCGATCCGCCGAGCGTCAATAATGCAAAACAGCTTCTCAAGAGACTTTTCTTCGACAACAAGAGATATGACCTCGGGACTGTCGGCCGTTTCAAACTGAATGAGCGTTTGAATCTTGAGCTTCCCCTGACGGAAAGAATTCTTGACAAGACGGACCTGATGGAAGCCACCAAGGCTCTGATGAAACTCAGAAACGTTGCCGGACAGACGGACGATATCGACCATCTCGGCAGCAGACGTGTCCGTACCGTCGGCGAGCTTCTTCAGAACCACTGCCGCGTCGGTCTTTACAGGACAGAGCGCCTCATCAAAGAGAAAATGTCTCTGATCAATGCCGACGAAACCGGCATTACACCGAACAAGCTGATCAATCCGAAGGCTTTTATCGGCGTCATCCGGGATTTCTTTGCAAGGAATCAGCTTTCCCAGTTCATGGATCAGACCAATCCTCTGTCCGAACTTACCAACAAGAGACGTCTCAGTGCTCTCGGTCCCGGCGGTTTGAGCCGTGACCGCGCAGGCTTCGAAGTCCGCGACGTTCATACAAGCCATTACGGGCGCATCTGCCCGATTGAGACGCCTGAAGGTCCGAACATCGGTCTGATTTCTTCCATGTCCCTGTATGCCAAGATCAATGAATTCGGTTTCCTTGAAACACCTTATCGCCGTGTGCTGGATGGTGTCGTCACGGACCAGATTGATTATCTGACCGCGGATAAAGAAGAACATTTCGTGATTGCACAGGCCAATGCCCCGCTGGATAAAGAGGGCAGGTTCATCAATCCGACCGTTATGTCACGTTTGTATGGAGATTCTGCCGAGAGACCGCGTGAAGAAGTCCAGTACATGGACGTTTCCCCGAAACAGTTGGTCAGTGCCGCGGCAGGCTTGATCCCGTTCCTTGAGCATGACGACGCGAACCGTGCGTTGATGGGCTCGAACATGCAGAGACAGGCAGTTCCGCTTCTTGTTACGGAATCTCCGTATGTCGGAACCGGACTGGAAAAGAAAGTGGCTGTTGACTCGCGTGCCGTCACCTGCGCAAAAGCGGATGGTATTGTTGCGGAAGTTTCCGCCGCCGAAGTCGTTGTCACGACGGACGGCAAGCCGCGCAATGAAACGGCTGATCCGAATCCGATGGTTTACCGCATGGTCAAGTTCCTTCGCAGCAATGCCGGAACATGTATCAATCAGCGGCCGACGGTTCACAAAGGGCAGGTCATCAAGGTCGGAGACGCGATTGCCGACGGGCCTGCGACAGCTCAGGGAGAGCTTGCGCTCGGCAAGAACGTGTTCGTTGCTTTCATGCCGTGGTGCGGATATAACTTCGAGGACGCTATCGTTCTGAGTGAGCGTCTTGTGAAGGAAGATGTTTATACCAGTATTCATATTGATGAGTTCGAGATTACGAGCCGCGATACGAAACTCGGTCCCGAAGAAATCACCTGTGATATTCCGAACGTCAGCGAGGATCTTTTGAGAAATCTCGGCGTCGACGGAGTCGTCAGACTCGGCGCGGAAGTGAAGCCGGGCGATATTCTCGTCGGTAAAATTACTCCGAAGTCCGAGACGGAACTTGCTCCGGAAGAGCGTCTGTTGAGAGCCATTTTCGGTGAAAAGGCAGCGGATGTAAAGGATTCGAGTTTGTATGTCCAGAGCGGCAAAGGCGGTATCGTTATGGATGTCCGTATTGAATACGCGAAGGACCCGAACCGCCAGAATATGACCAATACGGAGCGCAAGCGCCAGTCGAAACATGCGAAGGATGTTTTCAAGGAACAGAAAACGGCTCTTGTCGAGGAACTTACGGAAAAACTTTCCGAAATCCTGCTTCAGCAGAAACTGCCGTGCCCGATTTATGACACGACTTCCGCAAAACAGGATGCCATCCTCATTTCCTCGAACCGCAGAGTAACGCGTCCTTCCATTGCAAAACTTGCTGCTCAGTATGACTCTTTCCGTATGGATGACTGTCCGACCAAAGAAGCGATCGTGAAGATCATTGATACTTTCAGACCGCGTTTCCAGATTCTTGAGAAGAACCGCGACGAGCAGTTGAATGCGCTTGCCAACGGTGTTTCCGATGAAACCGGTGCGATCAAGAAAGTCAAGGTTTATGTTGCTTCCAAACGCAAGATTCAGGTCGGCGACAAGATGGCTGGACGTCACGGAAACAAAGGTATCGTGGCGAAGATTGTTCCAGTGGAGGACATGCCGTTCCTGAAAGACGGAACACCGGTTGATATCGTTCTGAATCCGCTGGGCGTGCCCAGCCGAATGAATATCGGGCAGGTTCTTGAGACCCATCTCGGATGGGCGGCGAAGATGCTCGGATTCAAGGCTGCGACACCGGTGTTTGACGGTGTTCAGGAGGAGACGATCGTCGATATGATGAAGCAGGCCAACCAGAAGATCGCCGAGAAGACCGGTGAAGACTTCAAGTGGGGCTTCCGTATGCGTGACGGCGTTGAGGAGTATGACGGCAAGACCGATGTTTATGACGGCAGAACGGGCAACAAGTTTGATCAGCGCGTCATGGTCGGTCAGATTTATATGCTGAAACTCGACCATCTTGTGGCGAACAAGATCCACGCCAGAGCGGTCGGACCTTATTCTCTGGTTACGCAGCAGCCTCTCGGCGGTAAAGCCCAGCACGGCGGTCAGCGTTTCGGAGAAATGGAAGTTTGGGCTCTTGAGGCTTACGGAGCGGCACACACGCTTCAGGAAATGCTTACGGTCAAGAGCGACGACGTCACGGGAAGAGCACGAATCTACGAGTCGATCGTAAGAGGACAGAACATACTTGAGGCCGGCCGGCCCGAATCGTTCAACGTTCTTCTGAAAGAAATGCAAAGCTTGGGCCTCGACGTCCGCACGATCAAGCGGACAGAGTCTCCGAAATAATAGAATGCGGAGGAATCCAAAGTGATTGACAATAGTTTTAACAGCAAGGAAATGCCCGCACAGCAGCAGACTCCGGGAATGAGCGCCTTTGAGGTGGTATCCATCAAGGTTGCATCCCCGGAAGTGATCCGCTCCTGGAGTCACGGTGAGATCAAGAATCCCGAGACGATCAATTACAGAAGTTTCAAGCCTGAAAAAGGCGGTCTCTTCTGCGAAAGGATTTTCGGACCGCAGAAAGACTGGGAATGCAATTGCGGTAAATATAAACGGGTAAAGAACAAAGGCATCATCTGCGACCGCTGCGGCGTCGAAGTTACACAGTCCAAGGTCAGAAGAGAACGCATGGGACACATCGAACTTGCGGTTCCGGTGTCTCATATCTGGTTCTTCAAGTGCATGCCCAGCCGTATCGGGCTCATGCTTGATATGACGGCGCGTACGCTTGAACGCATTATCTATTATGAGGATTGGGTGGTTGTGGACCCCGGCGATACGCCTTTGAAGCTCGGTGAATCTCTTGATGAGATGAATTACCGTCAGGCGAGAGATGAATACGGAGACGCATTCAAGGCGGAAATGGGAGCTCCTGCAATCCGTACGCTGCTTCAGCAGATTGATCTTGAGCCGCTTCATGCGGAACTTGAAGTCCTGCTGACGAGCACGAAAAACAAGGCAATCCGCAAGAAACTGTCCAAAAGACTGCGTCTTGTCGAAGGCTTTTTGAAGAGCGCTTCCCGTCCCGAATGGATGATTCTCGAAGTTCTCCCTGTGATTCCGCCGGATCTGAGACCTCTCGTTCCGCTGGAAGGCGGACGCTTTGCGACATCCGACCTGAATGATCTTTACAGACGTGTCATCAACCGTAACAGCCGTCTGAAGAATCTGCTTCAGCTCCGGACACCGGAGGTGATTATCCGCAATGAGAAAAGAATGCTTCAGGAGGCAGTTGACGCCCTGCTGGACAACGGGCGTCACGGACGTGCCGTCACCGGAGCCGGGAACAGGCCTCTGAAGAGCTTGAGCGACATGCTCAAAGGCAAGCAGGGACGCTTCCGCCAGAACTTGCTGGGTAAGCGTGTGGACTATTCCGGACGTTCCGTTATCGTTGTCGGACCTGAACTGAAACTCATGCAGTGCGGTCTTCCCAAGAAGATGGCATTGATTCTGTTCGAGCCGTTCATCATCCGCCATTTGAAGGGCAGGGGCTTTGCCCATACAGTCCGCGGCGCCAAGAAGATGATCGAGCGCGGCGAACCTGTGGTGTGGGATATTCTGGAAGAAGTGACCAAGGGGCATCCCGTGATGCTGAACCGTGCGCCTACGCTGCACAGACTTTCCATTCAGGCGTTCGATCCGATCCTGATCGAAGGTTCGGCTCTGCGTCTGCATCCCCTTGTCTGCACCGCTTACAATGCGGACTTTGACGGAGACCAGATGGCTGTTCACGTTCCGCTTTCACCGGCGGCGCAGCTTGAGTGTAAACTGCTTATGCTTTCCACGAACAACATCTTCTCGCCCGCCAACGGCAAGCCGATCACGACTCCGACGCAGGATATTACGCTTGGCGTCTATTATCTGACGATTGATCCGAAAAACAAAGAGAGAATCCGCATCTTCAAAGATGTCCATGAGGTTCTTTTTGCTTTGGATTCCGGTTATATCAAGATTCATGATGCAATCAAACTGCCGAATCCGGATTATGGAATCGTAACTCCGCGCGGAAATGCGACGGACAAGTTCATCATTACGACCCCCGGACGCTGTATCTTCAACCGGATCTGGGACAAGAGACTTGGATTCTACAATGGTCCCGCCAAGAAGAAAGACCTCGGCAGACTGATTGCGGAAGCCTACGATTATATCGGTCATGACAAAACTATTGAGCTTCTTGATAATCTCAAGAATCTCGGATACGAATATGCCACGGTTGCCGGTTTCTCCATTTCCGTTGCGGACATGCTGATTCCGAAGAGAAAACCGGAACTCATCAGAGAGACGCGCAAGAAAATTGATGAGATCAAAGAGAAGTATGACAAAGGCTTCCTGACAGTCGGTGAGCGCCACAACCAGGTTGTCGACGCATGGACCAAGACGGCGAATACCGTTGCGGACGAGCTGACGAAAGAGGTGGAAGAGGCCAGTAGAAAGGAAATCAATCCTGTTTATGCCATGCTTGACTCGGGAGCCCGAGGCAGTAAGGACCAGATCAAACAGCTTGCCGGTATGCGCGGTCTTATGACGAAACCGTCCGGCGAGATTATTGAGCGTCCGATTTTGTCCAGCTTCCGCGAAGGTCTGACGGTGTTGGAGTACTTCATCAGTACCCACGGCGCCCGCAAGGGACTGGCTGATACGGCTTTGAAGACAGCCGACTCCGGTTACATGACCCGTAAGCTTGTTGACGTTGCGCAGGATATCATCTGCCGTACGGATGACTGCGGAACTCTCAAAGGCATTTATGTGGAGGCCATCATAGAAGGTGATGAGATCATGCTTCCGCTCAAGGCGAGACTTCTCGGCCGCTACAGCGCACAGGATATCCGTGACCCTGCCAAGAGCGATGGCAGCTACATCATCCATGCCGGTGAAGAGTTCACTCCTGAAAAAGCGGATCTCATTGAAAAACGCGGCATTACCAAGGTTCTGATCCGCTCAGTCCTGACCTGTGACGTTGAACACGGAGTCTGCGTCAAATGCTACGGCAAGAATCTTGCCACGGACAAGGATGCGGAACTTGGCGACGCTCTCGGTATCATCGCGGCACAGTCGATCGGTGAGCCCGGAACGCAGTTGACCATGAGAACGTTCCACATCGGCGGAATTTCTTCCGGCGGTGGCAAGGAACCGGTGATTACGGCACGTCAGGCCGGAACGGTCCGCTTTGAGAATCTTCGTCTTGTCACTGACAAGAACGGCAATACGCTGGTCGTGAACAAGAATGGCTACATCATCATCTATGATGAGGAAAAGGCGAAGGAGGCCGAAGCGAAGGCACGTGAAAGAGTCAGGCTCGAAGCTCAGGTGATGGGTTCCTCCTATGCCCATGACTATGACTTCTGGTCAGATGCCGTCAAGGATGCGGAAATTGACAGATATCCGGCGGAAGTCGGCGCCGTACTTTATAAGAAAGACGGCGACAGAGTCAAGCCGAAAGAGAAGATTGCATCCTGGGATGCCTATCAGATGCCGATCATTGCGGAAGAGAACGGTGTTGTGGAACTCCATGATATCGTCGAAGGTGTCACCCTGAACCGCAGTGAGCGCGGCGGTATTGAAGAATTGACCGTCATGGAGCACCGCGAGGACCTGTTGCCGCAGGTTGTCGTCAACGATGCGAAAGGCGAGCTGATTTCCAACTATCCGTTGCCGACAGGCGCCCTGTTGATGGTGAAGAGAGGCGAAAAAGTCGTTCCCGGTATGACGCTCGCCCGCGTTCCCCGTCAGCAGCAGAAGAACAGAGACATCACCGGAGGTCTTCCGCGTGTTGCCGAATTGTTCGAAGCCCGTATGCCGAAAGAAGTGGCGGAGATCGCCCGTATCGACGGTATTGTGGACAGAGGCAAGAATGTAAGAGGTCGTCAGACCATCATCATACGCGATCCGGATAACAAGGATGTTTTTGAAGAGCACAATATTCCGACGTCAAAGCACCTTATCGTTGGTAAAGGCGACTATGTGCGCAAGGGACAGAAGCTCACGGTTGGATCCATCATTCCTCAGAAACTCCTTGAAATCTGCGGACCCCACGAGTTGCAGCGCTATATCGTAAACGAGATTCAGAAAGTTTACAGGGCGCAGGGTGTGGAAATCAATGACAAGCACATTGAAATCATCATTCGCCAGATGATGCAGAAGATCCGCATTGTCGATCAGGGAGATACACAGTTCCTGACCGGTGAGCAGGTCGATCGCTACGACTTCATTCATGCCAACGAGGAAGCCCGTAAAAACGGCAGGAAGCCTGCCGAAGGCGAACCGGTTCTTCTCGGTATCGCGAAAGCCTCTCTGGAAACGGAAAGCTTTATTTCTTCGGCATCGTTCCAGGATACCACGAGAATTCTGACCGATGCCGCTACCCTCGGCAAGATCGATGTTCTCCGTGGATTCAAGGAAAACGTCATTACCGGACATCTGATTCCTGCGGGAACCGGATCGGAGAAATTCCAGCATCTGCACCTGGTCAAGCTCGGCGAAGAGATTCCGATCGAGAAACCTGTGGTGGAATTGCCCGAGCAGAAGAAAGAGGAAACGATCGAGAATATCGACTTCGGCGACGATGACGATATCGACGATATCTTCGCAGACAAGGAAGTGGATGACGATTTCGCCGACCAGAACGGAGACGAGGCTTTTGTCGATGACGAGTATGAAGATGACAAGGATGAATTCGATGATGAGATTGATGACAGCGAGTTTGATCCGAGTATCGATTACGAGAAGGAATGACGGGAAAGTCAATAAAAACTGAAAAAAATTAAAATATACAGTTGAAAAAGACAAACGGGAGGATACATTATCTACCCGTTTGTCGTACATAACTGTAACAACGCGAATATGTGAAGAGGAGATCATGCCGACAATCAATCAGTTGGTGAAATCGGGCCGCAGGACAAAAGTGGCGAAGAGCAAGTCAAAAGCACTCTCGAAGTGTCCCCAGAGACGCGGTGTCTGCCTGCAGGTTACAACAAGAACGCCCAAGAAGCCGAACTCGGCTATGCGTAAGATCGCCAGAGTGCGTCTTACGAATGGATATGAAGTGACCGCGTACATCGGCGGCGAAGGGCATAATCTTCAGGAACACTCTGTTGTGCTCGTGAAAGGCGGAAGGGTTCGTGACCTCCCGGGCGTGCGTTATCATATCGTGCGTGGAGCACTCGACAGCCTCGGCGTTGAAGCACGCAGACAGGGACGTTCCAAATACGGTAACAAGACTCCGAAAGCCGGAGAACCTGCCGGTAAGAAGAAAAAATAAGTTTCTGCCCGTTCCGTGATGGAAGGCAGAAGCAGAACAAGCGAATACTTGAGGACGCTTAAATACAATGAGAAGACGCAGAATAACAAAAAGAGAACTCACGCCGGACGTGAAGTACAACAGCGAATTGGTTGCTCGTCTCATCAATACCCTGATGCGCAATGGCAAGAAGTCCGTTGCCCAGAAGATCGTATATGGTGCTTTCGATGTGATCAAGGCGAAAAAGAAGGATATGGAACCGCTTGAAGTTTTTCTTCAGGCTGTGGAAAATATCAAGCCGAAACTGGAAGTCAAAAGCCGTCGAGTCGGCGGTGCGACCTATCAGGTTCCTCTTGAGGTTCCCGCAGAGAGACAGGTTGCTTTGGCAATGCGCTGGATCGCCACCTATTCTCAGGCGAAAAAAGGTAAATCAATGACGGATGCTCTTGCTTCCGAACTCCTTGATGCTTTCGATAATACAGGTTCATCCATTAAAAAGAAGGACGACACGCACAAGATGGCGCAAGCCAATAAAGCCTTTGCCCATTACAGATGGTAATGCAGAGCTTTCTCAGAACAGCGAAGTCAATTTGAAACTATGACAGAACATAAAGCAAACGTAGATTATCAAGAAAATCCCGGTCGTATTACACCGATCGCGGAGGTCCGCAATATCGGTATCATGGCCCACATTGATGCCGGAAAGACAACTCTTTCAGAACGTATTCTCTTCTATACCGGTATCAATCACAAGCTCGGTGAAGTGCATGAAGGCAATGCCACCATGGACTGGATGGTGCAGGAACAGGAACGCGGTATTACCATTACTTCTGCAGCAACCACCTGCTTCTGGAACAAGGACGGCAAGAAACACCGAATCAATCTGATCGATACTCCCGGGCACGTGGACTTTACTGCGGAAGTCGAACGTTCACTCCGTGTTCTGGACGGCGCTGTTGCTGTTTTCTGTGCAGTCGGCGGTGTTCAGCCTCAGACTGAAACCGTCTGGAGACAGGCGAAAAAATATCATGTTCCCATTATTGCATTCGTCAATAAGATGGACAGAACCGGCGCAAACTTCTACAAAGTAGTGGACGCCATGCGCACAAAACTCAAAGCCAATGTAGTTCCGATGGTTCTCCCGATCGGCGCCGAGGCCAATTTCGAAGGTCTTGTCGATATCATGGAGGAGAAGGCTTATGAGTTTGATGAAATGAACATCAAGGAAATTCCCGTTCCTGAAGATATGAAGGAAAAACTTGCCGAAGCAAGAGCTTTCATGATCGAACGCATCGCGGAAAATGACGAGTCCGTCATGGAAGTTTTCCTGAATGATGAAGTTCCCTCCGTTGATCTCCTGAAAAAGGGACTTCGCCGTGCAGTGCTTTCCGGTCAGCTCGTTGCCGCGTTCTGCGGAACTGCATTCAAAAACAAGGGTGTTCAGCTTCTTCTTAATGCGGTAATTGATTATCTCCCGTCTCCTGTCGATATCTGGGAAGTTCATGGAACGAACCCCGATACGGATCAGCCTGAAAGCCGCGAAGTCGGCGATGAGGTTCCGTTCTCGGCGCTTGCATTCAAGATCATGAACGATCCCTATGTCGGAAAGCTCATCTATTTCCGTGTATATTCCGGTGTGGCGACCAGCGGCGCTGTTGTTTACAATCCCAGAACACGCAAACGCGAACGTCTCGGACGTATTCTTCAGATGCACGCAAACAAGCGTGAAGAACGCAAAGAGATTTACAGCGGCGACATTGCCGCAGCTGTCGGTTTCAAAGATGTGAGAACCGGTGATACTCTCTGTGATGAAAATCATCCGATTGTTCTCGAATCCATGAGCTTTCCCGAACCCGTTATTTCTATCGCCGTCGAGCCCAAGACCACGGCAGACAGAGATAAGCTTTACACTGCTCTCGGCGCCCTGTCCGACGAGGACCCGACCTTTACCATGAAGAGTGATGATGAAACCGGTCAGACCATTATCTCCGGTATGGGCGAGCTTCACCTTGAGATCATTATGGACCGTCTTCGCAGGGAGTTCAAAGTAGAAGCGCAGTCCGGACAGCCGCAGGTTTCTTACCGTGAAACGATCCTCAAGAAAGCGAATGCCGACTCCAAGTTCGTCAGACAGTCCGGCGGTCGCGGTCAGTATGGTCATGTCATTATGGACGTCACTCCGATGGAGCGCGGTCATGGTGTCACCATTGAAAATAAAGTTGTCGGTGGCAATATTCCGAAAGAGTACATCAAGCCGATCGAGCAGGGAATCAGAGAAGCTGCTCAGACAGGTATCCTTGCCGGATATCCCTGCATCGACTTCCATGTTGACATTCTCGACGGATCCTACCACCCTGTGGACTCTTCGGAAATGGCGTTCAAAATTGCCGCTTCAATGGGCTTGAAGGATGCCTGCAAGAAAGCCGGCATGGTTCTTCTTGAGCCGATCATGAAAGTCGAGATCACAACTCCTGACGAGAATACCGGTGACATCATCGGTGACGTTACATCCCGCCGCGGAGCGATCTCCGAAATGTCTACTGAGGAAGGTACCACGATCATTACTGCAAATGTGCCGCTTTCCGAACTGTTCGGTTATGCGACCGCGATCCGTTCTCTGACAAAGGGCAGAGCCTCCTATGCAATGGAGCCGAGCCACTTTGAGCCTGTTCCGAAAACAATCCAAGAGAAAATAGTGGAGAAAAATAGCAAATGAGTACTAGAACCTCATCAACAAAAACGGCTCAGAAGATACGCATTAAGCTTCAGGCCTATGAACACAGAATCCTCGACCAGTCTGTCGCAGAGATTCTCAACACAGCCCGCAGAACAGGCTCTGTTGTTGCCGGACCCATTCCGCTTCCGACCCGCATTGAGCGTATGACAGTCAACCGCTCTCCGCATGTCGACAAGAAGTCGATGGATCAGTTCGAGATCAGAACACACAAGCGTCTGATGGACATCATCAAACCGACGGCGAAGACGGTTGACGAGCTCAAGAAGCTCAATCTTCCTGCCGGCGTTGATATTTCAATCAAGATTGGAAACTGATCGCAAGATCGGTTTGGCCATATAACGGCATTTTTTGGCACCAAGGTCCTTTTTTCCGAGAGGACATGTGCCTGAAAGGAGCATTATGAAAGGTTTGATCGGAAAGAAAGTTGGCATGACGCAGGTCTATGACGAGAAGGGAATCCTGATTCCTGTTACAGTCATTGAGGCCGGTCCCTGTGTGGTCGTTGGCGTCAAGACCAAGGAACATGACGGTTATTCAGCCGTCCAGGTTGGTTTCGGTGTGAAGAAAGTGAAAAACACATCGAAGTCGGTTCTTGGAAATGTAAAGAAGGCGGGGCTTGAAAGCAATCCTCCGGCTTTCATCAGAGAGTTCCGCTCTGAAGAGGATCCCCAGGCGGAGATCGGCAGCCAGATCAAGGCTGACATTTTTGCCGAAGGCGAGTTTCTTGATATTTCCGGCACCACCAAGGGTAAAGGCTATGCCGGCGTTATGAAGAGATATCACTTTGCCGGCGGACGTGACGGACATGGCGGTGGATGGCATCGCAAGCCCGGTTCAATCGGTTGCCGTGAGAAACCCGGCAACATCATGAAGGGCAAAAAGTTGCCTGGACAACTCGGAAATGGCAACCGCACAGTCCAGAACCTTCGCATCGTAAGAGTTTCCGCTGACGAGAATCTGCTTTTCGTCAGAGGCGCGGTTCCCGGACCGAACGGCGGAACTCTCCTCGTCAAGAAAGCCAAGAAAAGATAATCCCCTTCGGGACCAACTAACAGGTGAATATAATGTCTATGAATGTTGACATACTGAATATGAAGGGCGAGAAGGTCGGGGATTACACGATCGACGATACTTGCCTTGAATTCGACAAAGGCGCTCAGGCCGTTCATGACGCTGTCGTTGCTTTCCTCGCGGAGAACCGTGCGGGAACGGCATCCGTCAAGACACGTGCGGAAGTTGCCGGAAGCGGCAAGAAGCCGTTCAAGCAGAAAGGACTCGGCCGCGCCCGTGCCGGCAGTGTCAGAAATCCGGTTTGGCGTCACGGCGGTCACAGCTTCGGCCCGAAACCGCGCGATTATGGCTTCAAGCTCAATGCCAAGGTGAAAAAGCTTGCTCTCAAGCGTTCTTTTTCCGATCGTCTCAATGACAAGGCGATCTTTGTGGTTGACAGTCTTGCCATTGCCGATCACAAGACCAAGAGTGCCGCAGCGGCTTTCAAAGCCATGAAGGTGGATGACGGCAAGCTTCTCGTTTCAGTCAAAGATTATGATGACAATCTGCTTCTGGCTACGGGCAACATGCCGATGGTCTGCATGATGAAGGCGGCTTCCGTCAATACTTATCACGTTCTCAACGCTGATAAGCTTCTCTTCACAAAAGAAGCTCTTGACGAATTTGTCAAGAGACTCGCATGAACGGGAGACATTGAGAAATGATCAAGTCAAGTCCATACGATATCGTCAAAAACATCATGATGACTGAAAAAGCCACGATTCTGAAGGAAAAGAATCAGTATGCTTTCAAAGTCGCGCCCAAAGCTACCAAGCTGGAAGTCGCCGACGCTGTGGAAAAAATCTACGGCGTGAAGGTCAAATCCGTTAACATGCTCAACTACAAGGGCAAGCCCAAACGTTCAGGGAGATCCCCCCTTCCGGGTCGCCGCGCCGACTGGAAGAAGGCCGTGGTTTCTCTCGCCGAAGGCTCCATTGACCTTGCTTAAGGAGACTGAGAATGCCTATCAAGACTTTTAATCCTACGACAAAGAGCCGTCGTTACATTTCCGTAATCGACTACTCCGAGATCAGCCGCGAAACTCCGGAAAAGAGCCTCACAAAAGGCAAAAGTTCCACCGGCGGCAGAAATAATAACGGCCGTATCACCACGCGTTTCCGCGGAGGCGGCAACAAGCGCCGTTACAGAATGATCGATTTCAGGCGTGCCAAGGACGGCGTTACGGCGACTGTCCAGCACATCGAATACGATCCGAACCGTTCCGCTTTCATCGCTCTGATTGCATATGCGGACGGTGAGAAAGCTTACATCCTTTCTCCGAACGGGCTCAAGGTCGGGCAGACTGTCCTTTCCGGCGAGAAAGCTGAAATCAAGCCGGGCAATGCCCTGAAACTTCGCAACATCCCGGTCGGTGTTGAAATTCACAACATCGAACTCGTCCCCGGAAAAGGCGCCAGAATGGTTCGTTCCGCCGGACAGGTTGCGATTCTCCGTTCCAAGGACGGTGATTATGCACAGATCAAGCTGCCGAGCGGTGAAGTCCGCAAGGTGCATCTGGATTGCAAGGCCACCATCGGACAGGTCGGAAATCTGGACCACATGAATGCTTCTCTGGGCAAAGCCGGCAAGAAGCGTTATCTCGGATTCAGACCGCATGTCCGCGGTGTTGTGATGAACCCGGTTGACCATCCGATGGGTGGTGGTGAAGGCAGAAGCAGCGGTGGTGGACATCCTGTCTCCCCGTGGGGTCAGCTCGCCAAGGGTAAACGCACGCGTCATCCCAAGAAACCGAGCGGAAGATTCATTGTTGAACGGAGGAAGAAGTAAACCATGGCAAGATCAATTAAAAAAGGTCCGTTTGTTGATGCTCATGTTGTGGCAAAAGTGGAAAAAATGGAGAAAAGCGGAGCCAAGAAGGCTATTAAGACCTGGTCCCGCCGTTCCATGATCATTCCTGAATTTGTCGGACACACCTTCAACGTGCACAATGGCAAGACATTCACCACTGTTTTCATTACTGAGAACATGGTCGGTCACAGACTCGGTGAATTTGCTCCCACACGCACATTCAAGGGACATGGCGTTATCAGCGGTAAGACAGTCTGACGGATTGTCGGAAACAGTTGCGCTGTTCAGCCGGAACACTTTCAAAGGTGTTCCGGTTTTTTGTTTTTTCAGGAATGCCGGCAACGCCGGGTATCATATATCACTGAAGATATGACAGCAAAGGACTGTGACCTGAAGTGGTCCGGCTGTTTTTCCTGTTTTATCTCATACATTTTCTTCTATGAAGTGTGTGGCGTATTTATCCCGATATCCTTTGTAGACTCTCCCCTGATCATGGTCGAAATTAAGCTGATACATCCGGAAAGTGACGGTAATGTTTTTCGGCATACACTGTTCGATGTAACTGTAGCAGTATTTCATTCCGAGTTTTTTCATGACCTTGCCGCTGCGTGGATTGTTGACATCATGTGTAGCTGTGATGTAGGGATATCCGGCATTCCGGATGCGTTCCACTGCCGCTTTCGCCGCTTCCGTAATAATTCCCTGATGCCAGAATCCGGAATGCAGCCCGTATCCGAAATCATGACTGTCGCCGTCGCTTAAACCGACATATCCAATCGGGATATTATCGCTTTTAAGGCAGATGACATAGCGGTAGGCGGAAGGAGCCGTGTAAAGATCAAAATAACGTTCTTTTGCATGTCGTCTGGCATCAGTCATGTCTTTTGCCGGGAACCATGGCAGAAAGGTATTGGTCTCCTGATCTCTTAATATTGCGAACATTGCGTTCATGTCATCGGGAGTATCGGTCAGTTTTCTCAAAATCAGGCGTTCTGTTTCGAGTTGCGGGGTATTTTCGTAGATCATAATAAAAAGGGCTCTGTGATTTATGTGAAATGCATATCTGATGGCTGCACGAGCCTGAACACTATAATCTTCCTCTCCTGTTTTTCAAACATACTTCCATGTTTTTTTGAGGAGAATGCGTCTTCCTGAATTTGCAATCATCGAAGTTTGTATTATTTTGATGTAAAAGCAACACGCTATTTCAAAGGCAGGCAACTATGAGTCAGGAAAATGTGAAACGATTCTATGCGGAGCTGGAACGCAATCCGGAGCTTCATAACGAGGCTCTCCAGCTTCAGACGAAATTTGAGAGGCAGGAAGATGTCATTGACGCTTTCCTGACGCTGGCACGGGAACACGGTTTTCCGTTCACGGAGCATGAATTCATTGCCTATATCTATGAAAACGGAGAAGAAGTCTCTGACCGTCCATGAACTATTACGAGCAGCTCGGCATTGCCGTGGACAGTGATTTTACGGCGGTCAAAAAGGCTTATTACAGAAGGGCGAAAGAGTGTCACCCCGACCTTTTCGGCAATGCGCCGGAAAAGGTCGAGGAGTTCAAGCGCCTTGTCATGATTTTCGATACGCTTTCCGATCCGGTCAAGCGGCGCAGTTACGATGAAACGATTCTGGTTGAAAGCCGGATTTCCTATGCTGCGCCGTGCGGTGCAGACTCAATCATGGATACCGGCGCGGACGATACTCTTGAAGAACTTATCGTCGGAAACGATCCGCCAGAGGATACGCGCCTCACGACCCTGTTTCTGGATTTGGAGAAGACGTTCGTCTTCATGACCTGCCGCGAGGCGAAAAATCTTTATGTTTCAAGGAAATACAGACGTTCGGCGGAGCTTTTCACCCGGCTTGTCGGCATGGCTCCGTCGAATATTCTTTACCGTGTCTGGCTGGCGCGTTCGCTCGTGCAGATCCGTGAGTATGGGAAGGCGAAAGTCCATTACAACGCGGCTCTGATTCTGGGAAACCGCCGTATCCCGGTCCAGAAGCTGCGTGGTGTCCGCCGTGAACTGGACGAGTTGTCGCGGCGCCGCTCCCCGCTCCTGCATAAGATCAGGCGTTTCTTCACTCCACCGCAGGAAACGATGATCAAGATGCCGGACGAGCAGATGCTTGAAGACGTCTCCCGCATGATCGAGCGGATGCTGGACGAGGAGCGCAGACGGAACCGCAAGTCTCTGAAGTGAGCTCAGACGTTCCGTCCGTATTTTCTCCGGCATGTTTCCCGCCGTTACCAGTTGCCTTCAATTTCCTTGATCTTCAAATTGGTCAGTTTCAGGCTCTTTTCACTGCTTTTGCCTGTCATGATGATGGTCAGACCGGCGCTTGCCGCTCCCTGGAACCATTTATTCGGTTCATTTTTATCTGTGAATTCGTTTTGAAGCGTATAGGAGAGAGTCTGCGTCTTTACCGGCAGACGGTACTGATTGATTAACAGTTTGCCGTCATTGAAAAACATCTGCCGGAGAGCGGTGCCTGCCGGATATTTTCCGCCCCACGGTTGTTTCAGGCTTACTTCCCAATATCCTTCCTTTGGAGTGATTGCAGTGATGCCTTTCCGCGCCATATAGAGATGCTGATTCGGTAACTCTCCGCCTTTCCCGACCGCGATTGATTGCCCCTTTTTCCATTTTGAAGCGTCTTTGACTTTCAGCAATGTTTCATTTCCTGTTGTCGCTTCCGCCAGTTCCGTACCGGTCTCCGGCACGATATGAAACTGATCTGTGTAGATCAGCCGTCCGGAGGAGTCGTTAAAATAAAGTTTGGCCATATAGGTGTCGCTGGATTCTATTGTGCCTTCGATTCTCAGCATTTTTTCCTTGTTGAACTGGAGGCGGTGAGTCAAATAACATACGGGACTGTTGGTTGTCAATGTAAGTGAACCGTCTTCATTCTTCTGAAATTTCGCTTCGCAGCCTTTTTTGATGTTGGCAAGTTTCCAGTTTTCCTGAAGTGTCAGATCTGTATCCGCCGCGGAGACGAACAGGGAGGCTGCCAATGCAATTCCGGTGAAAAGTTTTTTCTTCATAATGAACCCTTTCTGTTTTCTTATGGTAATTTATAATGGGAAATATCATTTTGTGGTGTCGATCAGGAAAATCCGGTCACAGTACATCCGGTCTTTTCCGTCTTTTGTCCCAATGCCGAAAGAAGGCCCGGTGAATTTCAGGGATGCCCATATTTCAAATTCCCGGAATTCGTCTCCTTCCGGATAATAGGGGTCCAGCGGGACTGTGACTCCCCACCATGAGTCGAAGGCAAGGAGTCCGCCGCGCGGGATCGACGTCCTTGCGACGCGGTAAAGTTCATATTTTCCCGGTGTGCATTTCGAAGCGTCAATCGTCCCGTGGAACAGGTTTTTCTTCTGGGCATTGTCGTAGAAGTCAAACCCGACTTTCTTTGCGGATTGTTTCATCTGCCCGTCCCGGAACGGCTGGGTTTTTGCTTCGCCGCAGGCGGCGTCCGGATCGGGCTGATTATGATAGCCGCCGCACTGCGGAATCTGAATTGCCTTGCCCGGAGGCATTTCTGCAAATTGCTGCGGGAGCGGCTTGTTCAGCGCCTTGCAGATAAGATAAGCCGTTTCCGCACGTTGTCTCATATTGAATCTCTTGTATCGTCCGGGAAGTTCCGTCTTCCTCATTCGTGCAATGATGGACTCCGGGGTATATTCGCATTGCGGATATTCAGCTCTGATCTGTCTCCAATGGTTCAGGGACAGCATGTCGACATCCCAGCGGGCGAGAGACAGATTCTTTCGTTCAAACGGTTTGCCCTCCAGTTTCTTCTCAAGGGCGTCGAACATTTTCTGCCAGCGGATGAGCCGTTCCGGGGTATAGTTCAGGATGTTTGCCCCCGGTTCGTTCAGACCGACAGGTTTTTTGGGTTCCAGCCAGACTTCCTCCAGCTCCTTCACATAGGCGGTCATTTCAGGCGCGGCGTCTCCATACATGTGCCGGTTGTATTCTTCGACCATCTTCCACGGGTCCTGATATGGATCGATCATCAGCCGCAGCATCAGATATTCCTGCATCGGATACATTCCCGGAGCGCTCAGTCCGCAGACTCCGACCCCGCGGACTCCGTTCTCATACATCAGCTTCATATCTCTCGAGAGTCGTTCCACCAGCCCGAACGGAGCGGAATCAATGCAGATGTAATACCAGTATGTGATCTGTCCGGCGATCCGGCTCCATTTCTTGAGATTGTTCAGCGTTCCGACATTGCGTTCGCCGTCAAGACATTGTCCCTGGTCGTCATCGACCGGAGCAAAATCGCAGATCCAGTTGTCCGGCATTTTTTCCACATTCCGGGGAGGGATTTCTGTCTGTTTCTTCCGGTATGCCAGGGTCGAAATCCGGATTCCGGGAAGCTCTTCTGCAACGGCGGCGCAAAGTTCCGGCAGGTAATCATGAAGCGCGCCCGCCGGGGTGCCGTATTTCTTTTCCAGAGCGATGCAATCTTTGCAGAAGCAGAAAGAACCCGGCACGTCGTTGGCGCCGATCGTCAGATACCCCTGTCCGCCCATGCGGCGACCGCGCTCAATGACACGTCTCGTGAATTCCTTGCGCAGTTCTCTGTTGGAGAAACAGAGCTGAAGACGATTGGTGCGTTTGCCGTTCCGGTCCAGGCTGAAATATTCCGGATTGCTTTCAAAATAATTTTTCGGGCGGTCCCACTTGTAATAGTTGACATACCTTTGATCCGGGATATACAGGAAAAAGCCGTGTCCCCCGTCCAGGCTCGGGCAGTCGTCTTTGATCAGTCCTTTGAGTTTGGACTGTTTCGAGTTGCGGTGATTGGCATTCCCGCTGTTCCGGTAGATGTAAAGCGCCGCATCCGGATTGTACAGATACAGCATATACGCATGCCGGAACAGAGGAAAGGCGATTTTTCTGTGAAGTTCCCTCCCGCTGGTCGTGAGATTCCTGTACCGTGGGATTCGCTCTCCACCCGGAAAAGGATTGAAACAGCGGTATCCCAATTCCTCTTCCAGAAAGTGATAGACACCGTATGCCGTTCCGTGGTTTCCTCCGCCGACAATTGCCAGAGAATCCCCTTTTTCCATGGCAATGGATTCCAGATTGGACAGTTTTTCCGTTTTTTCCTTTCCGAAGATTTCGCGCATTTCAGGGGAGTCCCCGATGAAAATGCGTTTGGGAGCGGCGGCTGCCTCCTTCGAACCCGATTTCACCCGGGGGAACTCCACGCCCGTGGATTTCTGCATGAGTTCTGTGAATTCTCCTGCCGCAAAGCGGTCATAGAGACCGTTTTCCCCGATCACGACGACATAGTCCGTCTTTCCGTCTTTGACCAGTTCCAATGCCGACAATGGAAGCAGTGCGGACAGGAGCATGGCGCCTGCCGCTGTCATTTCCCAGATTTTTTTCATTGATGATTTTCCTTATTTTAATAATACCACATTTTGTGTGACCGATAAATTCCCTCATAGCAGAGCCCGCGCATAAGTTCCGGTTCACGGTATTTGCCGACGTTTCCGGCAATCATTCCCACATTGACGCTGCGGCTGTGGCGTGACAGACCCCACTGAACCGGCTGACCGTCTGAGAACTTAATGACCATATAGGGGTAAGAACAATTCATTTGAACCATAGTTCCCCCGGTGCTGAATGGTGAAATGCAGAACTCAATATCTTCATTTGTCTTGCCGTCGCCCAAATATGGAACTCTGCCTGGACTGCGGATGCTTGACAGTTTACGTGGCGGTTTTGTATAATACCCGAGCCCGTCATTGTAGCAGTATGACGTAACTCTGGGGGTTTTGTCAAGCGGACAGACCAGAACCTTGTCTCCTGCTTTTCCCAGATATTCCTTTTTCCGGAGACGGTCAAACCATTTTGTATAATCAATGGTGCTGGTGCGCGCCTCCAGTATCCACTCGTTGCTGTCCTGCAGATAGGTGTTGCAGCTTAATACAATTTGTTTCAAATTATTGGTGCAGCTTGTATTGTATGCCGCCTGTCTCGCCTTGTGCAATGCGGGTAAAAGCAGCGCCGCAAGAATGGCAATGATCGATATAACGATTAAAAGTTCTATTAATGTAAATATGCCTCTTTTCATCATAAACTCCTCCGTTCCTGTTTTATACGGCAATGCGGCATGTCGCTTTTCATTTTGCGTCTCCGATCGTTCCGCCATCCGTCAGGACCGGTCGCAGCAGATTTTCATAACAGCGGATTTTTTTGCCTGCAATCTGTTCCTGCAGAATATCCAGCGACATATCAATCAGTTGTTCGCGGTCGGAAAAAATGCAGGATACATTCGCCGGGGGAGTGAATCCCAGAGAATGCCCCGCCAGGGAAACATCCTCCGGAACCCGGATTCCCAGTTCCGCAAATTCTTTCATCAGGGAGAGATGGTAGTAAATATGTGTCCCGACAATTGCCGTGATTTTGCGTTCCCGGATTGCCGGAGCCATGTGCAAAGCATACTCGTGCATCTTCATATCATGATTTTTCAACGAGATTGAATCCACCAGACTGTAATCGGGAACAATCTCCACTCCCGCCAGGCGTGCGGCATTTTCAATCGCTTCCCTGATCTGGGATTCCGGTGATGTGAAAGTCGCCTCCAGAAGATAGGTGGAACAGACAAGGGCGATGCGTCTGTGCCCTCTCTTTTTCAGTTCGCCCATGAGTGTCAGGAAGCCATAGCGATGATCGATGTTCACCATCGGGACGTCCACGAAATCCATTGAAAAAGGCACATCCATCAGAACCACCGGCACTTTTGCCTTGACCGTATTTACGATTTCAAGATGGGGCGTTCCGATGATCGCGCCGTCAATGAGGTCGTTCAGGAGAGGCGGGCACTGGAATCCCGCCTGTTTGTAGTAACAGTAGGGAATGGCGAAAAGATTCCGCGCACGCGCCTGCCATGAAAGACGGTAGACATCCGTCTCCTGGTTCCTGTCATGGAAAGGAACCACATTCGACATGTGAACGATGTGCATGATGAGTCCGGTTCTGACCCGTTCGCCGGAAGCGCCGGAACGGAGTCCGCGCGCCGAAGCGCTCGGCATATAGTTCAGCCTGTTTGCGACTTCCCAGACATGCTTCGTCGTCTTTTCGGAGAAACGTGTCTCGCCGTTCAGCACTCCGCTGACTGTCGCCAGACTCATTCCCGCATGTTGCGCCACATCTTTTATCGTAATTCTTTTTGTCATTTCATGAACTTTTTTGAAATGTTTATTTGAAACGTTATACTAATTATAATCGAAAAAAGAAAAATTGTCAAGAGGGTAAAATGAAAAAATATGGATTTTTCAGAAAAATGAAAAAATTCCGGGTGTGCTTCCATCACGGCAGTTCATTTCCGGTTTCCGGATCGGACGGTGTCTTTTCACGGGGTGTCAGGAGCGGCCGGCGGTTATGATGGAGCCGCGTGGAAAGAATTGTTCCGTAAAGACGACAGGTTCCGGAATGCTGTCCGGATGTTCGATCATTTCGAACAGTGTTTCAACCGCCATGACGCCCAACTTCTTATAGTCGAAAGAAACGGTTGCCAGAGGCGGTTCCGAACCGCGTGAATAAAACACGTCGCCATGGCTTACGATGGCGAGATCCTGCGGCACATGCAGTCCTAGCTGTTGAGTCGCCCGCAGAACTCCCTGCGCCTGTGCATCGGTCCGGGCGATGATCGCATCCGGGCGCGGCGATGCCAGCAGCATACGGAGCGCGGCGTCACGCGCCTGCTCCGTATCTTCTTCCGTGAAAGCACAGAAATCCGGATTGAATTGGAACCCGTGCCCCGGCAGGGCATCCCGCCAGAAATGATAAAAAGGATCTTCGTCATGACGTGCCAGAAACGCGAGGCGCCGCCTGCCGGTCTGCTTCAGGCAGCGGAAAACTTCCGTGTAGGCGGGTTCGCAGTTCACGGAAATGGAAACTGCATTTTTCATGCGCCCGAGTCCGCGCGTATCGATGTAAACGCAAGGCGCATAGGGAGCGGCGAGCGTTTCAAAATCCTTTTCCGTGAGGGACCCGGCGATAATGATGGAACCGTCGATGGAATGCGCCATGACGCGGTTGCGCAACGAAGCATAACGGTCGTTTTCACCGGTATGGCAGAGGTCCAGCAGGAGATCATAGCCGCGTTCACGCAGGAGACGGCAGAAATTGCGCGTGACTTCCAACTGGTAAGGATCGGCAAGAGTATCACTGGAATCGGAAAAGAAAGCGATCAGATTCGTTTTGCTGCTGACAAGACGCCGCGCATTGGTGTTCGGAACATATCCCCATTCATTCATTTTTTCAAGAATCAGCTGTTTTGTCGCCGCCTTGACCGGACGTTTCCCGTTCAACGCATGAGAGACCGTCGTTGTCGATACTCCCAGCCGTTTTGCGAATTCCCTGATGTCCATGTTTTCTGATCCGTCACTCTATATTTATAAACGTTTTGCTTATTAAAGATGATGCTTTTTCCGGAAAAATCAAGTATTGAAAAGAAAAAATGGATTTTTTTATTTTCAGATATTGACAAAACGTTTTGCATAGATTATAATATAAACAGCGGAAAGATCAGCCAAAAACATTTCCAACAATAAAAACGGGAGGCATATCAAATGAAATCTTCGGAAAACGGGAGCTGGGCAAGAGGGAGGAAAATGGGGAAAAATCTGTTTCATTCTGTATTTTCATTCCATTTTCCGGATTCTTCCATTCGCAGATTCAAGACTTTCACCCTTATAGAGCTCTTGATCGTGATTGCGATCATCGCCATCCTTGCGGGTATGCTCCTGCCTGCCTTGAACAAGGCGAGGTCAAAGGCTGTTGAAATCAGCTGTGCTTCACAGCAAAAACAGCTTGGGCTGGGGCTGGTTCAGTATTCAGATGATTACAATGGGTGGGCGCTTGCGGCACGTCTCAAACCATATGCCTGGTTTTATTATCTTCATACAGGCAAATATATCACGGGAGCTAAAATGTTTTCATGTCCCGGCGAGTATTTGCTGGATCAGGAAAACAATGCAGATTGGTTGACAGGCAATAATTCCAAGAGATTTCCCGGCGTATCAACTTGGAAACTGTTTACATATGGGATGAATCGTTTCGGCTGGGGATATTGGGAAGGAGAATGGTCTCCCGGACCGCAACAGAAACTTACAAGTATTCTGCGTCTGAATCCATCACAACTGGTCACGATTGCGGATTCTCTGCCTTATTTACCGCAGTACTCCGCCTATCGCCAGGACCAGTATTCTTTTATTATTTATAGAAAAGCAAATGTATACCCTCTTTATATCAGCGGAGAGAAAAATTATCCGGCTTCAGCAAGGCATAATCGGAATACAAACACTCTTTTTGGAGATGGACATGTACAATCTCTGTCAACGCCGGAATTTCGGGATTGGAATAAATATTGGAATGTGGAAATTGAGGGAGGAAGACCTATAGTCAAGAAATGGTGATTCTGAGGATACTATAGATTCGGCAATTAAATAGCTTGCATTGAACTTTCCGGAACTAACACGAATTATGCAATTTATTTAATTGCCGCAACAATATAAAAATTATCAGTCAACAGAAGATAAAGAAAGGCTTAAAAATGTTGGGGAAAATTTATCTTGCCATATTGTGTTATTGCTGTATTACCGTTGCATTATCGGCTGAGACAAAGATTCTGTTTCTTGCAGGACGCAAACCGTATGATCGTAATCTTGAGGCAAAACAATTAATTGAAAGTGTAAAAGGCTGGGGGAATGTTACTGTTTATGATAATCGTGAACTCGCTGCAATGAGTCATGATCTCGCAAATGCCGATGTCGTTATTTTCGGCAGTCTTGGAAATTTTGTTGAACCGGTATCGTTCATGCCATATGCGGAACAATGGAAACAATGGCTTGAATCAGGAAAAACAGTTATCATACTTGCGGCGGGAGAACCCAGCGCCACGAATCAGTTTTTTAAAGCTCTGGGAATATCGGGAGAATGCTTTTCAGAGCAATGCGTCATGATTGGACGGCATGATCTGAAGTCCCAGGTCAAATTCGGTAATCATGAACTTTTGCATTTGCCGTATGATGTTGCCAGTGGTTTGCATCAGAATAAATTTTACAACTGGGCACATCTGATAACAAATGACAAATGGACACCGCTGGTTTTTTGCCCTGAAAATAAATCTCTGGCGGCAATGCGGTCTTATGGAAAAGGAATGCTTCTGGTATTTGAATATGCCGAGTTCAAATTTAAAAGCAGACTTTTAGCTGAAATCATCCAGAATACCATGATCTGGAATGCGAATAAAAATGCAGGTTTTGTCTGGAAAAGCTGGGATATAGATATGAAAGAACATCAAAGCTCCATTTTTTTTGAAAATCTGCAAGATAGAACTCTTCGTCTTCAGGGATGCATGAGTATAAAAACAGACTCAGGAAAGCAGTATGCCGTTTCTTTTGACAGAGAAGTGGCACCGAGGGGAAAATTCAATGAGACATTGCATTTTGATTGGACTCCCGGATGCTCGGCTCAATCAACTCTTGTCATGATGAATCCTGTAAAATGGAAAGCGTCCAGAAATGTTAAAAAGACTCCGCCGATTTCATGTGAACTTCCATTCAGGAGAATCTTTAAGCATCAGGCGGCATGTTTTCCTATTCATATTGAAACAAAAATACCTGAAAAGCTGACCGGGCAGTTGACTTTCAATGCTCAGGTTGAGCCGGATGTTCCGGTGAAGATAGGAGAATTGAAAAACGGCATGCTCCATATAGACTGGTCACAGTGCCCTCCTGGTGACTATAAGCTGAAGATGGCACTTGTATATAACAATGGAAGAATCTTCTGGGAACTGCCTGCAGAAAAGATTACTCTTGATTCTCATTTGCCATATAACCGGATTGATGAAAACGGACGGGTTGTTCGCGGTTCCAAACGGATCTTTCCTTTGGGTTTTTATCATGTTTCATGGGATATGCCTTTGGAAGACAGAACAGAGTGGATTCGATTTTCAGCAGAAAACTCTTACAACTTGATTCATGCTTCATGGAGTCCCCGTGAGGACATAACTTCTGTTGTGGAATTTGCCCGGCAGTCCAATATATTGCTCTTGCTGGAGGGTGCGGATGAAAAGAGATTGGCGCAATGGAGAAATGAGAAAACGATTCTTGGCTGGAGTTTGATTGATGAACCTGATCATGTATCTGCTTCCCCAGTCGAATTAAAAGAAAAATATGAATGTTGGCGCGGTGCAGCGCCGGACCATCTTGTTTATACCGTTCTGCTTTATCCGGATAGTTCCCGGAAATATCGTGGTATTGCCGATATGGTCGGGCATGATTATTATCCGATCATTCAGAACATCAAACATAATGTGAGCCATTTTTACGGCAGCCAGATTAAGCATCTGGCTGGACTGACCAAGGGAAGTGCGCCGATTGCCGTAATACAATGTTTCGGCTATCAGACCGGATTTGACATACCAACGCCGAGTGAGGTCAGAAATATGGTATATCAGGCTATTTTAGCTAATACTTCCGGAATTTTGTTTTACACTTGTAATGATTCTAAGTTCAATCTAAGAAAATATCCGGCTTTATTAGATTTGATGAAAAAGATTCCAATGGAGATCAAACCGCTGGAAAAATTCATTCTGAATGGAGATTTCAGCATCCTTGATACCGGAAATTCGCAGATTATTGCAGGACGTTGGGTTCTGGATGGAGAAAAATGTGAAATTCTATGCAATAAATCTTCTGCTTCGGCAGAAGGAAAGATCAATGGAAAAGCAATTCTCATGAACCCTCTTGAAATACAAATAAATTATGAACGCTGATACACAAATTGTCGTGCCGCCTTCAGAGCTGGAGAAGCTGCGGGAAAGGGCGTATGCCGGACTGGAGCGCAACTGCGTTCCGGTATTCGGCTCCGGGGGGAAAAGAGTGTTGACGGAAGGAGGCATCTACACGGGCATCTGGCTGGAATGCGGGCCGCATGAAAGTCTGACGCTGGCGCCGTTCCTGCCGGAAGTCGCGCTGATGAGCCACCGCATTTTTTATCTGCATCAGCGCGAGGACGGACAGTTTCCCGCCTACATTCTGGGAGACAGGGCGGGTTACAGCCAGATTCAGCAGGTTGTCCCCATTGCCGCGACCGCGTGGGAGCTTGCGCAAATGACCGGAAGCGGGAGTTTCCTGCAAGAAAGCTATGAAGCCTGTTCCCGATGGGAAAAATGGCTGGTGCGGCACCGTGACCCGCGCGGCCTGGACCTGCTGGAAGCATGGTGCGAGTATGATACCGGGCATGACAATTCGCCCCGCTGGAAAGGGGCTCCGAAACTCTGTCCCCGTGAAGAGGCGCGCAATTGTCCGGACGGCGTCATGCCGCGCCTTGCGCCGGACCTTTCCGCGACTCTTTACGGGATGCGGATCGCCCTTGCGGAAATGGCGGATGCTCTCGGACGGAAAAAGGAACAGGCGGAATACTGCGCCGCCGCAGAACGGACCCGCCGCAATATCGGGAAATATTGTTTCGATCCGGAGCGCGAATTTTATTTTGACCGGATTCCCGGTGCCGGATTTTGCGGAATCGTCGGAGACGCCGGGCTCCGTGTCCTGGGAGAGCATGTGCCGTCGCAAGTCGCCGCCGACCGGATTTTCCAGCGTTACATTCTGAATCCGGAGGCGTTCTGGACTCCTTATCCACTGCCTTCGATTGCCGCGAATGATCCGGAGTTCATGTATCCGCCATGCCTGAACTGCTGGGGCGGGGCGTCGCAGGCATTGGCGGCGTTGCGCACATTGCGGTATTTCGAATTCTACGGATATGGGAAGGAACTGCGAATCCTCATGACCCGCTGGCTTGAGGCGATCCTGCGGACGAGCGGATTCCAGCAGCAGATGGACCCGTTTACCGGAGAGTTCTCGACTTCGCCCGGATATTCTCCCTGCATGTGCGTCGCCCTGGAATTCGGCGCGCGCCTGTCTGAACCGGAAGGCCTGTCAATGGGTGCATTCGTCCACGATGTCGCGGAACTCCTCGGGTGAGACGTCATCCAGGGATTTGCCGCGCGACGAGAGCTTTTCATTGATTTTGATTGCTGTCTCCGTCATGCGCTCATGGGTTTCCTCGGAGCCGCCGACAAGCATGAAGTTATCGCCTTTGGTGATGCGTTTGTGTCCGTCTTTGTTGTCGAGTCCGATGCCGAGCATGGCGGACTTCTGTTCCGGTGTATTGGGTCTCATTGCAAAATCCTCATACCAGTTTGCCGGAGGTCAGGTAGACCTCCTTGGCGAATCCTTCAAATTTCAATAATATTCCGCTGAATGTGATCTCTTTTCCGTTCAGGGCGCGGAGTTTCTGAAGATCCTCTTTCGGAAAACAGACGACAGCCTTGATTTTTACTTTCATGGAGTAGGTTCCCTGTTGAATGTCCATGAGCTCCAGCGTCGTTTTGACTCCGCCCTGACTGCCGAAGACAAAGTCCATGCCGAACTCGTATTCACTCTTTACGGTTCCGCTCCAGACAACATCCCTGCCTTTGACCTTTTCGAAAAGCTCCTTCTCCTTCGCCCCCGCAAACGTTGAACCGAACAAGGCTGGAATGAGGACCTCTTTCCGCAGGAGATTGTTGTCCGATACCGGCTGCGTCTGCGGAGCGGTTTCCGCAATGACCGGTTCCGTTTCTTTCTTCTTCACCGGCTGTTCCTCCCTGAGAGGCGCATTCCTGGAAAGCGGTTCCGGTTGCGGCATCACTTTGATGTCATTCGGTGACGCCGGCGGCATCTTCCGGGACTCCGGGGGGATGGTGCTGCTCACGCCTGCCGGCTCCACATCGCAGCCGAATGCCCTGGCGAACATCAGCGCGGTATTGATCCGCGCGCAAAGCCTTTCGGGGTTCTGTTCGATTCCGTCGTAAGTCACCGTGATGGAGTTGTCATCAATCTTGACTGTATCGTAAAGCTTCAGGCATTTCAGGAGCGCATCCCGCCGCTCCTGCGTCAGGAAACGGGTCAGAGATTTTTCCTCATAAGCGGAAACGGCGCTGTTGATCAGGTTGTCCGGCAGGAGATTCAGAATCTTTTCCAGACGTTTCCGCCCGCTGAACTGACGGTTGAGCATTGTGAGTACTTTGTCCCTCATTGCGAGGAACCCGATGTCGATGCTTTTGGGGAATGTGATGCGGTAGACGGTCTGATCGGGGTCCCGTTCCGTCGTGACATAGATTTCGAATCCGTTGATTCGTCCCGCGATGGATGGATTGTCATACATCGTGGACGGGCGGATGAAAGAGAGCCCGAGGTCGCCCGCAGCCTTCATCCATGCCTCGTTGCGGGCGGACGCATTGAACACTTTTCCCAGCCCGTCAAGCGGATTGAACGTGCCGCGGCGTGCTTTTTTTGCCGTCGTATTCACCGTCTTTGCCGCTTTGGCGATTTTGCCGAGAACACTCAATACGATGAAAATAAAAATCAGGATGAAAATCAGATGCATGGCACCCTCCCTCCGTTTCCGCGCGATACATTTTTATTTTTTGAGCGAAGCCTTGAACGCGCGGACCGCGTTCTGCATCAGCATGGCAATGGTCATAGGTCCGACGCCTCCGGGAACCGGGGTGATTTTCGAGGCTTTCGGCGCGACTTCATCGAATGCGACATCACCGACAATCCGATAACCTTTCGGGGTATCCGGCGCCGTGACGCGGTTGATTCCGACATCGATCACCACGGCCCCTTTTTTCACCATGTCGCCGCGGAGAAATTCCGGCTTGCCGATCGCCGCAATGATGATATCCGCTTTTTTCGTGAAGTCCGCAAGGTTTTTCGTCCGGGAGTGGCACATCGTGACGGTCGCATCGACTCCTTTGGCGGAGAGAAGCGCCATCATCGGTTTGCCGACAATGTTGGAGCGTCCGAGAACGACTGCGTTTTTCCCGGCGGTTTCGATGCCGGAACGCTGGAGAAGCTGCATGACGCCGTACGGCGTGCAGGGCAGGAATCCGGTCAGGTCTCCGAGAAGCATTCTGCCGACATTCTGCGGATGAAAACAGTCCACGTCTTTTTCGGGGGAGACCGCTTTGACGATTTCCGCTTCATCAATCTGCGGCGGAGGCGGAGACTGCACAAGGATTCCGTGGATGGTCGGGTTGTGGTTGAGCCTGCCGATGACTTCGAGGAGTTCCGCCTGGGTCGTTTCCTTCGGAAGCACGATCTTTTCAGAGTAGATACCGAGTTCGGCGCATTTTTTCACTTTCGTGTTCACATAAACCTGAGACGCCGGATTGTCGCCCACGAGGACGACCGCGAGTCCGGGGACGGCTCCATACTGTTTGGCGATATTTGCAACTTCCGAAGCGGTTTCGCGGTTGACCGCTTCTGCGATGGCTTTGCCGTCGATCAGGTTTGAGCAGGATGCATCTGTTTCTTTCATGGTATTTCCGCCTTGTTATTTTTTCCGGAGGGAGTTGATTTTGGAGTCGAGCAGTCTGAGATCGCTGTTGAGAAGGGTCATTTCCCGTTTGGAGTCCAGCTCCACGGCAAGTTCTCTGTAAAGCGCCGTGATCTGTGCATGAATCCGTTTCAGTTTCGGGTCTTTCCTGATCAGTTCGAGACGGGTTCTGTGCATTTTGAGAATCAATGCCTTCCGCTCATTGAGAAGCGTCTCCGCGGCGGACCGGTCCGCGAAGTTTTCAGGTTCAAGCCCTTTCCTGTTGATCAGCGGCTGTGCATTGCCGGCTTCGGGCTCCGGGGCGGCGGGGAGCAGCATCGGGAGCGCTGCGCAGAGGGAACAGAATAGCAGTTTTTGATACATGGATTGGCACCTTCTCTTGAAACATTAAAATTTTCTTTTCTATGAAATATACGTTTTCAGATACAATATTGCAAGAGAAATGAAAATATTCCGCGCAACTATTCAAAAATCATTTTAAGATTTGCATTTCCGGAGTATATTACAAGGTTGTTTTTATCCGGAACCCTATAATATAATGAAGGAGTGAAATCATGAGTGTTCCTCTGAACATCGATCTGAAAAACAAAGTCGCCGTCGTGACTGGCGGTGGCGGCATCCTGTGCAGTTCCATGGCTGCGGCTCTGGCTGAGTGCGGCGCAAAAGTCGCAATCCTCGACCTCCGTCTTGAAAATGCTCAAAAGGCGGCGGAGGCAATTAAGAAGAACGGCGGCGAGGCGATCGGAATCGCCGCAAACGTACTGGAAAAAGAGAGTCTGCTGGCGGCTCATCAGGCGGTGAAGGATGCATACGGTCCCTGTGATATTCTGATCAACGGCGCAGGCGGAAATCATCCGAAAGGAACAACTTCCGGCGAATTCGCCACCAAGGCGGATGCGGAAGGCTCCACCGAGGGAAAGATCTCTTTCTTTGATCTTGACCCGGCTGGCGTCGGCTTCGTCTTCAACCTGAACTTCATCGGCACGCTGCTGCCGACACAGGTTTTCGCGAGAGATATGGCGCTGAACGGACACGGCATCATCATCAATATCTCCTCCATGAACGCGTTCCGCCCGCTGACCAAGATCCCCGCATACAGCGGGGCCAAGGCGGCGGTCAGCAACTTTACCCAGTGGCTTGCAACCCATATGTCCAAGGTCGGCATCCGCGTCAATGCGATTGCCCCGGGATTTTTCCTGACCGATCAGAACCGCACCCTTCTCACGAATGCGGACGGCTCCCTGACCGCGCGCGGAAATACGATTCTCACGCATACCCCGATGGGGCGCTTCGGCACGCCTGAGGATCTGCTCGGCACACTGCTCTGGCTCGCGGACGACAAGGCTTCCGGCTTCGTCAACGGCGCGGTGATCCCTGTGGACGGCGGATTTGCCGCATTCTCCGGAGTCTGACCCGATGAGTTTCATTGCCCTGATCGACTATGGAATGGGAAACCTGATGAGCGTTTCCAAGGCTTTGGAATACGTCGGCGGGAAGATCAGAGTCGTGGATACGCCTTCCGATGCGGAGGGCGCATCCGGTGTGATACTGCCGGGCGTCGGCAATTTCGGCGACGGCATGGAGCATCTGAACCGGAGCGGTTTCGTGCCGTTCATCAGGGAGACTGTCCGCAGGAACGTGCCGTTTCTCGGAATCTGCCTCGGCATGCAGATGTTGCTGGAGTCCAGCGAGGAGGCGCCGGGAGTTCCGGGGCTTTCCATATTCCGCGGGCGTGTTCTGCGCTTCCCCGGACTCGGGGAGAAGATTCCGCAGATCGGCTGGAACTCCATCAGGTTCGATCAGGACAATCCGTTTCTGAAGGGGCTCAGACAGGACTCCTTCTTCTATTTCGTACATTCGTATTATGCTCTTCCGGATGATCCCTCCGTGACTGCCGCAAGATGCACTTATATGATTGATTTTGCGGCCGCTCTGTCAAAGGGCAATGTGTTTGCGGCACAGTTCCATCCTGAAAAGAGTCAGGACTGCGGGCTTGCCATACTCAGGAATTTTGTAACGATCTGCGGAAAGGATGTTTCGGGAACATGCTGATTATACCGGCTATCGATATGCGCGGCGGACGCTGTGTCCGTCTTTTTCAGGGAGATTATGCCAGAGAGACCGTCTACGGCGACAATCCGGCGGAACAGGCGGTCAAATGGATGAACGACGGAGCGGAAATCATTCACCTTGTGGACCTCGACGGAGCCAAGGCGGGGCATCCCGTCAATGTGGAACCGATTCGCAGGATTTGCGAAAGCGTGAACATCCCCTGCGAAATCGGCGGCGGAATCCGTACCGAACAGGATGCGGAACTTCTTTTCAATGCCGGTGTTTCCCGCGTGATTCTCGGGACGGTCGCCTGTGAGAATCCGGAAATCGCAAAGCGTTTCATCGAAAAATTCGGCCCGGAGAAAGTCGTGGTCGGAATCGACGCCAAGGACGGCAGGGTTGCCGTGCGCGGATGGATCGAAACGAGCAAAGTCGATGCGCTGGAGCTCGCAGTGAAAATGACGGAGCTGGGCGTAAAACGCATCATCTTCACCGATATCGCGACGGACGGCGCATTCACCGGGCCGAGCCTGAAACCGACTGCCGCACTTTGCAGGCTGGTGCCGGACTGCAAGATCATCGCTTCGGGCGGAGTCTCCGCCGCGGAAGACGCCGCAAAGCTCAGCGCGCTGAAACTGCCGAATCTCGAAGGCGTGATTGTCGGCAAGGCGCTTTATGACGGCAGAACCACTTATCGGGAACTCGTGGAGGCCGCCGCCCGCGGATAAATGCACTATGTTTACTCCTGAAAACATCACAACTCCCTTTACGGAAGATTCCTATGATACGCCGGAAAACTGTCCGCGCAGCCTGTGGGAATATCTGACGCTGGGAACCCGTTTCTCCTTTTACCTGCGTAATTTCTATGTGTTTTATGATTCCGGCAGACGCTGCCGCGCGCATAACTTCAATGGACAGCCGCAGTCGGATAATTCTCTGAAAAATTTCCGTATCGTCGAAAGCTGCGGCGGGAAGATTCACCTGCGCGGACTCGGCAATCTTTCCCGTTTTTCCGAACCGGCGGTGATTATCGGCAATCACATGAGCCTGCTGGAAACCGCGCTGATGCATGCGTTCATACGCCCGCGCCGGGAATTCTGTTTCGTAATCAAACGTTCCCTCCTGGACGTGCCGTACTTCGGAGACATCATGCACCGGCTCGGCTGCATTCCCGTGGACCGCAAGAACCCGCGCGATGATTTCAAGGCTGTCATGACCGAAGGTGCAAAGAGGATTGCGGAGGGGAAAAGCATCGTGATTTTCCCGCAGTCCACACGTTCTGAAGTATTTGATCCGGCACAGTTCAATACGATCGGCGTCAAGCTCGCCAAACATACCGGCGCCCCGATTATTCCGATGGCGCTCCGCACGGATTTTCTGGCGAATGGAAAACTGGTGAAGGACCTCGGTCCGATCCGCCGGAAAAATCCGGTTTATTTTGAGTTCGGGGAGCCGATCATGCAGGTTTCCGCTTCCGGCAAGGCGGAACATGCGCAGATTGTCGAATTTATCAAAGACAGAGTAATTTCATGGGGCTGCAAGGTTGCCGAACCCCAATGATCTGGAGAAACCGATGAATACTGTAAATGTGGAACTGGCGGAGCGCTCCTATCCGATTTTCGTCGGAGCCGGGCTGTTGGACCAGTTGGATGTTCTGCTCGGCGGAGCCCTGAAAGACCGTTCCGTTTTTCTCGTGACCGATTCCAATCTGGAAAAACTTTATCTCGGAAGCGTGGCGGAAAAGCTTGCGGCGGTTTCGTATTCCGTTCATACGTGTGTCTTTCCCGCCGGAGAAGCGTCCAAACAACTTTCCACGATTGAAACGATCTGCCGCGAAGGGGTGAGGGCGGGACTGGACCGCAAGTCTGTTTTCGTCGCGCTCGGCGGCGGCGTCTGCGGCGACATGACCGGATTTTCCGCCGCGATCTATATGCGCGGCACCCGTTTCATTCAGATCCCGACCTCTCTGCTGGCGATGGTGGATTCTTCCGTCGGCGGCAAGACGGGGGTTGATCTGCCGGAAGGGAAAAATCTGCTCGGCGCGTTTTTCCAGCCGGAGGCGGTCGTGATTGATACGGATTTTCTGAAAACGCTGTCTGCCCGCGAACTTTCCTGCGGCTATGCCGAACTGATTAAGACCGCCGTCATTCTGGACGGAACCCTGTTCGATACGCTGGAAAGACATGCTTGTGACCTGCTGGCTCTTGCCGATGCGGAACGGGTTTCCGGGGCAATTTCCCGTTGCTGCGCCCTGAAGGCGCAGGTGGTTTCCGCAGACGAAAAGGAATCATCCCTGCGCGCCATTCTGAATTACGGGCATACGTTCGGGCACGCGATTGAATCTGTGACCGGCTATTCCCTTATCGAACACGGCGAGGGGGTTGCAATCGGCATGTGCATTGCCGCGGAACTTGCCGTCTCCCTGGGACTCATTTCCAGGGAAACGGCGGCACGTCAGGAGGCGCTTCTGAAAGCTTTCGCCCTGCCCGCGTCAATCCCCGCCGGATATTCCGCCGAAGCGATTTTCAAGGCGATGGGTTCGGACAAGAAAAACTCCGGGGGCAGGCTGAAACTGATTCTGCCGGAAAAAATCGGCAAGGCGGGGATTTATACGGATGTGCCGGTGGAAAAGATCATGAACGCAATCAGTCAACGGATCGGAAAATGATTGACAGAGAGGCTTATATCGTTCTGAACATGCTCAGCGGGATCGGGCCGGCGCGTCTTGCGACGCTTCTTTCGGTGTGCGGGACGCCGTCTGAAATCTTTGCCTGCCCGGAGCACGATCTTGCGGTGATTCAGGGAATCGGTCCTGTCCTTGCGGAGAAGATCGCCCACTGGGAACGCTACGTCGATCTGAAACATGAGCTGGACCTTGCCGAACGCGGCGGTGTCCGCATCATCACGCGCGGCGAGGAGAATTATCCCGAACTTCTGGGCACGATTCACGATGCGCCGGTCTGTCTTTATGTGCGCGGCGAAATTCCCGACACGATTTCCTACCGCTCCCTTGCCGTTGTCGGCACGCGCAACATGACGCAGTATGGCCAGCGCATGGCGCAACACCTTTCCGAAGCCGCCGCCTTTGCCGGATTTACCGTCGTTTCGGGTCTGGCTTACGGCGTGGACGCCGTTGCCCACCGTGCCGCGCTGAACGCCGGAGGGCTTTCCGTGAGCGTGCTGGGCGGCGGACTGGCGCGGATTCAGCCGCAGGAGCATGTCCCGCTTGCCCGCGATATCACACAGCATGGCGCGGTCATCAGCGAATTCCCGATGGAATTTTCTCCCACGCGTCATTCGTTCCCGATGCGCAACCGGATTATTTCCGGCATTTCCAAGGCTACGCTGGTCGTGGAAGCCGGGCTGAACAGCGGGTCTCTGATTACGGCGTCTTTCGCCTGCGAGCAGGGACGCACGATTTTCGCGGTTCCGGGGCAGGCGGACAATCCGCAGGCGGCTGGGTGCAACAAACTGATCCGGCAGAATGCGATTCTTGTGGAAAACTTCGATCATATTCTGGAGGAGTTCGATTTCCTGCCGGGCTTTTCACGGGACAGAAACACTTTGCGTGAGGAAAATGCCGCGGAACAGTTTTTCGAGGAACAGGCGGATGCGTCGCTTTCGACGGAAGCCGCACGGATTGTGGAGTTTCTGGCGAAAGGCGATGCATCGGTCGACGATATTTCCGCCGCGACCGGAATTTCCGCATCCGAGGTCATGTCCACGCTGATCGGGCTCGAACTTCTGCGCAAGGTCCGCAAAGAGGGCGGCGTCTACCACCGCCTGCGCTGATTTACGGAACCAGCCGATGCCAGCGTGAAGGATTGTGGAATCCCGTATCCGGGAAGTATGCCGTGGATGACATCTCCGGTTTTTCCTGTCCGTGTGAATAATTGTAACGGCAGACTGCGAAGCGGCTTCCCCATGCCTCTTTTTCCGTGATCCGCATTCCGGCAAAAGGAATGCACATTACGGCATACCAGTAATTCTCCTCCCGGCGGACTTGCACCCGGTGCGTCATGCCGGATTCGAAAATCTGTTTTTCAAACGGGACGCTGCCCATTCTGGAAACCGGCGGAAGGTGCAGTTGCAGAGTAATGCCTTCCGGCGTGACATGGAACTCGAAATAGTCGTCCTGTCCCGCCGGCTGGATGAAAAACTCGCAGACGTCGCCGGTTGTCCAGGTCCGTTCATTGTTGACCTTTGCAGTGTTGAAGATATCGCTGTCATGAAAGAGCGCGTGAATGCGGAACGAATCCTTTTCGGCGGTCAATGCCGCGCATCCCCCCTCCTGGCAGGGTTGGCAGGTCTTGTGATTGCGGAGCCGGAGTATTTCCCCGGAATGAACTGTTTCCGGGTTCTGTCCCGCATGAGGAGTTTCTTTCAGGGAATCATATAATTTTTCAAACATATCGCCGTTCCTCCGGTTGATTGGTCAAGTTTCCTGTTTTCTGGGGATAAGCATTGCGAATGCGCTGTTTGCCAGCGCCATGACTGCGGAAAAGCTGAACAGTACGCCGACTCCGAACTTCTGCCAGACCCAGCCGCCGGCGAGTGCCGCGAGAATGCTGATCAGGTGGTTGATCGAGATTCCCGTGGTGAGGGTTGCCGTGACTTCTTCCGCGGAGTCGGAAATATCGCGGACATACATGCTGGTCGCCATGGCTGTGGTGCTGATGACGGCGTCCAGCAGGAAGTTCACGCAGACCACGGCGTAGGCGACGGAATATGTAAACATCCGGTTTGCGTATCCGTATGTAATGCAGACGAAAAACAGAATGACCGTGTCGAAAATCATGATGTTCCGGTATCCGATACGGTCCGTCAGCTTCCCGATCAGGGGGGCGCAGAAGATATTGACCAGTGCACAGACGCCGACAAGCAGCGCCATGGTTGTTGTGTCCATTCCGTAATTCAGGATCAGCACATACGGTGCAAAGGTGATGAAAATCTGTTTCCTGGCGCCGTAAAAGAGCTCCAGAACATAGAATTTGCCGTATTTCCGGTTGTAATAGAGCCGCGGCCTTTTGACGTCTTTTACATCGATTTTACAGAACAGAGTGCAAAGGAAACTTGCAAACAGAAGCAGGCAGATCAGAACCCATACGATATTGTAGAGGACAACCTTGTCCGCGATGCCGAACCAGCCGATCCCCGCAAAAAAGATCGCGGCGACAGTCGCGCTTCCGATCACGTTTCCGGCATTCATGGCTCCGGTCACGACTCCCAGCGACTCCCCGATCCGCCCCGCTTTTGCAACATGCATCGCAATCGTGCTCCGGACAGGCATCAGAATATGCTCGCCGGTGCTCCAGATCATGATCAGGAGCGTGATGACCGCCTTGTCCGCCGAGAGCAGGAGCCCCGCAACCCCCGCCAGAGAAATCAGTGTGCCGATCCGCAGAATCTTCCACTCCGCCTTTTTGTGCATCAGCGCCAGAATGAAAACGAGAAGCAGTCCGGGCATTTCACGGAAGAACTCCAGCAGTCCGCGTTGGAACTCATCGACTCCGCGGACCTCCGCCAGATAGTTGTTCAATACCGCCGTAAAACATCCCGCTCCGATTCCCCAGACGAGAATGCTGGAGAAAAACGGAACCGCTCCCGATTTCGGGATGAAATGATCCGAAAACTCTTTTATGGCTTGCATACCCGGAACTCCTGCGTCGAAATGAAAAACATTAATATACCCAATTCTGCGGGAAAAACCATTGGTCTTCTCAATTTATTCCATAAAAAACAGCTCAGGCGGAATTCTATCTTCTTTAATTTTTCAGGGGGGTAAACCCTGATCCTCCGGTCGACTTTTCGTGACGGAAAAATGCGCCAGCATTTTTCTCGGGTCAAGGGTGTTGCCCTTGTCGTGGCCCAGCGTCGAATCGCTGGTCGCCGGAGGCGAAATCTCCGCCCGGAGCGGTCCAATCCGCTCACTGGCGAGAACTTTTCTTGTGGAAAAGTTCGAGAGCTCCGGGCGCTTCCCGTATTTCCGTCGTTTGTCGAAACTTTGCGTCAGCATTTTTCTCGGGTCAAGGGCGTTGCCCTTGTCGCGGTCCGGCGGCGGTTTGCCAGAGCATCATGAAGCACCGGCAGAAACTTTTTTTCGATTTTTTTGTTTCGGCCTATTGTTTTTTTCAGCTTCTTAATTATAATATATAGTATGGATGGCGATATTGCATGAATTTGTATAACGGCGCATAATAACTACTATGTTATGCGCTTTTTTTGTGCAGATATATTGCGCTTTTGAACTCATTATATCCCCTTTTTTCTGTTGAATTTTTCTTCTCTGTTTTTCCGGATATTCTCTTTTTTATTCGATATTTTGAATTCAACGGCATAACATAGTAGTTATTATGCGACGCGGCTTGTTCCATTTTTCTTCTCTTTCCCTTACGGATTTTCCGGCTTGTGAATTTTTCGATTAAAACTGCCAATGGAAAATGATGTAAAGGAGGTTGTATTTACAGAAAAGACAGAAAGACTGAGTTTTTTGAAAACGATTCGGGTAGTCCCGGAATCAAAGAAACAAAACATATGGAGGAAAAAATGAAATTCAGAAAAGAACAGGGTTTCACCCTTATCGAGCTCCTCGTCGTGATTGCGATCATCGCGATTCTGGCAGGGATGCTGCTCCCCGCTTTGAACTCGGCACGCGAGAAAGCACGCCGTATCGCCTGCACCAGCAACCTGAAACAGATCGGCCTTGCCGCGAAGATGTATTCCGGCGACTATGGCGAGCAGTTTCCGACTGCGGGACCAAATAACACAGATGGAACTGTTCTCCACAACGGAAAATCTCTCTCGCAGTTGGTAAATACAAATTATCTTACCGATTTCAAGGTTTATATCTGTTCTTCTTCTACGACATCTCCGGCTGCATTACAGAGTGGTGGAACGCTTGAAGCCTGGGGAACCGATTTAACAGATAGTGCCATCAATCGTTTTGGTCAAGCTTGTTCAACAGGTCCGGATGCGGCTAATGTGGGTATAAACTTTTCTTATACTTGGATTGCCGGTATGAATGAGAACGATAATCCTGACAGTGGATTGAGTTTCGATGTTGGTAAGAGCAATAACGCTGACAAATCCAATCATGAAAAGTATGGAAATATTCTTTACGTGGATGGTTCCGCCAGAGCGGCAGTTGGTGTTGATTGGACGGGGCAGATTAAATTCCGTGGAGAAACAACTAAAAAATCCGGTTCTGCTTCTACTGAACTCTTTACCAAGGATAATCCCCCGTCAGATACAGATGATCAGTTGACGAAATAATAAACTGATCAAAGGATGGAATTAGTCCATTGAGCTTCGTTCCCCGAATAACGGACAGGGTCAATTTGGCTGCGAACCGTATTTCCTCCAAATTTGCGTCCTTGCTCAGATTCTGTCCGTTATTCGGGGAACGAGCCTTTTTTTAGATAGCGAGATAGCGAGATAGCGAGATAGCGAGATAGCGAGATAGCGAGATAGCGAGATTGCGAGGTGTGGAAAAGGAATGGATTCCTTTTGATCCTTCTTCACACAGGTTAATAGTCCTTTCAGGAACATCATATCATGAACGTCGGTAAATGGAAAGTTTTCGTCGTTCAATTGCTTTTGACAGATTTTTTTTCGATTTTTTCTAATCGGGGTATTGTTTTTTCTTGATTTTTAATTATAATATAAGAATGAAGTTCCAGTGTATGAATTTGGATAGCGGCGCATAATAATCGATATGTTATGCGCCGTTTTTGTATACAATGCTTCATTTTAGCCTCTTTTTCCCTTGTTTTTATCTCTGTTTGTTCTCTTCTTGTTCTGATGAAAATCTTCCAATCCTCTCATATTTTGAATTGAGACACATAACATATCGATTATTATGCGACGTTATATGATCCGTTTTTCTCTTTCAGACTCATTTTGTTTCTGAAAATACTGGTTTTTATTATCAAAATGGGAGTAAAGGAGGTTTGGTTCAAAAGAAAAAAGACACATTCAGAAAGTAGAATTCATGATCTCTATGAGCAAGGGGATCAAAAAAAACAAAACATATGGAGGAAAAAATGAAATTCAAAAAAGAACAGGGTTTCACCCTTATCGAGCTCCTCGTCGTGATTGCGATCATCGCGATTCTGGCAGGGATGCTGCTCCCCGCTTTGAACTCGGCACGCGAGAAAGCACGCCGTATTTCCTGCACCAGCAACCTGAAACAGATCGGTCTTGCCGCAAAGATGTATTCCGGCGACTATGGCGAACAGTTCCCGACCATGGATCTCGGTGATTCAAAAAAACATGATTATCAGCACAATGGCTGGTCTCTTTCCCAGCTTGTCGCAACGAATTACCTGACAGATTTCAAAGTCTATGTCTGCACATCTTCGACAGTTTCCACTGCGTCAAATTCTAAAGATGGAACGGTTCAGGCAGAACTCGAAGCATGGGGAGCAAAAGACAGTGGTGATGATGCCAACAAACGCTTTATGGCTAATGGAACAACTGCCAACTTTGCTTATGCTTATATTGGCTGCATGAATGAAAATGACAATCCGGACAGCGGTTTGGCATTCGATGTCGGCGCTCTTGGCGACAGTGGAAAGAAATCCAACCATGAAAAATATGGAAACATTCTGTTCGTTGACGGTTCCGCCCGTGGCGCCGTCGGTGCTACATGGATGACAGAGATCAAGTATTATGGTTCCGCCACTGATCCTGCGGAAAAGGGAGGTACTACCGAGGCTCCCGGTCTCTTTGAGAATGAGGATGGTAAACTGCCTTCAAATCATGACGATGGACTTCTGGGTGCAGGTACAGGTTCCTGATTATTGTAACTGGACTTGAGAGAAATCATTTTCTCAAATCCAATCTTCGCTCCCGGAATAACGGACAGGGTCAATTTGGTTGCGAACCATATTTCCTCCAAATTTGCGTCCTTGCTTAGATTCTGTCCGTTATTCCGGGAGCGAGCTTTTTTTTAGATAGCGAGATTGCGAAGTTGCGAGATAGCGAGATAGCAAGATAGCAAGATAGCAAGATAGCGAGATAGCAAGATAGCGAAGTTGCGAAGTATGGAAAAGGAACGGATTCCTTTTGAGCTTTCTCAGAGGAAGTAGATTATTCCAGTTCGCAACATTCGTCTTTCAAGCTTTTTACTTCTCTTTATGGGCACTCTATCCGCAGTCCGTCTTTCCAGTTTTCCAGTCCTTCTTGTCCTTATGGCGCCCGGAATCTGAACCCCCTACGCGGCAAAAAAAACAGGACGCGAACCGTTGAATGCAAAGAAAAGAGCGACCGAAATATAAACGAAGCAGTTCTTTCCTGCCATGAAGCAATCTCCAGCAAAGATGCCGTGAACAGAAAATGGCATCCCCTACGGGATTCGAACCCGTGTTACCAGGATGAGAACCTGGTGTCCTAGGCCTCTAGACGAAAGGGACAAGGTCTGAAATGGCATTCCCAACGGGATTCGAACCCGTGTTACCAGGATGAAAACCTGGTGTCCTAGGCCTCTAGACGATGGGAACACACTGATTCTATCAAAATGGCATTCCCAACGGGATTCGAACCCGTGTTACCAGGATGAAAACCTGGTGTCCTAGGCCTCTAGACGATAGGAACACAAAATCAACAGAGCTGATAATCTACTCGAAAAATCTGATTTGTCAAGTAAAAAACCGGCATTTTAACGGATAATTTTCGAAATTGTTTTGAAATCGGGATGAGAAGCGTCCCGGAGCAACATGAAAAGCAGCATTTCCGATGTCACGATATGGATTCCGCTGCTCCGCATGAACGCGAGCGCGGCGGTTTGATCCGATTCCCTGCGGGAAGCCACGCAGTCTTCCGGCACGTAGACCTCGTAACCGCGGGATACGGCGTCGATGGCGGTCTGGAGCACGCAGACATGAGATTCCACCCCGACGAGCACCAGGGACCCTTTGGACATCTTCGCCAGCTCTTTACGGTAATCCTCCGTTCCGAAGCAGGAGAAGGAAGTCTTGGAAAGAAACGCCGTGTCCGGCGGCAGGATTTCCTTGAGTTCAGGCAGAGTCGCGCCGAGTCCCTGCGGATACTGTTCCGTTGCAACGACGGGAATTCCGAGTGTCTTTGCCCCCTCCAGCAGAATTTTGATCCTGGGCAGGATCTCTTTGCTCCGTTCGATCGCCCCGCAGAGACGTTCCTGCAGGTCGATCAGCGAAATAATCGTGGATTTGCTTTCCGGTATCATGTCATTATCCTTCTGTGATGAAAAGAGACAAAAAAGACGTAAAGGACACGAAACCGGACATTCCTGCCCGAATCATCTCTGAAGTCCTTTACGTCCTTCCTGGTATGCCGCTGCCGCGGCACGATGCAAATGCTGTTACTTGCTGTTCAGGACCTCTGCGATCTGAACCGCATTCAGGGCGGCGCCTTTCAGAAGCTGGTCGCCGCTGACGAACATCTCAAGACCCTTTTTGTCGTTGCGGGAAATATCCTGGCGGATGCGTCCGACGAGCACATCGTATTTGCCCGTCGCGTCAACCGGCATCGGATAGATTTTTTCGGCAGGATTGTCGCGCAGTTCCACGCCCGGTGCCGCCGCGATGATCGCACGTGCCTCTTCCGGGGTGATGTCTTCCTCGAATTCAAGGTTCAGGGACTCGGAATGAGCGCGGAGAACCGGAACGCGGACCGAAGTGCAGGTGATCAGCATCTCAGGCGCGTGCATGATCTTCTTGGTTTCATTGACCATCTTGATCTCTTCCTTGGTGTATCCGTTTTCCTTGAACGAGTCAATATGCGGGAACAGGTTGAATGCGATTCTCTGCGCCATGACCTTGACCTCGACCGGCTTGCCTTCAAGAACGGCTCTGGACTGATCGATGAGCTCCTGCATTGCGGGAGCTCCGCCGCCGGATGCCGCCTGATAGGTCGAGGCAATCAGCCGCCTGACCTTTTTCGCCTTGTGCAGGGGGTATACCGCGACAGCCATGATGGCGGTCGTGCAGTTCGGGTTTGCGATGATTCCCTGGTGCTTGAACGCATCTTCCGGATTGATTTCCGGGATCACCAGCGGAACGGTGTCAACCATGCGGAACGCGCTGGAGTTGTCAATCATCACGCAGCCGGAATCCACACAGGCTTTCGCAAATGCTTCGGATGTGGAGCCGCCCGCACTGAAGAGAGCGTAGTCAACGCCTTTGAAGGAGTTTTCCGTCAGTTCTTCCACTGTGATCTCTTCGCCCTTGAATTTGAGTTTTTTACCGGCGGAACGCGATGACGCAAGAAGTTTTATGGAGGACACCGGAAAATTGCGCTTTTCCAATGTTTCCAACATTTCAATTCCGACGGCGCCGGTGGCACCTACGACTGCTACACTCTTAGCACTTCCCATTTTCAGGCAGCTCCGATTTTGTTTGTTTTTCATCCGTGAAAATTCACATAACTTCTTCACCAAAAAGAAGTCCGTGTAATTTAACCCCGTTTTCCGTTTTTTCAATGAAAAAACTGCAAAAAAGAGAGTTTTCTCTCTGTCTTGAACGCTGCGCGGCTGCCAGGTAAACGAAGGACTTTCCTGAAGCCGATCTGCAGTGGAATATGTTTCATTGGAGCATCACTGTTTTTCTGAAGAAAAAGCCTTTTTTTCATTTTTCCCTATTGACAATCCCGATTTTCCGTTTATAATATTGGAATATTCAATGCAAACGTTTTAACCTGAGCATGGGACGGCAGTATGGCAGTTACAATCATGGACATTGCAAAAGCTTCCGGGAAAAGCTATCCGACGGTAAGCCGCGCAATGAACGACCATCCGAAAATCAGCGAAAAGACCAAACGGGAGATCCGCGCGGTTGCCGCAAAGCTCGGATACCGTCCCTCTTTTGCCGGAACGGCTCTGAAAAAGGGGCGCACTTCCACATTTTCCATCATCGTTCCCGATCTTGCCGACCCTTATTATGCAAAGTTCATCAGCTTCTTCAAGCATGCCGCGCAGGAAAAAGAGTTCGATGTTGTTGTTTATGATTATGAACGCCGCCCCGATCTGGAACGGAAATATCTTGAACGCATGATGAGCGGCTGCTGCGATGGCGCGGCGGCATTCATCACCAGTTTTCTTCATACGCACGATCTTGTGGAAGAGCTCTGGAATGCCCGGATTCCGCTGGCGGCAATCGGTACGCCCCATGAATTCGCGGAAAACGCGAAATATGACTGGGGCTCGATTGATACCGATTCCTCCGTCCTGAAAATCCTGCGGCATCTGAAGCGGCAGGGCAGGCGCCGTCTTGTCTGTCTTCAGGAACCGCAGCCGGAGGAGATCCGCTGTCTCCTGTCGAAATATCTGGAGGGGCTTTTGAACAGAGCCGGTTTGCCTTTTTCTTCCGATTCCTGTTTCATATTGCATTCCAGGGGTCAGAATCAGGCTGAGGAAGGATTCAATGCCGGGCTGAGCCTGCTGAAAAACAATCCGGAAGTGGATATGATCTGGGCGCGCAACGGATTTCAGGCATACGGGCTGCTGCTTGCGGCGCATCGCTGCGGACGGAAAGTGCCGGAAGATCTCGCGGTCATCATAAATGACAATACCTGGATCAGCCGTTATTCGATTACGCCGCTTTACTGTCTCGACCAGCATCTTGATGAATTGGCGGGGCGGACGTTTGAGGTTCTTTACGGCAGGGCCACATCCCGCGAATGGGAGGAGCCGCGGCGTTTTCTGATTGCAGCGGATGCTGTGATTTTCAATGAGCATCCTTAGAATTCCAACCGTCGCCGCGGCGGTGGCGCATTACATGATTCCGGATTCAATCAGACGGTTCACATAACAGCAAACACAAGAAAATATAATTTCAAGGCGGTAAAAAATATGAGTAATCCCGAAGAATTCAAACCTGTACCGTTCTATTTCATCAACACGACACGGAAAGAGGAACTTTCCCCTGCCGAGGCGGGAAAGGCGATGAAGCGTCTGAAAGACGCCGGATACGGGGGATGCATCTTCTTCAATAAACCGCCTACGGGGTTTTCGCGGGAGGAATATCTTTCCGACTACTGGTTTGAAGTGACGGAGAATTTCATCATTGCGGCGGGAGAACAGCAGTTGGAATTCTGGATCAATGACGGTTACGACTTTCCGCCCGGAGATGTTGCGGGACGGATCGAAGCGGTTGCTCCGGCTCTGAAACAGCGGCGGCTGAAACGTTTTCCGGACGGACATATCGAAGCCGTCGAAGTGGACTGGGGATTTCCTGCCTTCGAGGAGCCGGAGAGTTCCCGTCTTTTCATTGAGCTTCTTTATGAGGAATACCGCAAACGGCTCGGAAAGTATTTCGGGAATGGAATCACCGGATTTTTCTCCGATGCGGATAACCGCCGGGTCAATCATTTTACTCTGCCGCTGCTCAATGGCGAAACCTATTACCCGTGGTCGCGCGATTTCGGCGGTGAGTTCAGAAAACGTTTCGGATATGAGATCGGGCCGCGCCTCTCCGAGCTGTTCGACGGGACTTCGCATTCTTTGAACCACGATTACTGGACGCTTGCCGGTGAACTCTATCAGCGCTGGTTCCGCAACAATTATGAATGGTGCCGGAAACACGGGCTCAAATACGCGTTTCATACCTCGGATACCGGGCCCTTTTCCCTGAAAGAGTGTCCGCGCAGCTCCCTGTTCTGGGAGGGAGAGCCGTTGAAACTGCTGGAGCATTCGGACTGTCCCGGCACGGATCACGAGCTGGCGGCTCTGGACGGGGGAACTCATTACGATAAACGTTTCTTTTTCCCGGAGGCGTCACTGGGGGGAGGAACGGAAAAATTGTACAACTGTAATTTTTCTGAAACGAAATTCGATCTGCGGGCGAAATATGCTTCATCCGCCGCATTCCTGCATAAGAAAGAACGTGTGCTTTGCGAGGCGTTCGCAGCGACCGGATGGGGGGCTGATCCTGCTTTACTGAGGCGGATTGCCGCATGGCAGATCATGCAGGGGGTGAATTTCTTTGTCCCTCATGCCGTGCATCACCGCTTTTTCGGAGAGACCAAATATTTTGCACCGCCTGAATTCCTGCACGGTTCCCTGCGTCACGGGGTGCGCGAATTCAACGAGTTCCTGAGTCGTTTTTCATGGATTGCGGCACAGGGAGAGTATGTCGCCCCCATCGGCGTGGCGGATCCTTCGCCGGAGATTCTCGCGGGACGTGCGGAGGGAAAACCGCTTTTCGACCTCTGCGACCGTCTGAACCGGCAGAGTCTCGGTTATGTGATCACGGACCGGGAACACGCCTCGCAGTTCCCGGTCCTGCTGGACCCGCTGTCCGGGAAAATGCCGGAGCTGCCGGAGGCGGATGCCTCGTTCGACGGCGGGGAACTGGCATGGATGAGGCGGCGTCTGCCGGACGGGACGGAATATATTCTGGCTGCGAACATCTGGTCGGATCACGCGCTTTCCGGACATTTGACTTTCGGTGAACGGAAGGTCGAAGTTGAACTTGCATCCGGTGAAATTGCCGTTATCGGCGGGCCTTACGAGAACTTCCGTTCTCCGTCCCGATACGGGAAAAGGCAGACGCTGAAAATGGCAAGTGCCCCGGTGCGCGATGGAGAAAACCTGATTCCGATGCATACGCTCAGGAGCTGGGTGAATCAGGACGTTCTGCCGGGAATGCGCATTCTTGTGCCGGAATGCCTGACTGGGAAAGTTCAGTGTGACGGCAGGTTTCTTGCCGACGGAGAGAAATGCTGTGTTTTTGATGACGATTATCAAAGTTTCCCTGCTCCGGAAGAAGCCGGGCGGCATACTTTGATTTTTGATTCGGAACCGCTTTTCAGGACGCCGGTCCTGCTTGCCGGAGATTTTCTGGTGTGTCTCGGCGGAACCGGGGGGCGCCGGAAGAAACTCCATGAGTATTACCAGCTTGCCATTGCGGCTCCGGAAGCATTGACCGCCGTATTGCATTCCCCGCAGCCCATGCGGATCGGTGAATGGACGGAGCAGGGACTGCCGTTCTATTCCGGTTCTGTCTCCTATGAATTCGCGGTGGAGGGAGAGTTCCATGCCGCCGAACTTGAGTTGAAAGTGTCAGGCATCTGCGAAATTCTGCTGGACGGGAAATCTTCGGGGCGCCTGATATGGCCGCCTTACCGTATGCCGCTGGGAGATTTGAGCGGCAGGCATCGCATTTCCGTCAGGGTATGGAACAGTTCCGCAAACCGTCTTGACGGTTATTGCGCCCCCGGCGGGTTGTCGGAGCTTCCTGTTTTGAATTACGTATAAGCCGGAAAATAAAGACGGAAGACAGTTGACAAAAAACGGGGTGCATTGTACATTACGCAGGATGAATATCGTGCGGGATATGATCTTTCCGGCAGGCTGGAAGAATCTTCCGCTTTGTTTCCGGCGGTATGCAAAAAGTGAAGATGTGCTTCCGGAAAAGGAACAAGAGCCGGAGAACGATGTCTGAAAGAAAATGAAAACTGCGGCATAAGGAGTTGACGGCTATGTTTTATATTGAACCCATGTATCTTGTTTTTGCAATTCCCGGGCTCATCGTTGCGGGACTTGCCTCCATGTATACTCATACCATGTTCATGGAATATTCACGCAAGCGGGCATCTTCCGGCATGACGGGAGCCGAAGCGGCGGCGCGCATGCTTTCACGCGCGGGAATCAATGACGTCAGAATCGAGCGTGTCGACGGATTTCTTTCCGATCACTATGATCCGCTGGCGAAGACGCTCCGCCTGTCTCCTAAGGTTTATGACGAGGATTCGCTTTCTGCGATCGGAGTCGCCTGTCATGAGGCGGGACACGCGCTTCAGCACGCCGCAGGGTATTTCCCGATGCACATCCGCAGCCAGCTTGTCCCGATGGCGAATATCGGTTCCTACCTTTCTTACGGCGCCATTATTCTCGGTTTCATTCTGCAAGCCGGACATCTTGTGATGCTCGGCGCAATCCTGTTCAGCGCGGTCGTGCTGTTCTCGATCGTCACGCTTCCCGTCGAATGGGATGCGAGCGCAAGGGCGAAAAAGCTGATGGTTTCCAGCGGAATTGTTTCCGAACAGGAACGCGACGGCGCGGGCAAGGTCCTGAACGCCGCTTTCATGACTTACGTTGCGGCGGTCATCAGTTCCCTGCTGACGCTGCTTTATTATCTGCTCCGGGCAAGCAGTATGAACCGTGATTGAAAATAACCGGCAACAAAGGATAGAACGATGAAAGACTGTATTTTCTGTAAAATCATCCGCGGCGAGATTCCTTCCGTCAAAATCTATGAGGACGATCTTGTTTATGCCTTCATGGATATCGCGCCGATCAACTTCGGGCATACGCTCGTCATTCCGAAAGAGCATCACACCAGCACCGCCACGATTCCGGAGGCGACCTGCGGGCGCATGTTCCATGTCGGAGCCAGAATCGGCGTTGCAGTCAAGCGCGCGCTGGATGCGGATGCATTCAATCTGCATCTTGCGGACGGCACCTGTGCCGGGCAGGTCGTCATGCATGCTCATCTGCACGTGGTTCCGCGGAGTACGGACGACTCTTTCCATTGGAACTGGCGCCAGCTCAAATACGAGTCCGATGCAGTGCGCGGCGAGATCGCGGAGAAGATGCGCAGGGCGCTCAAGCTGAATCCGGACGAATGAACTTCATTCAAAAAACTGGTTTGATGCCGCGATGCTTTGCATCGGGGTAGTTCATTTCATGTTTTCAGGTTCGACTGCCACGTTCCAGAGGCACTGCCAGATGGTTTTGACGAGGACAAAGAGATCGTGGCTCTCTATGATGATTGCGTAATTCTCCTTTACGGCGGAAATGATTGCGATTTTTTCGTCATAGAGATAGAGTCCGGCGATGTCTTCGCTGATCGGCGCGGGGAGGTAACGGACGCGGCGCAGGTTTTCCGGTCCCGGCTGCATATAGTCCAGCGGGATTTCCTTGGAAGGATTGCGGATTGCATTGGACCAGATTCCGCGCGCGATCCGGCGCCTGTAAAATTCCGCAAGATATTCTTCGGTGTTCCTCTGGAACATTTCCTGAACGGAGCCGAAGTAGAAATATTCTCCGGATTTCACGTTGAGGAGCCCTTCATCCACCTCATATTGTGCTTCGGGACCGCTGTAAAAGTGAATGCGCGGGCGGCGTGTGCCTCCGAGATACAGCTCCCGAAGTCCGGGAAGCACGGAGTCCAGCGCATTTTTTCTCCGGTTTTCAATTTCCTGAAGATTCGCAGGATCTTCCGCGCAGAACCGCTTGCGCCCGCCGGAAAAACTCTCCGAGACCAGATGTTTCGACTTCAGGATATCAAGGACATCGTAAACGGTGGGATGCTTGAAGCCCGTATGTTTTGCCAGTTCGATCGCCGATGCCGAACCGAGTTGAAGCAGCGCCATATAGACTTTTGCCTGCCTGCCGTTCATATCCAGTTCCGCAAGCTGTTCAATGAAATTCATCCGGGAAACCCTCCTGTTTTAAATGTCGTAAAAAAGCGACATCTTTTATTTTCGGAATCTCTGTTGATTTCTATTCACTTTCATATATAATAATACCACATTGTAATTTTTCAGCGACATAAATCAAAAAAAGGTGAAAAAATGGATTACTACGATGTGTTTCCCCGTATCGTGCCGGCAGACAAGGTCTCGGAAGTGAGGATTCGCCCACGCTATAAACATGCGCTGTTTCCGGAAGCGGAACTGATGCAGGTGGTCTGCAATCCGTTCGACGGCTTGAATCCGGACGGGAAATATGGTCCGGATGCCGATGCGGAAAAAAGAGTCGAATGGCGCATGGACGGCGACACCCTTGTGATCCGCGTCTTTTTCACAGGAGAACAGGAACATAATATCCGTGTCACGATCCGAAATGGACAGACCGGCAATGTCGAACTGGTCAAGGGATTCCGTATTTACTCTCTGGAATCCGATCTTTATGAACTGCGCCCTTATCGCGGTGATTTCCATATTCATACGACCGGCTCCGACGGCAGAGAGACGCCCTGTTATGTCGCTGCACGCTACCGCCAGAAGGGATTCGACTTCGCCGCGATCAGCGATCATGGCAATTATAAGCCCTCCGTCGAGGCGATTGACTATTGGAAAGCGCTTGACCTTGATTTCCGACTCTATCCGGGGGAGGAGGTGCACTCGCAGGATAATCCGGTTCATATCATTCATTTCGGCGGAAAATACAGTATCAATGACCGCTGGCGCGACAATACCGAACAATATTTCAGGGAGGTCGCCGCGATTCAGGATGCGTTGCCGGACAAGGACCCTCGGGTGAATAACTTTGCCGTCGCCGCCTCGGAATGGGTCTTTGACGAGATCCGCAGGGCGGGCGGCCTGTGCGTGTTCTGCCATCCATACTGGTCTGTGGCGCAGAATGTGATCGACGAAGGCATCACAAGCGAAATCTTCAGGCGCAATAAATTCGATGCGTTCGAGGTGCTGGGAGGTTTTTACAAGTATCAGTTCGAGAGCAACAATTTTCAGGTCGTGCGTTATTACGAGGAGCAGGCGAAAGGAAACCGTTTTCCCGTGGTCGGACTCAGCGACTCGCACGGAGTGGACCGTTTCGAGTTTGGGGCGGGAAGACCGGTTGTTCAGCGAGTGGTCGGCATGAAGTATGCGGACAGCAGGGATTGTGATCTGTTCGGCTGGTATTATACGGTTGTTCTTGCAAAATCGAATACGGTGGAGGATCTGATCGACGGCATCCGTAACTTCCGTTCCTGCGCAGTTTCCTGTATTGAGGGAGAAACTCCCCGGGTCTACGGTCCGTTCCGTATGGTGAGATACGTGAACTTTCTCCTGCGCGAATATTTTCCCATGCACGATACGTTGTGCGCCACGGAAGGTGCGTTGATGCTGGATCATCTTGCCGGAGACGCAAAAGCGGCGGGTGCGTTGAAACAGCTCAAAGGCAGGACTGCGGATTATATGGAAGCGAGCTTCGGAAAGTAACGGAATGAGATGACTTTATTTGCTTTTGTTCTGGTTTTTGCATCCGTTTTCCTGCATGTCGCATGGAATTTCATATCCAAAAGCACAAAGCCTTCACTGGCGTTTTATATGCTGATGTCGGGAACGGCGGCGCTGATCTGGCTGCCGTTTTTCCTGACATCGGATTTGAGATTGAGCAGTCTGCCGCTTTATTTCTTTCTTTTTTATCTGGGAAGCGTGGCGTCCGAGGTCATGTATGTGGCTGGGCTCGCCTATGCCTACCGGCGTGGCGATATTTCGCTGGTCTATCCGCTGGTGAGGGCGATTCCTGTACTGCTGGTTGCGGCGGTCACGATTCTGTTCGGGCTCGGCAGGACTCCGGGCAGACTGGCGCTCCTCGGAATGCTGATCATCACGCTTGGCTGTATTCTGATGCCGTTGAAGCGGTTTCGTGATTTCAAGCTTTCCAATTATATGGACTGGATCATCATCTTCATCCTGCTGGGGGCAGTCGGCACCACCGGTTATACGATTCTGGACAGCAGCGCGATGGCGTTGATCCGGCAGACAATGGAGCGGAACAATGTATCCGATCTTCTTGCGTATCTGTTCATGGTGGAAGCCGGGCTGACGGTCGGGCAGATGTTTTTCGTGGTGTCGATCAGGCGGGAGCGCGAGGAGTTCAGGCGTCTGTTTCTGCATTCCGTTTCTCCGGTTCTTGCGGGAATCTGCAGTTCCTGCGCCTATGGCCTGATTCTGTTTGCAATGGCGTATGTCACGAACGTCAGTTATATTCAGGCTTTCCGCCAGATGAGTCTGCCGCTCGGTTTTTTTGCCGGCATATTGATCCTGAAGGAATCGCACAGCACGCCCAAGGTGTTCGGGATTGTCCTGATCGTGCTGGGGTTGATTATGGTGTCTCTGGGATAAAATGAAAAAAGCCGGGTCTCCTGTGGAAGCCCGGCATTTCCGTCTTTGATATCGGGATTATTTGATCGTAAGCCTGATGTCTTTCATTTCCGTAACGGCTTTGGAATTGTTCCAGTTGACGCGGATGCAGACCTTTGCCTTGACGGCTCCCGGAGCCCACTGTCTGAAAGAGAATCCTTTGAGCAGTCTTCCCGATGCGCTTCCGCTCAGCGTCTGCCACTGATCGCTGGTTGTCAGATATCCGCCTGTGTACATTTCGCCGGCACCTTTTCCGCCGTGCTGCCGGATATTTGTGCCTGCGGGCAGATTGACACCGGCGGATTTGGCGAGAATGATCTCCCATTCCTGCATGGATTTCTTTTTCGTCATTTTGACGGGAATCTCAAGAATATTGAAGTTCGGGAGATCCTTGAAATCCGATGAGGTGTTGCAGGCGATGACGCATGTGCTGAATTTTTTCCATTTCATCGCGTTGTTGACGACAAGAACCTTGTCCGCGGCTTTGACCGGTTTGAGAAGGACGGTGTCAGTCCATGGAATGGTATCGGTGTTGATGGTCTGGATATCTTTGCCGTTCTTATCATATTGGGAGAAGCCGAAATAAAGCTTGGCGGATTCACTGCCTGCGGCTTTGAAAGACCCTGTCAGAGTATAGGTTTTGCCGGGATCGATGTCAAAGGATTCCCTGGAGACGAGGGTGACGCGGCCGCGGATTGTGAGAACTCCATTTTTCAATGAGATGTTGCGCTCGGAAACACCGGTCCACGCATCTTTTGTGTTGAATGTCATTTCCTGTGCGGAAATCGTTCCTGCCGCCAATACTGTCAGAAATAAAATGACTATTCCTCGAAAGAACATCGGAAGCTCCTTTTTTCTATGGATTCTGTTAAAACTTGTCTTGAACCGTTGAGACAAAAATCGCTATTGATTATACTCATAAAATCTGAAACGTCAAGTGCCTTTGCTGAAAAAAAGCCGATTTTTGCTTCTTTCATGCCTGCCGTCCCTGAACGGGTGGAACCGCTGCCGGGGGATTTCACCTCCGGCTTATGCCGTCGGATCGCAGCAGGTCAGCGGTCTGCACCATACTGTTTTGGACTTTCTTCATTGTTTGGTTTTTTCGAGCACACCGGAAAGCTTTTTCAATGTGACGGGTTTCAGAAGTATGGCGGAAAAATCCTGTTGCGGGAAGTTATTGGCTGCCTCGACATCTGCTGTGACTGCTATGATTTTCAGGTGTGCCGACTCCGGGCGGGCATGAATCGCCGCCGCCAGTTCGGCGCCGTTCATCCCCGGCATCCAGAGGTCCGTCAGGACCGCATCGACTTTTTCCTGTTTCAACAGCGCCAGCGCCTCCTCCCCTGATGCCGCCGCCAGCGGGTGCGCTCCTGATTTTTTGAGCATGGATGCGAGGACTTTGAGGTTGATCGGGACATCGTCAACGATCAGAATCCGCTGATTTTCCAATGCCGCAGGAACAACAGACTCCGCTTCCGCCTCCACCTCCACAGTCTTCTTATGATCGCCGTGATAGACAATTCCCGGCAGGTCCACGGTAAAGGAACTGCCGATATTTTCCCTGCTTTCCAGACGGATTACGCCGCCCATTCTCTGCACCAGACGATGTGAAATTGCCAGCCCGAGCCCGGTTCCGTTATACACATGAGTGTCACGAAGTGCATCCTGCTGGATAAACGGCTGGAAGATTGTCTTGCAGGCGTCTTTCCTGATTCCGATTCCCGTATCCGCCACGCAGATACGGAGTCTGCCCCGGCTGTGATCCTGCGGCTCGAAAGTCACAGTCAGGGAAACGGAGCCGTTTTCGGTGAATTTTACAGCGTTGCCGAGCAGGTTGAGGAGTATCTGCCGCAGCCGCAGGCGGTCCAGTTCCAGGATCGGCAGGCGGGGGAGGGATCTCCTGACGGTAATCGAGGCGCTTTTCGCGTATCTTTTCGCGGAAAATTGCCACGACCTCATGAAGCAGTTCCGGAAGATTGGTCGGGGCAGGGATGATTTCCGTCTGTTCCGCTTCCAGCTTTGAGAGATCCAGAATATCGTTGATCAGGTTCAGCAGTGAGTTGCCGGCGAGGTGGATCGCCTGCAGATATTCGGTCTGTTCCTTTGCAGACAGACGTGCATCAAGCAAAAGGTCACTGAATCCGAGAACCGCATTCAAAGGCGTACGGATTTCATGGCTCATCGTTGCCAGGAACATGCTTTTCGCCCGATCGGCGGCCTGTGCCGCTTCCATAGCGCGCCGCAGTTCTTCTTTCTGGCGGATAATATCTGTCAGATCAATGTCCGAGGTCAGAATATAGCGGAGTTTGCCGTTGCGGTCGTAGAGAGGCTGTGCCGAAGACAGCATGTGCCTGCCGTTGAACTCATGTTCCACGCTGCATTCCTTGCCGGAGAGCAGGCAGTGACGCGCGGGGCACCATTCCGGCGGCTCCTTTGAGCCGCAGCTCACGTCATGGCATTTGTATCTGCCGGCGTTTCCGTTGGTCCATGCTTCTGAGAACTGGGGCAGACACACCTCGCGTGCTTTGGAGTTGATCATCACAATATTGTAGTCGGGGTCGCAGATCGTCAGCGGGATGGAGAGCTTTTCCACGATCTGCCTCTGCAGCGCGGCGCTGTCGGCAAGACGACTGTTCTGGCGGTGCCGTTCATAGGCGAGCTGGTACAGACGGGTCAGATTGTGGATGATTTGCAGGTAATCGCCGTCCGGGATATTGTTCCTGTCATAATCCAGGCCGATGAAGCCGTAGGGCTGCCCGTCGATCATGATCCGGTTCAGCATCCGGGCATAGACATGCTGTTTTGCCATATGGCGGAGTTCCGGCGTCCAGTCTCCTTCCGGGGGGACATGGTCGGCGGAGTAGAAACATTCCTGTCCGGCGCTCAGTCTTGCCCGGGTCGCGGGGAAGTCATGAAGATCAATTTCAACCTTTTTATATTCGGCAAGCGATGCGGCTCCGTCGCGGCGCCAGCTGTGTTCGTGAACGGCACGGTACCCGGCTTCATCCAGATAACGGAATATGTAACAGCGATCCGCCTGGGCGGCTCTGCCGATCAGGTTCAGAATTTCTATGACCATCTTTTCGAAGTCATTTTCCTGCAATATGCGCGTAAGCGCCTGATTGGTCAGTCTTTCCCAGTTGATGTACTGGTTCAGGTGAGCAATCATTGTTTTGCGTTCCTGTTCCAGCTGAGACTGGCGGGTGATGTCGATGCCCATGCCGATCAGGAGACGCGGGCCGTCGGGCTGCTTCACGATGGTTTTGATCGTTCTGACGGTGCGCGGTTTGGCGTCATTGTGCAGGATTTCTTCCGTATCAAGTGTCTGTCCCGATTGAAGAACCGTCCGGTCGTCTTTCTTGAATTTCTCCGCGGCGGCGGTGTCTTCCCGGAAAATTTCATCGTCGGTATGTCCGATGATCTCGTCTTCACTGTGTTTTGCCAGCGCCTGGAAATGACGGTTGCCTGCGAGATACCGGAATCCGTCATCGACGTTTTTGACGAAAATGAATCCGGGCAGATGGTTCATAATGGTTTCGAGGAGCTGGAGATTGCCTCGGTAGCGGAGTTCATTTTCCTTGAGACGGGTAATATCCTGAATCACGCCGAAAATCTCATCTTTTCCGCTGGACTCGTTCCGTCCGCGACGCATCCAGAACTCGAAGTGCCGCCGGGGATGTCCGGGGGCGGTGGTGTAACTGACTTCAAATTCCTCGATATCGCCGCAGGAGAGCGCCTTCCATTTCTCTTTCAGAACCGCAAGATCCGCAGGGGCGATCCAGCGTTCGGAAGACATGGGCTTTCCATTTTCCTCCGGCCAGTAGTCATTCCCGAGACGCGAATATTTGAGCTTTCCGTCCGGTTCGCAGGTGAAATAACTGAATTTCGCCATTTTTCCGGCATTTTCGAGAATCAGGTCATTGAGGCGCAGTTTGTCGCGTTTTTCATATTCGTCAGTCACGTCGCGGAACACCAGAACCCCGCCGGAAATTTTCCCCTCGCGGTCACGGATGGGGGCGGCGCTGTCGGCAATATGATAACGCTTGCCTGACCGTGAGATCAGGTCGGTATGGTTGGCAAGTTCGACGATTCTGCCTTCGCGCAGAGCACGGGACAGAGGAGACTCTATGGGTTTTTCATACAGGTAACTGACGATGTTGAAAATTTCTTTCAGTTTCAGTCCCGCGGCTTCCTGTTGTGAATAACCGGTCAGAGTTGCGGCGATGGGATTCATGAATGTGATCCGTTCCTCTTCGTCGGTGGCGATTACGGCATCGCCGATGGAGTGCAGCGTCAGGCGGAACCGTTCCGCCATCAGCGCCATCTGACGGTGCGCTTCATGCAATTCCGTGACATCGACGGAGACACAGACGACTGCTTTGGCATGAAACAGGGAATCGTCGTTCAGCAACACTAAGGTAAGCTGGCGGTCTTTGTCGCCGGAGTGGTATTCCAGGCGGATTTCCCCGCTGCTGCCGTCTGCCAGACGGGGAAGCTCGCTCCGAATCCGGTCCGCAAGACTTCCCAGTTGATTGAGATGGGTGAGCTCCTGCGGCACGATTTCATCGGGATCCGGGATGTGGGAAAACAGTACTTTGCCGGACAGGTCCAATACTGCCACGCGGACCGGAAGTTTATCGACAAGCCCTTTGACCTGCCGGATCATGCGCTTATAGTAATAGATGCGGAAGATGGTACTTTGAAACAGCAGCAGAACAACGATGCCGCAGATCAGCAGTTCGATCCAGTATTTCCGGAAAAAATTTTCCGGTACATTGAGCAGTTCCAGATCCTTCGGCAGATCCGACCGGTGAATGTCATAGCGTGCAAGGGCTTTATAATCAAGAACCTTGCGCGGCGGAATGTTCTGGAACGGAATGGTTGACGCCCGTTCCCCGCTGAAAATGCGCTCCGCAAGTTCTCCGCCCCGCCTGCCGAGTGTGTATCCGGAGGACAGAATGCCTCCGGCGGCGCCGTCATCCAGCTGATTCCAGTGGCGGCCGAGAATCAATCCTTTGAATTTTTCCGACAAATTGCGGAGAGTCCGGTTCGTATCGGTAAATTCTTCCTTGACGCTGCTCCAGGAATAAAAGAACAACAGCGTGTCTTCCGGCATTTCCTCCAGTTTTTTCTCCAGTTCTTTCAGCGAATATTCAGTCCCGCTGAGAACTTCCAGTTGAACCGGGGGAGCAACTGCGGCATTTTCCCGCAGACGCTTCTGATATTCTCTTGCTTCCGCAGAGGCGCCTGCCATGATGACCGCATGACGGGCATGGGGCTTCAATTGCAGCCCCAGCTTTACTATGGAGTAAGGGCGGACCATTGAAACGACGCCTGTCATCGGCATATTCGGCGGGCGTTTTCCCATCAGGTCGCCGAGATAGTTGATAATCAGGAGCGGCGTTTCCTGCGATACAGACAGTTTCCCGTCGAAAAACAGGTCGGCGGCGTCATTTCCATTGGTGACGATCAGGTCATAATGAGTATTTTTCAGAAGTTCCTGCAAACGTCTGACCGTTTGAAGCGGCGGTTTGACATCCAGTGTTCCGCGGACGTCAAGCTCCTGATAATCGTAATGTGCATTGATCTTGCGCTTGGACAGATATTCCTGAAAACCGGCATTCAAGTCGCGTGTCCACGGTTCAATGGAACTGTAACTGTTGATGATCAGAATGCGTTTCGGCGGCGTTGTCGCTCCGGAAAGCGGCAAAAAATGAAAAAGAAGCAGAATAACAGGCAGTAGTATCAGATTTCCGGCGGATACCGGAAAAAATGACCTCCGGCTTTTTCTCAGACTGCCGCAAATAAAAGAATGGAATATTCCAAATGTATGTGTCATGGCGGATTACTCTATCCCGGGCTGTATTTTTTGATGATTTTGTTTCATGAGCATAGAAGAAATAACTCATAAAGATAATGCATATTGCAAAAAAAATCAAGAACCGGCAGAGATAAAACACGAAATCCGCATATTCCGTCTGCAGAAACGGAAAAAGATCCGGAGAGGAAACTCATCCGGATCTTTGCTGTCAGGTTTTCAGAACGGTTTATTTGACTTCGAGAGAAATATCCTTGACTTCAGCCGTTGCATTTTTGTTGCCCCAGTTGACAAGCATGATGACCTGCACTTTGGCGGTTCCCGGTGCAAACTTCACGTAGTTGAAACCGCTCTTGGCAATGTCCTTCGCGGAACCGGAAAATGTTTTCCAGGTGCCGGTCAACTGTCCGGAGCCGCCGGTGTACATGTAGCCGCCGTCGGCATGCTGGCGGACTTTGGTGCCGGAGGCAAGATCGACCATGAGCGGTTTGGAGAACGTGAGGAGCCATGCCTCTCCTTCCTGTTTCACCTCTTTGACCGGACACTGTGCAATATTGAAGTTCGGCAGATCGCTGAAAGACGGATCGGTGTTATAGGCAAATCCAAACCACTGATTGACTCTCCATTTGGAGCCGTCTTTGACTTTGATGCTTGTATCGCCTTTCTTTGCGGGGGCGACAAGTTCCGTATCCGTCTGTGCTACGATCGCAGCAGAGATGCAGGGAATGTTTCTGCCGTTTTTATCGAATTGATTGAAACCGAAATAAAACATGGATTTTTCCGTTCCGTCCGTCTTTGCCGTTGCTTTGAGAACATAAGTCCTGGAGGGGTCGACATCGAACTTTTTTACCGTCATCATATTGGTCGAGCCGGTTACTTTGAATACGCCGTCCGCCATGGTGACGTTCTGCTTCGGCTGGCAGTTCCAGTCTGCGAGCGTGTTGAATGTTGTTGTCTGGGCGGCAAGCGTGCCGGCTGTGAGTACTGTAAGTGCTCCCAGCATTCCTTTGATTGCCATTGTGCTCATTGTAGTTCTCCCTTTATGATTGTTTTAGTTGATAAAACGGGTTTCTTGTGATGATAATAACATGAATGCAGGATTTTTGCAAGATGCTGCAATCGTCTTTCCCTGATAAAAAATGTTGTTTTTCTGGAATTTTCTTGCCGTTATGACCCCGGCGGGGTAATTTTTCAGTATAGCGGTATAGTCTTGAACTGGAAAATAATCCGTCTTTCCTGTCCTTCGGAGTCTCTCCTGTCTATCCCGTTCTTTTGAAATGATACATTGATGATCCGCTTTCACAAAACTATGGAGCCGCTCTTTTTTGCGGCAGAAAGGAACACAATGAAGGTCACACCAGAAATCCTGAAAGCCCTGAACCGTGCGAAAGATTATTATGGCAACACCACGCAGCTGGCGAAACATCTCGGCATTGCACACAGTACGATTTTATTCTGGTTCAGCGGGAAGACAAAAAATATCAGCGGACAGCTCTGGTGCAGGCTTCTGAAAGAGGAACTGGCTCCTTTCATGGTGGATTCCGACGAAAAAAGAAAAGAGCAGGGGCGGAAAGAGGTTTATTGTGTTTCCTGCACTCAATTCATGCAGTTTGATCCTACGATGGAATCTCCTTGCCATTTTGCAGAAAGTCATGGCTCGGCAATTGATTTTTTGGGGGATTCATGCCCTCCTGTCGGGTTGGCTTTGAAGCGGAAGAATGTGTGAGCATTCTTCTCGGGTCAAGGGCTTTGCCCTTGTCGTGGTCCAGCGGCGAACCGCTGGTCGCGCAACGCGCGAAATCTCCGCCCGGAGCTCTCCTGTGGTCATGCATTTCCGGCGGCTCTCGAAGCTCCGCTTCTCGTCCTTGAGCGAGTGGAACCGCCGCCGGAGAGATTTCGCCTCCGGCGACCAACTTATGCAGTTGGATCGCAGCAGGTCAACGACCTGCACCATACGATTTCGGGCTTTCGTTATTGGTTTTGGCTTTCTGATACCCCACTGTTTACGGTACGGCGATTGATTTTTCGGATAAGAAATCTGTGGCGCTGCGGCTTGACGGCAGCGTTGAATTCGGACATTTTCCTTTCGATACCTGTTTCGTCATTTCCTGCGACGAATATCCGCAGGACAATCAGATCGTAATCCTGAAAATGCGTTCCGGCGAGATTCTGGTCCGCCTCTTTCTCAAACAGGAAGAAAACGTTCTTCTGAAACCGTTATACGGGGCGGAAAAGGTTTTGCGGTGGCCGCTTTCCGAAAATGCACAGAAAATACTCTGGATTTTCCCCGTTTCTTCCATTCTTTTCAGGTCTTGAAGCCGGCGGACAGGAAAATAAAAAACGGCCCGCATGGGATTCACGCGGACCGTTTTTCTGCTTTTTCTGAAAACAGCTCAGATTTTCAGCCATTTTTCGTCAATGCCGGAAACTTTCCAGTAAGCTTCCGCCATATAGATCGCATCCAGGAGAGCACAGCGTGTCATGGCTTCGATGACAGGATAGATTCTCGGAAGCAGCGTCGGGTCACGGCGCGTGATCGGGGAAAGAATGACGTCTTTCATTTCTTTGACGTTGACCGTATGCTGGGGAACGGAAACGGTCGGGGTCGGTTTGACGGCACAGCGGAAACGGATGTCCTCCCATGTCGTGATGCCGCCGAGGATGCCGCCCGCATGATTGGTTTTGAAACGGACCTTGCCGGTTTCCGGATCGACGTAAGCCGCATCGTTGCTCTGGCTGCCGAGCATGTTGGCGACTTCAAAACCTGCGCCGAATTCAATTCCCTTGATTGCGCCGATGGAGCAGACCGCATGTGCGAGAAGCGCGCTCATCTTGTCGAACACCGGCTCTCCGAGGCCTGCCGGAACTCCGTGTGCGATACATTCGATGATGCCGCCCGCCGTATCGCCTGCGCCTTTGATTTTCATGACGTCCTCTTTCATCTTTTCCGCGAGGGCGAGATCGGGGCAGTTGATTTCATTCTTCCTGTAATTGGCTTTGACTTCCTCATAAGAGAGGTCGTGATCGACTTTCAAGCCGTGAGAAGCTATGGTGTAGGCGACAACGTCGATTCCCATTTTTTCGAGGATTGCCTTGGCGACGGCGCCGCCGGCGACACGGCTGGCGGTTTCACGTCCGCTGGCGCGTCCCGCACCGACCCAGTCGGCATGTTCGCCGTATTTTTTGAAGAAACCGTATTCAGCGTGCCCGGGACGGATCTCATCCTTGTAACCGCGGTACTGATCAATATGTTCGTCCTGAATGTCGTTGTTGGGAATGATCATGCCGACGGGAGCGCCGGTGGTGAGATCGTTTTCCATGACGCCGGAGAAGATATAAACGCGGTCCTTCTCTTTTCTGGGGGAATCCAGCGGAGTCTGACCGGGTTTGCGCTTGTCCAGTTCCGCCTGAACAAGTTCCGATGTAATCTTGATTCCTGCGGGAACACCGTCAACGATGGTGATGAGCCCGCCGTAGAGTTCCTGAGGGATATTGGGGTTTTTCCGGAATCCGCCGGAGTAGGATTCTCCGCTGCAGGTGATTCTGAAAAGTCTGCCGAAAGTGTTGCCGAACATAAGAGGTTCCTTTCTCATTAAAAACTTTAAGGATATAATATAGCATCGTTTGCAAGCATGGCAAGATGCGAAAGCCGACAAAAACGGTAAGTTTTTGCAAGGAAACGGGGAGAGGCTGGGAGTTAAGAGTTAAGAGTTGTATGACTCAGGAGTAATGTCTTTTCTCTTAATCATCTGTCCTGCCTGTCTTATTTTTCAGGATTCAGGGGAGTGACATCACGTGCTTTTCTCTGCTTTTCATGGAAGTTGGAGTTGCAAATACGGAAAATATTAGTATATTATATAATTTCGCACGCTGTGCCGAAGTTTGCAATGGAATTGAAAAACGTTGAAAAGAGGGGCAGAACGAGCGTTTTTATGTATTATTTACAAAAAAAAAGCACTTTTTTTACGGTTCATCACTGGATTTTCCGGTATGTCCGCATTATATTATGTGCTCTGTTTGCACAGTTGTATCTGACAGCAGCCGAGGCTGACCCTAAGAAACAATCGGATGCAATGGTGCAGAAAGCTGACCGGAAGACGGTGGACGAGCTGAGAAAAGAGCTTGCAGCCGTTAAAAGCGAAGCTGAGAAAAAGCTTGTGGATTTGCAGATGGAATTGAAGCTTGTAAAGCAGGAAAATTCCGTGATCCGCAAGGAGCTGCTTGAAACTCTTGATAAATTTTCGATGCAGGCTGAAAAGCTGAAGCGCTATGAAATGAGTGCGGCAGCTGTTGTCGAATCCATGAGGCCGACATATGTCGGAAGCAGGGAGGAGGAGTCAGCCGAGTCACTGAGAACTGTTATGCAAAGCTCAGCTGCATTAGCGTCGGCAACCGCGTCACTGTGTGATGAAGTTCTGAAATTGCTTGAGAATTCATCTCTTGACCCTGTTTTGTCCGCTAAGCTGAGATTACGAATCGACAGTCTCAAGAAAGAAGTCCGGAATATTGCTATCCTCAATGTCCCACCTATGCCACCTGACGGTTTTGCTTCCTGCAGGGTTTTGAATTTGGACGAGAAACTGAACGCGGTTGTTTTATCAGCGGGTTACAGGAACGGAGTCAGGGCGGGAATGCTGTTGCGGTCTTCGGATGGAAAAATCGTCATGCAGGTGGTTGCGCTGAAGAACTTCACGAGCGCTGCTCTGGTGACGAAAGGCAGTATCAGATCCGTCGGCATCGGAATGGAGGCATTTGCGACAAGCAATGTTGGCAAGTAAACAAAATCGACATGAAACATAAAACAACGTAACAAGCGAGAAAAGCATTATGGAAGTTCGGGCGATTACAAGATATGTCCGGATATCGCCGTCCAAGGCGGCCGAGATTTCCCGTCTGATTCAGGGAAAAACGGTCACGGAGGCGCTGGCGATTGTGGAGATTAGTCCGAGAAAAGCCGCAAGGCTGTTCGCCAAGACACTGAAAAGTGCCATTGCGAACGCGGAAAACAGTGACAAGAATCCGATGAAAAAGGAGACGCTGAAAGTCAAGAAAGCTGCGGCGGATCCGGGGCCGATGTTGAGGAGATATCGTCCGAAAGCTCGCGGTATGGCGGGAAGAATCAGAAAACGCATGAGCCACTTTACAGTAGTGCTCACAGACGAATAATAGAAAGGGGCAAGTTGTGGGTCAGAAGGTAAATCCTATCGGGCTAAGGTTAGCCCTGAACAAGAACTGGAGTTCTCGCTGGTTCGCCGCAAAGGCGAATTACGGTGATTGGCTCCACGAAGATTTGAAGATTCGTAAATTCATTAAAAAGAACTTCAATCATGCCGGCATCTCCAAGATCATGATCGAACGCTACAGCAACAATGTGCGCGTCACGATCCTTGCTGCACGTCCGGGTCTCTTGATCGGACGCAAAGGCGCGGAGCTCGAAACCTTGAGAGAATCCGTAGCAAAACTGTTGAAGGGTCGCGAAGTGATCCTCGACGTAGTGGAAGTGAAACAGCCGGAAACAAATGCGCAGCTGGTTGCCGAGAACATCGCATCCCAGCTTGAGAGGCGAATCGGTTTCCGCCGCGCGATGAAGAAAGCCATCCAGACAGCGATGGAGCTCGGTGCGGAAGGCATCAAGATTCAGTGCTCCGGACGTCTCGGCGCCGCCGAACTCGCACGCACAGAACAGTATAAAGAGGGCAGAACCCCTCTGCACACGCTGAAAGCCAATATCGACTACGGATTCACGGAAGCGAATACGACCGCCGGAAAAATTGGTGTAAAAGTTTGGATTTGTCATAAAGAAGCCATGGAGGATATGCAAAATGCCGTTAATGCCAAAAAGAGTAAAGCACAGAAAGGTGCAGCGCGGTAACAACGCCGGGCTGTCACAGAGGTGCAATCAGTTAGACTTCGGCGATTTCGGACTGCAGACCATGGAACGGTCTCAGTTGACCGCCAACCAGATTGAAGCTGCGCGTGTTGCGATTACCCGACACATGAAGCGCCGCGGCAAAGTCTGGATCAGAGTGTTCCCTTACAAACCCTATACCAAGAAACCCTTGGAAGTCCGTATGGGTAAAGGAAAAGGCGCCGTTGAATATTGGGTGGCTCCGATCAAGCCGGGCAGAATGCTCTTTGAGATCAGCGGCTGTTCCGAAGCGGTTGCCAAGGAAGCAATGAGCCTTGCAGCTGCCAAGCTGCCGGTCAAGTGCAAATTCATTATCCGTCACGGCGTCGTGGCGTAATGAAGTAAGGGTGATGCTCATGAAAATGAAATTGTTCAAAGATATGACGGATGCGGAACTCGACAGCAAGATTGCTGAGCTGAGAAAAGAGAAATTCAACACTCGCGCTCAGGCAAAATCCGGACAGAACGAGAATCCCGCAAAGATGAAAGGGCTCCGCAAGGATCTTGCAAGAGCTCTTACGGAAAAGAAAATCAGAAGCGCCGCTCCGGCGAACGCCTGATTCAACCTCAACTAATAGAAATATTAAGAAAACGGATACTGAGCCATGAACGAGATCAGCAGCACTACAGAAAGCGTGCGCGGAAATCGCAAGAGCAGAGTTGGACAGGTGGTAAGCGATGTTCAAAGCAAGACCATTGTCGTTGAAGTAGAGAGTCGCTCTCCGCACAAAAGATATAAAAAAGTTGTAAAATCACGCAAGCGTTATGCCGCGCATGACGAAACAAATCAGGCTAAGGTCGGCGACATGGTCAGAATCGGAGAAACCAGGCCCCTCAGCAAGAACAAACGTTGGCGCTTGATTGAAATTATCAGCCACGCCGAATAAGGCCGCTTTCCGAAGGAGATTGAAACATGATACAAATGCAGACCAATTTGGAAGTAGCCGACAACTCCGGTGCGAAACGGATCACTGCCATTACCATTCTCGGGCAGAAGAGACGTTATGCCAGGATCGGCGATATCGTTACTGCCGCTGTAAAGGAAGCAATTCCCGGCGGAGCAGTAAAAAAAGGTGAAGTCGTGAAGGCTGTGATTGTCAGAACCGCTGCGAAGATCAGCCGTCCTGACGGATCCTACCTCAGATTCGATAAGAATTCCGCGGTGATCATCGATAATGAAAAGAACCCGAAAGGAACTCGTATTTTCGGCCCGGTGGCACGCGAGCTCCGTGAGAAGAACTTCATGAAAATTATATCACTCGCTCCGGAGGTGCTCTGATGTTTTCTGAAAAATGCGCCAAAAAGTATCACGTGAAAAAGGGTGATGCCGTTGAAGTGATCAGCGGCGAATGGAAGAAGGAAACCGGCAAAATCGTTGCCGTTCTTAAGAAGAAGGACCGTGTAGTCCTCGAGATGCAGGACATTCCTCAGGAGAAGCTTGCTGCCAGACTTGGCAAAAAGACGATCAAGAAGAGTGCTGCAAACCCGAAGGGCGGACTCGTAGACCGCGCGGTCTCCGTCCATGTGTCAAACGTCAGAAAAAAAGACTGACACGAACATACTGAGATCGGAGTAATCGAAAAATGTCAGACATGAAAAAGAAGTACAACGAAGAGGTTGTACCGGCCCTCACGAAATCGCAGGGCTACAAAAACGTAATGCAAGTGCCGAAACTGAAGAAGATAGTCATCAGCATGGGCATTGGCTCCAAAATGGAAAAAGATGCTTTCACGGAAGCCAAGAACATTCTTACGGCAATCGCCGGACAGCTTCCTGTTGTTACGAAAGCCAGAAAGAACGTAGCGAACTTCAAACTCAGAGTTGGTATGCCTGTCGGCCTTATGGTCACGCTCAGAGGCAATATCATGTATGAGTTTCTCGACCGCCTGGTCCACAACGCGCTCCCCCGCGTCAGAGACTTCCGCGGCATTCCGAAAAAGGGATTCGACCACGTCGGCAACTACAATCTGGGTATGCCCGATGTGTCCGTCTTTACTGAAGTGGATCTTGACAAGCTCAAATATCCGCTCGGACTCAATATCACAATGGTTACCAGCGCGAAGACTGATGCAGAGGCCAAAGAGCTCCTTTCTCTGCTGGAAGTCCCGTTCGCTCGTTAATAGGAGATTCATAACATGGCTAAGAAAAGTCTTATTGCCAAGCAGAAACGCCCTGCGAAGTTTTCTTCCAGAGCTTATAATCGCTGCCAGGCATGCGGTAGGCCGAGAGCTTATATACGTAAATTCAAACTTTGCAGAATCTGCTTCAGAGAGATGGCCCTCAGCGGTCAGATCCCCGGAGTGGTGAAGGCAAGCTGGTAACAGAAGGAAGGTTGCACAAAATGAGCATGCAGGATCCTATATCTGATATGTTGACGCGCCTTCGCAACGGCTCCATGGCTATGCAGAAGGAAGTTGCCATCCCCTCTTCGAAACTCAAGGTTGCTATTGCAAAGGTCCTTGAAGAAGAAGGATACATCAAAGGTTTCCGTGTCGACGGAGATGTCAAGAAGACTCTGTTCGTCGAGATGAAATATTTCCAGCGCCGCTCCGTCGTCGAGGGCCTTGAGAGAGTTTCCAAACCTTCTTGCAGACTTTACTGCGGAAGCAAGGACATTCCGAAAGTGAAAGACGGACTTGGCATCGCCATTCTCTCCACTCCGAAGGGGATTCTCAGCGGCAGAAATGCTGAAAAACAAAACGTCGGCGGAGAAATTCTCTGCTACGTTTGGTAATAACGCGAGGTCATAGAAATGTCACGTATCGGCGTAAAACCCATTACAATCCCGGCGGGTGTGAAAGTTACGGTCAATGGTCAGGATGTTGCCGTCGAAGGCAAACTTGGCAAACTTGCTTATACTCTTCCCGCGAATATCGCAGCTGTTGTGGACGGCTCTGAAGTCAAAGTGTCCCGCAAAGAGGATGCCGATGAGCTGAAAGCCATGCACGGCCTGGCGCGCAGCCTTGTCAAAAACATGGTAGTCGGCGTCAGCGAAGGTTATAAGAAAGAGCTCCAGATCGTCGGCGTCGGCTACAAAGCTACGCTGGCTGGAACGAAGCTCACTCTGAACCTCGGTTATTCCCACGCTATCGTTTATGATGTTCCGGCGGGACTCAAACTCACCGTCACGGACGGCGTGAAGATCCTGATCGAGGGCGCTGACAAGCAGCTCGTCGGTGAGGCCGCCGCCCGCATCAGAAAATTCAAGAAGCCGGAGCCCTACAAAGGCAAAGGCGTCAGATACTCTGATGAACATGTTGTCATCAAGCCTGGCAAAACCAATGCGTAATAGCTGAAAGAGATAGTGTATTATGTATAAGACATCAAAAGAAAAAAGAGTCAGACGCCACCTGAGACTTCGCAATAAGATACAGGGCACGGCGGCAAGACCGCGTCTCTCGGTTAGTATTACTGCGAATAATATGTATGTTCAGTTCATTGACGACGATGCGGGTGTTACCCTTGCATCCATGTCAACGCTTTCCGAGGCTTTCAAAGTTCTCAATCTGAAGAGAAACGTTGAAGCCGCAAAAGCGCTGGGCAAACTCGCTGCTGAAAAAGCCAAGGAAGCCGGAATCACAACAGTTGTTTTCGACCGCGGCGGATTTCAGTATCACGGCAAAGTCAAAGCGCTGGCCGAGGCTGCGCGCGAAGTCGGATTAATCTTCTGAGGAGCAACAAATGGCTATTGAAAAAGAAATCAAAGGAAAAGAGACTGCTCCCGCCGGGGAACAGACTCTCGTTACCTACCAGACCGCTGAAAACAGTGAGTATGGTGAAATTGTTCTGAGCATCAACCGTTGCTCCAAAGTCGTCAAGGGCGGCCGTAACTTCAGTTTCGGCGCTTTGGTCGTCGTCGGCGATAAGAACGGCAAAGTCGGCTACGGATACGGCAAGGCGAACGAAGTTTCCGATGCAATCAGAAAAGGCGGCGAGGCCGCCAAGAAGAATATGATCTCCGTTCCCCGCAGGGGACTGACGGTTCCCCACTCTGTGACCGCGAAATACAGCGGATCCAGTGTTCTGATCCGTCCGGCTTCCGAAGGAACAGGCATGATCGCCGGCGGCACCATGCGCGCTGTTCTCAGCCTTGCGGGTGTCGTTGACGTTCTGACGAAATCTCTGGGCTCCAGCAATCCGTCCAACGTTGTGAAAGCGACGTTCAAGGCGATCAAGATGATGCAGTCCAAGGAACAGGTTCTTGAGAAACTTGGTAAAATCTAATATCTAAATCGGGAATATTACAATGAGACTTCATGAATTAGCACCGACACCCGGTTCCAAGAAGCGCAGAATGCGCGTTGGAAGAGGCGACGGTTCGGGTTGGGGCGGAACAGCCGGACGCGGCCACAAAGGTCAGCGTTCCCGTTCCGGAGCTTCCATCAGACATCACTTTGAAGGCGGTCAGACTCCGACATTCAGACGTCTGCCGAAAGTCGGATTCAAGAGCGGCGTCAAGACAATTTTCAACGTTGTCAACCTTGCTGCAATTGAAAAGGCTTTTGAAGCTGGTGCCGAAGTGGACGAGACTTCTCTCAGAATGAAAGGTGTCCTCGGCAAAGCCAAGGCTCCCCTGAAGATTCTGGCGGAAGGCGAGATCACAAAAGCAGTCAAAGTCAAAGCGAACTACTTCTCTGCCGCTGCCAAAGAGAAAATCGAAAAGGCCGGCGGTTCCTGCGAAGTCGTAGCTCTTTAAACTTGTCAATGGCGCGAGGCGCCGGGAAAGAGGATAAATGTTTTCAGCATTTATAAATTCGTTCAAGATAAAAGAACTTAGAACTCGTATTTTATTCACGGCCGGAATCCTGATACTTTGCCGTGTCGCTGCCAACATTCCCTGTCCCGGCGTTGATACGGCCAATCTCGACGTATATTTTACAAAACTGGGTGAAGAGTCCGCTACCGGGCAGTTCCTCGGAATGTTTGATCTGTTCAGCGGCGGCGCTCTTCAGCATTTTGCCATTGGAGCGCTCGGTATCATGCCGTACATTTCGGCATCGATTATCATGCAGCTTCTTACTCCGGTGGTGCCTTCCCTGGAGAAGCTCCAGCGGGAAGGCGAAGTCGGACGCGGCAAGATCAATCAATATACCCGTTACCTGACGATCGTGATCTGTCTGGTTCAGGGTGCGATGGCGGCGGTTGCCATGACCAATCCCACAAGGCTTGGGCTCCCCGCTCCCACGCTTCCGCTGGTTTCCAATGCCGGAGTCGGATTCATCATCATGTCCATGATCATTCTTACCGCCGGAACCATGGTTCTGGTATGGCTTGGCGAGAGAATTACGGAAAACGGCATCGGCAACGGTGTGTCGATCATCATCACGGCGAACATCATTGAGCGTCTCCCACAGTCGCTGATGGCTCTCTTTGAGATGATGAACAGCGGTTTTTCCGCATCCGGCACAAGATTCCGTCTGGTTCACCTCCTGCTTCTCTTCGTCATTTTTGCAGCAGTTACCGCGCTGACGGTCCTGTTGACACAGGGACAGAGGCGTGTGCCGATTCAGATGGCGAAACGTATTGTAGGCAACAAGATGAGCGGCGGTACGACTTACATGCCCTTGAAGGTCAATTTCCCCGGAGTTATGCCGATCATCTTTGCAGGCGCGATCCTGATTTTCCCGCCTGTGCTTTTCCAGATGATCCCGAATGAGACGGTCCGCTCTTTTGCGGTCTATTTCCAGCATGACAGCTACTCCTATATGACGATCTACGGTCTGCTGATCCTGGCGTTTTCCTACTTCTGGGTTGCCAATATGTTCAACCCCGTCCAGATTTCCGACAATCTGAAGAAAGAAGGCGCCTATATCCCCGGCATCCGTCCCGGAAAGCCGACTGCGGACTTCCTTGATTCCACGATGACGAAGGTGACTTTTGCCGGTGCGATTTTCCTGACGGCGCTGGCGGTTTTCCCGATGCTGCTCACGAAGTGGCTCAAAATCCCCTATCAGATTGCTTCTTTCTTCGGTGGAACAAGTCTTCTGATTATCGTGGGTGTGACGATCGATACGTTGAGTCAGATGGAATCCCACCTCGTGATGAGAAACTATGACGGCTTCCTCCAAAGGGGGCGGATCAAGAGCAGACGAGGCTGAGTATCTGATAAGAGTGTGATTGAAAGACCGGATGTTGATTCCGGTCTTTTTTTATCGGAGCTTATTATGACAAATTTCAAAAGATACAGTGAACTGCCGTTTATTGCGGTGATCGTTCCTCCCGGGGCATTTGCATATTCCGCACCTCGTGTTACGCTCTATTTCAATGCTCTGAGGCGCGGCGGAGCGCTGCCCTTTGCACTTCCTCTGACACAGGATGAGGAGCTGCTTGCCTCTCAACTTGCCGGGGCGGACGGACTGCTGATTTCCGGCGGCATTGACATTGATCCTGAATTATATGGGGGGAAACGGGACCGGCAGGTCAGTTATGAACCGGAATTCGATCTGTATGGGAAATCTGTTTTCCATGCTGCCCTCCGGAGCGGAATGCCGATTCTTGGAATCTGCCGGGGACTTCAGATCATGAATGTGTCTTCCGGCGGTACACTGATTCCCGATCTTGGGGGGCACCGGGACGGCGTCACGCATCCTTTGACAGTCGTGTCGGGAAGGCTTGCGGAAATCCTGGGAGGAGGGGATGTCACAGTCAACAGCTTTCATCATCAGGCGGTGGATCGTCTTGGAGAGGGTTTCCGGGTTGCCGCCATGAGTGACGATGGATATATTGAGGCGATTGAATATGAGGGGGACTCATTTGCCGTTGGAGTGCAATGGCATCCGGAACGAATGGAGGATGCCGGGACTCTGGCGTTTTTCCGTGAGTTCACCGGACAGTGTGTCCAATATAAAAACCGGTAATCAATTACAGTTTCCTAAAAGGCAGGAGCGGATATGAGCGAATATAAGGAGTTGTTGTATCGTCTGATCGAGTGCCGTCCGGTGACGGCGGATGTCTCCGCAGTGAATCAGGCGGAGAACGTGATGCGGGATTTTCTGGAATCGCGCGGACTTTATTGCACGATGGAAGTGATCGACGGGAGGCAGACTCTCTATGCGTCCACACGTCCGGGAAAGGTGCAGGATGTGCTTCTGAATGCGCATCTGGATGTAGTTCCTGCCAATGATGAGAACCAATTCACCCCTTGTGAGAAGGATGGCTGGCTCTATGCGCGTGGCGCGGGGGATTGCCTCGGCAACGCTGTCTGTATCGCGCGCTTTCTCTGTGAGAACAGGGATGCGTTCCATATCGGGGCGGTTTTCACCGGCGATGAAGAGACCGGCGGGGAAACGACGCGCGGCATGGTGGAACGCGGCTACGGAGCGACAAAAGCTGCGCTGGTGCTTGACCACGGTGGGGATTACAATATCACGCATGCGCAAAAGGGAATCCTGATTCTGAAAGTGACCGCCCGGAGTCATGGCGGACATTCTTCTGCGCCGTGGGCTTTCAGAAATCCGGTTGATATGTTGACGGATGCTTATCAGAAGCTGCGTAAGGAGTGGGGCAATCCGGTTTCGGAGGAGGATTGGAGAAACTCGATGGCACCATGCGTAATCGCCGGCGGAGACGCAGAGAACCGGATACCGGATACCGCTGAGATGGTCCTGAACTTCCGTTATGTAGCGGATGAGGATTATCAGAAGATCATTGATCTTGTGACAGCCACGGGGCTTGAGGTTTCCGTTTTGAGAACCTGTCCGCCGGTTTCAAACGATATCAATGCTCCCGCCTTGCAGTTGCTTCAACAGGCATTTCAAAGTGTTCTGGCGCATCCGGTCAGGTTCATACGGATGTGCGGAGCCACGGATGCGCGGCATTTGAGAGCGCTCAATATTCCGGTTGCGATTATCGGCACCGAGGGAACCGGAGCGCATTCCGCGGAGGAGAAGCTCAAGCTGGAATCAATCGATACCTGCCGGAAAATATTGAAAGAATATTTGACACTTTTACAGTCGGATTGTCACTGAATATTCCTTTGCGGAGTCTTCGGGGAAGGCAGTAAAGACAGTTTCAAAAGCCGTTTTTGAGCTCCTCTCTTGTGAATTCCCCGACTTCATCCGGTCCGTGTGCGTAACAGAACAGCGCCGCGATATAAACTTTTTCCGCGGCAAGGACTGCAAGAGCAAACACTGCAATCAGGATTATTTCTGCGGATATAAGGGTGAGAATGGCAGGACGGGTTGTGCCGGATGGGGGAATTCCTCCGATTGCCATTGCCGTCAGGAATGGAATGGCGAAAATCAGGAGAAGCAGGAGGAGTTTCAGAACGAGGAGTCCTTTGAAATCGCCTTTTGTATGCCAGATATGTTCAATCGTAGTTCCGACACGGTTCCGGATCACGTCCGGTTCTTCTGCTTCCTCATCGCAGATTATGGTCGGGACGGCAAACACATTGCCTTTTCCCTGCCTGAAAAAATTCAGACCCCATCGGAACAGTGCCTTCCGCTTGATGAAGGCAAAAAGGAGTCCGCGTTTGATCAGAATCCCGTCATCGCCGAATCCCCGGATCATTTCGCTGTAAAAGATGCCGAGCAGGAAGGCGGAAAGGATACGGCAGACCAGGACTCCGGCTGTTGCCGTAAACAGGAGTATGACCACGGGAAAGACGATTTCCACCGTGTCGAATGCCGGCTTTTCCGGATCCGGAAACAACAGGAGAATCAGATTTGCAATCTGTTTTGCCGCGATTCCGTAAAGCAGCAGGCGCAGAAATGCTTCCGGAACCAGCAGATTCAACAGTCTGCGGTTCTTTTTCAGGACGCGCAGGGACTTTATGAAGATGCTCCATTCGAGGCGCAGACGGTTCATTTTCACCTCATGTGAATATTTTCTTTCAGGAAGTCGTGATAACCGGCGGCTTCAAGCAGTTCTTTCCTGCGCAGGAAACCATGCCAGTCTTTCTTTTCGGCAGGACTCCATGCACACTCGGAATAGGCGGCGAGACGCGGCAGGAGCTTCTGCATGACGCGCCATTCGGGAACGGTTTCCGTCCAGAGACAGGCTTCCGGCCCGAGAATCGTGTCTTTGAGTCTGTCCTCCCAGATGACATACGGGTCTGCCATATAAATGCCCCTTTCGGACAGTTCGAACATCCACGTTTCAAACGGTTCGCTGAGGTTTGCCGGATAGTCGAAATAAAATGAATTATGCACGGAGTAGACGACCTTGTTTCCGTTCGGAGCCACACGGAGCGGTTCACGGATGTCCAGCCATGACTGAATGATCGTATCCGCGGGATAGGTCTGCCCGGAACAGGTGCCCCAGAGCATGGGGGTGCGCCCCTGTTCGACGATGAAGCGCGTCATATCGACCATGAAGCTGTTTTCCAGTTCGCGCATGTTTCTGAATCCGCCGGCCTGCATTGCCGCTTTGCAGCGGGGGCAGTTCTCCCAGTGTGCCGTTTCCGCCTCGTCTCCGCCGAGATGAATGATCGGGCTGTCGGGAAAAATGGAAAGCAGTTCCGCAAAAATCTTTTTCAGGAATTCTTTCGTTTCGGGATTTCCGAGACAGAATTCCTTTCCCGGAACAGCAGGATCGCAGGCATACTGCGGATAGGCGGCAAGGAGTCCGCGGGAGTGCCCCGGAATGTCGATTTCCGGTATGATCCGGATATTGTGCCTGCCCGCAAACTCCGCCACTTCGCGGAGATCGTCAGGCGTATACTGTCCCGGCGAGAGCGCTGCCAGATTCGAGAGCTTCGGAACGAGATCGGAGGCGATGCGCCAGCCTTGCCCGTCCGTCAGGTGCCAGTGGAACGTATTCAGGCGGAAATGCGCCATCAGGCGGATCACTGCCTTGACCGTTTCCTTGCTCTGGAAATGCCTTGCGCTGTCCAGCATGAGTCCACGCCATCCGAACCGGGGTTTGTCGCAGGCGGTTCCGCAGTTCAGAACGGCGCCCGCGGGACCTTTGATCAGCGCCGTAATGAGCATTTGCGAGAATGCCGCGAGCGCATAGAATAATCCGGCTTTTCCGCCGCCCTCAATGAGAATGGAGGACGGATCGATCCGCATGAACCACGCTTCTGCCCCGAGTCCGGAGTTCAGTTTCAGGACAAGATCCGCGTCCGGGTCGGGAGACGGCAGGATCCGTAAACCGAAGAATGCGGCGGTCCGCATGATTTCATCGGAAAATATTTGCAGTTCTTCCGGCACATGGAATGTTTTCAATTCGGAAACCGGCATGGCTCCGTCGTGTTTCTGTATGGCGGACGGTATGGGGAGGACAGCATCAAAAGTATTGAACATTACAGGATTCCTTTGTTTGACTGATATGGATTATAACCCGTTTTCCGGATAAATCAATGATAAAAAACAAAAAAAATGTCTTTACCCCCTTGACAATGGTAAAAAAAATCATATGCTTGTACTAATAAGCGGATGATTGTTTTCCGGGTGAAAAAACAATAAACAAAAAGATGGGAGAAGTCTATGGAGTGTCCTCTCTGCAAGACTGAGCTGGAGGTCACGTTCGACTACGGAGGATTGGTCGTTCAGTGCCCTGTGTGTTCCGACTATTTCAAAATTCCTTCGGTCAAGGAGTGCCCGCAGTGTCTGAAGCGGAGCTTCGCGAAAAGAGATGTCTGCGAGGAGTGCGGCTATGATTTCGCCGCCGTCGAGGAACTGATCGAAAAAGGCGGCGAGGAAGCGGACGGGAAGCTGTCTCTGAAACAGCGTTTCGCAGTTTTTTTATGGGATGCGTGTCCCGGATTGTTTTCGGCGGGGCCGCTGGTGGCGTTTTTCCTTTCTCTGGCATTTCTGGTCATTGCGGGTGTCGTGAGTGCGATGATGTTCCTTGCGGGAGTCATCTTTACCGCCGGAGGGGTATTGATCGCCGGACTGGTGATCTATCTTCACGGTGTCGCGGCGCTTTGCCTGGGGGAGGTCTGCGGTCTGAAGACTGCGTTTGAGAATCTGAACGGTACATCGTGGGAGGCGTTTTCCATTCTCGGATTCGCACCTGTGGTTCTTGGTTTCATCGCGCTCGGCGCCGCCAAATACTTCATGTAAAAACATAAAGGGAAGGATTGTCCATGCTGAAATGCCAATGCCCGGAATGCGGAGCGAAAGCGGAACTCGAAAATTCCGCGTCGGAACATCAATTCGCGTGCGAGTGCGGAAAAATTTACAGGATACCGCCCGCACCTCCCGCCGGAGATTTCAGAATCTGCCTGAACTGTTCCAAACTGAACGAATACGATGCGGGAATCTGTACCGGATGCAGCTTCAATTTCGTCAACAATAAAAAACATGCTCACAAAGTCAAAACGACTGAAATCTCGCCGGGGAAGGGATACAAAGCCGTCAAAGCCGTGTTTCTGCTTCTCCTGCTGGCGGTTGCCGGCGGGCTCGGATACTGGATTTATTCGGCGGTGACGGCGAGTCCCATCGGGGTTTCGGACGATGCGCCGCTCGGGACTTTCAAAGAAGGCAAAGATTTCAATTATGCCGTATTCAAGCCGGTGAGCATGAAGCTGCCTCCGAAGTGGAAGGATTACAAGGGATATCAGTTTGTGCGCAAGAACAAGACTCCGCTCGGCGATGCTTTCGACCATGTCTTCCTGCTTGCCGACGCCAGAGGCAGAATCGCCGTGATCAAGGGGCATTATACCGAGACCGTTGTTCCTTCCACTCCGGCGGAGAAAACTTTTTTCGAGCGTATCCGCAAAGAATACGGAATGCCGGAAGCGGAAGATTTGAAACGGATCGGGGAAGACGGCGGAATGTTCAAGCCGACGAAATACGAGGAAAAGTGGGAGAACGGCAGGATTCGTTATATCCATAACCGGATCGGCAATCCGGGAACTTTCGGATTGAAAGCCGTCGGCACGATTTTCGTTACTCTGAAAGACAATCCGGTAACTCCGGAAGATCTTTCGGACATGCCCGAAGAACGCCCGAAATAATTTTTTCTTTTCCGGTTTGCATTTTCATGGCGGACGGATTAAGCTATTGCAGTAACATGGAAATCGGGAGAACTGGCAATGAAACCGGGTGATTCATTTGATTGTCCGCACTGCGGAAAAAATACGTTTTTGAAAAAGGAAACGGTCATGGAGGGCTGGACCAGAAAAGGCGAGGTTCTGAAGTGTGTTTCCTGCGGCGCCGTGATTGAGGAGCTGAAGGAGGAAAAGACGGAGAAGAAAGTCTCTCCTCTGGAAAATGACGCGGCTCTGAAGTTCAAGAGCCTGCTGGGGGAGGAGTTCGGGAAGAAACCGGAGATCAAAGCCGCGGCGGATGAAAAGAAGTTCTGCCGGGATTGTGCGCATCTGATCGCGCACCCGTTTCTGACACGGTGCATGAAGTTCGCCAGAGATGTCAACCCGATGGATGACTGTCCGTCATTCACCCCGAAGAAAGAGGAGTGATCCATGATCATTGAGCCGCATATCCATATGTATTCCAGAACGACCGATGACTATCAGGCAATGTTCAGGTCGGGCATCCGCGCCTGTGTCGAGCCCTCTTTCTGGATGGGATGCAACCGCCGTTACGCAGGAACGTTCTTCGATTATTTTCAGTTGATTCTGGAGTTCGAGACGATCCGCGCGCGCCGTTTCGGCATTGATCATTACGCCGCGATTGCGCTGAACCCGAAAGAGGCGGAAGATACTGTGCTGGCGAATGAAGTGATCGACGGGATCGAAGCGTATCTGGATCATCCCCGCTGTGTCGCGCTCGGAGAGATCGGGCTGAACAATATCACGGAAAACGAGCGTGCGGCATTCGAGCGCCAGCTTGCGATCGCACACCGGAAAAATATGCCCGTCATCATCCATCTTCCCCATGTGAATAAGGAAAAAGGGATCGAGTGGACTGCGGATGTGATACGGAACGAGGGCATCGACGTAACGAAAGTACTGATCGACCACAATACGGAGGCCTGCATGAAACAGGCGCGTGACACCGGATGCTGGACCGGCATGACGGTATATCCGGTATCGAAGCTGAATCCGCAGCGTGTTTCGGCATTGATCCGCGAATATGGCTCGGAGCGTATGATTGTGGACGGTTCCGCCGACTGGGGCGTATCCGATCCGTTGAGTCTGGTGAAAACCGCCGCGTTCATGAAACAGGACGGGCATTCCGCCGAATCGGTCAACAGGATTCTGTTTGACAATCCGAACCGTTTTTATTCCGCCTCTCCGAACTGGAAGCCTGAATTCGGCATTCCGCCTCTGCGGATAGAAGAATTCCAGCGGTGATCCGGTTATCTACACACAATCCGGCGCAGGCGGGAGAACCATCTGCACCGGATTGTGTTTTGACGCTCCAGCGGAACTTTCTGCCTGTTCAGGTTTTCACAGGCAGCGGCTCCTGAAAGCAGGATTGCGTCAGATGATTGCAGGGTAAATTCTGATTTTCATTCCGCCTGCGTTTGGGAAGATTCCTTTTGCATCGCCGCTCAGTTCAGGTTTCAGGGTGTATTCTCCCGGGGTGAGCCCCGATGTTTTCAGCCAGATGCGGAAGGACTGCTTGCCCGCGGGATCGGCTTTGAAGTCATGTTTCACTTTCCCGTCTCTGTCCCGCAGACGGAACGTAATCCCGTGGTTCCGGATTTCCAGAGGTGAAACATTCAGCTCGGCAATGGTGGATACGATGTCGCCGGAGGCACATTCCAGAACCGGAGATTTGAATTCGACGGCCTGTTCTGCGGGAATGACCGGAATGCTTTCCGCTTCCAGTGTTTTACCTTGTGCATCCAGAACCTCCAGAGTATATGCTTTGCTTGACTTTTCCGGCAGCAGGCGGAATCCGAAATGGAATCTGCGGTCTTCGGCATGGAGCATTTTTTCCGCGATTGTTTTCCCCGCCGGATCGCGCAGGAGTACTTTCAGAACTTCTTTTCCGGGGATTGCTCCGGCAATGATGTTGCTGCCGGGGTAGAGACGTTCCAGTTTGATGTTCTTCAAATGAACGAGCTGCTTCTGACCGGAGAATTTCAGCGCTCCCCAGCGGGATGAGTCACCGAAACTGCCTTCGACGCGCGCCCAGCATGTATTCTGTCCCCATGAATGAAACTCACGTCCGGCGTTAAATGCCCAGATTGTCCCGTTTTCCGGTTTGCCGTGAAGCCCGAAAACGGACCAGGGTACAAAGATTTCCTGAATATAGCCTCCGGCTCCGCCTTTTTTCGCCTGCCCGGATATCCTGATCCCCGTGGAATCCAGGACTTTTCCTGCTTTCAGCATGACCTTGGCGTCTGCCGCATTGACAATCAGTTGGTACGGAATTTTTTCCGGGGTGCGGAAGAAGAATTCCATGCAGTTGTCTTTCCAGAGGGATGGGTCATCGTCTTTGTAGTTGCCTTTGCCGTACGGTGTGTGGTTGACACTTGCCGTCAGGAGAATTCCCCTGTTATTGTAATTGACCCATACTTCGGAGTAGCTCGGCGCATTCTTTTTACGGAATTCCTCCTCGCTGGACGTGATGGCGCGCAAACGGCGTTCATGGGCAAGCATATAGCGCAGCGCTTTTGTCGCATTGACGGTTTTATGCGCCCAGCCTTTGAGCTTTGCGTCCGGTTCGTAGCTGTCCGGCATTTGAAGCGCGTGGATGACCATATCCTTTGTCTGCACATCGCTCGTATTTGTGTTGCCGGTTATTTTCAGTTGCGGAGTTCCCGGCGCGGTCCGTCCGGAGTTTGTGTCTCCTGTCAGTTCCAGAATGGCGCGCCAGCGGATCAGGTCGTTCCGGCTGACCGGAAGATTTGCCGCATAGGCATTGGCGCCTGCGTTATCGACGGGAATCTCTTTCACCATATCCCGGCGGAGAGCGTCATTTTTCTTTTTCAGCGCCATAAGCCAGCGGTAGTCGGTAATTCCTTCGTGAGCCATTTCATATTTCAGGGAGGAAACGACACCGTTATCGGCGGGAATGCTGATGGTGTAGGCTTTTCCCCAGGTGTCCGCCCATTGGTGATGGCCGCGTGAGTTGAGGCGATGCAGCAGCAGACCGAAAGAGGGACGTTTATAGGAGTAGTTGTAGCTCCAGACTTCCGCACCGTCTTTTTCCGCCTGTGCGATCGCCTCATCCGTCCAGGAGTTGTACTGGCGGAAGCGATACCCGTCGCGATGCCCTCTGTCCACGGCATTGACTTTTCCGGCTCCTACCGAATTATCGAGAATCATGGAGAGATCGCTTCCGGCTGCCTCCTGCATGGCTTTTCCGTAGCGGTCGTAATTTTTCTGTTTGATTCCGCCGTTGGCGATTTCTTCTTCCGCCATGACATAGAAACGGGGATAGTTCTTCTTTTTTGCATGTTCGCAGAATTGACGCACCATGTCTTTGTAAATGGCGACATCATCTTTTCCCGCATCCTGAAACTTCTTGAGTTTTGCGAGACGGGCGGCATTGCCTATGAGGTAGCGGAGGTCGAATGTCATTGCTTTACAGGAGCCACCGGCAACGATTTTTTCCATCAGGCTGTCCAGCGTATCGAATTTGATTTCCGCACTGTCCCCTGATGTGAATTCCGGGCAGTAATGGAAGATGCTTGACGAGTTCATTCCGCGTGTTGCGAGAAAATGAAAATACTTGCCCTGCCGCGCCGCCTTGTAGTCTTCGCCAGCCCAGCGCCCCTCCCGGCCGCCCTGATCCGAGGCATAATATACAAGGTAGCTTCCGATGGGAATATCGGCTTCGGGGAGCGTGAAGTCCGGAACCCGGACACTTAACGGCAGTTGTCTGCTTTGCCCGTCTGCCGTTACCGTAATTGTTGTGTGGTAGACTCCGGGGACTGCGGTTCCGGGGATATTGACCAGTATGGCGAATCCCAGCAGCGCCTTGTCCGGAACTTTCTTCATCTCCGGCGGCATCAGAATGTCCGCCGCCGGATAGTCTATGGATTCAGCGACACGTGCGGCAAGAATATTCTCCTGCGCGATGACATTGCCGCCGTCACTGCGCAGCTCTCCGGTTTTCACCGACAGATTTGTGAGCGGTGCGTATGCCCTGAGCAGGAACCCTTTGAATCCGTAATCTCCTTTCGAGACCACCATTGCAAGTTTCTGCAGCGGGAATGGATTTTCCGATTTCAGGTTGACATGCGGACGCATTGTGTTGTAGTCCCATTCCCCGATCAGGAAAGTTTTTGACTTTTTCGTTTCCTGCGGCAGATTGCAGAAATAATCCGCATCCTGAATCACTGTTCTTACCGCCCGCGTTTTTGCATGTTCCATATCAAGAACCGCGAATGGCGCCGGCGCCGCCGCGGCAAGAGTGCATGCCGCCAGAAGTCCGGCAGTAGAATGAATTTTCATATAACAGTTCCTTTCCATGATAGTTGAGCCAATTTCAAAACGATTGG